>JAVXWP010000095.1:0-166214 GCA_032230695.1 Actinomycetota bacterium | reverse complement strand
CCCCGCTAAACACTCACGAGCCACCTTGCCAAGTCGTGCGGGTTAGCGGCGAGGGAGGTGACGGAGGGCCTTGAGGCCTGCGGTCATGGCTTTCGCCCAAAGGGACTGCGGGATGATGCGGGGTGGCCGCAGTTTGAGCGGGCCGCGCTGGATCGCGATGGACTGGGACTCCGTGTACTTCAGGAGGCCTTCGACGCCGTTTCGGCGGCCTACACCGGATTCCTTCATACCGCCCATGGGGAGTGCGACGCTGCCGAAGGTGGCGGCGTAGCCCTCGTTGACGTTCACCGTGCCTGCCTTGAGGCGGGCGGCCACTTCCCAGCCCGCGCGGCCGTTGCGGGACCAGACGCTGGCGTTGAGACCGAACGGGGTGGCATTGGCGCGGTCGATAGCGTCGGTGACGTCGGTGTAGCCGTAGATGGAGACGACCGGGCCGAAGGTTTCTTCGGCGAAGAGGGTCACGTCTTCGGTGACGTCGGTGAGGACGGTCGGTTCGTAGAAGAGGGGGCCGATGTCCGGGCGGGGGCGGCCACCGGTGAGGACGGTCGCGCCCTTCGAGCGAGCGTCTTCTACGTGGGTGGTGACGTTCGCCAGCTGGCCGGCTGAGGTGAGCGAGCCCATTTCGGCGTTGTAGTTGAGCGCGCCGCCGAGCTTGAGCGCGGCTGTGCGGGCGACGAATGCCTTGGTGAACTCATCCCTGATCGACTCGTGAACATAGATCCGTTCGACTGAGACGCACAGCTGGCCCGCGGAGGAGAAGCAGGCCGTGACGGCGCTTGTGGCGGCTTTGGCCACGTGGGCGTCCGGCAGCACGATCATCGGGTTCTTGCCGCCGAGTTCCAGTGAGTAGCTCATGAGCCGATGGGCTACCTGCGCGGCGAGCGCCTTGCCTGTCGGCGTGGAGCCGGTGAAGCACAGGTAGTCGGACTCCTCGACCAGTGCGGCACCGATCGTGGAGCCACGGCCGAGCATGATCTGCCAGACCCCGGCCGGAAGTCCCGCTTCTTCGGCGAGTTCCTGCAGCCACAATGCCGACAGCGCGGTCTGGTTGTCCGGCTTCTGCACCACCGCGTTGCCGGCGGCGAGCGCGGGCAGGACGTCCATCGCGGTCAGCGCGAGCGGGTAGTTCCACGGCGAAATGATCCCGACGACACCCTTGGGATGGCGTAGCTCACCCGCGCGGGTGAGCACCGGGAGCACGCCCGCGCGGCGTTTCGGCGCGAGGATCTTCGCGCTGTGCCTGCCGTAGTACGCGGCGACGAGTGCGACTGCGCTGACCTCGTCGAAGGCGTCCATCCGCGACTTGCCGGCTTCCACCTGGACGAGGTCGAGCACTTCGGCCTGCCGGTCGAGGACGAGATCGTGCAGCCGGATCAGGACCCGCTGCCGCTCGTCGACGGGCAACGTGGCCCAGGCGTGCTGCGCGGCGCGGGCGTCGGCGAAGATCGCGCGGGCGTCGGCATCGGTGGCCTGGGGGAGCGTGGTGATCGGCAGCCCGGTGAACGGCGCGTAGGTCTGGACCGGCGCGGTGTCGTGGCCGCCGGCCACGCGCTCAACCAGCTCCGCGGCCCGCGTGGGCGTGGGCGCGCCCACGACGCCGCCGATCGTGCCCGGCT
Organism: Actinomycetota bacterium; assembly: GCA_032230695.1. Classification (GTDB taxonomy): domain Bacteria; phylum Actinomycetota; class Actinomycetes; order Mycobacteriales; family Pseudonocardiaceae; genus Amycolatopsis. Next base: position 164,598 of record JAVXWP010000095.1, on the reverse strand, counting down.
GGATGCTTTCGTGGGCCGTGCTGGCCGCCGTCGTGCTGGTCATTACGCCTCCGCTTCCTGCCGTCATTTGTTACCGGCGAGTAGAGCATACCGGAGGTACGCTCAGCGGGACGTGAATATGATTCACTTATTGGCCGGTGACTCCAGGATCTCGGCGACCTGAGGTGCCTGCGGCTGGACCTGGCTCGCCTGCGGCATGGGGATGCCCATCGGGGGCGTGGCCATTTCCGCCTGCGCGGCCTCGGCCGTCGGCAACAGGGCCAGCACCGCGGCGCCGACGGCGAGCACGGCGACGATCAGGAATCCCCAGATCCCAGGGCCGCTTTCGTAGGTGATCCCGGCGGCTTTGGCGGATTCGTTCTCGCCGGCGCTCACGAAAGCGAAGACGTTCGCCGCCATCATGGCGAACATCGACAAGGCGGCCGTCGCGCCCGCGGTGATGGTCAGCCGCGCGATCCGGCGGCCCTTTGTCCCGGCTACCCCGAGGAGGAGTCCCGCGCTCACCAGCAGGACCACGGCCGCCAGGCTGTACGGGATTCCGAAGAGTGCGACGGAACCCGCGTCCCACCCTACCTCCGGTGACGGGGAAACGGCCTGCCGCCATGAGGTCAGTTGCACGGTGAAAGCCGGTGTTTCCTTCGCACTCGCGCTGCCGAATTTCTCGTACGGGAGCAGAGTGCTGACGACAGCCACCACCGCCGCCGAAACGGCTAGGCCCGCCGCGGTGATTTCGCGGACTCTCGAGGCGTCTTTCGGGATCGGGGGACGGGCGGATTCCGCGTCGGACGGCTCTCCGAGGGGGACCACCCCGGAGTAGTCGCTCTCGGGGCCGGGCGCGAAGTTCGGTGGGCTGGTGGTCAAGAGGTGCTCCCCCGGTGGTGTGGACCATTCGCTTCGAAGTCTTCCGGTAATCGACCCCTTTTGCCACTGTTGGAGCGAATTTAGCCGTTTCGGTAGAACTCGACCGCGATCCGCTTCCACTCGTCCAGCAGGAGCTTGCGGCGCTGGGGATCGCCGCCGAGTTCGGCGTCGAGGGCGAGCCCGCGGTTGAGGTTCACGGTGAGCCAGAACAGGGTTTCCGCGCGCTCCGGCGGCAGGTCCCCGGCGATCGAGGTGATGTGCTCCATCGTCGAGCGGCCCAAGGCGCGGTCGACCGGCCGGATGGCGGCGCGCAGGTCGGGGTCGGTCCGCGCGGCGACCCACAGTTCGGTCACCGCCGTCGACAGTGTGCCCGAGTAGCCCTCCCAGAGCAGGTCGATGGCCGCCGGGATGCCTTTCGGGCCGCCTGGGAGCAGTGACATCGATTCGGCGAGCCGGCTCTTCAGCTTGGTGGTCAGATGCTCGACGGCGGCGGCCATCAGCTCTGCCTTGGCGGAGAAATGGTGCTGCACGGCGCCTTTCGACACCCCAGCGCGGGCACAGATCTCCTGGACCGAGGTGCGGGCGTAGCCGATCTCGACCAGGCAGTCGATGGTCGCGTCCAGCAGTGCCGTCTTGGTCTGCTCGCGCCGCTCGGCCTGGGTCCGGTGTGCCCGGCCACGGAGATCACGTGTTGTCTCGGTCACAGCGGGACCTCCTCGACCGGGCTTTACGTGCCGTCTTGCACGGATGTACATTCCGAGTAGAACTTACATTCCAGACGTAATGTTTACCAGGTGTGCGACCAGGAGGCCCGCCGTGCCACTGCAGATTCGAAAGAGCTCGTGGAGCACCACCGACCTCGAAGACTTCCGCGACCTCGTCCGGAGCTTCTTCCAGAAAGAGCTCGTGCCGCACCAGGAACGCTGGGCGAAGGAAAAGCAGATCGACCGCGAGGTCTGGACGAAGGCCGGCGAGATCGGCCTGCTGGCGCTGTCGATCCCCGAGGAATACGGCGGTGGCGGCGGGACATTCGCGCACGAGACCGTGCTCTACGAGGAGCAGGCACGCTCGGGCGACAGCGCGTGGGGCGTGTCGGTACACAACGGGATCGTGGCGCACTACCTGCTGAATTACGCTTCCGAGGCGAAGAAGCGGGAATGGCTGCCGAAGTTCGCCAGCGGCGAGTTCGTCGGCGCGGTCGCGATGACCGAGCCTGGCACCGGATCGGACCTCCAGAGCATCAAGACCCGCGCGGTCCGCGAGGGCGGCGAGTACGTCATCAACGGCGCGAAAACCTTTATCACCAACGGGTTCCACGCCGATCTCGTGGTCGTCGCGGTCAAGACCGACCCGGACGCCGGGGCGCAGGGCATCTCCCTGATCGCCGTCGAGACGACCACGCCGGGCTTCCGTCGCGGCCGGGTGCTCGACAAGGTCGGCCTCAAGGGCCAGGACACCGCCGAGCTGTTCTTCGATGACGTGCGCGTGCCCGCGGAAAACCTGCTCGGGGAGCAGGAGGGTCAGGGCTTCATCCAGCTCATGCAGCAGCTGCCGCAGGAAAGGCTGCTCATCGCGGTCACCGCGGTGGCGGGCATGGAAGCCGCGATCGACCTCACCATCGAGTACACCAAGGACCGGACCGCGTTCGGCCGCCCGATCTTCAACTTCCAGAACACCAAGTTCAAGCTCGCCGAGGCTGCCACCGAAGCCGCCGTCGCGCGCGCTTTCCTCGACCAGTGCATTGAACGGCACCTGCTCGGGGAGCTCGACGTCCAGGGCGCCGCGATGGCGAAACTGTGGACCACTGAACGGATGAACAAGGTCCTCGACACCTGCCTGCAGCTGTTCGGCGGCTACGGCTACATGACCGAGTACCCCATCGCGCGGGCCTGGGCCGACGCCCGGATCTCGCGGATTTTCGGTGGTACCAGCGAAATCATGAAGGAAATCATTTCCCGCACGCTCTGACTTGTTTGGCCCTTTCTTGAATCGTTTTGGCAGGCACAGAAGGGAAACCCGATGAAGGCTGGGCCACTCAGCGGGCTCAAGGTCGTGGAGCTGGCGGGGCTCGCGCCCGGTCCGTTCGCGTGCACGATCCTCGCCGATCTGGGCGCCGACGTGATCAGGGTCGACCGTGCGACACCGGGCGCCGACGTGCTCGGCATCACCGGGGACCCCCTGACGCGCGGGCGGCGCTCGATCGGCGTCAACACGAAAACACCCGAAGGCGTCGAAGTCGTCCTGAAGCTCGTCGAAACCGCGGACGTGCTGATCGAAGGGTTCCGGCCAGGGGTCACCGAGCGGATGGGGCTCGGCCCGGAACAGGTGCACGCGCGCAACCCGCGGGTGGTCTACGGCCGGATGACCGGCTGGGGCCAGAACGGCCCGCTGGCGCCCGCCGCCGGGCACGACATCAACTACATCTCCATCGCCGGGGCGCTGGAGCCGATCGGGCGCGCAGGGGAACGCCCGGTGCCACCGCTGAACCTCGTCGGCGACTTCGGCGGCGGCGGGCTGATGCTCGCGATGGGCGTGCTCGCGGCGTTGCACGAACGCACGACGTCCGGCAAGGGCCAAGTCGTCGACGCGTCCATGGTGGACGGTGCCGCGTTGCTCACCGCGAGCCTGCACGGCATGCGCGCCGCGGGGGTCTGGCCGGGGGAGCGGGGCGACAACCTGCTCGACGGCGGCGCGCCGTTCTACGACACCTACGAGACCGCGGACGGCAGATACGTCGCCGTCGGCGCGATCGAGATGCGATTCTGGTCGGACCTGGTCAAGGTGCTCGGGCTCAACCCGGACGAGCTGCCGGTGCACGTCGACAAGAGCGAATGGCCGAGGCTGCGCAAGATCATCGCCGAAGCGATCGGCAAGTACACGCGGGACGAACTCGTCGCGCGCGCCGAGGGCACCGACGCCTGCCTGACGCCTGTGCTCACCCCGTGGGAGGCCGCGGCGCACCCGCACAACGCCGCGCGCGGCACGTTCGTCGAGATCGGTGGCGTGGTGCAGCCCGCCCCGGCGCCGAAGTTCGACCGCACCCCACCGGAAACTCCTGAGGCGCCGCATAACCCCGGCGCGGACACCGACGAGGTCCTCACCGAATACGGCCTCACCCCGGCCGACATCACCACCCTCCGCACCTCCGGCGCCATCACCTAGCCCTCCCTCGCTTCCGAATATGTCGACAACTTCCGTTAGGCCTGCGAACGGAAGTTGTCGACATATTCGGGGGTTTCAGGGGGCGAAGGTGCCGTGGCGGCCGGCGTCCCGGTCAAAATGGCCACGGCGGGGCGGGGATCGGCGTCGAAGGCGCGGAACGCGTGGGCGAGCGCCCCGCGGTCGGTCCGTGGACCGCATTGCGGACCGCCGGGCGGTTCAGAGCATGGTGTCACCGGGCCGTCGCGCTCGACGAGGACGGGTCGGTCATTTTCGGGCTCCTCGGCGTGGGTGTTGGGTGGCATTCCGCCGTAAGGGTCTCCTAGAGTAGATACGTGCCCTTGGACACAAGGAGTCACCGATGATCACGGTTGCGTGATGGCCTGTTCTCAACCTGGTGTTTTAGGGGAGGATGGGCGTAGTCCGTGCAGTGGGACCTATTCGGATGGAGCCATGTCAGCCAACGTCAAGAAGATCCTCATCGTCGGCGTGGTCGCGCTCGTGCTGTTCTTCTTGATCACTCAGCCCACTGAATCCGCCGGCGCGGTGCACAATGTGCTCGGCTGGTTGAAGAAGGGCGCCGAGGCCATCGTGACGTTCGTCAGAACGTTGTTCTCCTGACCCCAGGTATGACGTAGGCCGGCACCACGATCGTGATGCCGGCCTTAACCGCGTGAACACGCTGTGAGCGCTACGCAGAGTCACATTTTCTAAATTTTGCGACGAGCGCTCGACCATCCGGGTGGATTGAGGCCTATAACGCCCTGGTCGCCGAATTGTTCGCATCCGAGGTCTGGCGGAGCACGGCTCACCGGCCCTACGGTGCTCACATTGCGTGATCAGCTGGTGCCGGCCACGAGGGCTTTCGTGGATATCGGAACCAGGCGCAGGGATTCGCGGTTGTGATCATTGAGGCTCTTTAGTCATTTACTCAAGTCGTCGGGGCAATGAGGAGGCACGGATGACCGGAGATCCCGGAGTGGACGCGTTGATCCGGCAGTGGGCGGCCGAGCGCGAACAGACCGTCGAGGAACAGGAAGTCGACCGGATCGCATCCGCTTGGCTGGCCGACGTTCCACGTCCCGCACCGGGAATTCCCGGACAGCGTGAGCGCACCGGGTCGTCCCGGTGGGCACCGGTGGATTCCACCGACCCCGGTTACCTCGACGCGATGCGTCGCAGGCTCCCGGATGTGCCGCAGGAACTGCTCACCGCCGCCGCCGGCTGGTGGCAGATGGTCGGCGACGTGACCGAAGCCGAGCTGTGGTGGGATGCGGGCATCAGCCCGCTCGACCAGCGTGCCCTGGACTACCGGGCGGCGGGGCTTTCGGCGTCGGACCTGAGCCGCCGGCTCGGCCCGATGACCGTCCTGCAGCACCTTCGCCGGGGCAGCGCCCCCGCCTGGTGCGTCGCACGGCTGGCCAGGCAGCAGAAATCCGCCTGATCCAGCAGCAACACGGCCGGGTGGAACCGGCGCGCCGAGTTCGAGCGAACGGCCCCGCGCGGGGTATACCGTGGCAGCGAAGCGCCTCCGTTGAGGGTGGCGGTGGGCTGGCGGGCGGGAGTTGATCTGCGCGGGCTCGTTCATTGGTAAGACGCTCGACCGGCCGGAGGAACTTGTTCGTGGGCATGCCTGAAGTCGAGGACCGAGCCGCAGGGACGCCCGAAAAGGCCGACCCTGCGCCCTCGCGGATGGGCGCGGTGCTCGTCCGACTGGTGGTCGTCGTCGCCGTGCTTGCCGTGGCCGGTGGCGGCGTCTGGCTGGTCACCAGTGCGACCGCGCCCGTGGCGAGTCCCACGACCACCGACATCCCCGCGCTCCAGGTCGTCGCAGCCCCGGTCGCGGTGGGTTCGGCCGCGCCGGACAACGCCACCGTCGCCGGGGGCGGCGCCGAGCAAGCAGCGCCCCAGCAGCAGAGCCAGAGTCAGAACCGATCGACCGCGGGCCTGCTCGCCAACTGGGCGAGCAAGATCGCGCCCGCGACCGGGGTTCCGGCCAGAGCGCTCGTCGCCTACGGCAACGCCGAACTGGCCATCCGCGCTTCGCAGCCCGGCTGCAAGATTTCGTGGGCCACGCTCGCCGGGATCGGCCGGATAGAGTCCAATCACGGCCAATACGGCGGCGCGATACTCGGCCAAGACGGCCGCCCTTCGAAGCCCATCATCGGCGTCCCACTCGACGGTTCGCCCGGCGTCAAAGCCATCGCCGACACCGACGGCGGCCGGTTCGACGGCGATCGCACCACCGACAGGGCCGTGGGCCCGATGCAGTTCATTCCCGGTACCTGGAACAAGTGGGCGTCCGATGGCAACGGCGACGGCCTCGGCGACCCGCAGCAGATCGACGACGCAGCCCTTGCCGCCGGTCGCTACCTTTGCGCGGGCGGGCGGGACATGGCCGCGGCGGGCGGCTGGTGGGCGGGAATCCTGTCGTACAACAACTCGACGGAGTACGCGCAGAAGGTCTTCGGTCTTGCCGACGGGTACGCCAAGGCAGCGCAGGCCGTGAAAGTCACCGGCTGACCAGCTCACAGCGCCGCGAGTGCTAGCGTCGAACCGTGCCCGTAAGCCCGCGTACGTCGCGCCGACTCGCGATCGCCGCCGTTTGCGCGGCGAGCTTGGTCGTGTGCTGCGGCCTCGCGTGGTGGCAGTGGGAGCGGTTCTCCTCGGCCAGCGGCACCTTCCAGAACCTCGGTTACGTACTGCAGTGGCCCCTGTTCGGGCTTTTCCCGGCCTTCATGTTCTGGCGTATCCGCCAGCTTCGCGGCACCGCGGGGAACGCGGACACGGAGACGCCGGAAGTCGTGAAACCGGCGCCTCCGCGGGTGGAGCGTGCCGTGGCACCACCGGCCGAGGAAGACGACGAGCTCGCCGCGTACAACCGCTACCTAGCTGAACTCAACTCCCGTGACCAGCAGAGCAGCTAAGAGAGGTCCCCGAACCATCATGACCACGCGAACTGATGACGTGACTCCCGCCGGTCCCGCGGCGACGCTGGCGGGACCGCTGGTGCGTTTCCGCACCGCCGCATACGTGACGGGCGTCGGCCTGCTCGGGCTCTGCTTCGTGATGGTGCTGCGGTATGGCTTCGACAACGCCGAGCCGTCCGCGATCTACTCGCCGATCCACGGCGTGCTGTACATGATCTACCTCGTCCTCACGATCGACCTGGCGATCAAGGCCCGCTGGTCCATCAAGGGAACCGTGCTGGTCCTGCTCGCGGGCTGTGTCCCGTTCGTCTCGTTCCTGGTCGAGCGCCGGGTCACCCACCGCATCAAAGCGGGTCAGAAGCTCTGACCTTCCGGAACGTCAGTGCCACCACGAAGGTCAGTGCCGCGATGATCGTCGAGGCGACGAACGCGGCGGTCATCCCGCCGACCATCACGTCTTCGGGTGACGCCGGCCCGGAGTTCCGCACCGAGGTCCCGAAGATCGTGACGAGGATGGCGAGACCGAGCGTCGCGCCGACCTGCTGAAGCGTCTGCAGCACGCCACCGGCCGCGCCCGCTTCCTCGGCGGGCACCGTCGACATGATGACGATGTTGAGCGGTGAGAACGCCAGCCCGCCACCGAGGCCCATCAGCACCATCGGCCCGAACAGACTGGTCAAGTACGCGCTGTCCGGCGTGAGCTGGGTGAGCCACGCCAGGCCGAGGACCATCGACGTCGTCCCGGTGAGCGCGATCGGCTTCGGGCCGAACTTGCCGAGCAGCTTCGGGACGACCCGGCTCATGGAGAACAGCGCGACGGCCATCGGCAGGAACGCCAGCCCGGTCTCCAGCGCCGCGAAGTGGCGGATCTCCTGGAGGAACTGGGTGAGGAAGAAGAACATCGACATCATCGCCATCGGCCCGAAGAAGAAGTTCACGTAAGCCGCCGCGCGGTTGCGGTCGGCGAAGAGCCGCAGAGGCACCAGCGGCTGCCGGGCGCGTTGCTCGATGGTGACGAAGGTTGCGAGCAGCAGGAGCCCGGCCGCGAGCATGACCATCGTGATGGTGTCGCCCCAGCCGCTGCCCGCGGCCCTGATGAACGTGTAGACCAGCGCGGCGACCCCGGCCGTCCCGGTGAACGCGCCCGGCAGGTCGAGGTGCGCCCGCTTGCGTGGCGGTTGCGGGATGAACTTGGGGGCCAGTGCGACGATCACCGCGCCGAACGGCACGTTGATGAACAGCACCGCACGCCAGGAGAGCCACTCGGTGAGCAACCCGCCGAGGATGAGCCCGATGGCGAAGCCGCCGCTGGACATCGCGGAGAACAGCGCCAGTGCGCGAACGCGTTCGCGGGATTCGGTGAAGGTGGTCGCGATCAGGGCCAGCGTGCTCGGTCCGGCCATCGCCGCCCCGACTCCCTGCGCGATCCTGGCGATGATCAGCAGCGCGGCCGAATCGGCGAAGCCGCCGGCCAGCGAGGCGATGGTGAACACGGCCGTGCCGAGGACGAACAGCCGGCGTCGGCCGAAAAGGTCTCCCGCCCGTCCGCCGAGCAGGAGGAGGCCGCCGAACGCGAGGCTGTAGGCGTTCATCACCCAGGCGAGCCCGGTGGACGAAAAGCCCAGGTCGGCTTCGATTTTGGGCAGCGCGACGTTCATCACGGTCGCGTCGAGGATGAGCATGAGCTGGCAGATCAGGACGAGAGTCAAGATCACGCGGGGCCGCAGCCGCGCCGGTGACGCGGCGATCGGCACGGGTGGTGCTGGCAGGGTCCGCTCGGTCAAGGGATACTCCAGTTACGACGAGGTTAAGTGGAGAGAATCTCCGGTTAGTTGCGTCGCCGATGATATGGAGACTGTCTCCGGTTGTGCAAGTAGTATTCGGAGAATCTCTCCGGTTATTTTCAGGAGGTGTCCAGTGGTGCTCGCCGATCCGGCCCGCCCCATGCGCGCGGATGCGCGGCGGAACTACGACGCCATCGTGGCTGCCGCGAGGACCGCCTTCGGTGAGCACGGCCCCGGTGCCAGCCTGGACGACATCGCGAAACGCGCTCGTGTCGGCGCCGGAACGCTCTACCGCCACTTCCCGACGCGGGAAGCGCTGATCGAGGCCGTCTACCGCGGCGAGATCGGGGAGCTGAGCGAGCGGGCGCACAAGCTGCTCGCCGAGCTGCCGCCCGAAGAGGCGCTCCCGGCGTGGATCAAGGAGGAGGTCCACTGGATCGTCCGCAACCGCGGGCTCGCGATGACCCTCAAGTCGTCCATCGATGCGGGCTCCGAGACCTTCGCGTGGTGCCAGTCGAGCCTGCGTGGCGCGGCGGGCGCGTTACTGGCGGCGGCTCAGGAAGCGGGCGCGGTCCGCCGGGACGTGACGGCGATAGACGTCCTCCGGATCGGCCACGGCATCGGCCTTGCCGCGGAACATGCCTCCGCGGAGGAAAGCCGCCGCCTGCTCTCGATCATGCTCAAGGGCCTCGAGGCTTAGGCAGCCCGTGCGGCAAGGCGGCTGGTCACCCCTCGTGACCCGCGTGCCGGACTGAGTGCGGCGGGATCGTGCAGCCCGCGAGCGCGGCCTCGTCTATTGAGGACGGCGTGTACTTCGCCCGATAGAGCTGGTGCCGCATAACGGAAATCGGCTCGTCCACACCATGCGGGTGCCCGGTCAGGAACGCCCACTCGTGCTCGTCGGATCCGAAGTAGACCACCGTGCCGAACGCAAGATTGAACCGGCGCCACGACGAAAGCAGCGTTTCGTTGCGCCACATCGTCGGGCAGCCCGCCTGACACGTCACCACTCCGTTTTCGGTCAGGAGGTTCCCGCAGCCGAACAGGAATTCGGTGCCGTACAAGCGATTGTGCTGCGCCTCCGGGTCGGTGTTCTCGTCCGGCAGGTCGATGACGATGACGTCGTAGCGATCACCGCGCCGGGTCGCTTCCGCCAGGAACGTGAAGCCGTCCTGGTAGTGCACACGCACCGGGCCTTCGCCGCGTTCCGCCGCGGCCAGCGATTCCCGTGTGTAGCCATAGGGGAGATGTTCGGCGCACGCGCGGACGGCGACCTCGTCGATGTCCACGTGGTCCACGAGTTCCGCGCCTTCGGCGACGGCGAGCCGGCTGGCCACACCCTCGCTGGAGCCGATCACGAGCACCCGGCGCACCTGCCGGGCCAGCAGCATCGCGGGCACCATCAACGCCTCGTGGTAGACGAGCTGGGTCGCTTCGGTGCTCTGGCGTTCGTTGTCACAGAACAGGGAAACGCCCTGCGCTGTCCGCCCGATGAGCAGTTCCTGGTACTTGGTGCGGGTTTCGAACAGCACCTCGTCGACGTCCCACAGCCGGGACAGGCCCTGTCCCATCGGCTCGACGATCTGGCGGCCAGCGGGCATCAGCGTTCTCCTGGCAGTGGGGGCCGGCCGCGCCGGACGGTGGACAGCTGCACCGAGTCGGTGCCGAGCGCTTTGGCGAGCAGCCGCACAGCGTGCTCCGGGTCGGCCTGGTCGCCGCAGGTGAACACGTCGACGAACACCGCGCCTATCTCCGGGTAGGTGTGCACCGACGCGTGGGATTCCGCCAGCATCGCGAGGACCGTGACGCCTTGCGGGGCGAACCTGTGTGACATCACCTCGCACACCGTGGCGCCCGCCTCCGTCACCGCGGTAGTGAGGGCTTCGCGCAGGAACACCGGGTCGTCGAGCAGTGTCGCGTCGATACCGTCGAGTTCCGCGAGCACATGCCGCCCGGCGAACCGGCCGACCACGAGGCTGTCATCCGGCATCGGCGTCGCTCCCGAGGCAGTACGTCCGCAGCGGCTCGATGCCGTTGAAGTCCACCGACGAGTAGCTGGCCGTGTACGCACCGGTGCCCGGGATGTCGAGCCGGTCGCCCGCGCGCAGGGAAAGCGCCATTTCGTACGGCGTCCGTTGGTAGAGCACATCATCACCATCGCAGGTCGGACCCGCGACGATCACCGGACCCCCTGGTCCGCCCCGGTCTTCGAGCGGCTCGAACCGGTAGGCGATGGCTTCGTTCTCGGTCTCGGCGAGTCCGTTGTAGCGGCCGACGTCGAGGTACACCCAGCGGCGTTCATCGGTCGCAGACTTCCGCGAGACAAGCACGACTTCGGTTCTGATGACCCCGGCCTCGGCGACGATCGCACGCCCGGGTTCGAGCGTCAGTTCGGGGACCCGCTGCGGGAAGTGCTTGCGCAGTGAGGTGTCGATCCCGGCCGCGTACTCCGCGAGCGAAGGCGCGGGCTCCCGGTACGCCGTGGCGAAACCGCCGCCGATGTTGAGCCGCGCCGGTACCACGCCGTGGGCTTCGGCCAGGGCGAACACCTTGGCCGCCGCCGCGATGCCGATGTCCCAGGCCCACACGTCGAGCTGCTGCGAGCCGACATGGAAGCCGACACCGGGCCGCAGCCCCAGTTCCGCCGCGCGCAGCACGAGTTCCAGCGCCATTGCGGGTTCGCAGCCGAATTTCCGGCCGAACGGCGTCACGGACGCCGGCGTGTCGAGCAGCAGCCGCACGGACACCGTCGAGCCCGGCGCGTACTTGGCGAGGTTCTCGACATCCCCTTCAGCGTCCGAAGTGAACTCGCGGACCCCGCTCGCGTAGGCGAACTCGATATCCCCGGGCTTCTTGATCGTGTTCCCGTACGCCAGCTTCGCCGGATCCACGCCGCGCGAAAGGCAGAGCTCGATTTCCGCCCGGCCCGCGACGTCGAACCCCGCGCCCGCGGCGAGCACCTCGTCCAGCACCTCCGGTGCCGGGTTCGCCTTGACGGCATACCGTACGTGCCCGCACGGGAAAGTGTCGACGAATTCCCGGGCGCGGGCGGCCACCAGTGCCGGGTCGACGACCAGACAGGGGGTCGGCGGTCGCTGTTCGTCGAGGAACCGGCGGATCCGATCTGGAACGCTCACCAGTCCAGACTGTCAGGGTTTTTTTGAGAACGCGCGATCGCGATCGTGTCGCCAGGGTTTGCCCCGGCCGGGTATGTCCAGTTCCGCTGTCCGGCGCCATGCCACCGCGATCGCGCGGCTTCGCCGGAAGCGCGTTCCGATACCTTACGTAGTGCAGGTTCCTTCTGTTCCCGGCCGCGTCCAGTCAGGAACCGATCCCGGTGAGCGAACGGACCTCCATCTCGGCCTGGAGCTTCGGGTCGGTTTTGGACCGGCTGAACATCGTGCCGAGGAACCCGCACAGGAACGAGAACGGGATCGACACCAGTCCAGGGTTCTTCAGCGGGAACCAATGGAAATCGACGCCTTTGACGATGGAGTCGGGGAAGCCCGAGACGACCGGCGAGAAGAACACGAGCACCAGGCAGGCGATCAGGCCGCCGTAGATGCCCCACAGCGTCCCGGTGGTGTTGAACCGCTTCCAGAACAGCGTGTACAGCAACGTCGACAGGTTCGCCGACGCCGCGACGGCTAACGCCAGCGCGACCAGGAAAGCGACGTTCTGGCCGTTGGCGAGGATGCCCCCGGCAATGGCGAGCACGCCCACCGCCACAGCGGTCAGCCGCGCGACCCGGACCTCCCGGGCGGGATCCGCCTTGCCTCGCTTGAAGATGTTCGCGTAGACGTCGTGTGCGAAGGACGCTGAAGCGGTGATCGTCAGCCCGGCGACCACGGCCAGGATCGTCGCGAACGCGACCGCGGAGACGATGCCGAGCAGCAGTGTCCCTCCGATGTGGAGCGCCAGCAGCGGCGCCGCCGAGTTCTCCCCGCCAGGGGAGCCCTTGATCTCGTCCGGCCCGACCAGTGCGGCGGCACCGAAGCCGATCACCAGCGTGCACAGGTAGAACACGAACATGCAGGACGTCGCCCAGACGACCGAGCGGCGAGCCTCGCGGGAGTTCGGCACGGTGTAGAAGCGCATAAGCACATGCGGCAGCGAGGCCACGCCGAGTACCAGTGCGAGGGACAGCGAAACGAAGTCCAGCTTGCTGGTGTCGGTGGCGCCGTACTGGCCGCCGGGTTCCAGCAGCCCTTCGCCCATCGGGCTGCGCTCCGCGGCCGCCTCGAGCAGGTTCGAGAAGCTGAAGCCGAACTTCCCGAGCAGGAAGACGGTGATCAGTGCGGCGCTCAGTATCAGGATGGCGGCCTTGATGATCTGCACCCACGTGGTGCCCTTCATCCCGCCGACCAGTACGTACAGCACCATGATCAGGCCGACGACGACGATGACGAGCGCCTGCATGAAGCCGCCGTGGATGTCGAGCAGCAGCGCGACCAGCCCGCCGGCGCCCGCCATCTGCGCGAGCATGTAGAAGAACGAAATGACCAAGGTGGACGTCGCCGCCGCGGCGCGGACCGGGCGTTGCTTCATCCGGAAGCTGAGGACGTCGCCCATGGTGAACCGGCCGGTGTTGCGGAGCAGTTCGGCGATCAGCAGCAGGTCGACGAGCCAGGCGACGAGGAACCCGATCGAGTACAGGAAGCCGTCGTAGCCGTGGATCGCGATCGCGCCGGCGATGCCGAGGAACGAAGCCGCGGACAGGAAGTCGCCCGAGAGAGCGATGCCGTTCTGCCTGCCGGTGAACGCCGCGCCGGCGGCGTAGTAGTCCGATGTCGACGAATTGCGGGAGCCCGCGCGGTAGACCACGTACAGCGTGATCGCGACGAACAGGGAGAAGACCGTGGTGTTCACGATCGGGTTGCTTCCCGAGACGCCCGCGGCGAGGGTGGCGGTCACTGGTCGATCACTCCCGTCAGCCGCCGCACGTAGGCGACCTGCGGATCGATCCGGCGCCGTGCGAAGCGGAGGTAGACCGCCGTGATGACGATCGTGGTCACGAACTGCAGGAGCCCGAGGACGATGGCGACGTTGACGTGACCGGCCACCTTGCGGCTCATGAAGTCGTGCGCATAGGCCGCGAGCAGCACATACGTCATGTACCAAGTGAAAAAGAGCAGACTCATCGGGAAGACGAAGCGGCGCAGCCGCTGTCTGAGCACTTGGAACTCAGGGCTGTGTTGGATGCGGTCGAAGTCGGGGCCGGGCGGTGGGAGCGGGGTCGCCGGGGCAGCGTCGGGGCGCGCGAACAGGACCGGCATCTGGCCGGTCTCCTCGAGAGCGTTCCTGGCCGCGTGTGAGCGCTCGGCGTAGTGCATGAGGTGCCTCCGGCGTGGTGCGTCCGTGGCGGTGGCGGTGGCGCACCGGTGCGATGCGGGGACGCCGTGGCCCTTGCGGACTGCGAGGCGCACATAGTAGCCACGGGCACCGAGGCCTGCGGAAAGTGGTTGGGCGGTTTGTTGATGCCCACTTGACGGGCCGTTCTGGTGTCGGCTTTCCGAAGGGTCCGTCTATGCGAACGGACCTCTCGTCGTGATTACGGGCAGATCACTCCGAATAGTGAGGTTCAGTGTCACTTACCGTTGTGGGGGTTGCTGCAAATGTGTCAAAGGAAGATCTGTAAACTGTTGTCGCCCTATGGGTACTCACTCTTAGTAGTCGGTGTCGGAGATTGACACAGTATTGGACCAGTTCGACTGAAAGCGGTAAGGCCGGCCTTGGTTGTGAATAAGCTTCACGAAGTGGTGTCGACCTGGAAAGAAACCGCCACGTGGGGTGCGTTGAGGTGGTAACGCCACAACATCGTGCACACATTTGGGGTTGACCACCCTCCTGGGTGCACGCTCAGTAGACCTTCCGTGGGGATCGACTACTCTGCGTAGGCTATTCGGGTGACATGGGCGTCGGGCAAATCAGGCTCTCCCGTCACCGGAATTCAACGTGGTGGCCGATCGTCGCGAAATTCGTGCACCGGATCCGGTAAATAATGACATTTTCGCTGGTCAACCCCCGTGCACTGAACGAAATTGAGTGGGCCCGGATTGGTGTACGATTCTTTTCGCCAAGCCGATCACCGGGGATCGATAGGGCGCCGAACCGCACTGTCGAACGCATCGCTAAACCGATCTGCCCGATGCTGCACTTCGCATGTTGCGATGTTCGGAGCCCGCCGGGGTTGATCAACGGTGGTTCGTCGGCGAGGCCCATGACACAGGTATGCCCGAGACAGCAGCTAGTGACCAGACGTAGGACGCGGATCGGCAGGGATGCATCAGATGCGGGGCGAGGCTGAGTACCACGGGCCAGCGCGCGTGATGGCACATGACCGAGGCGCCGCGAGCCGCCGACCGGGATCGAATACGCCGGACAGGGAGTCACGTTCGTGACCGTTGCACGAGAAGGCCAAGTGCCTGTTGGGAAGCTGCTCGGTCAGCCACCACGAAAACGACGAGGGGTCGACCTCGGAGCCGTCGTCCGCTGGCGGGACTGGAGCCTGCCGGTCAAGCTGTCGGCGGTTACCCTCGTCCCCATCGTCATCGCGGTCGTGCTCGGTGTCACGACGATCGGGAACCAGGTCGGCCGTTCGGACGGCTACCAGCGCATAGACAGGCTGGTCGCGCTGAGCGCCGCCATGCGGACCCTCACCGACGGCGTGCAGCGTGAGCGCACTGAAGCCGCGGCCGTGCTCACCGCGGGGACCGTGGGCGGTTCGCCGGCGCTGACGGCGATCCGTGCCGAGGTCGACGCCGCGGTGCGTCCGTTCACCGACGCGGCCGCCAAGGCCGGTGAGCGTGACAACGCGATAGCCACCTCCGACGACGAGGCACTGGCCCAGGTCACCCGGCTCGGCGCCCTGCGGGAACGGGCCGCAGCGGGCGGTCTCGACCCCGCGGAGGCCATTACCGAGTACTCCGCCATCACCTCGGCGCTGCTGAAGCTCGACACCACCCTTGCGGCCGGCATCAGCGACGACACCATCGGCGGCGCTCCGAGTGCCCTGCACGACCTCCAGGTGGCCAAGGAAGAGGTGTCGCTGAGCCAGGCGCTGGTTGCCTACGGCGTCGCGCGCGGCAATCTCGCGCCGACCGAACTCACCCAGGTCCGCACCTCCGAGGTTCGGCTGTCGGACCGGATCGACGACTTCCGCGCCGGTGCTTCCGCGGCCGAGCGTCAAGACTTCGACGCGACCGTGCCCGGCCCAGCCTTCGACACCCGCGCGTCCTTGCTGCAGCCGTTGCTGGGGGAGCAGGGCACCCCTGGTCCGCAGGCCTTCCGCCAGCTCTCCGCGCAGCAGTGGGACGAAAGCTCCACGACGGTCATCAGCCGGATGAACGAGGTCTCGAAACGGCTCGGCGACCAGATCGGCACGGTGTCGGCCCAGCTGGTCCAGGATTCGAGCAGTGGCGCAGGGCTTCTCGCGGTGCTGTTGTTCGGCGCGCTGGTACTGGCCGCGGTGGTCGTCTTCCTCATCACGCGTCAGCTGCTCCGCTCGCTTCAGGTGCTGCGCGCCAGCGCTCTCGACGTCGCCGAAAAGCAGCTCCCGGCTGCGGTGCGCAACATCCAGGAAGGCCGCGCGCAGGGCAGCGACGTCCAGCCCGTCCCGGTGAACTCCAACGACGAGATCGGCGAGGTTGCGCGAGCCTTCGACGCGGTGCACCACCAGGCGCTGCGGCTGGCCACCGAACAGGCCGCAATGCGGACCGGCTACGGCAGTGTCTTCGTCAACCTTTCGCGGCGCAGCCAGAGCCTGGTGCAGCGCCAGTTGCAGCTGATCGAGCGGCTGGAGCGCGACGAGGAAGACGCCGACCAGCTGGCCACCCTGTTCCAGCTCGACCACCTCGCCACCCGGATGCGCCGGAACAACGAGAACCTCATGGTGCTCTCGGGATCCGAGCCGACGAGGCGTTCGGGGCAGCCGGTGACCACCACGGACGTGCTCCGTGCGGCGGTCTCGGAAATCGAGCAGTACCAGCGGGTAGTGGTGCAGCCGCCGCCCTCGGCCAGGATCGTCGGTCACGCGGCCAGTGACCTGATGCGCCTGGTCGCCGAGCTGCTGGACAACGCCACCGCCTTCTCCGCGCCGGAAACGAGGGTGACGGTCGCTACCAGGATGGCCGACGACCGTTCCCTGCAGATCGACATCCTCGACAAGGGCATCGGAATGAACGAGGCCGAGGTCGGTGAGGCGAACACGCGGCTCACGGAAGCCGCTTCGGTCGACCTGGCCACCTCACGCCGGATGGGCCTGTTCGTCGTCGGCAGGCTGGCCAGCCGCCACCGTATCGGGGTGACCCTGCACGGCGGTAAGGACATCGTCGGCGTGCGCGCCACGGTCACCGTGCCAGCCGAACTGGTGATGGCGCCGAGCGCGCAGGACACCGGACCGTTCCCGGCACACCAGCGGTCACCGGGCGCCGGCCCGCTTCCCCGTCGGCAGCGGCCGGTCAATGGCACGAGGCTGCCGGGTATTTCGGGCCTCGCCCATGGCGACCAGACCGGGCGGTTGCCGTCCCCGGCGGAGGCCTCTCCGCTGAACGGCCACACCGTCGGCCAGACGCTGCGCCCGCCGTCGGATCTCGAAGTCTCCGGCACGGCTCTGTTCAGCCCGATCACGAAGGACGACGAAACCCCTGCGGTCCAGTCGGCCATCCAGGCGCTCCAGGCCCCGCTGCTGCCCCCGCTTCCGCCGCTGCCCCCCTTGCCGCCGCTCCCGGCGCCGCCCGTCCCCGCGGCCAGCGCCCCGGAGCAGGAAGAGGAGGACCTGTCCGACGTCCGCGCCGGCACGCTGCCGAGTGGCAAGGACCTGTTTGCCGCCAACGGGACAGCGCTGAGCGATTGGTGGAACCAGACCGGTGCCAAGGCGCCGGAGCCCGCGCCGGTTCCCCCGCCCTCGCCGGCGGAAACCACGTCGGAGACCACCCCGATCTTCGACGAGATGCTGTCGGTCTGGTTCCGCAGCACCCCCGCCCCGGCGCCGGCGAAGCCTGCCGACGAGAAGGCCGCGGGCGAAAAGGCGGCGGACCAAAAAACCGCGGGCAAAGAAACCGCGAACGACAAGGTCGACCCGAAGCAGGCAGTCGCCGGGCAGGCCGTAGCCGAAAAGGCGGCCGGCGACGAGCCCGCGGCCGAGGAGGCCGCCGAGGAGCCGAGCGCGGCCGTCAGCTGGGATTTCGCCAGCGACGAGAACTGGCGGACCGTCCAGGCGGTGTCCCAGACGCCGCCGTCGACGTTCACCACCGCCGGGCTGCCGATGCGGCGCCGTGGCGAGCAGCTCATGCCGGGCAGCGCGGCGCAGGCCGCACCGCCCGTGCGGAGGCCGGTGGCCAGTTCGGACTCACCGGTGCGCGACCCAGCCGAAATACGGGGTCGGCTGAACAGCTTCCAGCAGGGCGTCAGCAGGGGGCGCAAGGAGACAGCCGCTCCCGAGGCGGAAACCGCCGCCGAGCCCACCGCCCCCGAGGCGGCCACCGCTGAACTCCCGGACGACCAGACCGCGGCGGCACCACGCGCTGCGGCACCCACCGCCGCTCCGGCCGTTCCGCCGGAACGGCCCGAGAGCCCGCCGCTGCCGCAACCCCGGACGTCGGTGGTCAAACCCCGGCCGACGCCCGGGAAGTCCTCACTGCCCCGGCGGACGGCCAAAGGGGTTCCCCCGGCTCCCGCCCCCGCTCCGGTGGCGGGCGAGATCCCCGATCTCGGTGCGACGTCGGAGTGGGTCTTCGGCTCCGACGACAATTGGCGCACCGTGCAGTCGGTGGCCGACACAGCACCGTCTACCTTCACTCCCGCGGGATTGCCGAGGCGTCGCGCCGGGGAGCAGCTGCTCCCCGGTAACGCCGGGGTGCCCGCTGCGTCGACCGGCCCCAAACCAGACCGGGACCCGGATGACGTAAGAGGCCGGTTGAGTAGTTTCCAGCAAGGCATTCGGCGCGGACGGCACCGGACGGCTCAATCGACCGAAGCTAACCAAGAAACCCTGGAGGGTGAATGACCTCGCCGAATGTGGCACAGCCCCAGCAGAATCAGTTCGGATGGCTGGTCAACGATTTCGCCGAGCGGGTGCCAGGGGTGGCGCACGCGGTGGTCGTGTCGGCGGACGGGCTGCTCCTGACCTCGTCGAACCGTCTCCCGCTCGACAGGGCTGATCAGCTCGCGGCCGTCGCTTCTGGCATCGTCAGCCTCACCCAGGGTGCCGCACGGTGCTTCGAGGCCGGTGCGGTCAACGAGACCGTGGTCGAGATGGAACTCGGCATCATGGTCTTGATGTCGATCAGCGACGGCTCGTGCCTCGCGATCCTCGCCGCGCCGAATTGCGACATCGGGCAGGTGGCCTACGAGATGACGATGCTCGTCGACCGCGTCGGCCAGATCCTCACCCCGGAATTGCGCGCACAACTCCAGGGTGCGGGCGGGTCGCTGATCGGCGAGCCGGTGGGATGATATCGCGATGAGCACGGGACCAGGGTTCTCCGGTGAAGCACCGGGAGTGGGTGAGCCACCTCCCGAGACCGAGGACGGCACCGCTTCCGGTCGCGGGGACGACGGCACGTTCGCCGACGTCCTCAACGGCTTCTCCCTGGATTCAGGTCGTCGGCGGAAGCGCAAAAAGAGCAAGGAGTCCCAGGACAGCCCCGTCGCGGACGCCGCGGACGGGTCCTCGCAACCGACCGACCTAGGAGACCGCGTGACCTCAGTAGTCTCTCCGCCGGCCAATACCGAAAGCCTCATCCCAGCTGGCGGGCTCTTCGTCCCGGGCCCTCCGGTGCCCGACTATTCGCCCGATTACCCGAGTTTCACCGGGTACACTGTGCCCGCCGACCGTCATCCGGGGGATGATGTTCATCCGGGTGAAGAGACCGCCATCGTGCGGCCCTACGCTCTAACGGGTGGCCGGACGAAGTCCAACTACGCATTGGAGCTGGAGACGCTCGTCTCCACGAAGGAAAGCGTCGCCATCGGAGCCATCTCCGATGCGGCGGTGGGACAGATCGAGAGCCTCTCGATCATGGAAGAGTGTCGGAGTCCTCGTTCGGTCGCCGAAATCGCGGCGTTCTTACGGGTGCCGCTCGGCGTGGCGCGCGTTTTGATCAGCGACGCGGCGGACGCGGGGCTGGTGACCGTTCACAAGACGATCTCCGACAATGACGGCGCCGAAGCACATTTGGTGTTGATGGAAAGGGTTTTGAGTGGACTCCGTCGGCTTTAAGGCACCGCGGGAAACCGCGCCCCCGACCATGACATCTGCGAAGATCGTCGTGGCCGGTGGGTTCGGTGCGGGTAAGACGACCTTTGTGGGTGCAGTGTCCGAAATCGTGCCGCTGACCACCGAGGCGATGATGACGGACGCGAGTACCGGCATCGACAACATCGACAACACGCCGAACAAGACCACCACCACGGTGGCGATGGACTTCGGGCGTGTTTCGCTGGACGCCGACCTGATCCTGTACCTGTTCGGCACGCCCGGGCAGCAGCGGTTCTGGTTTATGTGGGACGACCTCGTCCGGGGCGCCATCGGGGCGGTGGTGCTCGCCGACACGCGTCGTCTGGCGGACTCGTTCGCGCCGGTCGACTTCTTCGAGGATCGTGGCCTGCCCTACATCGTCGGCGTGAACACCTTCGACGGCATCCTCCAGCACGACATCAACGACGTGCGGGAAGCGCTCTCGATCGACCCGAGTATCCCGATCATCCAATGCGATGCCCGGGACCGCGAGTCGACGAAGCAGACCTTGATCACGCTGGTCGAGTACGCCATGCGGCAATGGATCGCGCTGCGGGCGGCCAAGGCGAGGTAACGGCGCTGAGACGCCCATCACGCACTCCCACGGGTTGGAAATAGTAGGAAGTCCTAGTATTTTGAAGCTATGAGCGCTGACCTGCACCGGCCTGTGAACCCTGTCCGGTTCGTTACCGCATCCAGCCTGTTCGACGGGCACGACGCGTCGATCAACATCATGCGGCGCATTTTGCAGTCGCAGGGTGCCGAAGTGGTGCACCTCGGGCACAACCGTTCGGTGGACGAGGTTGCCACGGCCGCGATAGCCGAGGACGTGCAAGGCGTGGCGATCAGCGCCTATCAGGGCGGGCACGTCGAATACTTCAGCTACCTGGTGGAGCTGCTCGCCGAACGCGGGGCCGGACATATCAAAGTCTACGGCGGTGGTGGCGGCGTCATCGTGCGCGACGAGATCGAGCTGCTGCACTCGCGTGGGGTCGCGAGGATCTTCTCGCCCGAAGACGGCTATGAGCTGGGCCTGCCCGGCATGATCAACTTGATGATCAAGGAATGCGACGTCGACCTGGCGAGTACGTCGCCCGGCTCGGTCGACAAGCTCTTTGCCGGTGACGTCCCTTCGCTCGCCAGGGTCATCACCCAGCTGCAGCGCGGATCGCTCCCGGCCGACTGGCTCACCGCGATCACCGAGGCCGCCGCCGCGCGCACGGTGCCGGTACTGGGCATCACCGGCACCGGTGGTTCCGGAAAGTCTTCGCTCACCGACGAACTGATCCGCCGTTTCCGCCTTGACCAGGAAGACAAGCTGCGCATCGCCGTGCTCGCCGTCGACCCGTCACGCCGCAAGGGCGGTGGCGCGCTGCTGGGTGACCGCATCCGGATGAACTGCCTCGATGGCAGCCCGGTCTTTTTCCGTTCGCTCGCCACCCGTACCACCACCGGCGAGATCCCGGTCGGCCTCAGCGAGTCCGTGCTGGCGTGCAAGGCCGCCGGGTTCGACCTGGTCATCGTCGAGACGCCCGGTATCGGCCAGGGTGACGCCGGCATCGTCGACTACGTGGACCAGTCGCTATACGTCATGACGCCGGAGTTCGGCGCAGCGTCCCAGCTCGAGAAGATCGACATGCTCGACTTCGCCGACACTGTCGCGATCAACAAGTTCGAGCGCCGCGGCGCGGAAGACGCCCGCCGCGATGTCGCGAGGCAGCTCGTCCGCAACCGCGAGGCGTTTCATTCGTCTCCCGGGGAGATGCCGGTCTACGGCACCAGTGCGGCCAAGTTCAACGACGACGGCGTCACGGCGCTGTACCAGCACCTGCGGGATTCCCTGGCCGAGCGCGGGCTGTCGGTGTCGGCCGGGATGCTGCCGCACGTAGAGGGCAAGGTGTCGACCGACGCCACCACGATCATCCCGGCCGCGCGCTCGCGGTATCTCTCGGACATCGCGCAGACCGTGCGCGGCTACCACGAGGACACCAAGACGCAGGCCGCCGCGGTGCGCCGCCACCAGGCGCTGACCGTCGCCCAGGAGGCGCTGGCCGCGGCTGGGGCCGACACCGAGGCGATCGCGCAGCTCGTGGCCGCAGCCGAAGCCGACATCGACGGTGAAGTGTCGAAGCTGCTGGAACGGTACGCCGAAATCGCTGAGTCCTACCGCGAGGACGAGCTCGTCGTGAAGATCCGTGACAAGGAGCTCCGCACGCAGCTCTGGCGAAAAACCCTGTCCGGCAACCGGATCCCACGCGTGGCGCTGCCTCGCTACACCGACCCCGGCGAATTGCTGTCGTTCCTGCGCCGCGAACATCTGCCCGGATACTTCCCGTACACCACGGGCGTTTTCCCGTTCAAGCGGGAAGGCGAGGACCCGGCACGCATGTTCGCCGGCGAAGGCGACCCGTTCCGCACCAACCGCCGGTTCAAGCTGCTTTCCGCCGATTCGGACGCGAAGCGGCTGTCGACGGCCTTCGACTCCGTGACGCTCTACGGCCACGACCCGCACACCCGGCCGGACATCTACGGCAAGGTCGGTACCTCCGGGGTGTCCATTGCGACGCTCGAAGACATGAAGGCGCTCTACGACGGCTTCGAGCTGACGTCACCGACCACGTCGGTCTCGATGACGATCAACGGCCCCGCGCCGACGATCCTCGCGTTCTTCCTGAAAACGGCCATCGACCAGCAGGTGACCGCCTTCGAGGAGAAGAACGGCCGCGCGCCCACCGACGACGAAGCCGCCGAGCTGAAGGCGTGGGCGCTGGCGAACGTCCGCGGCACCGTGCAGGCGGACATCCTCAAGGAGGACCAGGGCCAGAACACCTGCATCTTCTCCACCGAGTTCTCCCTGCGCATGATGGCCGATATCCAGGAGTGGTTCATCTCCCACGGGGTGCGCAACTTCTACTCGGTGTCGATCTCCGGCTACCACATCGCCGAAGCCGGGGCCAACCCGATTTCGCAGCTCGCGTTCACGCTGTCGAACGGCTTCACCTACGTCGAGTCCTACCTGGCGCGCGGCATGGACATCAACGACTTCGCGCCGAACCTGTCGTTCTTCTTCTCCAACGGGATGGACGCCGAGTACTCGGTGCTCGGCCGGGTCGCCCGCCGGATCTGGGCCGTCGCCATGCGCGAGCGCTACGGCGCCGACGACCGGTCCCAGAAGATGAAGTACCACGTGCAGACCTCCGGCCGGTCCTTGCACGCGCAGGAGATGAACTTCAACGACATCCGGACGACGCTCCAGGCGCTGTGCGCCCTTTACGACAATGCGAACTCGTTGCACACCAACGCTTTCGATGAGGCGATCACCACACCGAGCGAGAGTTCGGTCCGGCGCGCGATGGCCATCCAGATGATCATCAACAAGGAGTGGGGCCTGTCGAAGAACGAGAACCCGCTGCAGGGCGCGTTCATCATCGACGAGCTGACCGACCTGGTCGAAGAAGCAGTACTTGTCGAGTTCGACCGGATCTCCGAGCGCGGCGGCGTGCTCGGTGCGATGGAAACCGGCTACCAGCGCGGCAAGATCCAGGACGAATCGATCCTGTACGAACGGTTGAAGCACGACGGCACGCTGCCGATCGTCGGCGTCAACACCTTCCGCAACGAGCACCCGGACGCCCACGAGATGGACGTCGAGCTCGCCAGGGCGACCGAGACGGAGAAGGAGTCGCAACTGGCGCGGCTGGCGGACTTTCAGCAGCGGCATCACACGGACGCGCAGCAGGCGCTCAAGGCGCTGCGTGAGGCCGCGACCCGCGGCGGGAACCTGTTCGGTGAACTCATGGAAGCCGCGCGCGTCTGCTCGCTCGGGCAGATCACCGAGGCGTTCTTCGAGGTGGGTGGCCAGTATCGGCGCAACGTGTAGCTCGGGGAACACCACGCCGGATTCCGTGGTTCGATGAAAGTATGAAGTTCGGTATCGCAACGTTCGTGACCGATGAGGGCATCCGCCCCGACGCGCTGGGTGCGGCGCTGGAAGAGCGGGGTTTCGACTCGCTCTTCCTCGCCGAGCACTCGCATATCCCGGTGGACCGCCAGAGTCCGTATCCCGGCGGCGGGGACCTGCCGCGGGTGTACTACCGCACTCTCGACCCGTTCGTGGCGCTGACCGCCGCGGCGGCGGCGACCAGCAATCTGCTGCTGGGCACCGGGATCGCGCTGCTCATCCAGCGTGACCTGATCCACACCGCGAAGGAGGTCGCCAGCCTCGACCTGCTCTCACACGGTCGGGTGGCGTTCGGCGTGGGTGTCGGCTGGAACCGCGAGGAGATGGCCAACCACGGCACCGATCCGAAGACGCGGGGTGCACTGATCGATGAGCAGCTGGCCGCGCTGAAGGAGATCTGGACGAAGGACGAGGCCGAGTATCACGGCAAGTTTGTCGACTTCGACCCGATTTTCGCGTGGCCGAAACCGGTACAGAAGCCCCATCCGCCGATCTACATCGGCGGCGAAAGCCCGGCCGCGCTGGAGCGGCTGCTGAAGTACGGCGACGCGTGGCTGCCGCGCGGGCGGGCGCCCGTGTCGGAGATTGTCGAGACGCGCGAGTGGCTGACCGAGCGCGGCCGCGGCGACATCCCGTTCACCGTCTTCGGCTCGCCGGCCGAGCCTGCCGTGCTCGACGGCTACGTGCAGGCCGAGGTCGAACGGGTCACCTTCATGCTGGGCACCAAACCTCAGTCGGAGACATTGCACAAACTCGACGAGCTCGCGGCCGTCGCCGAGGGCTACCGCTGACCGCCAGGCGAACCTGATCTTGAAAAGCTACCGTGAAGACACATTCGAAAGAGGATGGGACAAAGTACGTGACTGACGTTCAAATCGGCATGGCTGCGGCACTGGAGCAGTTCTCGCCGCGTGAGTCCATCCGGCTGGCGGCGCTGGCCGAGCAGCACGGCTTCTCCGGGCAGATGGCCGCGGACCACTTCCAGCCCTGGGTTCCCCAGCAGGGTGAGGCATCTTTCGTCTGGAGTGTCCTCGCTTCGCTGGCGGAGAACACCACCGGTGATCTCGGGCCCGGCGTGACCTGTCCGTCGTTCCGGCTCCACCCGGCGATGGTGGCGCAGGCCGCGGCGACGCTGGAGGCGACCTATCCCGGCCGTACCTGGCTGGGTATCGGCTCGGGTGAGGCGCTCAACGAGCACATCATCGGCGGGTACTGGCCGGAGGCGCCGGAGCGGGTGCGGCGGATGTTCGAGGCGCTCGAGATCATCCGGAAGCTGTTCACCGGCAAGGATGTCAAGCACAACGGCGAGTTCTTCAAGCTGCACACCACTCGGTTGTGGACACTGCCGGACGGCCCGCCGCCGCCGGTCTACATCGCGTCGGCAGGCCCGTACACCTCGCGCAAGACTGGTGAGCTCGCCGATGGCCTGATCACCCCGGGCGCGTCGATCGACAAGCTCGCGGGCATCGTCGACAACTTCAACCAGGGCGCGCGCAAGGCTGGCAAGGACCCGGACGAGATGCCGAAGCTGCTCCAGGTGCACCTGTCGTGGGCCGACACCGACGAAGAGGCCTGGGCCAACGCCATGGACCAGTGGCCCAACGGCGGCATGAAGTTCCCGAAGGCCGACATCCGCTCGCCGTTCGACTTCGCGCAGATGGCGAAGCTGGTGCGCAAGGAGGACTTCGACGGTCGCATGGTCGTCTCGTCCGACCCGGACGTGCACCGCGCGGCGCTGCAGAAGTACGTCGATGCGGGGTTCAACCGCATCTATGTGCACAACGTGGGCCGCAACCAAGACGAGTGGATCAAGACCTTCGGCAGTGACGTACTGCCGAAGCTCACGGCCTAGTGTTGTATTCACGACTCCAGTAGGGCGCTGCCGAGCGGTGTCAGCGAATGCAGCACGGTGTTCCGGTCGTGGTGGGTGTTGATCAATCCGGCCTGCCGCAGCACGGAGGTGTGCCGGCTGATGGCGGACGGGGTGACACCGAGCAGAGTGGCGAGCTCCGAAGTGCTGCACCCGCCCGACATCGTCCGCAGAGCGGCGGCCCTGGTCTGCCCCAGCAGGTCGGCCAGGGCTTTTCGCTGCCCTCTCCGGGCGGCGCCGGGAGGGAGCAGGGTCTGGCCGGAGTCGCGGTCGGCCGGGTAGACCAGCCGCGTGGGCTGTGACGCCGGTCCGGTGACGACGGCTGGGGACATCGCGAAGAACGCGGGCAGCAGTACCAGCCTGGCCTCGTGAAGCAGGACGTCGTTGTCCTCGCACGAATCGTCGGTCAGGGTCGGGCAGTACCAGGTCATCGCCGGTCGCAGGCTGTTGAGCAACGCGTACACGCCGCCGTTCAGCAGGATTTGAGTGCGCCTGTCACGGTCGGCCTCGACCTGGGCCCGGATGGATTGCCAGTGCGGGCCGAGTGCCGGCTCGAAGTAGTCCCGCAACGCTTCGACGATTGCCGAGGTCTCGCCGTCGGCCAGTTTCGCGGCCCAACCGGGAAGTTCGCGGCCGTTCGCGGCGAGAAGCACATCGGTCCGGAGCTGTTCGGGGCTGGTTTCGCGCACCGCGGCCACGGCGGCGTCAAGGTCCTGCCGTCCGGGGAACGGGAGCAGGAACGCCGGTACGGCCGTTCCCGGGCGGCACAGCCAAGCGAGCATCCGTGTCGATTCGGGCAACCGGTGCCGCACCCAGCGTTTCCACCAGTTGAAGTCGGAAGCGCTTTCACGGCTCTGCAGCAGCTGCAGGCTGGAAGTCAGCTCGAACAAGGGATCCGCTCCGGACAACCCGACGCGTGCCAGGTCGTGAACGGTCAGTCTCAGGCGCAACGTCGAACCCTCGATTCGGTAATGGCATACCTTTTTCGTCCATATCGTCCTTGTCGTTACACGTCTGACCTGTGTTGTTGAGCGGTGACGCAATCTTGTCGACGCGTACCGGCGCTGCGTGGATGATCCTGGAAGAGGGCTGCTGGTGTGGCCCTCTTTGAGGGGGTCAGTCCTGTGCGGTTCGCCGCACGTGATCGCGAGGCCGGAGTTCGGTGTCCGGCTGTCCGCGACCCCTCGACTGGGACACCGGAAAAAGGGGAACAATGACGAAGTTGAAGCGAATCATGGTGACCGTCGCCGCAGCCGCGGGTGTACTCGCGCTGGCCACGGCGCCGCAGGCCGTGGCCGCGCAGAAGGAGGGGCCTGGCTCCACCGTGACGTCCATCGACGGCGTGAAGCTGATCCCCGCGCACCCGCGTGGCGCCAAGAAGACCAACGGGGTCGACGCGCAGGCTGTCGAGGCCGACGCGTACCTGCTCGAGTCCGCGCTCAGCGGCCGGTGCCTCGACGCCGACCTGTCCTCGATCAACGCCAACGGCACCAGGGTGCAGTTGTGGGACTGCGACGCTTACGCCGCGCAGCAGGCGTTTTACATCACGTCCAACCCCGAGGGCTACCTGCGCTTCCAGAACGTGGCGAGCGGCCGCTACCTGGACGCCGACCTGTCCTCGATCAACACCAACGGCACCAGGATCCAGCTGTGGGACTTCGTCGCGGGCGCCAAGAACCAGTGGTGGCTGGACACGGTCAACCCCGAGGGTTATGCCCGGCTCCAGAGCCCGGCGAGCGGCCGCTACCTGACTGCCGAGGGTTCCGTCGGCGGCAACGGCACCAGGATCCAGCTGTGGAACTTCATCGGCGGCAGTCGTAGCCAGTGGTGGAGCTGATCGCCTGAGCGCATGATTCGGGGTCCCGTCCGGTTCGTCCGGGTGGGACCCCGTTCTATTTCTCCAGCAGCAGGCGGACGGAAAGCTCGAGGCGGTTCGCGACGTCGGCCGCCGAAGCACGCCGCGTCACCCACGCGACCAGGTTCGCCATCCAGACGTCGGCGATGACGTGGAAGACATCCCTGTCGGACTCAGTTGGCTCGTCGATGCCCATCGCCTTCGCGAACATGTTCTCCATTAGCCGCCCGACCTGTTCGACTTCGGCGGCGGCCGTGGTGTCGGCGAACATGAACGCCCGCACCATGGCTTCGGTCAGGTGCGGGTCGCGTTGCATCAGCCGGGTGTTGCGGCCGAGCACGAACATCAGCCGCTCGGCGGGTGTCTCGCCGGGGATGGTGACACGCTCGAGTTTCTCCTGCGCACGCTCGAATTCCCGGGCGAGCCCCGAAACCAGCAGGTGGATCTTCGACGGGAAGTAGCGATAAAGGGTGCCGAGCGCGACATCGGCCTTCTCGGCGACGGACCGCATCTGGACGGCGTCGTATCCGCCTTTCGCCGCGAGCGCGAGGGTGGCGTCGATAATGCGGCGACGGCGGTCCCGCTGCGCGGCCGAGCCGAGCTCTTCGCTGTTGACCGCGCTGAGTCCGGCGCCATTGCGGCTCTTCGCCGGCGCGGACGCCTTGGGCTTGCCAGCCATCGCCTCTCCCGGAACTTGTTCCACTTTTCGACCGTAGCCTACCGAACATCTGGAACTGTTCAAGCTTGGGTGGACTCGCCCAAAAACTGAAACACGTTCTACACTGTTTCGACCGTGTTGACGGCGGCCTGCGGACCGAGGAGGAACCTTGTCGATCGCGATCACCGACGAGCAGCGAGCCCTGGCCGAGTCCATCCGGGCGTGGGCCTCGACCAGGTCCCCGCTCGACGTCGTCCGGGCACTCGAAGCCGGGGACGAGGCCGCCGCCGTGCTTCCGGGACTCGCCGACATCGGCCTGTTCGCGATCGCCGTGCCCGAGGAGCTCGGGGGAGCGGGCGGCACTGTCGTCGACGCGGCTTCCGGGCTGGAAGCGGCCGCCACGGCCTTGCTGCCGGGGCCGGTGCTCAGCACCGTACTCGGCGGATTGTTGCTGGCACGGGTACCCGAATCGCCGATGGCCAAGGAGTTGCTGCCGTCGATCGCGGACGGGTCCGTGCACCTGGCCATCGCCCTCGACGCCGGGGAGCTCCATGCCCGGCGCTCACCCGATGGCGGGCTCTTGGTGAACGGTCTAGTCGACGCCGTACTCGACGCCGACGAGACCGCTCATCTGCTCCTCGAAGTGGACGGAACCCGGTTTCTCCTGGCGCCGGGAACCGAGGGGCTGTGTGTCGAACGGGCCAGGTCGTTCGACTTCTCCCGGTCGGTGGGCCGGGTCGTTTTGGACGGCGTGCTGGTGCCGCCGTCCGCGGTGATCGCTTTGGGCTCTGTGGCCACGGCCGCCGCGACCCTGGCCGCCGCGGAAGCCGCGGGCGTCGCGGCCTGGTGTGTGCGCACGGCGAGCGAGTACGCCAAGGTGCGCGAGCAGTTCGGCCGGCCGATCGGGTCCTTCCAGGCGATCAAGCATCTGTGCGCGGAGATGCTGTGCCGCACGGAAGCCGCCGCGGCTTTGGCCTGGGATGCGGCGCGGGCGGCCGGCGAAGACTCGGAACAGCACGCGCTGGCCGCTGCCTCGGCGGCCGCCGGGGCGCTCGACTCGGCTGTCGAGAACGCCAAGGACTGCATCCAGGTACTCGGCGGGATCGGGTTCACCTGGGACCATGACGCGCACCTGTACCTGCGCCGGGCGCTGGCGTTGCGGCAATGGCTCGGCGGTTCCGCCCGCTGGCGCCGGCACGCGGCGGACCTGGCGCTGGCCGGGTCACGGCGCGCGCTCGTGCTCGATCACCACGACGACTTCACCGGTGAGGCGCGGGCCACTGCGGCCGAGATCGCGGCGCTTCCCAGTGAACAGCGACGATCCCGGCTGGCCGAGACTGGTTTCCTCACGTCACATTGGCCGAAACCGCACGGGCTCGACGCCTCGGTCGGCCAGCAGCTGGCGATCGACGCCGAGCTCGCCCGCGCCGGGGTGAACCGGCCCGACCTGGTCATCGGCGCGTGGGCCATTCCGACCATCCTGGAGCACGGATCGGCCGCACAGCGGGAAAGGTTCGCCGGCCCGACACTGCGCGGAGAGCTCACCTGGTGCCAGCTGTTCAGCGAGCCGGGCGCCGGGTCCGACCTGGCTTCCTTGCGTACCAGGGCAACCAGGGTCGACGGGGGTTGGCGGCTGACCGGGCAGAAGGTGTGGACGTCGCTCGCGGCGCAGTCCGACTGGGCGATCTGCCTGGCCCGCACCAACCAGGAAGCTCCGAAGCACAAGGGAATCACGTACTTTTTAGTAGACATGCGCTCGGCCGGGATCGAAATCCGGCCGCTGCGCGAAATCACCGGCGAAGCGGTGTTCAACGAGGTGTTCCTCGACGACGTCTTCGTGCCGGACGAGTGTGTGGTCGGTGACGTCGATGGCGGCTGGCGGCTGGCGCGGACGACGCTGGCCAACGAACGGGTGGCGATCGGCGGTGGACCTGCGGTCGGCGAAGGAGTGGAACGCCTGCTCGCGGGGCTGGACGGCGACGTCACGGACGCCGACGTCGAACGGCTGGGCGCGCTGATCGCCCAGGGTTCCACGGGCTCACTGCTCGACTTGCGTGCCACACTGCGCCGGCTGGCGGGCCAGGTACCGGGCGCGGAGTCGAGTGTGCGGAAGCTGCTCGGCGTCCGGCACCGCCAGGAAGTCGCCGAAACCGCGTTGGAGTTCCTCGGCCCTCGCGCACTGGTCGTGGACGGCTCGACGTCGGCCGCTCAGCACGAGTTCCTGCTGACGCGGTGCCTGAGCATCGCGGGCGGCACCACACAGGTGCTGTTGAATCTCGTGGCCGAGCGGCTACTGGGCCTCCCGCGGGGTTGAATAGCTCACGAACGGACCGTTCGTGGCGTTCTGCCCAGGAAAACGGACCTGCGCCCACAATGCCTGATCAAAGTGTCGGGGACGGCGCCTATCGTCTCTTCCCGTGCGGTACGGCGAACAAACCCAGGCCACCTACGTCCCAGCGGATCCTCCCCGGGACGGGGTTCTCGCGTTGTGGGGACACGAAGGTGGCGATACCCCGATCGAATTCGTCCTCCCGGTGGGCAAGACCTATCAGCGCACCAAGGTCGAGGCGTCGCTGATCCCGCTCGCGAAGGCGATTCCGGGGCTGCTGGACGCGGAGGAAGGCGCGAGTCCGTCGATCATCGCGTGGGCGGCCGCACTGCAGGCGGGGGTGAATCTGATCGAACGTGGCCGGTTGCAACAGGCGTCCAGCCCGAGCGGTCACGACGCGTGGCGAGTCGGCCCGCTGGATCTCGACGACGAGCTGTTGCTGCGGGAACTGGCCGCCAAGTTGCCTCCCGAGGCGCATGCGCTGCCGCTGTCCGGGGTCAAAAGGATCCGGCTGCACTCGCCGGAGTCGTTGATCAGGGCGCTGTGGGACGCCGCGGCGGATGTGCTGGTGCGGCGGCGGCCCGCCGTCGCGGAACCGGAGCTCACCGGCGTGGATCTGTTGCTGCGTATCGAGATCCGGCGTTTGGAGGCCACCGAGGTCGGTGAAAGGGGTTTCGAGCCCTTCGGCGTCCTCGCCTTGCGGAGCCGGGCCGACCCGAGCCTGGTGGTCGATTTCGCGGCGTTGTGGGAGGTCCCGGCCTTAGTGCGCGCTCGGCTGGGTGAGGAGGCGGACACGCAGGTGCTGCTGGGTCTGCGCCGGGGATCGAGGGCTTGGCAGCCGCTCGACGGGCTGCAGTACGCGGACCCTCCGGGCGAGGTGCCGCTGAGCGACGAACAGATTGTCGAACTGTTCGGCCGCGGTGCCCGCGCGCTGGCCGGCGCGGGCATCGAAGTGTTGTGGCCCAGCGGTTTCTTCGAGGGCGTGGTCAAGGCCAAGGCTTCGGTCACCAAGGCGCCGGCCGGCGTGACCGGACCCGTGCTCACGCTGAAGAGGCTGCTTGAGTTCCAGTGGAAGCTGAGCATCGGTGACGAGCAGCTGACCGAAGAAGAGGTGACAGCGCTCGCGGAGGCCAAGCGGCCGCTGGTCCGGCTCCGCGGGAAGTGGGTGCGGGCGGATCCGGCGCTGCTCCGCAAACTCCGTAAGCGCAAGCAGGTCACCGAGGCGGAAGCGATCGCCGCCACGCTGACGGGCACACTCGAAGTGGATGGCGAGCACCTCGAGTTCGTCCCCCCGGACGCGCTGGCGGGTCTGGCCGAGCGGCTCAAGGCAGGTTCGCCGGAGAAGGTCGAGCCCTCGCCGGATCTGCACGCCACCCTGCGTCCGTACCAGCGGGTGGGGCTGGCTTGGCTGGCGAACATGACCGAGCTGGGGCTCGGCGGTTGTCTCGCCGACGACATGGGCCTCGGCAAGACCATCCAGCTCATCGCCCTGCACCTGCACCGGCGGGCGCTCGCCGCCGGGCCGACGCTGGTGCTCTGCCCGACCTCGCTGCTGGGCAACTGGCAGCGGGAGATCGCCAAATTCGCGCCCTCGGTGCCGGTGCGCCGGTTCCACGGCGGCGCGCGACACCTCGACGGTGTGGCGCCCGACGAGGTGGTGCTCGCGACGTACGGCGTCCTGCGCCGCGACAGGAAAACCCTCGCCGGGGTCGAGTGGGGTCTTGTCGCCGCGGACGAAGCCCAGCACGTGAAGAACCCGCTGTCGGTGACGGCGAAGGAGCTGCGCCGTCTCCCCGCCGCGGCGCGGGTGGCACTGACCGGCACCCCGGTGGAGAACAGGCTTACCGAACTCTGGTCCATCTTGGACTGGACGACCCCCGGTCTGCTCGGCACGCTGGACCATTTCCGCCGCAGAGTGGCGCGGCCGGTGGAGCGCGATCGTGACCCGGCGGTCACCGAGCGGCTCGCCGCGACGGTCCGGCCGTTCCTGTTGCGCCGGAAGAAAACCGATCCGGACATCGCGCCCGAGCTGCCGCGCAAGACCGAGACGGACAGGTTCGTGCCGCTCACCGCTGAACAGGCGACGCTGTACGAAGCGGTGGTACGCGAGAACCTGGCGGAGATCCGGAAGTCGAACGGCATCCAGCGCGCCGGGCAGGTGCTCAAGCTGCTCACCGAGCTCAAGCAGATCTGCAACCACCCCGCGCAGTACCTGAAGGAGAAAGGGCCGCTGAGCGGGCGGTCGGGCAAGCTCGCCGCGTTCGAGGAGCTGCTCGACGTCGTTCTCGACGAGGGCGACAGCGTGCTCGTGTTCAGCCAGTACGTGCAGCTGTGCAAGCTGCTGGAAGCCCGGCTCGCCGAGCGCGGGGTCGCCACGTTGCTGCTGTCCGGGGCGAGCTCGGCGAGTCAGCGCGACGACATGGTGAACCGGTTCCAGGCCGGCGAGGTGCCGGTGTTCCTGTTGTCGCTCAAGGCCGGTGGGGTCGGGCTGAACCTGACGAAGGCGACGCAGGTGATCCACTACGACCGGTGGTGGAACCCGGCGGTGGAGGACCAGGCGACAGACCGTGCGTACCGGATCGGCCAGGACAGGCCGGTACAGGTCCACCGCCTGATCGTCGAAGGAACCTTGGAGGAGCGCATCGCCGCCATGCTGGAGACCAAACGCGGACTGGCGGACGCCGTCGTCGGCTCGGGTGAGGACTGGATCACCGAGCTGTCCGACGACGAGCTGGCCGCGCTGGTGAGGCTGGGTGATCGGTGAGGGCTCAGGTGACAGGTGACTTGCGGTAGGTCCACTCCAAGAACCGCTCGACCCCGCGGACGACGTGGGCGCTGCGGATCGACGGGAAGACGTCGAAGGCGTGCTGCGCGCCGGGGATCTCGGCGTAGGCGACGGGGCTGTTCGAGTTCTCGCGCAGGCGCTGGACGAACCCTCTGGCCTCGCGAGCCGGTACCAGGGAGTCGCGCTCGCCGTGGATCACGAAGAACGGAGGTGCCTCGTCGGTGATGCGGTCCAGTGGTGACGCGGCGATGTAGTCGTCGAGGAAGGTGACCGGGTCCTTGTCCTTGGCGAAGACGTACTTCGCGATCAGGCTCTCCAGCCGGGCCGCGCTGGCGCGGGAGCCGCTGGTCGCGGCGAAGTCGTAGACGCCGTAATGCGGCGAACAGGCCTGGATGCTGGTGTCGATGTCTTCGAAACCCGGCTGCAGCTTGGGATCGTTCTGGGTGAGCGCGAGCAGCGTGGCCAGGTGGCCGCCCGCCGAGCCACCGGTGACGGCGAGGAAGGATGCGTCGCCGCCGTAGGTGTGGATGTTCTCCCGGATCCAGCCGACGGCGCGCTTGGCGGCGATGATGTGCTCCGGCCAGTGCGCCTTGGGAGAAAGCGGGTAGTTGATGGCCACACAGATCCAGCCGCGCTCGGCCATGTGCTGCATGAGCGGCACGCCCTGCTGTTCCTTCTCTCCGATCACCCAGCCGCCGCCGTGGATCTGGAGCAGGACCGGAGCGCCGGTGACGGGCTCGCGGGGCTGGTAGACGTCGAGCATGAACCGCTTGCCGCCCGGCGCGTAGGCGACATCGTGGTGCCGCCGCACGTCCGGGTTGCGCATGCGGAACGGCATCGCCAGCTGGCCCCACGGGGTCGCCAGATCGGTCGGGCTCGGCGGGTGCTGCAAGTGTTCGAGGTAGTCGGTCCCGATGCCCTCGGTGAGGGCGTCCTCGATGACGCCGCGGGCGCGCTGAGAGGTCGCGATGAGCCCGGCGAGCCCGGCTGCCGAGAGCCCGGCGAGCGCCAGTCCGATGTAGCCGGCCTTGCCACGCGAGCCACGGCGCAGGAAGTGCTGTGCGGTGTCCGCGGCGGTCAGCGCGAGCAGGTGCGGGGCGAGTTCCCCGGTCAGCCACCCGGCGAAGAAAGCGGGAACGGCCACCCGTTCGCCAGGAACCGGGCGAAGCGCGTTGGCGACGAGGCCGAGCTGAATCGCCCGGCGGGTGACGAAGTTCGGCTGCATGGGGTCGATCCTACCCGTCGGTAGGCAGGTAGTTGTGGTGGTGAAGGTGGCCTACGCTCTGTCCCATGCAGCGACTGACCGGCCTCGACGCGAGTTTCCTGTACCTGGAGACCTCGTCGCAGCTGCTGCACGTCTGCGGGCTGATGACCGTCGACGGTTCGACGATGCCAGGTGGCTACAGCTTCGCCAACTTCAAACAGCGCCTCGATGCCAGGGTCGCGCTGATCCCGGCATTCCGGCGTAAACTGCACAATCCACTCTGGAATCTGAGTCATCCCGTCTGGGTGGAGGACGAAGACTTCGACCTCGACCACCACGTCCACCGCATCGGGGTTCCGTCGCCGGGGGACAGCCGCGAGCTCGCCGAGTTGTGTGCGCACATCGCCGGTCAGCCGCTCGACCGCAGCCGTCCGCTCTGGGAGATGTTCGTCATCGAGGGGCTCGCCGACGGTGAGGTCGCGGTCCTGCTCAAGATGCATCACGCCAGCGTCGACGGGGTCAGTGGCGCGAGCCTGATCACCTACCTTGCCGGGCTGGAACCCGATTCCCCTTCGCCCGAGCCGGGGCAGAGCGGTGACTCGAACCAGGCCGCTCCCGGGCAGTTCTCCCTGCTGCGCAACAGCATCACCTCGGTCGCGAAGCTGCCGTTCGAGGTGGCGCGGCTGCTGCCGGACCTCGTCGGCATGGCACCCCGCTGGATGGGCAAAGCCCTGCACGGCAAGGGAATGCCCATGCCCTTCACCGCTCCGCGCACGTCGTTGAACGGCACCATCACCGGGCACCGCAGTGTCGCGTACACCTCCGTCTCGCTCGACGACGTCAAGAAGGTGAAAAACGCCTTCGGGGTGACGGTCAACGACGTGGTGCTCGCGGTGTGCGCGGGCGCGCTGCGGAAATTCCTCGGCGACCGCGGCGAGCTGCCGGACGATCCGCTCGTCGCGACGGTGCCCGTCTCGGTGCACGAGCGCACCGAACGCGATCATGGCGCCAACAAGGTCTCGGCGTTCTTCGCTTCGCTGCCGACCCACCTCGCCGATCCGGCCGCGCGGGTGTTCATGCTCGCGGAGAGCAACCGCCTGGCCAAGGATCACCACCGCACCATCGACGCCGACATGCTGCAGGATTGGGCCCAGTTCTCGGGTGCCACCATGTTCGGTCTCGCGGTGCGTGCGTACTCGGCGCTGCGGCTCGCGGAGAAGCACCGGGTGGTCCAGAATCTGGTGATCTCGAACGTCCCCGGCCCGCCGATGCCGCTGTACCTGCTCGGCGCGCGCATCACCGCTCTCTATCCGCTCGGTCCGGTGTTCCACGGCGCCGGGCTCAACATGACCGCCCTGTCGAACGCGGGCAAGGTGGACATCGGCCTGCTGGGCGCTTGGGAACTCGTCCCCGACCTGTGGCCACTGGCCGCCGCCATCCCCGCCGCGCTCGAAGAGCTCCTCGCCGTCGCCCCCTGACACCTCCCCAGTGTGTTCGCACCCTGTGCACGCATGTGTGCGATCTGTGCGCGCGTAAAGGCAGTTGGCGCACGCCGTCGTCCCACCTGGCAATAACTCGTTCTATCGATCTAAAGGCTTGCCGTCTTCGTCCGTTCTTGTTAAGACTAGAACAGGTTTCAATACTGATCCGGTCGGCAGGCGAGGAGCCAATGTGGACTTCACCCTCGACGACGTACAGCGGGAGATCGCCGATCTGGCGTCCGTCGTGCTCCGCAAGGAGCTCGATCCGGACCGGGCGTGGCGGGCACTGGCCGATTCCGGCCTGCTCGCGCTGGCGTTGCCGCCCGAGCTGGGTGGGGACGGGCTCGGTGTCGCCGAGGTGGCACTGGTGCTGACCGAGGTGGGCCGCGCCGCCGCTCCGGTGCCCGCGCTCGCCGCGCTCGCGCTGGGCGTGCTGCCGGTCAACCGCCTCGGCAGCGCTCGGCAACGGGCCGCTTTGCTGCCAGGTATCGCCGCCGGACACGAGCTGGTGACGGCCGCGTTGCACGAGCCGTCGGCACCACTGGTCCGGCGGCCGTCCACGACCGCGGTCGCCGTCGACGGCTCCTGGTCGCTGTCGGGCACCAAGACCGGTGTGCCGTACGCGAAGACGGCGACGAAGATCCTTGTTCCCGCGTCCGTCCTCGGCGGAACTTGCGTGTTCCTGGTCGACCCGCACGCGGCCGGTGTCACGCTCACCTCGACGCGCAATTCCAGTGGCAGCCCGGAATGCACGATGGGACTCGCCGGGGTGCGCGTCGAGGAAGCGGATCTGCTCGAAGACAGGCAGTCCGGAGAGGCGATCGTCACCCTCCACCGGTTCGCGCTGGCAGGCGCCGCCGCGCTGGCCGACGGAACGCTGGCGGGCGCATTGGCCCTCACCACCAGGCATATCGGTACCCGTGAGCAGTTCGGCAAGCCACTGGCCCGATTCCAGGCCGTGGCGCAGGAAATCGCCGACGTCTACGTCGCGTCCCGCACGCTGCATCTGGCGGCGATGTCGGCCGTCTGGCGTCTTTCCGCGGGGCTCGACGCGGACTCGGACCTGGACATCGCGGCCTTCTGGCTGGCCGTGGAGGCGCCCCGCGCACTGGCGGCCTGCCACCATCTCCACGGCGGGCTCGGCGTGGACGTCACCTATCCGCTGCATCGCCACTACGCGGCGATCAAGGACCTCGGCCGGTTCGTGGGCGGCGCGGCAAGCAGGCTGAGCAAGCTCGGTGAACTGGTGGCGGGGTGAGCATGCGACTGGAACTGACCGCGCAGCAACAGGAACTGCGGGCGGAACTCCGCCGCTACTTCGCCGGTCTGGTGTCGCCGCGAGAGCGCGAGGCCATGCTCCGCGAGCGGCACGGGACCATCTACCGCGACATCGTGCGCCGGATGGGCCGCGACGGCAGGCTCGGGGTCGGCTGGCCGGTCGAGTACGGCGGCCGTGGATTCGGCGAGATCGAGCAGCACATCTTCGTCGACGAAGCCGCCAGGGCCGACGTGCAGCTGCCGTCGGTCACTCTGCAAACCGTCGGCCCGACCTTGCAGGCTTTCGGGACCGCCGAACAGAAGTCCCTTTTCCTGCCCAGGATCGTGGCCGGCGAGATCCATTTCGCGATCGGCTACACCGAACCCGACGCAGGTACGGATCTCGCTTCGCTGCGGACCTCGGCGGTGCGCGACGGCGACGAGTACGTCGTCAACGGGCAGAAGATCTTCACCACCGGCGGCCACGACGCCGACTTCATCTGGCTCGCCGTCCGCACCGACCCGGCCGCGCCGAAGCATCGCGGAATCTCGATTCTCATCGTGGATACGGCCGATCCCGGCTACTCGTGGACACCGATCATCACCTGCGACGGCGCCCACCACGTCAACTCCACCTATTACCAGGACGTCCGGGTCCCGGCGAACATGCTGGTGGGCAAGGAAAACGAAGGTTGGAGGCTGATCACCACCCAGCTGAACCACGAACGCGTCATGCTCGGGCCCGCCGGGCGGATAGCCGGACTCTACGACCGTGTGCGGAACTGGGCGTCCGTGCACAAGACGCCGGACGGGGTTCCGCTGCTGGACCTGCCGGACGTCCGCGACGCCCTAGCCGAAACCCTGGCCACTATGCGGATCAACGAGCTGCTGAACTGGCAGGTCGCTGCGGCCACGCAGGTCGACATCGCGGACGCGTCGGCGACGAAGATCTTCGGCTCGGAGCGTATCCAGCACATAAGCCGGCTACTGGAGGAGATAGTGGCGCGACACGGTGACCCGGCCGAGCCGGACACGGCCCGGTTGGCCGCCTGGCTGGACGTGCTGGCGAAACGGAACCTGGTGCTCACCTTCGGCGGCGGGGTCAACGAGATCCAGCGTGAGCTGATCGCCACGGGCGGGCTCGGGCTGCCGAGGGTGCCGCGATGACGATTCCGGAAGCCGCCGAAAAGATCGTCGCACAAGGGGAATCCGCGCCCAGGTTCGCGCGCGACCCGGTCAACCAGGCGATGGTGAACAACTGGGTCGAAGCGATCGGGGACACCAATCCGGTCTACACCGACGCCGGTTTCTCCCGCGGATCTGTCCACTGTGGAATCGTCGCGCCGCCCGCGATGGCCCAGGTGTGGACGATGAACGGCCTGCACGGCACCAGGGCCGACGACGACCCGCTCGCCGCGATGATGGCCCTGCTGGACACCGAGGGCTTCACCTCGGTCGTGGCCACCGACTCCGAGCAGACCTACCACCGCTACCTCCGGCCCGGTGAACACGTTTCCGCGACGACGAAACTCGATACCGTCGTCGGTCCCAAAAGGACTTCCCTCGGCGAAGGCTGGTTCGTGACCACCCGGACAACCTGGTATGTCGGCCGGGAAGCGGTGGCGGACATGGTGTTTCGCATCCTCAAGTTCCGCCCGCGCGCCGCTGAAGTCGCTCCGCCCAAGGTGCTCCGGCCGGTGATCAGCAAGGACACCGAGTTCTTCTGGGCAGGCACTCGCGCGGGCGAGTTGAGAATCCAGCGCTGGGGCGAGACCCTGCGCCATCCTCCAGGACCGATGCCCCCTGGCGGTGATCTCGGCCTGACGCCCGACTACGTCATCGCGTCCGGCCGTGGTGAGGTCTACAGCTATGTCGTGCACCACCATCCGCCGGTGCCCGGCAAGGACCTGCCGTTCGTGGTGGCGCTGGTGGAACTGGAAGAAGGGGTCCGCGTGCTCGGTGAACTGCTCGACGTCGATCCCGAAACGGTCCGGATAGGCCAGCCTGTCGAAGTGGCTTTCCTGCGGATAGACGAAGAGCTGACGCTTCCGGTCTGGCGGGCCGTGTCATGAGCGGCCAGGTGGGCGTCGGCACCGAACTGCCGCCGCTGACGATCGAGGCGACGCCGACCTTCGTGGTGAGCACCGCGCTCGCGACCCGTGACTTCCAAGACGTCCATCATGACCGGGATTCGGCGGTGGCCAGGGGTTCGAAGGACATCTTCGTCAATATCCTGACCGACACCGGTCTCGTGCAACGGTTCGTCACGGACTGGGCCGGGCCCGAGGCGCTGGTGCGGTCGATCAAGATCCGGCTCGGTGTCCCGTGGTACGCCTACGACACGCTGACGTTCTCCGGTCGCGTGATCGAGAAGACCGGCCCGGACGTCGTCGTCGAGGTGACCGGAGTTGACAGCCTGGGTGCGCATGTCACCGGAACCGTCGAACTCACCTTGCCGGGAGGTGTCTCGTGACGCTGTCCGGGAAAGCCGCGATCGCCGGGATCGGCGCGACCGAATTCTCCAAGGACTCGGGGCGTTCCGAACTGCGTCTGGCCTCGGAATCGGTGCTGGCGGCCCTGCGCGACGCCGGTCTTGAACCATCCGACGTGGACGGACTGGTCTCCTTCACCATGGACGCCAACAGCGAAATCGCGGTCGCGCGCGAACTCGGCATGGGCGACCTGACCTTCTTCAGCCGGATCCACTACGGCGGGGGAGCGGCGGGAGCGACCCTACAGCAGGCGGCAATGGCCGTGGCGACCGGAATCGCCGAGGTCGTTGTCGCCTACCGCGCGTTCAACGAACGCTCGGGCCACCGGTTCGGCCAGGTGTCCGAAGCCGCCGCGCAGCAGGTGAATTCCTCGGGCGTCGACAACAGCTTCCATTATCCGATGGGCATCGCGACCCCCGCCGCCACCGTCGCCATGCTGGCCAGGCGGTACATGCACGAATACGGCGTGACCAGCGAGGACTTCGGGCGGATCGCCGTGCTGGACCGGGAACACGCCGCGACCAACCCGAAGGCGTGGTTCCACGGCAAGCCGATCACCTTGGCGCAGCACCAGTCTTCGCGCTGGGTCGCGGAACCGCTGCACCTGCTGGACTGCTGTCAGGAGAGCGACGGCGGCGTGGCACTGGTGATCACCAGCGCCGAACGGGCGCGCGATCTCGCACAGCCGCCCGCCGTCATCGCCGGCGCGGCACAGGGGAGCGGTCCCGACCAGTACGTCATGACCAGCTACTACCGCGACGACTTGGCCGCGCTGCCTGAAATGGGCGTGGTGGGCAGGCAACTTTGGACGCAGTCGGGCCTGACACCGGCCGACGTGGACGTCGCCGTGCTGTACGACCATTTCACGCCGTACGTCCTTATGCAGCTGGAAGAACTCGGCTTCTGCGGCCGGGGAGAGGCGAAGGATTACATCAAGGGTGACACATTGCACCTGACCGGGAAACTGCCGCTGAACCCACACGGCGGGCAGCTCGGTGAGGCCTACATCCATGGGATGAACGGCATCGCCGAAGGGGTGCGGCAGATTCGGGGAACGTCGGTGAATCAGGTGCCGGAGGTCGGAAACGTAGTGGTCACAGCCGGAACGGGGGTGCCGACGAGCGGGCTCGTCCTTCGGCGAAGTTGATCTTCTGCGCTGTCCGGGCGCCCGCCCGCGCGGCGGTGTCAGTGCTGAAAGTGCGGGGTTGCGGTACAGATCCTCAAAGTTGCCGCCATCAGGGACGACTTCACAGTGTGGTGTGCCTGACGGTGATCATCCCGTAGTCCTTGTGGGTCAATGGGATCACCTCAATGACGGCTGGTGCCGGACGGCCCGCGCGTGTCACGGTGGTGAAGACATCTCGCAACTCAGAGTGAGGCAGACATGGCACCTCGTGAGCCGCTCGAACACGTCATCACGTTTTGTGGCCAATGCAACTGCGGCTGCCCGGAACTCTTCATCGACAACGCCGCCGACGAGGAACGCAGGGTCGTCATCACCGATGACTTCGGTGCCCGTATTCAGATGAGCCTGGAGCAGTTGCATGTGCTCGTCTCGGACGTCAAGGAAGGTGCCCTCGACAAGCTTTTCGTCGCCGAAGTCTCCTAGCGGCGGCCAGTGCACCACCACGCCCCGGCCCTCGCGCGGGCGCTCCCGTTGGAACGCTGTGATGGGGTCCGTGAGGGACTCTGAGTCCCTCAAGGACCCCAACGCTACCACGGCGGGAAAGAACGCACGGTGAGTACCGCGTCCGAGAGAACCGGCGCATCGTCGCGATCCCGTGCGGTCGTGGTCACCACGAGCCGCTCGCCGTCCCGCCAAACCCGCGTACGCAGGGTCTCCCCGGGAAAGACCACCCCCGCGAACTTCGCCGCGAACCCGCTCACCCGCGTCGCGTCGCCCTCGAGAAACGCGTCGGTCACGGTCTTCGCCACGATCCCGTAGGTGCACAGTCCATGCAGGATCGGCGCGTCGAACCCGGCGCCCCGCGCGAATTCCGGATCGACGTGCAGTGGGTTCAGGTCCCCGCACAACCGGTACAGCACCGCCTGCTGCGGCAAGGTCGGCGTGTCGAGCACCGCGTCCGGTTCCCCGGCAGGCGTTTCGACGCGGTCCGAAGGTCCCCGCTCGCCGCCGAAACCGCCTTCACCCCGGGCGAAGATGGTTGATCGCGACGTCCACAGTGGACTGTCGTCCGACCCGGTGACCACGGTCTCCTGAATCAGTACCGCGGCCTTGCCCTTGTCGAACACGTCCGCGATCCGTGACCGCGCGACGGCTTTCCCCGCCACCGGGATCGGCCGGTGCGCGACGATCTCCTGCTTCCCGTGCAGCACCTTCGCCAGGTCGATCTCGACCCCCGGGAACGAAACGGCGGGTGGCTCGAACGTCCGCAGGTTCGCCGCGACCGTCGCGAACGTGGGCAGCACCCGCAGGTCGCGTTCGTAGGTGTAGCGCAGTTCCCGTGCGGACGCCGGGTCGGCGCCGGCGCCCAGTGCCACGTGGTACAGCAGCACGTCCGACGCCGTCCACGAGAACGCGACTTCACCGAGCTCGGCGCCGATGGCGACCGTGGGATCAATAGGCATCAGTCGACCTTACTCATAGGTCACGGCGACGTCGTCGGTGAGCGGAAGTGCCTGGCACGCCAGGACAATTCCGTCCGCTATGTCGTCGGAATCCAGTATCTCGTTGTTGAGCATTTTCACTTCACCGGACACGATCCGGCACGCGCATGCGCTGCACTGTCCCGCGCGGCACGAGTACGGCGCGTTCAAGCCCTTTTCCAGCAACAGGTCGAGCAGTTTCGTCTGCCTGGGCCAGTCGAACGTGTGATGCGTGTCGTCGAGTTCGACAGCCAGACCGGCCGGAGCGCTCGCGTCTTCGACAGCCGGACCCGCCGGTTCGAACGGGTTTCCGGCCAGTGAAACGAAACGTTCGACATGGATGCGCTGACGCGGCAGATCCAGGTCCTTCAACGCCTGACGCGCGGCGTCCATGAACGGCCCCGGG
Source organism: Actinomycetota bacterium (assembly GCA_032230695.1). Taxonomy (GTDB): domain Bacteria; phylum Actinomycetota; class Actinomycetes; order Mycobacteriales; family Pseudonocardiaceae; genus Amycolatopsis. The sequence continues at coordinate 121,720 of JAVXWP010000095.1, read as the reverse complement.
CCGCAGACGAAGGTTTCGCGGCCGGCGTACGGCGTGGACAGGGCGCGCAGGTGCCGTGGGCTCGGCATGCCTTGCACGGTTTCGAGCCAGTGCACGACGACCAGCCTGTCATCGCGATGGTGTGCCAGTGCCGCCAGTTCGTCGGCGAAGATCACGGACTGTTCGTCCCGGTTCGCGTATACGAGCACAATCCGGCCGGTTCCCTTGTGCAATACGGACTTCAGGATGGACATCACCGGGGTGATCCCGCTTCCCGCGGCCAGGAACAGGAAATCCTCGTCGAGCGACTTCGGGGTGAAGACACCCGCGGGCGGGAGGACGTCGAGTTCCCCGCCTTCCCTCAAGTTGTCGCAGATCCAGTTCGACCCGTAGCCGTCGGCTGTCCGCTTGACGGTCACCTTGAGCACGCCTTCGTGCGGAGCGCTCGACAGGGAGTAGCAGCGCGCGACCGAGCCGGTGCGATCGCTCGGAACGCGCACGGTGAGGAATTGCCCTGGCAGGTAACGGAAGGCTTCCGCGAGTTCCGGTGGCGTCACGAGCACGACCGAATGCGCGTCGCGGGTTTCGGTGATCACCCGCGACACGGTCAGGGTGTGGAACGCCGGATCACTCATCGGCGACCTTCAAAACACCCTCCCGCACGGCATCTTCGATGCTGTAGCCGAGTTGTTCGCAGGTGTCCAGCAACGCCGTGCTCGCTCCGGAGGCGGCTTGCGCGGCGAACACGGGACAGCTGCTCGCAGCGTCGGAGGTCCATTGGATGCTGGTGTGCTGGACGCTGTTCTTCTTGACCAACACCCGGGTTCCGCATGTCCGGCAGCCCACCGGCCGCAGGCCGCCGGCGAGGAATTCCGCGAGCTCGGCGTTCACACGCCCGCCTGTCGCCGAGCCAGATTTTCGGCGACCTCCTTCGACCACGCCTCGTTGGCACGGCTGGTGTCCACTTCGAACTCGAAGCGCCGGGTCATGTCGTCGGTGACGTCCTCGACGTCCACATAGAACTGGTCGTACCACCGCCGCAGCTGGTACACCGGGCCGTCTTCGTCACACAGCAGAGGATTGTCGATCCGGCTCTTGTTCCGCCAGATCTCCACATCCTGCAGGAAGCCGACGCCGATCCCCTTGGCGAATTTCCGGGCGAGCTTGTCCGCCTGGTCGTCCGAAACCCCGGGCAGTTTCTTGACACTCATACCCCATTGCAGCATGAACGAGTTCGCCGTCACCGGGTAATGACAGTTGATCAGCACGTTTTCGATCTCGAATCCGTTGTAGCTGTTGAGCAACTTGTTGATCATGTACGACGGCCCGAAGTACGACGCCTCGGAGTGCAGCAGGTTTTCTTCACCACCGTAGTTCGAGGCCATTCCGGCGTCGGGGCGGCCTTTCGTGTCCAGGTACTGCGTCGCGATGTGTCCCTCGAAGACGTTCTTGAAATAGGTCGGGAAGGCGTAGTGGATATAGAAGAAATGCGCCATGTCGACCATGTTGTCGATGATCTCGCGGCAGTTGGACCCCTCGATCAGCACCGAATCCCACGACCAGTTGCTCCACTCGCCGGTGAACACCCCATCGATCCGCGGGATGACGACGTGGCGCGGCGGCGGCTTCCCCTGTGGGTCGTGCCACACGAAGAGTTGCTTGTTCTCTTCCATGCTCAGCCACGACTTCGTCCGCGCTCGCAGCGGAACCCTTTTGGCGTAAGGGATCGACACGCATTTGCCGTTGCCGTTCCACCGCCAGTCGTGGAACGGGCAGGCGATCTCGTCGCCCTTGACCGTGCCCTTGGTGAGATCACCGCCCATGTGCCGGCAGTAGCCGTCGAGCACGTGCAGTTCGCCGCCGGAGCTCTGGAAGACCACCAGTTTGGTGCCGAACGCGGTGATGGCGTGCGGTCTGCCGTCCTTGAATTCCTCGGCGAGGCCTAGACAGTGCCAGCCGCGTGCGAACCGGGCCGGTGGCGCGCCCGTGTCGATCTGCCTAACGGAGTCGTGCGTCATTGCATACCTCCCGGTCAGCTTTGATTCTTGGCGGCGAGGTGCTCCGCCGCAAGGTAGCCGAAGACCATCGCGGGTCCGATCGTCGCGCCGGGCCCGGCGTAGGTGCGGCCCATCACCGCCGCGCTGGCGTTGCCGGCGGCATACAGGCCGTTGATGACAGAACCATCCTCGCGAAGCACCCTGGCCTGGGCATCCGTGCGGAGCCCGCCTTTGGTGCCGAGGTCTCCGGGGACGATCTTGATCGCGTAGAACGGCGCGATGTCGAGCGGCCCGAGGCTGGGGTTGGGCCGGTTGCGCGGGTCGCCGTAGTAGTGGTCGTAGGCACTCCGACCGCGGTGGAAGTCCTCGTCGACCCCCGTTCGGGCGAAGCCGTTGAAGCGCTCGACAGTGGCCGCCAGCGCTTCGGCGGGGACGTCGATGCGTTCGGCCAATGCTTCCAGCGTGCTCGCCTTCGCTGCGATACCCGCCTTGAACCAGCGCCCGGGCAGTGGCCGGCGCGGGCCGAGCCCGGTGAACATGTACCGGTTGCGGTAACGCTGGTCGAACACCAGCCAGGTCGGGATGTGCTCGCCGGGCCCGTCGCCCTCGCCGTACATCGCGTGCACGGCCTCGACGTAGGGCGCGGACTCGTTGACGAACCGCTCGCCCCGCGCGTCGACGAGCAGGCAGCCCGGCCGCGAGCGTTCCGCGAGGGCGAACCACGGCCCGCCGGTCAGCGGGATCGACGGTCCCCACCAGGCGTCGTCCATCAGATCGACCGCCGCGCCCAGTTTCATCCCGGCGGTGATGCCGTCGCCGGTGTTGGCCTCGGCTCCGACGGTCCACCCGGTGCCGATCGGCGCCCGCTGGTACTTGGCGCGCATCTCCTCGTTGTGCTCGAATCCGCCGCACGCGAGTATCACGCCGAGCCGAGCCGTCAGCGCGGTTTCCTCGCCGTTTCGGCGCACGACGACACCGGTGACCGCGTCGCCGTCGGTCCGCAGGTCCAGCAACGGCGTGTCGAGCCAGACCGGGACGCCGCTGCGCTGCAGGCCCGCCCGCAGCCCGCCCGCAAGCGCTTGCCCCATGGCAAGCAGGTGTTTCCGGGTGATCCGGCCGGTCAGCCAGCGGAACCCGAGCGAGGTCAACTTGGCGACGCCGCGCGGATGGCGGGCCAGCAGGCTGAGCCAGCGGTAGTCGGCCTGGGTGATCGGCGCGCCCAGCGGCGCGGCGCTGTACGGCGGCTCCAGATTGGCCAGTTCGGCGCCCAGGACGTGCCCGTCGAGCGCCACGGGCTCGCAGGAGCGCCCTCCGGCGCGGCCGCCAGGGGCTTCCGGGTGGTAGTCGGAGTAGCCGGGAACCCATTTCAGCCGCAGGGGTGTGTGCCGCTGGACGAACTCGACCACTTCGGGACCCCGGTCCACGAAGATGTCGCGGCGGTCGGCCGCGACGACGTCGCCGACGATCGCTTCGAGGTACTCCCGAGCGCGTTCGGGAGTGTCCTCGACCCCGGCCGCCTTGAGTGCCGGGTTGTTCGGGATCCAGACACCCCCGCCGGAGCGGGCCGTGGAGCCGCCGAACCGCGGCGCCTTCTCGATGACGACCACGCTCAGGCCCAGTTCGGCGGCGGCCAGCGCGGCGGTCATCCCGGCAGCCCCGCTGCCTGCCACGACGACGTCGAACTCCTCCGACATGCCACCTCCGGTCGCGCCGAATATGGAACGTGTTATAGAAAGCTGGCAGCCAGGTGGCCGCCCCTATGGTCACCATAGACGAGAACGTGTTTCAGTTCTAGGGTGGCTAGCGTGGCTGATCTCGTTGCTGACGTGGTGATCGTGGGGTTCGGCGCGGCCGGCGCGTGCGCGGCGATCGAGGCCGCCGACGCCGGAGCCGAAGTGCTGGTTATCGACCGTTTTCAGGGCGGCGGAGCCAGTGTGGTGAGCGGCGGCGTGGTCTACGCGGGCGGCGGAACGGCCCAGCAGCTGGCCGCGGGTGTCGACGATTCCGTCGACGCGATGTACGACTACCTGCGGCTCGAAACCGGGGACGTCGTGTCCGAGGAGACTCTCCGCCGGTTCTGCGGGGGCAGTACAGAGATGATCACTTGGCTCGAGGACAACGGCGTGCCGTTCGAAGGCAGTCTCTGTCCGTATAAGACGTCCTATCCGAACGACGACTACTACCTCTACTGCTCGGGCAGCGAGTCCGCAGGCGGATTTCGAGAAGCGGCCAAGCCCGCCGCGAGAGGACATCGAGCGAAAGGGCCCGGCACCTCGGGAAAGTTGCTCTTCGCGCGGCTTGCGTCGGCCGTCCGAAAACGCGGTGTCCGGGTACTGCGCCAGGCGAACGCGGTGGCGCTCGTGACGGACGTGGCCGGTGCGGTCGTCGGCCTGCAGGTCGCCACGCTGCGCGACGCGCCCGCGTGGGTGAGGACCGCGCACCGGCTGCTCGGGCGCTACTCGGCCAAGCCGGGACTGTATGTCCCCGCGCTGCGCAAGGTGCTGCATCGACGCGCAGTCTCGCTCGAACGCCGATACGCACGGGAAATCGAGATCACCGCGCGGCGGGGGGTGGTGCTGTCGGCGGGTGGGTTCATCACGAACCGCGAGCTCGTCCGCGAGCATGCGCCCGAGTACCGGGGCGGCCTCGCACTCGGGACGTCCGCCGACGACGGATCCGGCATCCGGCTGGGTGTCGGGGCCGGTGGGACGACAGCGGAGATGCACCGGATCACCGCGTGGCGGTTCATCACTCCGCCCAGTGCGTTCCTTGGCGGGATCCTGGTCGACGCCGCCGGGAACCGGATCATCGACGAGACGCGCTACGGCGCCGCCGTCGGTGAAGCGCTGATCCAGCGCCATGACGGCAAGGGCTGGCTGCTGATCGACGACGCGATCGTCCGCGAGGCTCGAAAGACCGCTCGACGTCAGAGTCAGTGGTTCCAGTGGTTGCAGGCGGTCTACCTGTTGGGACACGGGCGAATCACCGCGAGCTCGATCGCCGAGCTCGCTCAGCGGGCGGGTATCGACGTCGAGGGCCTGGCCGCCACGGTCGAGGCTTATCACTCCGGGGAACCGGATCCGATGGGCAAACCGCACGAGTTCGTGCGCGGCCTGACCACGCCCCCGTATTCGCTCGTGGATGTTTCCATCAGGCCCGATCTCGGGTTCCCGTGCCCGATGCTGACCCTCGGCGGGCTCGTCGTCGACGAGAGCACTGGCCGGGTCCGCGGTGAAGACGGGAAGCCGATCGCCGGCCTGTTCGCGGCGGGAAGATCGGCGGTGGGAATCTGTTCTAGGGCATACGTCAGCGGTCTTTCGCTGGCGGATTGCGTGTTTTCCGGCCGCAGGGCGGGGCTGAACAGTGCCCTGGCGCACGGTGTTCTCGACAAAAACGAGAACGTGTTCTAGTCTGCTTCCATGAGTACAGGCAAGGGTGTCTCCGAGGTGATTTCCGGGGTCCGGGAACTGCTGCCGATCCTCCGGGAGCGTGCGCAGGACACCGAAGACGCCCGCCGCATCCCGGACGAGTCGATCAAGTCCTTGCAGGAGATCGGGTTCTTCAAACTGCTCCAGCCGAAACCTTATGGTGGTTACGAATCCGACCCGGTGAGCTTCTACACCGCGGTGAAACTCATCGCGAGCGCCTGCGGCTCCACCGGCTGGGTCGCCTCGATCCTCGGCGTGCACCCCTGGCACCTGGCACTTTTCGACGCGCGGGCCCAGGAAGACGTGTGGGCCGAGGACATCGACGTGCGCATTTCCTCGTCCTACGCGCCCATGGGCAAGGCGCTCGTCGTCGACGGTGGCTACCGATTGACCGGAAAATGGAGCTTCTCGTCCGGCTGTGACCATTCCACCTGGGTCCTGCTCGGCGCGCCGGCGTTCAGCGACGGCAAGCCCGTGGACTTCTGTACCTACCTGCTGCCGATCAGCGACTACGCCATCGATGACGTGTGGGACACCGTGGGCCTGCGCGGCACCGGCAGCAACGACATCGTGGTGGACGACGTCTTCATCCCACAGCACCGGGCATTGAGCTTCCTGGCCACTTCGAAGTGCAGGACACCGGGACAGCTGGTCAATCCCGGTCCGCTGTACAGACTTCCTTACGGTTCGGTGCATCCGAGCACGATCACCGCGCCGATCATCGGCATGGCACAGGGCGCGTACGACGCCCATGTCGAGCACCAGCGGCAGCGCGTGCGTGCGGCCTACGCGGGGGAGAAGTCCAATGAGGACCCGTTCGCCAGGGTGCGGATCGCCGAGGCGGCAAGCGAAATCGACGCCGCCTGGCTGCAGTTGACCCACAACATCGACGAGCTCTATCAGCTGGCGTGTGCGGGAAAGAAGCTCCCCTTCGCCACCCGGCTGCGGGTCCGGCGGGACCAGGTCCGCGGAACCGAACGGGCGATCTACGCCATCGACAGGCTCTTCGAGAACTCAGGTGGCCGTGCCCTGAAAAGGGGCACACCCATTCAGCGGTTCTGGCGGGACGCCCACTCCGGCCGGGTGCACGCGGCCAACGACGCCGAGCGCGCGTACGCGATGTTCGGCACGGGCGAGTTCGGTCTCCCGGTCGAGAACGCGATGGTGTGAGCCGTGGCCGACGGTAAGTACGTCCAGGTCCGCGAAGACCTCCGGCTGCACTATCACGAAGCCGGGGCCGAGCACGAAGAGACATTGATCCTGCTTCACGGCGGCGGGCCCGGTGCGTCGGCGTGGAGCAACTTCGGCCGGAACCTGCCGGTGTTCGCCAAGTCCTATCACACCCTGGCCATCGATCAGCCCGGGTTCGGCCGGTCGGACAAGCCCATCGAACATCCCCAGTACTTCACGCACAGCGCGGACGCGGTCGCCGGGCTGATGGACTCGCTGGGCATCGAGCGGGCTCATTTCATCGGCAATTCCCTCGGTGGTGGCGCGGCCGTACGGCTGGCGCTGAACCACCCGGCTCGTGCGGCCAGGCTCGTGCTGATGGGGCCGGGAGGCTTGAGCGTCAACGTCTTCTCACCCGACCCGACCGAAGGAATCAGGCACCTCGGCCGATTCGGCGCGCCTCCGGGGCCCAGCAAGAGAAAGCTCGAAGCGTTCCTCAGGGTGATGGTGTACGACCAGTCCTTGATCACCGAGGAACTGATCGACGAACGATTCGAGGCGGCGAGCCGGCCGGAGTCGCTCGCCGCGATGCGTGCCATGGGAATGTCGTTCGCCCAGCCCGAAACTTACGAGCAGGGCATGCTCTGGCGTGAGGCGCATCGCCTGCGGCAGCGTGTTCTTCTGGTCTGGGGCCGCGAAGACAGGGTCAACCCGCTCGACGGTGCTTTGCTGGCGCTGAAGAACATCCCCCGCGCGCAGCTGCACGTGTTCGGCCATTGTGGACATTGGGCACAGCTGGAGAAGTTCGACGAGTTCAACCGGCTGGCCCTCGATTTCCTGGGAGCTTCCTGATGGGTATCCGGTCTCTGGGCTACCTGCGCATCGAAGCCACGGACCTGGCGAAATGGCGTGAGTACGGGCTCAAGGTGCTCGGCATGATCGAGGGTAAGGGCACCGACCCGGACGCGCTCTACCTACGCATGGACGAGTTTCCCGCCCGGCTGGTCATCGTGCCGGGCGAGCACGACCGGCTCGCGCAAGCGGGCTGGGAGGTCGGCACCGAGGCCGAGCTCGACGTGATCAGGCGGAGCCTCGAAGCGCACGACGTGCCGTACAAGGAAGGCACGGCCGAGCAGTTGGCCGATCGCCGCGTCGACGGGCTCGTGGCCTTCGACGATCCCTCTGGCAACACTCTCGAGGTTTTCCACGGCGCGGCACTGGAACACCGCCGTGTGGTGAGCCCGTACGGCCACCGGTTCGTCACCGAAGAGCAGGGCCTCGGACATGTTGTACTGTCCACTCGCGACGATGAGGCGTCCCTGCGGTTCTACCGGGACGTGCTCGGTTTCCGGTTGCGCGACTCGATGCGCCTGCCCCCGCAGTTCGTCGGTCGGCCCGCCGACGGCCCGCCCGCGTGGCTGCGCTTCTTCGGCTGCAACCCGCGCCACCACAGCCTCGCGTTCCTGCCGATGCCCACGCCCAGCGGGATCGTGCACCTGATGGTCGAAGTCGAGAACACCGATGACGTCGGGCTCTGCCTGGATCGCGCGATCCGGCGGAAGGTGCCGATGTCGGCCACGCTGGGCAGGCACGTCAACGACTTGATGCTGTCGTTCTACATGAAGACTCCCGGCGGGTTCGACGTCGAGTTCGGCTGTGAGGGCAGGCAGGTCGACGACGAGAGCTGGATCGCCCGCGAGAGCACGGCGGTTTCCCTGTGGGGGCACGACTTCTCGGTCGGGGCCAGGCCGCAATGACGTCCGTCGCCGTCGAACCCTCGTTGTTCAGGGCCGTGCTCGGGCAGTTCTGCACCGGGGTGACGGTCGTGACCTCACATGACGGGACGGCACCGGCGGGTTTCGCGTGCCAGTCGTTCGCCGCGCTGTCCCTCGATCCGCCGCTGATCTTGTTCTGCCCTGGCAAGAGTTCCCGGACCTGGCCGACGATCGAAGCCGCCGGGACCTTCGCCGTCAACGTGCTCGCCGAAAACCAGCGTGAGATCAGCGCGGTGTTCGGGGCGCCCGGTACGGACAAGTTCGCCGGGCTCGACTGGTCGCCGTCACCGTCCGGCGCGCCACTCTTGGCAGGTGCGCTCACCTGGATCGACTGTGCACTCGAGACGGTCCACAGCGCCGGTGACCACTACGTCGTGATCGGCAGGGTGACCGCGCTCGGGAAGGTCCGAAACGGACCGCCGCTGCTGTTCCACCGCGGCCGGTACCTCGTCACCGAGCCCGTGCCCGACTACCTGAGCTGGCCGGGCCCGGACGGCTGGCTCTGAGGGAGCGCGCCGAGCGCCTGCCACCAGCCGTCGACCGAAGGCGGGTCGTCGACGTCGACCCGCTCGCCGGGGCGGGGGATCGCCAGCTCGACGCCACGGGCCTTCGCCTCGCTCCATACCCTGTCGGCGGGCTCGGTCCACGGGTGCATCGCGAGGTTGAACGTGCCCCAATGCACCGGGATGAGCAGTTCCGCCCGGAGATCGAGATGGGTGGCGACGCCTTCTTCCGGCGTCATGTGGATATCCGGCCACGCCGGGTCGTACGCGCCGATCTGGATCAACGCCGCGTCGAACGGCCCGTGCTGCTCGCCGATCTTGGCGTAACCGTCGAAGTATCCCGAGTCCCCGCTGTAGAAGACGCGGTGGGTGGGACCGGCGATGACCCACGACGTCCAGAGGGTGTCGTTGCGGGTCAGGGTTCGGCCGGAAAAGTGCTGCGCGGGCGTCGCCGTCAGCCGCAGACCGGCTACGTCGGCGTGCTCGTTCCAGTCGAGTTCGATGATGCGACCGGTGGGGACATTCCAGCGTTCGAGATGCGCGCCGATTCCCAGCGGTACCAGGAAGGGTGCGGTCTGCGTCCGCACGAGGGTGCGCACGGTCGCCATGTCGAGATGGTCGTAGTGGTCGTGCGAGATCACGATCGCGTCGATCTTCGGCAACGATTCCAGTGGCACGGGTGGCTCGTGCAGCCGGCGGGGGCCGGCGAACTGCAACGGCGAAACTCGCTCGCTCCACACCGGATCGCACAGCACCCGGGCGCCGTCGATCTCCACGAGCACGGAAGCGTGGCCGTACCAGGTGATGTGCAGCCCGGCTGTGGCCTGTTGCGCAGGGGTCGGGGTGTGCATCGGGATCGGCCCGGTCGGGTAACGCTGGTTTTTCTTGTCCCCGAACAACATCTCGTGGATGGCTTCGCGGTAGCTCGCCCCGGTGCGTTCGACCGGGGGAGCCACGTTGCGGAAGGCGCCGTCGCTGAACTGCGGCGACCTGCGCATCCTCTCCGCGCGGGCACCAGCGGCCCTCGCGCCGTACTCCGCACGGACCTCGCGGAGCGCCCAGACAGACCTGTTGACCACGGTCAGCCCCAGCGCTACCGCGAGTGTCCTCGTGCGCATTTCACTCCAGTGTCCACTTCGTTCAGCTGAGAACGATCTTAGGCCGCGACTGAGAGCCGCGCCGCGGGTTCACCGACGGGCAGTCAGGACTCGCGGATCGGTGCCCCGACGCGGTGCAGGTACTTCAGCGCCTGAGCCCAGGACTCGATCAGACCGGTGTTGAGGTACGACACCCCCAGCTTGGCGCAGTACGCCTCCACGATCGGCTGCGCGCGGCGGAGGTGGCTTGAGGGCATGCTCGGGAAGAGGTGGTGCTCGATCTGGTAGTTGAGCCCGCCCATGGCGTTGTCGATGAACCAGTTGCCGCGGACGTTCCGTGAGGTCAGCACCTGGCGGCGGAGATAGTCGGGCCGGTCGTTACCGGTCAGGGTCGGCATGCCCTTGTGGTTGGGCGCGAAGATGGAGCCCATGTAGACGCCCCAGAGGCACTGGTGCACCAGGATGAAGGCGATGGCCTTGCCCGGCGAAAGTACGAGGAACACCGCGGTGAGGTAGGCCGCGACATGGAAGATCAAGGTGGAGGCTTCGATCCACTTGTTCTTCAGCGACGGCGTGAACAGGGACCGGAACCCGGCCACGTGGAGGTTGAAGCCTTCCAGCGTCAGTATCGGGAAGAACAGGTAGCCCTGCCAGCGGCCGATGAACCTGGCGATACCGCGGGACCTGCCTGCCTGGCCGAGGGACCAGACGAGGACGTCGGGGTTGACGTCCGGGTCGAGCTCCTCGTGGTTGGGGTTGGCGTGGTGCCGGGTGTGCTTGTCCATCCACCACCCGTAGCCCATGCCGATGCCGATGTTGCCCGCGATCCAGCCGGCGATCTGGGTCGGCCGTCGGGTACGGAAGACCTGCCGGTGGGCGAGGTCGTGGGAGACGAGCGCGATCTGCGCGAACATGACGGCGAGGAAGGCCGCGATGGCGAGCTGCCACCACGAATCGCCGATCAGGAAGAACGCGGCCCAGGCACCGAGGAAGAGGACGGCGACGATGCCCATCCTCGCCCCGTAGTAGCCCGGCCGCCGCCTCATGAGTCCGGCGCTGGTTATCTCTTTGGATAGCCGGGCGAAGTCGCTTCCGGCCGCCGTTGGAGGCGCCGGCTGGACAAGGTTGTCTGTGGTCACACGGTAGAGTGTGGAAGATCGCTCGAACGGGCACAATCCGGGGCACCACAGTTTTCTTGCGGGGGCTACCTCCACCATGCTCATTGCCCGCTCGTGATCCGGGTGGTCTGGACCACGGACGTGCGCGATGTCGTTGTCGGCCGTCAACGGTCTCGTCGGTTCAAGCGTTGGTCGAGGGCTTCGGTGCATGGGTCGGCTTGCTGGAAGTGTTTCGCCAGGCCAGGGGTTCGCGGCGGCTGTTCGCTCCGCCCGGGAAGCCCTTGTTACCCCCGTCACGCTGGACGGTTGGAATTAGCCTCGTGGTACTTGTTTTCCCCGTTGGCTCATTTTTCGCCAGTGTTCGGCGGCCAAAAATGCGTCAACTCCGGAAAGCTGAGAGCCTGGGTCGAGTGTTTCCGGCCTTGTGCATCCAAACTAGGCAGGCTGGACAATGAACTGTAGTGGCGAAGCGACGCAACCGCCTTACGGGTTATTCACGATGGGTAGATAGTGGTATTAATCACATCGTCTCCCGTGATGCGCGGAAGGTGCTCGTGGGGTTGGCCGAACAGCTGCGCGGTGCCGTGGGCGCGTTTGAAGAACCGGTGGGCTTCGTGTTCCCAGGTGATCGCGATTCCACCGTGCAGCTGGATCATTTCCGCGGCCACCGTGTGGAACGCCTCCGAGCAGTACGCCTTGGCCACCGCGGCCAGTCGTGGTGACCCGGCACCCGCGTATGCGGCCGACCGTGCCGTCTCCACCAGCACATACAGCTCGGCGAGCCGATGTTTCACGGCCTGGAACCCGCCGATCGGCCTGCCGAACTGATGGCGTTGCTTGCAGAACTCCACGGTGATTTCCAAGGCCCGCGCCGCGGCGCCGGCCTGCTCCGCGGCCAGTACCGCGCACGCGGTATCGCGAATCCGCGACAGCGCGGGCCGGAAATCACCGCTGCCGATCCGGCGCGCCCGGGCGCCCGTCAGCTCGATTGTCGCCAACCTTCTTGTTTCGTCCATGGTCGGCATCGGGCGGCGTTGAACACCGTTCTGCTCGACGTCCACTTCGAACAATCCGGTCCCTGCGGTAACGAGCAGTACAGACGCGGTGTCACCGGCCAAAACATACGGGGCGCGGCCATCCAGCTGTGAGCCGGCGGAAACCCGGATATCGGTCTCCCACCAGGCCAAAGCCCCCACGGCCCCTTCGGCCAGCAGTGGCAGCAAGCGCACGCAGGCCTCGTCGTCTTGAGATTCGAGCAAAGCGCGGGTGGTGAGCACAGCAGAGCCCAAGAACGGCACACCGGCCAGAACTCGCCCGAGTTCTTCCGAGACAAGCTGGATCTCGGTCATCCCGGCTTCGAGGCCGCCGTACTTCTCAGGAATCCCGAGAGCGGCGACGCCGATCTGCCCGCACAGCGCGAGCCACGGATCGGCCTCGCGCCGCAGCAACTTGCGCACGCTCTCGCGGAGGATCCCCTGTTCTTCGGTGAACGCTTCATCGGTGTATGTCACAGCGTGGCCAGGACCCGGTCCCGGTGGAACGCCGAACCGCCCCAGGCGGCGACCAGGGCGCGAACCTTTGTCAGCCGGAGGCCCAGTGGATGCTCGGCGGTGTAGCCGATCGCGCCGTGCACCTGCAGGCCGGTCCGGGCCGCCAGGTATGCCGCGTCACCGGTCGCGACCTTCGCGGCGGACACGTCTCGCGCGGTCATCGTGACGGCTGCCGCGTGCAGCAGCGGCCTGGCGAACTCCAGCTTGGTCACGACGTCGGCGAGCAGATGCTTGATCGCCTGGTACTGCCCGATTTGCTTGCCGTACTGCCTGCGATGCCCCGCGTAGGCGACCGAGGTGTCCAAAAGCCATTGTCCGGCGCCGAGCAGTTGCGCGGAGGTGGCGAGCACGCCGAGGTCGAAGGCTTTGGCCGGATCGCTCGCGGACCCGAGTTGGTCACCCGTGACCACTTCGAACAGGCGCCGCACCCGGTCCACCGAGGACAACCGCCGGGCCGGCCTGAAGGCGCGCACCGTGTCGCCGTCGACGACGAGCCGAGCTTGAGCGACGTCGGCGTCGAGCGCGTAAGGCACGTGTGGGGCGAACACGATCGAAGCCAGTGTTTCGCCGGCGGCCACCTCGGTGAGAATCTCGTCATCGAGCAGTGCCGGAAGCACCGCGATCGTCTCCACCCAGGGGCCTGGGACCGCGTGGTAGCCCAAGCGCTCGAAGGCGACCGCGAGATCGATCGGCTCGGCCCCGATACCGTCGAAGCGTTCCGGGACACCCAACGCGGTGACGCCGAGGTCCGCGAGTGCCCGCCAGATCTTGAGGCCCGCTTCTGGCTCACCCGACGCCCACGAGCGAGCGGCCGCCGCGATGTCCACATGGGACAGTAGAGCGTCGATACTGCCCGCGAAACTGGTCTGCTCGACCGAAAGCGCGAATCTCACCGGTCACCTCGAGGTAGTCCGAGCAGCCGTTCGGCCACGGTGTTGCGCTGGATCTGGTCGGTCCCGCCGTAGATCGGCCCCGCGAGGGAGAAGAGCCAGCTGTCCGGCCAGTCACCGTCCACTTCGGATTCCGGGCCGAGCAGATCCAGCGCGGTCTCGTGCAGTGAGACGTCAAGGTGCGACCAGTGAAGTTTGTTCACACTCGATTCCGGGCCGAGCCTGCCGCCTTCGGCGAGCCTTGTCACCGTGGCGAAGGTGTAGAGCTGGTAGGCCCGGGCGCCGATCCAGGCGTCGGCGACGCGGTGGGCGAGTGCCGGATCACGATCGCGGGACCACACCGCCACCAGTCTGTCGGCGGCGGCGAGGAAACGGCCAGGGCTGCGCAGGGACAGGCCACGCTCGTTGTTGGCCGTCGTCATCGCCACCCGCCAGCCATGGTGCACGTCACCGATGACGTCCTCGTCAGGAACGAACACGTCGTCGAGGAAGATTTCCGCGAAGCCGGGTTCGCCGTCGAGCTGGGCGATCGGCCGCACCCCGACGCCGTTCGCATGCAGGTCGAACATGAAGTACGTGAGTCCGTTGTGTCGACTGCTTCCGGGATCACTACGGAACAGGCCGAACGCGTTGCCGGCGAACGCGGCGCGCGAACTCCACGTCTTCTGCCCCGAAAGGAGCCATCCGCCATCGGTGCGCGTCGCCGTGCTGCGGAGGGCGGCGATGTCACTGCCCGCTTCGGGTTCCGACCACGCCTGGGCCCAGACCTGTTCCGAGCGGGCCATTTTCGGCAGGATCCGTTGCCGCTGGGCGGCGGTGCCATGTGAGAACAACGTCGGAGCAAGCATGAAAATGCCGTTCTGGTTGACTCGCCGCGGGGCACCCGCCGCGTAGTACTCCTCCTCGAAGAGCACCCATTCCAGCAGGCTCGCGTTCCGTCCGCCGTACTCCCGCGGCCACGAAACCACCGACCAGCGGGCGTCGGCAAGCTCCGCCTCCCAGTCCTTGTGCTGTGCGAAACCCGTTGCGGTGTTGAAGGAAGCGAGTGGCTGGGCCGGGACGTTCTCAGCCAGCCAAGCCCGGGCTTCGTCCCTGAAGGATACTGCCCCTTCGTCGAGATCGAGGTCCATCAGGTGGTCCTGTTCGCGTCCCGCATCGACCTCGCGTCCTGGCCGCCGAGCGAGTCGCCCCCTGAGACCTCGGCGTTGTGCGCGTGGGCGAAATGGTGCAGGCCGAATACCGAGTCCATCCCGGCACGCAGGCCCATCAGGTCCTCGGCCTGGTTGACCGCCTTTTTCGCCAGCGCGAGCCCGAAGCGCGGCATCTGGGCGATCTTCTCCGCGAGCGCGAGCGTCTCTGCTTCCAGGTTTTCCCTGGGCACGATCCGGTTGAGCATGCCCCATTCCTTCGCCTGCCGGGCGCTGAACCGTTCCCCGGTGAACAGGACTTCCTTGGCCGCGCGCGGACCGAGAACCCAGGGGTGCGCGAAATACTCGACGCCCGGAATGCCCATCCGCACCACGGGATCGGCGAAGAAGGCGTCCTCGGAGGCGATGATCAGGTCGCACACCCACGCGAGCATCAAGGCCCCCGCGATGCACGCGCCCTGCACGCTCGCGATGGTCGGCTTGGGGATCTCACGCCACCGCCGGCACATTCCCAAGTAGACCTCCGATTCGCGAGCGAACCGCTGGTCGCCGCCCTCGGTACCCACGTGGTCCCACCACAGCACGGCTTTGCGGTCGAAGGACTTGTCGACATCTCGATCCGGCGTCCCGATGTCGTGCCCGGCGGAGAAGTGCTTTCCTTCACCTGCCAGAACAATGACCTTGACGTCTTCGTCCTCGACCGCCCGCACGAAAGCGGCGTCCAGTGCGTAGGTCATCGCGGAGTTCTGTGCGTTGCGGTACTCCGGGCGGTCCATGGTGACCAGCGCGACCGGCCCGCGTCGCTCGTATCGGACAGGCTCGGTCATGGGCTTTCCTCCCGCAGTACACCTTTGAGGACCTTGCCGGACGCGTTGCGTGGCAGCTCGGCGCGAATCTCGACCTGACGGGGAACCTTGTAGTTGGCCAGGTTCTTCTTGCAGTACGCAAATATGTCCTCTTCGGACAGTTCGCCGTGCGGAACGACGTAGGCCTTGCCGACCTCGCCGAGTCGCGCGTCCGGCACCCCGATCACCGCCGATTCGGCGACGCCGCCGAGTCGCGCGAGCGCCTGCTCCACCTCGGCCGGGTACACGTTGAACCCGCCGCAGATGTACATGTCCTTGATCCGGTCGGTGATCCGGAGATAGCCGTGCTCGTCGAGCGCGCCGACGTCGCCGGTGTGCAGCCAGCCGTCTTCGTCGATCGCCTCGGCGGTGGCTTCGGGATCGTCGAGGTAGCCGAGCATGACATTCGGTCCCCTCAGCAGGATCTCGTCTCCTTCGCCGAGCCGGACTTCGAAGCCCGCGGTCGCCTGGCCCGTAGTGTGTGCGACGGTCTTGGCGTCATCGTCCGGACGGCACATGGTCGCGACCACGGCTTCGGTGAGGCCATATGCCGTGAGCACGGTGTCGAAGCTCAGCTCGTCCTGCATCCGTTCGACGAGTGCGACGGGCACGGTCGCGGCGCCGGTGACCGCGAGCCGGAGGCTGGACTGGTCGTGTGCGGCGCGGGCGGGGGCGTCGAGCAGCACCTGGTAGATCGTGGGTGCGCCGGGCAGGACGGTGATGCGTTCGGTTTCGATCAGCCGCAGCGTCTCGCCGACGTCGAACTTGAGCTGCGGCACGATGGCCGCACCGCGCAGGATCGCGGCGAGAATCCCGGCCTTGTAGCCGAAAGTGTGGAAGAACGGGTTGATGATGAGATAGCGGTCGTGCTCGGTGAGGCCCGCGCAGTCCGCCCACGCCTCGGCGACGCCGAGCGCCTGGCGATGGCTGCTCATCGCGCCCTTGCTACGGCCGGTGGTGCCGGAGGTGAACATGATGTCGCTGACGTCGTCGGGCTTGGCGAGGTTTTCGATGTCGGCGGTGCGGCCGCGATGATCCGCCCACTCCGTCACGCCGCCTTCGGGCTTGCTCGGGCCTTCGACGGGGATGCGCAGGACGAGGTTCGGTCGTTGTCCGAGTTGCGCGAGCCTGTCGACACCGAGGAATTCGCCGGTGATGACGAGTGCGGCGGCGTGGGTGCGGTCGAGGATTTCGTGGATTTCCTGGGCGGTGAATCGGGTGCTGATCGGGACCAGGGTCGCGCCTGCGTAGAGGGCGCCGAGGGCGGCGACCACCCAGTGCCAGGTGTTGGGGGAGCAGAGCGCGACGCGGTCGCCCTGGCGGATTCCTTCGGCGACGAAGAACCGCGCGCAGTCCCGGACCTGCTCGTGCAGTTCCCGGTATGTGAGGCGAACAGGGCCGTCGACGAGCGCCTCTCGTGCACCGAACTTCTCGCCCGCACTGGCGAGTACAGCTGGGATGGTCACGTCTCTGCTCCCTAGCAAGTGCTTGGTAGGGTAGCCTACGCACGAGCCCTCGATTTGACCAGAGGAGTGAGCCGTGCCGGACGTCGGATTCCGTGAGCAGGTACGTGGCTGGCTCACGGAAAACCTCAGCGGCGAATTCGCCCCGCTGCGCGGACTCGGCGGCCCTGGTCGTGAGCACGAAGCCTTCGACGAGCGGATCGCCTGGGAACGGCATCTCGCCGCCGCCGGCTGGAACTGTCTCGGCTGGCCCGTCGACCACGGCGGCCGCGGCGCCACCCTTGAAGAACAGGTCGTCTTCCACGAGGAATACGCCCGTGCCGATGCACCCGCGCGGGTGAGCCATCTCGGCCAGGAGCTGCTCGGCCCGACCCTTATCGCGTTCGGTACACCCGCGCAGCAGCGCCGGTTCCTCCCGCCGATCGTCGCCGTCGAAGAACTCTGGTGCCAGGGCTATTCCGAGCCCGGCGCGGGTTCCGACCTCGCCGCCGTGTCCACCACCGCGAGCCCGGACGGCGGAGAATGGGTGCTGCACGGCCAAAAAGTGTGGACCTCGCTCGCACATGTCGCCGACTGGTGTTTCGTCCTCGCTCGCACCGAGCCCGGATCCCAGCGGCACCGGGGCCTGTCCTATCTGCTCGTGCCGATGCGGCAGACCGGCGTCGACGTCCGGCCGATCCGCCAACTCACCGGGACTTCCGAGTTCAACGAGGTGTTCTTCGACGGCGCACGCACCGCCCGCGATCTCGTCGTCGGTCAACCCGGTGACGGCTGGCGTGTCGCCATGGGCACACTGGCGTTCGAACGCGGGGTCGCCACGCTCGGCCAGCAGGTCGGGTTCCGGCGGGAGCTCCAGGCGCTGACCGAATTGGCCGAGGCCAACGGTTCCGCGTACGACCCGGTCATCGCGGAACGTCTGGCCAGGGCGTGGATGGGGCTCGAAGTCATGCGCTCCCACGCGCGGCGCACACTCGGCGATCCCGCGCCCGGCGTCGCCGAGGTGTCGAAACTGGTGTGGGCCAAGTGGCATCGAGGACTCGGTGAGCTGGCGATGCAGGTGCGAGGTGCGGCCTCGATGGTCGCTGAGGACGGGTTCGACGAGTGGCAGCGGCTGTATCTCTTCAGCCGCGCGGACACCATCTACGGCGGGTCCGACGAAATCCAGCGGAACATCATCGCCGAGCGGGTGCTCGGGCTCCCGAAGGAGGTACGGCCGTGATCGGAGTGCCGAAGTATCCTGAGGGCGCGAACCTGTTGTGGGACAAGGTGGTCGTGGTGACGGCCGCGGGCGGGACCGGTATCGGTTCCGCGGTCGCCAAGCGCTGTCAGGAGGAAGGCGCTCACGTCGTCATCAGCGATTGGCACGAGCGACGGCTGAGGGACAAGGCCACCGAACTGGGTGACGTCCACGCCATCGTCTGCGATGTCACCAAGGAAGACCAGGTGCGGGCGCTCATCGACGGCGCCGCCGAACGGTACGGGCGCGTCGACGTGCTCATCAACAACGCCGGTCTCGGTGGCTCGAAGTCCATTGTGGACATGACCGACGAGGAGTGGACCCGGGTCCTCGACGTCACGCTGAACGGCACCTTCCGGGCCACCAGGGCCGCGATCCGCCGGTTCATCGCGCAGGGCGGCGGAGGGGTGATCGTCAACAACGCTTCGGTGATCGGCTGGCGTGCCCAGGCCGAGCAGGCGCATTACGCCGCGGCGAAGGCCGGGGTCATGGCGCTGACGAGGTGCGCGGCCGTCGACGTCGCCGAGTACGGGATCCGAGTCAACGCTGTCGCGCCGAGCCTCGCGATGCACCCGTTCCTGGCCAAGGTGACCACGGAGGAACTGCTGGCCGAACTGACCGCGCGTGAGGTCTCGGGGAGGGCGGCGCAGCCGTGGGAAGTGGCGAATGTGATGGTGTTCCTCGCCAGCGAGTACTCCTCGTACTTGACCGGCGAAGTCGTGTCCGTGAGTTCCCAGCATGCGTGAGGTACCAGTGAAGACGTCCAGGCGTGCCGAACTTCTGGCGCTGTCCGCGAAGCTGTTCGCCGAGCGCGGTTATGTCTCGACGACCGTGCGGGACATCGCCGACGCCGCCGGCATTCTGTCCGGCAGTCTCTACCACCACTTCGACTCGAAGGAGTCGATCGCCGACGAGATCATCACCGGCTTCCTCGACGAGCTTTTCGGGACTTACGGGGAAATCGTGGCGGCCGGTCACGGCCCGCGTGAGACGCTCGAAGCCGTGGTGGCGGCGTCGTTCGACTCCATCCACCGCCGCCCGGCCGAGGTCGCGATCTACCAGAACGAAGCCAAGCACCTGATGCAGCTGCCGCGGTTCGGCTACCTCAACCAGCGTAATGCCGAGTTCCGCAAGTTGTGGAACACGATCCTCACCGACGGCGTGCGCGACGGCGTCTTCCGGGCGGACCTCGACGTCGAACTGGTCTACCGGTTCATCCGCGACACGGTGTGGGTCGCCGTGCGCTGGTACAACCCGGACGGCACGCTGTCGGCGAGCGATGTCGCGAAGCAGTACCTGGGAATCCTGCTGGACGGCATCGCGAAGAGGTGAGCCATGGGTGAGGCCTACATCCTCGACGCACTGCGGACCCCGGTCGGCAGACGCGGCGGGGCGCTGAGCGCGGTGCACTCCGCCGATCTCGGCGCGCACGTGATCAAGGCGCTCGTCGAACGCAGCGGCGTCGATCCGGCCTTGGTGGACGACGTGATCCTCGGTTGCACCGACACGCTGGGCCCACAGTCGGGCAACATCGCGCGTACCGCGTGGCTCGCCGCGGGATTCCCGCATCACGTGCCAGGGGTGACCATCGACAGGCAGTGCGGGTCGAGCCAGCAGGCCGTGCACTTCGCCGCGCAGGCCGTGCTTTCCGGGACCATGGACCTGGTGCTGGCGGGCGGAGTGCAGAACATGAGCGCGATCCCGATCAGCGCGGCGATGCTCGCGGGCCGGGAGTACGGCTTCGCAGATCCGTTCAGCGGTTCGAAGGGCTGGCAGGAGCGGTACGGCAGCGTTGAGGTGTCACAGTTCCGGAGCGCGGACATGATCGCCGAGCACTGGGACATTTCGCGCGAAACCATGGAGGAATTCGCCTTCCGGAGCCACCAGCGGGCGATCTCCGCGATCGATGCGGGCCGGTTCGACGCGGAGATGGTGTCGTTTGAGGACTTCCGGTACGACGAGGGGCCGCGCCGGGATACGACTCTCGCGCGGATGGCCGGGCTGAAACCGTTGAGCGACGGCTCCCGGCTGACAGCCGCCGTGGCGAGCCAGATCTCCGACGGCGCGAGCGCGGCACTGGTGGCATCCGAGGCTTTCGTGACCGAACACGGCATCGCCCCCCGCGCGCGCATCCACCACCTTTCGGTGCGGGCGGCCGATCCGGTGTGGATGCTGACCGGGCCGATCCCGGCGACCGCGCATGCGTTGCGCAAGACCGGGCTGTCGATCGACGACATCGACCTGTTCGAGGTCAACGAGGCGTTCGCGTGCGTGGTGCTCGCGTGGCTGGAGGAGACCGGTGCCGACCCCGGGCGCGTGAACGTCAACGGCGGCGGCATCGCGCTGGGGCACCCCATCGGCGCCACCGGTACGAAACTTTTCGCCACGTTGCTGCACGAACTGGAGCGGCGAGGTGGGCGCTACGGGCTGCAGACGATGTGCGAAGGCGGCGGCACCGCCAACGTGACCATCATCGAACGCCTGTGAACCCGCACGAGATGTCGTCATCTCGAGATGGAGCGTGCACAGACTGCACTCACAATGTCGTTCACTTCGAGCGGTACTCAGTCGGCGCTGTCGGCAACGCGCGTAACGGTGACGATTGGGACGACTGACCCAAATGATTGCAATCCACGCACGCTCGAGTGCAGTCTGTGTACGCCTGAGTGCAAGCTGCGGCGCAGATCTGCTCCTCGAGGTGGCTTTCAGGGGGCGACGAACAGGCCTCGCAGGGCCTCGGCGAGTTGGGCGGCGTTGCGTTGCGGCGCCAGATGGGTGCCGGGGACCTCGGAGAACGGTAGCCCGAGTTCCAGCGCCAGCACCTTCGCCGGTTGGTAGTGGTAGCGGCCGCGGCTGCCGGCCCCCGCGATCGGCGTGATGTCAACCTGGGATTTCCGAAGCACGGCCAAGTCCGGGAGGTAGTCGAAGAACGCCATGATCTCGCGTTCGAACAGGAACGCCCATTCGTTCTTGTTCGACAGCCGGACCGTGCGCAAGCCGGGTAGCCCGGCTCCGGCGATCGCGGCGGTGAACCGGGTGAACGCGCCCATCAGGTCGCCGTTCTCGGCTAGCTCGACCTGCTCGGCGGCCGCGTCGAGCCAGCGGTCGCCGTCCGGGAGGAGCCGCACGGCGGGCGGTTCGTGGGCGACGAGGTCGAGCACGGCGTCCGGGTGTCGGACCACGAGTTCCAGGCCGATCAGCGCGCCCGCGCTGGTGCCGAACACGGTCGCCTGGCCGGCGTCGAGGTGTTCGAGCACGGCGTTGGCGTCGTCGGCGTGCCGCGTCACGGAGATGGGGCCATCGGTGCGGTCGGTGCTCCGGAAGTGCCCGCGCCGGTCGTAGGTCACCACGGTGTACTCGTCGCTGAACAGCTTGGCCAGCGCCCGGTAGTCGTCGGCCGCGCCGATGCCGCCCGAGATCAGCAGCAGCGGTGGACCGTCTCCGGTACTGCGGACGTACAGCTCACCGTCGTCGACCGAGCAGTGACTGTCCGAGACACGGGGACTCTCCGAGATCATGAAAGCAGTCAAGCACAAGACTTTCCGCTCTCAGAGGCTGCCCAGCCGCCGGATGGCCGCGTCCGCGTCGGCGGCGATCCGCTCGATCAACTCGGCCACCGACGGCAGGTCGGCGAGCAGCCCGACGACCTGACCGGACGCGAGCACGCCCGCGCCGGTGTCGCCGTCGACAAGGCCCGCGCGCAGCAGCATCGGGGTGTTGGCGGCCATCAGGACCTGTGACCAGGAGCGATCGTTGCCGCGTTTCATCGCGACGCCTTCGCGCACCAGCGCGGGCCACGAGCCGCCGGAGAGCCGCCGGAAGCGCACCGCGTTGAGGGCGGCGCGAGCGAGCCCGCTCACCGGGCCGGACCGCTCGAGCGCGTCCACCAGTTCGGTGCGGATCACCCGATGCGGCAGCCCATCAACCTTTCGGGTGACAACTGTGTCGGTGAGGCCACGCTGGAGGTAAGCGCGCTTGACGGCGTCCGGGACCGTGCTTTCCCTGGTCAGCAGGAAGCGGGTGCCCATCGCGATGCCCGCCGCGCCGTAGGCCAGCGCGGCGGCGAGTCCGCGGCCGTCGAAGAACCCGCCGGCCGCGACCACCGGGATGTCGACGGCGTCGAGCACCGAGGGCAGCAGCAACGTCGTCGCGACCCCGCCGGTATGGCCGCCGCCTTCACCGCCCTGCACGATGACCGCGTCGGCACCCCAGTCCGCGACCTTCACGGCGTGCCGGGCAGCTCCGATGGACGGGATGACGACGATCCCATTGTACTTGAGTCGCGTGATCATCTCCTCGCGTGGCGCCAGCGCGAACGACGCGACCCGGACGTTCTCACGGATCAGCAGCTCGACGCGCCGCGGCGCGTCCTCGGTGTCGGCACGGAGGTTGACGCCGAAGGGCTGCGACGTCCGGCTCTTGGTCTCCTTGACGGCCGCTTCGAGCTCGTCGTAACTCATCGTCGCGGACGCGAGGATGCCCAGGCCACCGGCTTCCGCCGTCGCGGAGACCAAACGCGGACCGGCGACCCAGCCCATCCCGGTCTGGATGATCGGATGCCGGATGCCGACGAGCTCGGTCAGCGCCGTCTTCACGACGGCACTTCCTTGTCCCGCAGGGACTTCGGGTCGATCACCTCGCGCAGCAGGCGAAGCTCCTCGTCGGTCGGCAGGCGGGATTCCGTGGTGACACTGGTGTCCAGCGCGAACGTCGTGGCCGCCACGACTTCCTCCACCGTGACGCCCGGATGCACCCACAGCAGGCGCGGAGCGTGGTCGGTGCCGCCGAAGTCGAGCACGCCCAGGTTGGTCACCACGCGATAAACGTCATGAAACCGTTGTCCCGCTTCACGTGCACGCGCGAAACCGACGCCAGAGACGATGTCGACCTCGTCCACGAACACGCGTTTGCTGTGCCGAGGCACCCAGTAGCTGGTGCGGTGGTTGACGGTGTTGCCGGGCCCGCCGCGTACCCCGAGCAGCTGCTTCTTCGGCCGTCGGTGATCGCCGATCGCGGAGATGTTCTGGTTGCCGTGCCGATCGACCTGGTTGGCGCCCATGACGACATGCCGTTTTCCGTGCGGTACCACGGTGTCGAGGACTTTGCGGAACGGTTGCCAGCCTTCGACGACCGGTTTTTCGCTGGCGTCACCGGCGAGCAGAAACGCCTCGCCGTCGGACATCAGGAGGTCGGGCTCGAACGTCAGGCGTGCCAGCCGGGCGCCCAGCGACGGCAGGAAACCCATGGGACTGATGACGATCTCACCGTCACCGCGGAACAGTTCCGCACAGGCGACGGCCGCGACTTCCGCGCGGGTACTCATGCGGCCTCCGTGAACTTGAGGACCTCGGCTTGGTAGCGGGCTTCGCCGCCCGAAAGGAACCTGTCGACGAAGCCCGGCCAGACGTCCAGATCCTTCGCGGATTCGGCATAGTGCCGTTGAAAACGTTCGTCACGGCCGTAATCCGGGGCGGCGGTGGTGAAATGCGCGCCACGCGGAGTTTCGACCACGCCGTCGACGCTCGCGCGGTTGAGCAGCAGGCTTTGGACCGGGCCTGCCGCGAGTAGCTCCGAGGTATCGACGATTTTCTCCACCGACACATAGCTTTTCGTGGCCGCAAGCGCGTAGAGATCGTCGAAGTACGGGTCCGGGCCGAGATACTGCGCGTTGCCGCGCGCGTCGGCACGGTTGAGGTGGATCAGCGCGGCGTCGAGGTTCAGCGCGGGGACGGCGAGCAGCTCTTCGCCGTCTTCGTAGGGGGAGCGGACAGTGCGCAAGTCGGGGTTGAACACCGTGACGTCCGACCCGAGCCCGGCGCGGGTCGGCAGAAACGGAAGCCGTTGCGCGGCAGCGGAAAGTCCGATGCCGAGAATGCCTTCGTCGTACTCCGTCACCTCGATCCCGCCCGCCTCGCGCACCCGGTTGAACCACGGGTCGAACGGGATCGAGTCGAGCGTGACGAACCCGAAAACGAGCCGCCGGATCCTGCCGGCCGACACCAGCAGGCCGACATCCGGGCCGCCGTAGGAGACGATCGTCAGGTCCTTCAACGGCGATCGCAGGATCGCCCGGATCAAGGCCATGGGTTTGCGCCGCGATCCCCAGCCGCCGATGCCGATCGTCATCCCGTCGGCGAGTTCGGCGACGACCTCGTCCGGGGTCATACGCTTGTCCATCAGGCTCCCCTGCTGTCCAGGAAGTCTTGCCGCGCCGCGTCGGAAACCCCGGCGAGGTTGAGTTCGAAGGTGAAGCCCTGCTCGTACCGGTAGCTGCGGTGCACCGGCTGGACGTCGATGCCGTTCAGCGCCTGTTTCGCGGCACGGATGACCCGGGTGTCCTTCGCGGCGATCTGCCTGGCCACGCCGAGCGCGGTCTCGTCGAGCTCTTCGCGCCCGACGACGGCGTACACCGAACCGTGGTGGTGCAACTGTTTCGCGTCGATCGTCCCGGCCGTGTAGTACAGCGCGCGCATGAGGTGCTGGGGTACCAGCCGGGACAGATGCGTTGCCGCGCCGAGTGCCCCGCGGTCGACCTCCGGCAGGCCGAAGGTCGCGTCCTCACTGGCGACGACGATGTCCGCGTTGCCGACGAGCCCGACACCGCCGCCGAGGCAGAACCCTTGTACCGCGGCGATGACCGGCACCGCGCAGTCGTAGACGGCGGAGAACGCGGCGGCGCAGCCCTGGTTCGCGCCGATGAGCGCGGAGTAGCCCTTGTCGTGCTGGATCTCCTTGATGTCGACGCCCGCGTTGAATCCGCGGCCTTCCGCGCGCAGCACGACGACATGGGTTCGCGGATCGGCGCCGGCGGAGGTGACGGCGGCCGCGAGATCGAACCAGCCCTGCACGGACAGGGCGTTGACCGGGGGAGCGTCGATCGTGACCACGGTGATCCCGGGCTCTGGTTGGTGCGTGGTGATGGGCATCGGCGCCCTTCCGGGTTACAAACCTAGCACTTGCTTGGTACGTTAGCAGGGTGCGCGATCCCGGTACAGCACTGAGTCTTGGCCTCGACGACGCCGTCGTGCTGGTCACCGGCGGCGCGCGCGGCGTGGGCGCGGGTATTTCGCGAGCTTTCCGGCGTGCGGGCGCTCAAGTCGTGACGTGTGGGCGCACGCCGCCCGAAGACACGGCGGACTTCTTCGCGTGTGACGTCCGCGAGCCCGATCAGGTCGACGCGCTGATCGCGGCGATCGTCGAGCGATACGGTCGGCTCGACATCGTGGTCAACAACGCGGGCGGTGCGCCACCGGCCGAAGCGGCGACGGCGTCACCGCGGCTCCATTCGAAGATCGTCGAGCTGAACCTGCTCGCTCCGCTGATCGTGGCGCAGCGGGCGAACGCCGTTATGCAGCAGCAGGATTCGGGTGGAGCGATCGTCAACGTGAGCAGCGTGAGCGGGACCCGGCCGTCCCCCAAAACCGCGGCCTACGGTGCCGCGAAGGCCGGGCTCGACAGTCTGACCGCGAGCCTGGCCGTCGAATGGGCGCCGAAGGTCCGGGTCAACGCGCTCGACGTCGGCCTGGTCCGGACCGAGCTTTCGTACCTGCACTACAACGCCGATGAGGTGGGCAAGACCGTCCCGTTAGGACGGTTGGCCGAACCGGACGAGGTCGGCCACTGCGCGGTGTTCTTGACTTCTCCGCTGGCTTCCTATGTCACCGGCGCGACTCTGGCCGTGCACGGTGGCGGCGAAGTCCCCGCTTTTCTCCGGGAGGAATCGTGACGGGAATCTTGGCCGGCCGGGTCGCCGTCGTCACCGGCGCGGGCCGGGGGATCGGCCGGGCGCACGCGCTGGCGTTCGCGCGTGCGGGCGCGTCGGTGGTGGTCAACGATATCGGCCCGGCGCAGGACGTGGTCGCGGAAATCGAAGTGGCAGGCGGGAAGGCCGTCGCCAGCAATGACGACATCGCAGACTGGACGGCTGCCGGACGGCTGATCGAGACGGCGCTGGAGGTGTTCGGACAGCTCGACGTGCTCGTCAACAACGCGGGGTTCCTCCGCGACAGGATGCTCGTCAATCTCAGCGAAGACGAGTGGGACGAGGTCGTCCGGGTGCACCTGAAGGGGCATTTCGCGCCGATGCGGCACGCGGCGGCGTACTGGCGTGCCGAGGCCAAAGCCGGACGGAAGCCCGACGCGCGAGTGATCAACACAAGCTCGGGTGCGGGTCTTTTCGGCAGTGTGGGCCAAGGAAACTACTCGGCGGCCAAGGCCGGGATCGCCGGGCTGACGCTGGTCGCGGCGGCCGAGTTCGCGCGCTACGGCGTGACGGTGAACGCGATCGCGCCCGCCGCCCGCACCAGGATGACCGAGGTCGCCCTCGCGGCGGACATGGCGGCACCCGAGGAAGGATTCGACGCGATGGCCCCGGAGAACGTGTCGCCGCTGGTCGTCTGGCTCGGCAGCGCGGAAGCTGCGGGGGTGACCGGCCGGATGTTCGAGGTCGACGGCGGCCGGGTTTCGCTGACCCAGGGCTGGCGGCACGGTCAGGTCGAGGACAAGGGCGAGCGCTGGGAACCAGGCGAACTCGGACCAGTCGTCGCGCGACTGATTGACGGTGGCCCGGACCCTGAGCCGGTTTACGGTGGTTGAAACTGTCGGCGCCTGAAAATTGGCGGTGATCGGTGCAACACTGCCGGGATGACGTCTTGGCAGCAGTTCGAAAGCGAAGCGCCCGCCCTCGCCGCAAAGGTGCGCGCGAAGTTCCTCGCGAAGAAGTCGCATGTACTGGCCACCCTGCGCCGCGACGGTTCGCCCAGGGTGAGTGGCAGTGAAGTCGACTTCTCGGGGCCGGATCTGCTGATCGGCTCGATGCTGAACGCCGTCAAGGCGCGGGATCTCCAGCGCGACGGCCGGTTCGCGATCCACGCCTCGCCGAACGTCGAGGACGGCGGCGACGCGAAGGTGTCCGGAGTGGCCCACGAGGTCACCGATCCCGTGGAAGCGAAGGCGCTGCAGGGAAACGACGAACCCGCGCACGTGTTCCGGCTCGACCTGAGCGAGGTCGTGCTGACCTGGGTTGACACTGACACGCTGTACATCGACACCTGGCAGGCGGGTAAGCCGCTGGTCCGGTTCGCCCGCCCCGGTAACGGCCCCGCCCTCCGCACCGAGCTCTGACTCCGCCGCCGGGCGGGGAAGTACCCCAAAGCGGCGTTGGGGTCACTCAACGCCCCCAACGCCGCTTTGGGGTCACGAGAGCGCCGGGGTGGATCGTGATCTCTTAGGAACTGAGAGATCACAACATGTCGACATCTCGTGGCTTCATCAGACGCGTTCGATGATGGTGGCGGTGGCCATCGCACCACCGGCACACATGGTGACGAGCGCGGTGCTTCCGCCGCGGCGTTCCAGCTCGTGCAGCGCCGTGGCGATGAGCCGCGCCCCGGTGCCGCCGACGGGATGGCCCAGCGCGATCGCACCGCCGTTGACGTTGACCTTGTCCTCGTCGGGCCGGTGGACGCGCTGCCAGGAGAGCACGACGGAGGCGAAAGCTTCGTTGACTTCGAAGAGATCGAGGTCGCCGATGGTCATCCCGCTGCGCGCGAGCACTCGCTCGGTGGCCTGAACGGGTCCGTCGAGGTGGTAGTAGGGCTCCGCGCCGACGAGCGCCTGGGCGACGATGCGGGCGCGGGGACGCAGGCCGAGGGAGCGCGCGCGGTCCGCGTCCATCAGTAGTACCGCCGCGGCGCCGTCGGAGATCTGGGACGACGTGCCCGCGGTGTGGACCCCGCCGCTGATCACGGGCTTGAGCTTGGCCAGGCCGTCGAGGGTGGTCTCGCGCAGCCCTTGGTCGCGACCGACCAGCTTGGTCTCGGCCTTCACCGGGACAACCTCGCGGTCGAAGTGCCCGGCTGCCCAGGCCGCGGCCGCTTTCGCTTGGGAGGCGGCGCCGAACCGGTCGACGTCCTCGCGGGTGATCTCGCGGCGAACGGCGATCCGCTCGGCGGCTCCGTACTGATTGGGCATGTCGATCGACCAGGAAGCGGGGCGGGGTGAGCCGACGTCGAGGCCGCGGTTGGCGCCCAGCGGGACCCGGCTCATCGCCTCGACCCCGCACGCGACGCCGATGTCGAGGGCACCGCAGGCGATCAGGCCCGCGATCAGGTGGGTGGCCTGCTGAGCGGAGCCGCATTGCGCGTCGATCGTGGTGGCGCCGGCGGTGTGTGCGAGTCCGGCGTGCAGCCACGCCGTCCGGGTGACGTTGCCGGCCTGCTCGCCCGCCTGCGTGACGTTCCCGCCGATGACCTGTTCGACCAGGGCCGGATCCAGTCCGGCGCGGTCGAGGAGTCCTCGCTGGGCGGCGCCGAGGAGCTCGGCGGCGTGCAGGCCTGACAACCAGCCGTTGCGCTTGCCGATGGGGGTTCGCACGGCCTCGACGATGACGGGTCGGCCCACGTGCGTCTCCTTTGTCCAGCGGCTTCGCTCCCGGTAAAACTAGAACAGGTTCCGGTATTGCGCAAGGTATCGCGAGGTCAACCCGCCATTCGGCTTCGTTCCGAAGGAACTCGTTCTACCAGGAGTTATGCTCTCTCAATCGGTGAAGTAAACAGGTTTCACCGAAAACCCTTTCTTAAGTTAACGCCGTATGCTCTAATCGGCTCTAGAACGTGTTCCAGGCCTTTGGACACAGGAGGTACTAGTGGTGGCGCCGCTGATCCCCGCCGGTTTCGACTTCACTGATCCGGACATCTATGCGACCCGGCTGCCGCTGGCGGAGTTCGCCGAACTCCGCCGGTCCGCGCCGGTCTGGTGGAACCCGCAGCCCCGCAATCTCGCGGGCTTCAAGGACGACGGCTACTGGGTGGTCACGCGGCACGAAGACGTCAAGGAGATCTCGCGCGACAGCCAGCTCTTCTCGTCGAGCGAGAAGACCGCGATCATCCGCTTCGACGACAGCATGACCGACGAGCGGCTGAACGCCAACCGGCTGATCATGCTCAACATGGACCCGCCGCAGCACACCAAACTCCGCCGCATCGTGGCGAAGGGCTTCACCCCGAAGTCGATCGCGAAGCTGGAAGACGCGCTGCGCGACCGGGCCGAACGCATTGTCGCGGACGCCAAGGACAAGGGCTCTGGCGACTTCGTCACCGACGTCGCTTGTGAACTTCCCTTGCAGGCCATCGCGGAACTCCTCGGTGTCCCGCAGGAGGACCGGCTCAAGATCTTCGACTGGTCCAACCAGATGGTCGCCTACGACGACCCGGAGTACGACCTCGAGCCGCTCGAAGCTTCCACTGAGCTCGTCGGCTATGCCTGGAACATGGCAGAAGCGCGCCGCAACTGCCCGATGGACGACATCGTCACCAAACTCGTGCAGGCGGACGTCGACGGCGAAGCGCTGGCGTCGGAAGAGTTCGGCCTGTTCGTGATCCTGCTCGCCGTGGCGGGCAACGAAACCACGCGTAACGCCATCACGCACGGCATGAAAGCGTTCATCGATCATCCGGACCAGTGGGAGCTCTACCAGGAGCAGCGCCCCAAGACCGCGCCGGACGAGATCGTCCGCTGGGCCACCCCCGTGGTCGCCTTCCAGCGCACCGCGACCAGGGACACCGAGCTCGGCGGCAAGCTGATCCGCAAGGGCGACCGGGTCGGGATGTTCTACAGCTCCGCGAACTTCGACCCCGAGGTCTTCGACGAGCCGGAGCGTTTCGACATCCTCCGCGACCCGAACCCGCACGTCGGATTCGGTGGCACCGGCTCGCATTACTGCATCGGCGCGAACCTCGCCAGGCTGGAGATCGACCTCATCTTCAACGCGATCGCGCAGGCGATGCCGGACATCAGCGAGGTCTCCGCACCCGACCGGCTGCGGTCCGGCTGGCTCAACGGCATCAAGCATTATCAGGTCAAGTACACCTGATGGGGGCTCATAAGGGACCATGGCGCCATGACCCGCGCCGTGATCGACGTCGAGATGTCCTTTCGAGTCACCAAGCCGGGGCGGGCCGCGCTCTCGGTAGCGGTCGCACAGAGCGCCGGGGTGGACCGGTCCGAGCTCCAATTCGTCGGGCAGCCGGTGCCTTCCACGAACGTCGAGTTCGATCACGGCACCCTGGTGCATGTGCTGGACCTGCCGCTTGGTGACGTGAAACTGCACTACACGGCTGAGCGCACGCTGAACGCAGCGGTGCCGGTGCCGATCACCGACACGGAACTCGTGCTCTACACGCGGCCGAGCCGGTACTGCCCGTCCGACCGGATGGGCGGGGTCGCGATGGGACGGTTCGGCTGGCTGCCGACCGTGCGGGAACAGGTCGACGCCATTGTCCGGCACGTCGGCGAGCAACTGGCCTACGTCGTCGGCGTGGGCGGTCCGAACGACGACGCGATCGACACTATGCTTGCCGGGCAAGGGGTTTGCCGCGACTTCGCGCATCTGTGCGTCGCGTTGTGTCGGGTTGTCGACATCCCCGCGCGGTTCGTCGCCGTCTACGCGCCAGGACTGTCCCCGATGGACTTCCACGCCGTGTTCGAGGCCGCGATCGACGGCCACTGGTACGTCTTCGACGCGACACACCTGGCGCCGCGCAAGAGCATGACCCGCATCGCCACCGGCCGCGACGCCGCCGACACCGCGTTCCTGTCCACCCTGGGTAGCGAGATCGAGTTCGAGTCCAGCACCGTGCTCACCACCGTCGAGCCCGACCTCCCCGACGAAGACTGGACCGACCTGGTCCCCCTCGCCTAGCCCCGAACTTCCGAATATGTCGACAACTTCCGTTAGGCTCGCTAACGGAAGTTGTCGACATATTCCGGAGTTTTTGGGGCGGATCGCCGTGGAAAGGGCCACTTTCCGGGTGCTGAACCCCCGAATATGTCGACATATTCGGAAGCGCGTCAGGGTTTGGCGGAGCCGACGACCCACAGGGAGAAGTACTGGGAGCCGCCGCCGTAGGCGTGGCCGAGGGCGACGCGGGCGCCGTCGACCTGGTAGTCGCCCGCGCGGCCCATGACCTGCTTGGCGGCTTCGGAAAAGCGGAGCATGCCGGATGCGCCGATCGGATTCGACGACAGGACTCCGCCGGAGGGGTTCACCGGCAGACGGCCGCCGAGCGCGGTCTCACCTGCCTCGGTGACCTTCCAGCCTTCGCCCTCCGCGGCGAAGCCCAGGTTCTCCAGCCACATCGGCTCGAACCACGAGAACGGCACGTAGATCTCCGCTGTGTCCACCTGGGACAATGGATCGGTGATCCCGGCTTCCTTCCACAGTGCAGCCGCGGCGTCGCGACCGGCCTGCGGGTTGACCTGGTCGCGACCGGCGAACGTGGTCGGCTCGGTGCGCATCGCGGTCGCGTGGATCCACGCCGCACCACCGGGGACGGCGTCGCCGGCGGCTTCGTCGCCGAGCACCATCGCGCAGGCGCCGTCCGAGGACGGGCACGTCTCGTCGTAGCGGATCGGGTCCCACAGCATCTGCGACGCCTGCACCGACTCGACCGTGATATCGCTTTGACGCAGGTGCGCGTACGGGTTCAGGGCACCGTTGCGTCGATCCTTCGCGGCCACGATCGCCCCGATGTGCCCAGGTGCGCCGGACCGACGGATGTACGACCGGACATGCGGCGCGAAGTACCCACCCGCGCCCGCGCCGACGGGCATCTGGAACGGCGGCAGGATCGACAGGCCCCACATCGCGTTGGACTCGGACTGCTTCTCGAACGCGACCGTCAACACTCGGCGGTGCACGCCCGCCTGGACGAGCGAAGCCGCGACCAGTGCCGTCGACCCGCCGACCGAACCCGCGGTGTGCACCCGGATCAACGGTTTCCCCGTGGCACCAAGGGAATCGGCGAGGAAGAGCTCCGGCATCATGACACCTTCGAACAGGTCTGGCGCCTTGCCGAGCACGACAGCGTCGATCTCGTCCCAGCCGACCTGCGCGTCCAGCATCGCCCGGTCGACCGCTTCCCGGATCAGCCCGGGCATCGAGACGTCGAGCCGCTTGGCCTTGTGGTGCGTCTGCCCGGTCCCGAGCACCGCCGCGAGTTGCTTGCCCATCAGTCCCGAGCCTCCATCACGCACACGAGGTTCTGTTGCAGTGCGGGCCCGCTCGTCGCGTGTGCCAGCGTCTTGCGGACCTCGCCGGACAGGATTCGGCCCGCAGCTTCACCTATGCGGGCCAGCCCGGCGGCGAACATCGGGTTGCCGACCAGCACGCCACCGGACGGATTGATCCGCACCTGTTCGTCCAGACCCAGCGCTTCGCGCAGAATCAATTCCTGGTGCGTGAACGGCGCGTGCAATTCGGCGATCTCCACACCCTCCACGCCGATCGCGTGCCCAGCCGCCTCGGTCGACGGCGAACGCGTGAGGTCACGGGCACCCAGTACCGCGGAGTCGACCCGGTGCTCGATCCCGGTGATGACCGCCGGATGCTCGACCAGCTCGCGGGCCCGTTCGGCCGACGCCAATACGACCACGGCCGCACCGTCGGTGATCGGCGCGATGTCGTGCGCCCGCAACGGATCGGCGACGAACGGCGAGTCCAGGAGCTCGGCGACGTCGACCGCGCCGGAGAATTGGGCGTGCGGATTGCCCGTGGCGTCGCCGCGGCAGCGTGCGGCCACTTCGGCAAGATCCTTTTCGGACCAGAGTCCGGCATCGAGCCCGAGTCGCGCCTGGATTCCCGCGATACTCACCGAATCCGGCCACAGCGGAGCGACCACGTATGGATCCAGTTGCAGTGCGAGGACCCGGCGCAGGTGCCCGGCCGACGACTTGCCGAAACCGTAGACCAGCGCCGTGTCCACCTCGTCCATCCGGATCTTCAGCCATGCCTCGTACAACGCCCACGCCGCGTCCATCTCGACGTGCGATTCGTGGATCGGTGGGAAGGCCCCGATCGCGTCGATCGCCGCGATGAACGAGAACGCCCGACCGGCAAGGTAATCCGAGGATCCGGAACACCAGAACCCGATATCCTTTTTGGACAGTCCTGTCCGCGAGAAGACGTCCGAGAAGATCGGCACCAGCATCTCGACGCCGTTGGTGGTGCCTTCCGTCGCCCGCACGTTCGGCGCCTGGGCGAACCCGACGATCGCCACGTCAGCCATCTGACACTCCTAGAGGTGGTGGGCGAACGACTCGTACGGCGCGTCCGGCTCCCCGGTCGGCTCGAAATGGTCGATGTTCTCCAACGTCGTCAGCCACTCGTCTCGGGGCTTCCATGCCGCGCGTACCCGCAGCCCCATCCGGACGTCCGCCGCGTCGCAGCCGAGCACGAGGTGCAGGAACGCGATGTCCGCGCCGTCCAAGAGGATGTATGCGGCGACGTACGGCGGCTTGATGCGCTGTCCGAGGAACGGCACGTTGACGATGCAGAATGTGGTCACGGTGCCGGTGTCGGGCAGTTCGACGGCATCGGTCGTCGGTACGCCGTCGGTCGGGCACGCGCCGCGCGGCGGGATGTAGACCTTGTCGCATGCGGGGCACCGCTGGCCGATCAGCTTGCCTTCGGCGAGTGCCCGCAGGTAGCGGCTCTCCTCCGGCGATACCGAGTGCTCGTAGTGCAGGTGGACCGGCGTGATCACCGTGCTGACCGGTGCGCCCTCCGCGCGCTTGGCGACCGGCGGAGGGGGCGGGGTGGGTGCCGAGTCCTCAGGCGCATCGGCGGCGATGAAATAGGCGATGTCCCGGATGTGGCCGACGGTTTCGTCGGCCCACTTGACCCGCACTCGCATGCCCGTGTGGACGGTCTCGGCGTCGACGGCGTGCAGCATCGCCGTGCCGGCGCCGTCCAGCCGGATCAATGCCCACGCGAAGGGGCGCTGAAGAGGTTGCCCCTCGAGCGGTTCGGGCATCCAGGACCACGAGAGCACGGTGCCTTCGGTGCCGACGGGCACGAACTCGGTCAGCGGCGCGGCGGTCACCGGGTCGTATTCGACGGGTGGCACGTGCACACGGCCGTCACTGCCCCGGATGCCCTCGATCCGGCGTTCGCGCAGGCCGTTGACGAACCGGCCGAGAACGGGTCCGGTCGACCTGGTGTAGTCGAAGCCGATATTCAGCGGGGCGGACAGCGGTGCGACGGTCACCTTTGAAGTGAAACACGTTCTCGAAATCTCGGCAAGACATGCACCGGAACCCTTGTCGATGAGTGGAACACGTTCTAGATTCGAGGTATGTCCACTTCTATCGCCACCCTCGGATTGTGGAAGATCGCCGACGAGCAGCCGGACCGCGTGGCCGTGGTGGACCCGGCTGGGCGGGAGATCAGCTACGCCGAACTCGCCGCCAAAGCCAACACGTACGCGCTCGGCCTGAGAAGTCTCGGCCTCGAGACCGGCGACGCGATCGTGGTGTTGCTACCCAACGGCGAGGAGTTGCTGGCGGCGTATTTCGCGGCCATCCAGACCGGCCTGTACATCGTGGTCGTCAACTGGCACCTGGTCGGCCCCGAAGTCGCCTACATCCTCTCCGACAGCGGTGCCAAGGCGTTCCTCGCCGACGAGCGGTTCGCGGCGGTGGCCGAGGCCGCGGCGGACGAAGCCGGTATCGGCAGGCAAGCACGCTTCGCGGTCGGCGACGTCGACGGCTTTCGGAGAATCGAAGAGCTCGGCGCGGGGGAGGGCGAGGGCCGTCCGGGGGACCGGACCGCGGGCTCGCCGATGTTGTACACCTCCGGCACGACCGGGCGGCCGAAAGGCGTCCGGCGGCCGCTCAGCGGCGCCGACCCGGACCAGGTACCCGCCGCGTCCACCTGGTTCTTCGGCATCTTCGAGCTGGCACCGTTCGACGACCACGTGCATCTTTGCGGCTCACCGCTCTATCACACGGCGGTGCTCAATTTTGTGGCGATTTCGATCCAGCTCGGGCATACCGCGGTGCTGATGGACCGCTGGGAACCCGAGGAGATGCTGCGGCTCATCGAGCGGCACCGGGTGACGCACAGCCATATGGTGCCGACCCAGTTCCGGCGGCTGCTCGCGCTGCCGAAGGACGTCCGCGCGAAGTACGACCTGACGTCACTGCGGAACATGATCCACGGCGCCGCGCCCTGCCCGCTGGAGGTTAAGCGCCGGATGCTCGCGTGGTGGGGGCCGGTCGTCACCGAGTACTACGCGGCGACCGAAGGCGGCGGTACGACGATCACCGGCGCGGACTGGCTGCGCAAGCCCGGTTCGGTCGGCCTGCCGTGGCCGAATTCGACGGTCCGCGTCCTGGACGACGCCGGTGAAGACGTCCCGACCGGCGAGATCGGGACCGTCTACCTGAAGATGGGCACCGCGACCTTCGAGTACCACAAGGACAAGGAAAAGACGGAGAAAGCCCGCGTCGGCGACTTGTTCACCCTCGGCGATGTCGGTCATCTCGACGAGGACGGCTATCTGTACCTGCACGACCGGAAGGCCGATCTGATCATTTCCGGTGGGGTCAACGTCTATCCCGCGGAGATCGAAGGCGAGCTGATCATGCATCCGAAGATCGCCGACATCGCCGTGTTCGGCGTGCCGCACGAGGATTGGGGTGAGTCGATCAAGGCCGTCGTCCAGCCCGCTCCCGGTGTCGAACCGGGTGCCGACCTGACCGCCGAGATCCTCGACTACGCCCGGACTCGGCTCGCGAAGTTCAAGCTCCCCAAGACGATCACCTATCTCAGCGAGCTGCCGCGGGATCCCAACGGGAAGCTCTACAAGCGCAAACTCCGTTAGCGGCCTTTGAAGCAGGGCGGGCGCTTTTCGGCGAAGGCGCGGGGGCCTTCCTTCGCGTCCTCGCTCTGGAACACCTTGATGCCGCACTGGGCTTCGAGTTTGAACGCTTCGGATTCGGGCATGCCCTCGGTGTCACGGATGGTGCGCAGGATCGCTTGCACGGCAAGGGGACCGTTGGCGGCGATCGTCTCGGCGATCTCCAGCGCGCGATCCAACGCGGTGCCGTCCGGTACGACATGACCGATCAAGCCGAACTCCTTCGCTTCGTTGGCGGTGATGTGCCGTCCGGTCAGCAGAAGATCGGCTGCCACCGTGTACGGAATCTGACGCGGCAACCGGACCGCGGACCCGCCCATCGGGAACAGGCCCCATCGCGCCTCGGCCACGCCGAATTTCGCGCTCTCGCCCGCCACCCGGATGTCGGTTGCCTGCAGGATTTCCGTCCCGCCCGCGATCGCCGCGCCTTCCACCGCCGCGATCAAGGGCTTGGTCAGCCGCCGCCCTTTGAGCAGTCCCTCGATCCGCGCGGGGTCGAAGGCACCGCGCTCGTAGGCGTCGCCGGGGGAGTTGCGGGCCATCGACTTGAGGTCCGCACCCGCGCAGAACGCGCCGCCGGCACCGGTGAGCACACACGCCCGGATCTCCGGGTCCTGGTCGACCTGATCCCAGGCGCCGACCATGATCGCCATCATCTCGCCGGTCAGCGCGTTGCGCACGGACGGCCGGTTCATGGTGACGACGAGGGTGTGCCCGCGCTTGTCCACCAAAGCGTGCGGTTCGGTCATGCCGCATCCCTTCCGGTCACTGCCATTGCCCAGAACGATAACATGTTCTACTTTGACTGAGTGGCACTCAACCTCGCGGATCTCATCGAGCACGCCGTCGACGCCGTGCCGGATCGCACCGCGGTCATCTGCGGCGACCGGCAGGTCACCTTCGCCGAACTGGAGATGCGGGCCAACCGGCTGGCACACCATCTGGCGGCACACGGAGTGGAACCCGGCTCGCATATCGGTGTCTACTCACAGAATTCCATCGAGACGCTGGAAGCGATGTTCGCCGCATACAAGCTGCGCGCGATCGCGGTCAACGTCAACTATCGTTACGTGCAAGGAGAACTGCGGTATTTGTTCGGCAACTCCGACCTCGTCGCACTGGTGCACGAGCGGCAATACGCCGACAAAGTCGCCGACGTCCTGCCGGACATCCCGAAACTGAAACACGTTGTCGTCGTGGAAGACGGCAGCGACGCGGACTACTCACGCTACGGCGGAGTCAGCTACGAGACCGCGCTGGCGGAAAGCTCACCCGAGCGCGACTTCGGTGAGCGCAGCGCGGACGACCTCTACATCCTCTACACCGGCGGCACCACGGGCTATCCCAAAGGCGTGCTGTGGCGGCACGAGGACATCTGGCGTGCCCTCGGCGGCGGCATCAACTTCGTCACCGGCGAGTACGTCCAGGACGAATGGGCCCAGTCCGAGCAGGGAAAAGCGGGTGCGCTGGTCCGGCTCCCGGCCGCGCCGCTCATTCACGGCGCCGCGCAGTGGGCGGCGTTCGGCGCGTTGTTCACCGGCAGCCCGGTGGTGTTCGTGCCCCATTTCGACGCCCACGAGGTGTGGAAAGCCGTACAGGAGCACAAAGTCCAGGTGCTCACCATCGTCGGGGACGCGATGGCACGACCGCTGATCGAGGCCTACGCCGAAGGCGGCTACGACGCGTCCTCACTCGTCGCACTTTCCAGTCATGCCGCGTTGTTCTCCCAAAGTGTCAAACAAGAATTCCTGAAGCAGTTGCCGAATCTCGTGATCACCGACGCGATCGGCGCCTCGGAAAGCGGCTTCACCGGCATGGGCATGGTGAACAAGGATGTCGACTATTCGGCGGGCCCGCGGGTGAACGTCGACAGTCACGTCGTGCTGCTCGACGACGAAGGCAACCTGGTCCCGAAAGGCACTGGCGCGGTCGGCAAGATCGCCCGCAAGGGACATGTCCCGCTCGGCTATTACAAGGACCCGGGAAAGAGCGAAAAGCTGTTCGTCGACCTCGACGGTGTGCGTTATGTCGTACCCGGTGACTACGCGCGGTACGAGGAAGACGGGACCGTCACCCTGCTCGGCCGCGGCTCGCAGTGTGTCAACACCGGCGGTGAAAAGGTCTTCCCCGAAGAGGTCGAAGGCGCCCTCAAAGCGCATCCGGAGGTCTTCGACGCTCTCGTCATCGGCGTCCCGGATGACCGGCTCGGCCACCGGGTCGCCGCCGTGATCCAGACGAGGTCAGGGCATATCCCGGACTTCGCGGGCATCGACGCTCACGTCCGCACCGAGATCGCCGGATACAAGGTGCCGAGAACCCTTTGGCTGGCCGACGAAATCGGCCGGTTGCCGAGCGGAAAACCGAACTACACCTGGGCACTGGAGTACGCCCGGGACAACGATCCCGCGTTCGGTTAGGAAGGGACGGCTGTGCGGACCTCTCTGTGTGACACGCTCGGCATCGAACTCCCGATAGTCGGGTTCACCCCGTCCGAGCATGTCGCGGCGGCGATCAGCAAGGCCGGTGGCCTCGGCGTGCTGGGCTGTGTCCGGTTCAACGACGCCGAGGAGTTGGAGAAAGTCCTCTGCTGGATGGACGAGAACACCGGCGGCAAGCCGTACGGCGTCGACATCGTGATGCCGGCGAAGATCCCTGCCGAGGGCACTTCAATGGACCTCGCGAAACTGATTCCCGAGGCGCATCGGTCCTTTGTGGAGAGAACCCTCCAGCAGCTCGCTGTGCCGGAATTGCCTGCGGACGTGGACGAACGCGCGGGGGTGCTTGGCTGGCTGCATTCCGTCGCCCGGTCCCATGTCGAGGTCGCGCTCAAGCACCCGATCAAGCTGATCGCGAACGCGCTGGGCTCTCCGCCGGTCGACGTCATCGAGCAGGTGCACGCGAAGGGCGTGCCGGTCGCCGCGCTCGCGGGCAAAGCGGAGCACGCGGTGCGGCACGTCGAGAACGGTGTCGATATCGTTGTGGCACAAGGATATGAGGCAGGTGGACACACCGGCGAGATCGCCTCGATGGTGCTGATCCCGGAGATCGCCGACGCCGTGGGCGACCGGGTTCCGGTGCTCGCCGCCGGGGGAATCGGTTCCGGGCGGCAGATCGCGGCCGCGCTCGCGCTGGGTGCCGTAGGCGTCTGGATGGGCTCGTTCTGGCTGGCCACCGAGGAGTACCTGCAGACCATGGGCGACTCCGGCGCGATGCAGGAGGCGCTGGTGAAAGCCGGTTCCTCGGACACGGTCCGCACCCGGATCTACACCGGCAAACCCGCGCGGCTGCTCAAAACCCGGTGGACCGAAGCCTGGTCCGCGCCAGATGCCCCCGAACCGCTGCCGATGCCGTTGCAGAACCTGCTTGTTTCCCACGCGCACAACAGAATCCACCTCGCGAAGGATCCGTCGGTGGTGTCGATGCCGGTGGGCCAGATCGTCGGCCGGATGGACCGTGTCCGCCCGGTGGCCGACATCGTCGCCGAACTGGTGAGTGGTTACGAAGAAGCGGTGACCTGCCTCCGAAGGGCAAGGTGACCTGCCTCCGAAGGGCAAGGTGACCTGCCTCCGAAGGGCAAGTGCGGCTTGGGTGCGTGGCTCGTGAGTGTTTCGCGGGGTTAGAATCCCGCGAAACACTCACGAGCCCGGAGCTTGCGGAGGCTACAGCGTTGCCGCGGCGGCGGCGATCTTCGAAGCGAAGGTGCTCACCTCGGTGTAGACACCGGGCTTGCCGGCCCTGGCGCAACCTTCGCCCCAGCTGACGATGCCGACCTGGATCCAGGCATTGCTGGCGTCGCGGCGGAACATCGGGCCACCGGAGTCACCCTGGCAGGTGTCGATGCCCCCGGTCGCCATCACCCCGGCGCAGATTTCCGCGCTCGGGATGAGGTCGGCGTAGGTCCCGCCGGCCCCGGCGCAGGCAGAGTCACTGACGAACGGCACCTTCGCCTTGAGCAGGTAGCGCTGCTGTGCGCCGCCTTCGGTCGCGGAGCCCCAGCCGGCGATGTCGAACGTGCCGCTGTTGTACGCCGTGGTGGTGGCGATCGGCAGCTTCGCGAGCGTGGTCACCGGCGAGGCGAGCTTGATCAGCGCCCAGTCGCCACCGGTGCTCGTCGGGTACGTCGGCGAGCGGTAGACGTAGGTGGACTTCACCTTGATCGTGCTGGTGCTCTGCAGGTCGACATTGCCGAGGGTGGCGGTGATCGTCGTATTCGCACCCGTGCGCGTGACACAGTGGGCGGCGGTCAGCACGATCTGGCTGGTGTACAGGGCACCACCGCAGCCCATGGACAAACGCACCATCCAAGGGAACTCACCCTGCGCGGCTCTGGTGCCGCCCACGACGTTCGTTGACGGCGGTACAGCGGATTCGGAGGCGGACGCGGGGGTGGCCACGGCGATCACGGCCACGGCGCAGATCCCCGCGATGGCGGTGTTTTTGAGCAGGGTGAACCATTGCTTAGTGCTCAACGGATTATTCCTTCCGGTGTCCACAGTGGAAACTGGGCGCTTACGGTGGTCAGATGACTACAGCAGAGACACGCCCATCGCGGATACCGACTTTCTGCGCATCTTTCGGGCATTTCACGGTCATTGCGACGTGTGGGTGATCAGCTAACCGCGTTTTGAGTGCCGAATTACCCACACGAGCGCGCCGACGGCGATCACCGCACTCCCGGAGATGACGGACGTCGTCGGCAGGCTGAAGCCCAGAATCAGGCAGCCGGCCAGTCCTGTGGCCGGAATCAGACGCCGGTAACGCAGTGTTAACGCACTGGCGTTCGCGACGGCGTAGTACGCGAGTACGGCGAACGACGAGAATCCGATCGCGCTCCGCAGGTCGACCACGCTCACGAGCACCGCCACCACCACGCCGACAGCGAGCTCCGCGCGGTGCGGAACACCGAACCGGGGATGTACCGCGGCCAGGGCCCGTGGCAGATGACCGTCCCTGGCCATCGCGAACGTCGTCCGGGAGACGCCCAGTACCAGCGCGAGCAGCGAACCGAGAGCCGCCACCGCGGCGCCGGCCCGCACCACCGGCATGAGCCACGACCACGACGTTTCCGAGACACCCCGCGCGATCGGGTCCGGACTGGCTCCGAGGCCGACGGGCCCCAGTTGCAGCAAGAGGACCACAGCGAGCGTCGCGTAGACGACCAGCACGATGCCCAGCGCGATCGGAATCGCTCGCGGGATCGTGCGTGCCGGATCCCGG
Organism: Actinomycetota bacterium; assembly: GCA_032230695.1. Lineage (GTDB taxonomy): Bacteria > Actinomycetota > Actinomycetes > Mycobacteriales > Pseudonocardiaceae > Amycolatopsis. The sequence goes on along the minus strand of JAVXWP010000095.1, from coordinate 80,604 downwards.
ACCTCTTCGCCGAGCGTGGCTATCCGTGCATACCCGGCGAATGCGAAGAACAGCAGCCCGGCGGCTTCCAGGATCCCGCCCACACTCGTGGGCACCGCGACCGTCCCGGTGCGCGCATGCCCGGCGAGCACCATCGCCGCGACCGACAAAGCCAGCACCAGCAACGTGATCGTGACGATGATCCGTGTCGCCCACGCCGATTTCTGTACGCCGCGGTAGTTGATAGCGGTCAACGCGACCACCACCAGCACTGCGAACCCGCTCCGCCACGGCTGCCCGAGATTCGGTGCGGCATAAGTGACAACGGTGAGCGCCATCGCCGCACAGCTCGCCGTCTTCCCGACGACGAAGCCCCAACCCGCCAGGTATCCCCAAAACTCGCCGAGCCGCTCGCGTCCGTAGACGTAGGTTCCGCCGGAAGCGGGGTATAGCGCGGCGAGCCGGGCGGAGGAAGTCGCGTTGCAGTAGGCGATCAACGCCGCCACGGCGAGGCCGACGAGCAACCCGGAACCGGCGGCGCGGGCGGCGGGCGCGAATGCGACGAAGACCCCGGCGCCGATCATCGAACCCAGCCCGATCACCACGGCGTCGGTGGTGCCCAGGCGCCGGGTCAGCTGAGTCACGGGGTGATCCGTCGCACCCGGAATCCTCGCGGAAGCAGTTCGTTCGACAGTCCCAGCAACACCGCGCGACACTCGATCAGCGAGTCACGGCCTTTCTTCGTGGCGCGGTACACGCGCCGGGCGTGCCCATCGACCACGACCTGCCGGGAGATCAGCAATCCGGCCGTCTGCATGCGATGCAGCAGGGGATATAGCGTGCCAGGGGAGATTCTGTGACCGTGCCTTTCCAGCTCTTCGCTCATCCAGGCGCCGTGCACCTCGCCATCGGCCGCATGGTGCAGCACATGCAACCGGACAGCGCCCTGCTGAAACTCGCGAACCACATCCATATCGATAGCCGATATCGTTCGCCTCGGCCAGGGAAGTGTCAAGAGCGTGCAACCCGGGGAGGGGTACGGTCCGTCTTGGTCTGTATGAGGTGCATAGCGAAGTTCGTGGGTGCGGGTCTCGTCCTGTTCGCGGCGACGGCCTGCGCCGGTCAAGGATCGCCCACCGCGCAGCCCGCCGGGCAGCCGGAGCCGTCGGCCAGCGCCGGCGTCGCGCCACCGAGCGACATCGCCACGCCCACGCCGGGACGGCCGAAGCAGGTCGTGCCCGAAGGCACCACCGAGGTACCCGCGGGGCAGATCGACTCGTCGGCGTTGCCCGCGGACTACCCGCGGGACGTCACCACCAGCAACGGCGGCACGGTGCTCTCGATCAGGGCGCAGGAGGGTGGCTGCGGGCGAGTGAGCGCGGCACCGGTCGAGCAGACCTCACAGCGGGTGGTCGTCAACCTCACGGAGACAACGGCCCAGACCAACCAGATATGCACGATGGACATCCGGACCCCGGTGGTTTCGGCGACGCTCGACGCGCCGCTGGCCGCGCGGACCGTGGTGCTGACCATCGAGACCCGTTAGGAGGCGGCCCATGAGGACCACAGCGAAGATCGTCAGTGCGGGAGCCCTGCTGGTCGCGATGGCGGCCTGTGGCAGCCCGCAGTCTGTCACCCCGGGTGGGGGCGGGCTGGAAACCGGTGCGCCGCAAGCGGAACCGGGCGCGGGCCAGACAGCGGTGCCGGGACGCCCGCCACAGATGCCACCGGAGGGCAGTACCGCGCTCCCGGCCGCGCAAGTGGACGCCAAGGGCCTGCCCTCGGGATACCCGCATGAGGTCTATCGCGGGCGGAACCCTGACGTCGTCTACGTCAAAGCCGAGGAAGGCGGCTGCGGCCGAGCCGTCGCGACGCCGGTGGAACAGAGCGCCGAGCGAGTGATCATCACCCTCACGGAGGACCCCGGCGCACCAGGGCAGATGTGCACAATGGACATTCGTTACCCGGTGGTGGCCGTGAAGCTGCTCGCCCCGCTCGGCGACCGGACCGTGGTGCTGAACAAGGAACCGCGCAACCGGTAGCCATTCAACCGGTAGCGGCGGGGCGGACACCTTACGCTGGCCGCATGGCAAAACGTCAGGTATCGGGCACCGCGACGGTGGCCGCTCCGCCAGAGCAGATCTTCGAGCTCCTGGCCGATCCTTCGAAGCATCCGCTGATCGACGGTTCGGGCACGGTGAAGGCAGCCCGCGAGGGGAGCCCGCAGCGGCTCGAACTCGGCTCGAAGTTCGGCATGGACATGAAGATCGGCGCGTCCTACAAGATCGAGAACACCGTTGTGGAGTTCGAAGAGGACAGGCTCATCGCCTGGCGGCACTTCAACGGCCACCGCTGGCGCTGGGCGCTCGTGCCCGTCGAAGGCGGGAGAACGAAGATCACCGAGACCTTCGACTGGTCCACGGCGAAATCGCCGTTACTGATCGGGCTCAGCCCTTTTCCGCGCAAGAACAAGCAGGGCATCGACCGAACCCTCGCCCGCCTGACCGAAATGTTCCCCGGCTGAGGGCGCGGGCGGGCTGGGAAGTCTCTGAAGGCCACTTCGATGGCGTCCCCATGCGAGGGAGTCAGAGTCCCTCATGGTTGCCTTCAGAGACTTTGGTGCGGGGTTGGATCGGGGCATCCGTTGAGGTGGTTTGCGGGTGTTGTGGGGCGGCATCGTGGGGTGGGGGTTTTAGCGTTGACGGATGGCGATTGAGGAATCCACGGTGCGTTCGCGGGAATTGGGCGGCGAACTCAGACGGGTGCGGGAGAAGGCGAAGCTGAGTGGGCACAGCTTGGCGAGGATGCTGGGCTGGCCCGCGCCGAAGATTTCGCGGCTGGAGACCGGGAAGCGTGAGGTTTCCGAAGTTGATGTCGCGATATTTCTGGCGAGGTGTGGGGCGCCGCCGGAGGAACTGGAGCGGCTCATGCAGTTGGCCCGCTCCACCGACTCCGACTACCGATCGCAACTTCATGGAGAACGGCTACCCGACCGCTTGCGTTCTCTGGTGATGCTCGAAACCACCGCCGAGACGATTCTTGCTTTCGAACCAACTGTCATCCCTGGCCTGCTACAAACCGAGGCTTATGTTCGGGAGCTACTGCGCTGGGGTGGCTGCAAGCCCGGCCGGAATTTCGAGCTGCTGGTCAATGCCAGGCTGGCTCGGCACAGCATCTTCAATCGGCGATGGCCGCCTGAGATGGTTTTCTTCGTGCATGAGCAGGCTTTGGTGTCTGTGATCGGCGACTCTGAACTCATGTATGAGCAGTTCCTGCATCTGCTCCTGGTCACTTCCGCGCCGAAGTGCGAAGTGCGGATCATTCCAGCTTCCCAAACTCCGGTTGGCGTGTTCGGAGGATCGTTCCGGTTGATGCGCTTTGAGGCGGACCGGCCGGTCGCCTACGCCGAGAGTCACGCCGCAAGCCTGTTCCTGGAAGAGGAACGGGACATCAAGATGTATGAGGAGCTTCTCGACAAGGTCGCGGCTCGTGCCCTGAATGGGGGACAATCTCGTGAGTGGCTTGCCAGCCTGGCAAGCGAACACGAACGAGTGGAGACCACCCGCGATGACTCGTCCCGAACCGGCTTGGCGTAAGAGCAGTTACAGCGACGCCACAGGCACCGGCGACTGTGTGGAGGTCGCCGTAGCTTCGATGGCGGTAGCCGTGCGGGACACCAAGAGCCGCACCACCGGCATGCTCACCTTCACCGCGGCGGCCTGGGGGCACTTTCTCGCGAAAGTGCCCCCAGCGCGCTAGCTGCGGAAGGAGATTTGCAGGACGGGTTCCGAAGTGGCGGCGAAGAAGTCGTTGCCCTTGTCGTCGATGACGATGAAGGCGGGGAAGTCTTCGACCTCGATCTTCCACACGGCTTCCATACCGAGTTCGGCGTACTCGAGCACGTCGACCTTCTTGATGCAGTCCTGCGCCAGCCGTGCGGCCGGCCCGCCGATGGAGCCCAGGTAGAAGCCGCCGTGCGTTTTGCACGACTCGGTGACCTTCTTCGACCGGTTTCCCTTGGCCAGCATGACCAAGGAGCCGCCGGCGGCCTGGAACTGCTCGACGTAGGAGTCCATCCGCCCGGCCGTGGTCGGCCCGAACGAGCCCGACGCGTAGCCCTCGGGCGTCTTCGCCGGACCGGCGTAGTACACCGGGTGATCCTTCAGGTACTGCGGCATTTCCTCGCCCGCGTCGAGCCGCTCGGCGATCTTCGCGTGCGCGATGTCCCGTGCGACGACGAGCGTGCCCGTCAGCGACAGTCGCGTCTTCATCGGCAACGACGACAGCTGCGCGCGGATCTCCGCCATCGGCCTGCCGAGATCGACCGTGACGACCTCGTCGGTCAGCTCGTCCTCGGTCACCTCCGGCAGGAACCGCGCAGGGTCGTTTTCGAGCTGCTCGATGAACACGCCGTCGGCGGTGATCTTCGCCTTCGCCTGCCTGTCCGCCGAGCACGACACCGCGATGCCGACCGGGCAGGACGCGCCGTGCCTCGGCAGGCGGATCACGCGCACGTCGTGGCAGAAGTACTTGCCGCCGAACTGCGCGCCGATGCCGAACTGCCGGGTCATCTCGAGCACCTGCCCTTCGAGATCCACGTCACGGAAACCGTGGCCCAGCTCGGATCCCTCCTGCGGCAGGTCGTCCAGATAGCGCGCCGACGCGAGCTTCGCGACCTTCAGGTTGTACTCGGCCGACGTGCCGCCGACGACGATCGCCAGGTGGTACGGCGGGCAGGCGGCGGTGCCGAGGCTGCGTAGCTTCTCGTCGAGGAACCGCGCGAGCCGCTTCGGGTTCAGGACGGCTTTCGTTTCCTGATAAAGGAAAGTCTTGTTCGCGGAGCCGCCGCCCTTCGCCATGAAGAGGAATTCGTAGCTCGGGTCGCCTTCGCCGTCTTTGTGGTAGAGCTCGATCTGCGCCGGCAGGTTCGTGCCGGTGTTGCGCTCGTCCCAGAAGTTCAGCGGCGCCATCTGCGAATACCGCAGGTTCAGCTGCTGGTACGCGTCGAAGATGCCCTGTGACAGCGCGCGCTCGTCGTCGCCGCCCGTCAGCACGCCTTCGCTGCGCTTGCCGACGACGATTGCCGTGCCGGTGTCCTGGCACATGGGGAGCACGCCGCCGGCCGCGATGGCGGCGTTGCGGAGTAGGTCCATGGCGACGAACCTGTCGTTGCCGCTGGCCTCCGGGTCGTCCACGATCGCGCGCAGCTGCGCGAGATGTGACGTGCGCAACAGGTGCTGGATATCGGAGATCGCTGTGCGGGCCAGCAGGGTCAGCGCTTCGGGCTCGACCTCCAGGAACCTGCGCCCGGCCGCTTCGACGACGCGGACGCCGTCCGAGCTGACCAGCCGGTACTCGGTGTGGGTGTCCTTGCCGATCGGAAGGACTTCGGTGTGGTGGAACTTGGTGGTATCAGGCACTGCGCGGGCTCCTTTTGCACGCGATTTGCGTCCACCGACCGTACCCGCTGCTGCTGCTGAGGCGCGCAGGGCGCCCGGGATGCGCGTGTGTGTTTCAGGCCCCAAGTAGTCGGAAGGCCGGGTCCACCCCGACGGACCCGACCTTCCGGGGAAAGCGGTCCAGGTGCGAACACCCAACCGCGAAGCTCATGCCTGGCTTACGCTCGAGAACCGCTTTTTGTCACTCTCGACCGTCTCGTGACCCAGGTCATAAGTCAACGCCGCCGAACGGGTGTTCCTTACCGTGAGCAAATGTTAACTGGCGTACGCCCGGAGTCGATCCGCGCGCTCGCCCTGGCGGAGCTTCGACATGACCTCGCGCTCGATCTGGCGGACACGCTCGCGGGACAGCCCGAAGTGCTTGCCGATCTGGTCGAGCGTGCGCGGCTGGCCGTCGTCCAGGCCGTAGCGCAGCCGGATGACGTACTGCTCACGGTCGTCCAGCGTCGAAAGGACCCGACGGAGATCGTCCTGCAGGAGCCCGGAGATCACCGCGCTTTCGGCATCGGTCGCTTCGGAGTCCTCGATGAAGTCGCCCAGCGGGGCGTCTTCTTCGGTGCCGACGGGCATGTCCAGGCTTACCGGGTCACGCGCGTGGTCGAGCAGGCTGGAGATCTTCTCCGCCGGGATGCCGGATTCAGCGGCCAGTTCGTCGTGGGTGGCCTCGCGGCCGAGCTGCTGGTGCAGGTCACGCTTGATGCGAGCCAGCTTGTTGACCTGCTCCACGAGGTGCACCGGCAGCCGGATGGTGCGGCCCTGGTCGGCCATCCCCCTGGTGATGGCCTGCCGGATCCACCACGTGGCGTAGGTCGAGAACTTGAACCCCTTGGAATAGTCGAACTTCTCCACCGCGCGGATCAGACCCAGGTTCCCCTCCTGGATCAGGTCGAGCAGGGGCATACCGCGGCCCGTGTAGCGCTTCGCCAGCGACACCACGAGACGCAGATTGGCCTCGAGCAGGTGGTTCTTGGCGACGTGCCCGTCACGGACGAGTGCGGACATTTCGGAGCGACGCTTCGGCGTCAGCTTCTCGGCGGTGTCGAGCACGTGCTGGGCGAACACGCCGGCTTCGATGCGCTTGGCGAGCTCGACTTCATCGGCCGCGGTGAGCAGCGCCGTCTTGCCGATTCCGTTGAGGTAGACCCGCACCAGATCGGCGGCCGGGCTTTGCGCGTCGAGGTCGGCGTCGCCGAGGAGAACCGGACCGTCCGATTCTTCTGTAGACTGTGTAGGAATGGTGCGCTGCCGAATTCCCCGGGCCTCGCGTTCGAGAGTCTGGACTGACATTGTTCCTCCCCGGTCACGGGCTGACGCGGTGCTGGTTGATTCATCACCGTGCTTGACTCATCACGCCGCGCTGCGTCATGCCTGATCGCTTGGCCCCGCCGCACCGAGCCTGTGGAACTCGGTGACGCGGGTCCAGCTTGCTGGCTGGATACTTGGTCCAACGCCCCGGTTTGCGATTTCGTTCCCCGGGTCTTACACCAGAAAAGACGGTCCTGACCGGGCAATGGTTGCTCTACCAAAGCTGAGCTTTGGCTGAGAAAATCTTTGGCGCGACTGAAAGATTTTCATGGCGTAGCGGGAATAAAATCAGACCTCGACCAAAAGAGTGAACGGTCCGTCATTCACACTGCGTACCGCCATGATCGCGCCGAATCGTCCGGTCTCCACTGTTGCGCCCCTGCTCCGTAACCCGGCGACTACGGCTGTGACGAGCGGCTCAGCGACCTCCGGCCGGGCGGCGCCATTCCACGACGGACGGCGTCCTTTGCGCGTGTCTCCGTAAAGAGTGAACTGGCTCACGACGAGCAGTGGCGCGTTCGCCGTAGCGCACGACTCCTCCCCGGGGAGGATGCGGAGTTCGTGCAGTTTGCGGGCCATTGCCGACGCCTTCGCGAGGTCGTCGTCCACATGGATTCCCAGCAGCACCAGCAGGCCGGGTTCGGCGAGCGCGCCGACGACCTCGTCGCCGACGCTCACGCTCGCCTCGGTGACCCTGGCGGCGACGGCCCTCACGGCCGCGCCGGCACGAGCATGCCGTGCCGGACCAGCTCACGCACCACGGGAAGCGCCGCCGCCGTCAGTTCCTCCGCGGACAGGCCCTGTGCCGCCGCCAGCAGCTCGATCAGATCTTCCAGCGGCAACGCGCCCTGACAGCCCGCCAGCAGCCGCGACGCCAGCTCGTCGACTTCGTGCTGCCAGCCTGGCCCGTCGGTGCGGTGCAGCCGGCGGATGGTGGTTCGCCAGCCTTCCTCGCCCGGCTCGGCGACGCTCTCCAGCAACACCGTCGGCGGCACCTGGAACCGGACATCCGGTAGAGAATTGCCGCTTTCCCGCAACCACGACACCCGATCCAGCCAGCCTGCCGCCTCTGCGCCCAGCGGGTCGTCGTAGGCCTGCCGGAGGTCTTCACACACGACTGTCGGCGTCTTGCCACCGGCGCGGCGCAGTGTCACGAACCCGAAGCCGATGCCGTCGACCTTGTTCTCGTCGAACCAGTCCAGCCAGGCCCCGGACTTCGCGCGCCCCTCCGGCGAGCGCGGGTCGATCCCGGCGTCCCGCAGCCAGGTGCCGACATAGAGACCAGGATCGGCGATGTCGCGCTGGACGAACCACGCGTCGGTTTCCGCGGGCAGCCAGCGGGCCACCCGATCAGCCCAGTCCTCACCGTCGATGTGCAGCCAGGACGCGAGCAGCTGGCCGACACCGCCGTCGTTCAGGAAGCCCGGCAGCTGCCGCACCACGAGCGCGCTGGCGTCGTCACCGGCCAGCCCGGAGTCGCGGTAGGTGTAGTCGACTCGCGGCGGCCCGACGACGAACGGCGGGTTGCACACGATCTGGTCGAACCGGCGCCGCGCGACCGGCGCGAACCACTCGCCTTGGAGCAGCTCGACGTCGAGCTCGTTGAGCCGGAAGGTGGCCGCGGCCAGCGCGAGCGCCCGGGCGGAGAGGTCCGTCGCGGTGACGCGGTCCGCGTGCCGGGTCGCGTGCAGCGCCTGCACGCCGTTGCCGGTCCCCAGGTCCAGCACCGAGCCCACCTTGCGCCGGGTGGTCGCCCTGATCAGGTTCAGCGACGCGTGCCCGACACCGAGGACGTGGTCCTCTCCGACGGGGTGCCCGAGCAGTTCGGCGTCGAGATCCGACAGCACCCACCAGCTGCCTTCGTCGTCCCCGTGCGGGCGCAGGTCCAGCCCGGCGCGCAGCCGTTCGCCGCTTCCCTTCAGGAGCCCGGCGGCCAGTGCGTCCTCGACGGACAGCGGCGCCAGCGCGGCGGCGACTGCGTCGGCCGGTTCGGCCTCGCCCAGCAGGAACAGCCGGATCAGTGTGCCGAGCTCGCCGGCGTCGCGGCTGGCCCGGTCGGCGAGTTCGGGCTCACCCCGGCCGAGGGCGGCGTTCGCGGCGCCACCGAGCGTGTCCAGCACGCCGTCCGGGCTGTATCCGGTGCGCAGCAGTGCCTCACGCAGGCGGGCGCAGGTTCCGGCGGAGAATTCGGGAAGGTCGGTGCTCACGGTGGGTAATGCTGCCACGACGGCGGAACGCGCCCGGGGCCGCTCGCTATGTTGACCCGATGTCTTCGGGTCAAGTACCGCTGTGGGTGCCGATAATGGTGGGTGTGCTGGGGTTCGCCGGGGTCATCTCCGGGCAGCTGATCGCCGGGCGGCGTGAGGACCGCCGGTGGCGCCGCGAACTCGTCCGCGAGCGGGACAACCGCCGCCACGAGGAACGCGCGGCCGGGTACGCCCAGCTCATCGGCGCGGTCGAATCGCTCGACGTCGTCCTGTACGAAGCCCGGCAGGCGCCCGGCGAGCTGGGTGAGCACCTCATCACGGAACTCCGTCAGCACACCGCGACGCTGCGCAACAACCTCGGCGTGGTCAACCTGCAGGCCCCGGAGCGGATCCGGGTCATGTTGCGGAACTCGCTCCTGCCCCGGCTGAGCCTGTCCAGGTTGCTGCTCGCCAACGTCCCGGTCCAGGACGACCACAGCGGGAATACCCGCGAGCTCTGGGACACCGGTCAGAGCGAATACCGCGCCCTGCGCGCGGAGATGCGGCGGGACCTCGGGCTCGACGCCGAGGACCTGTGATCAGATGAAGCCGTGACCGCCGACCATGTGACCGCCGACCATCGGGGCCGTGTACTCGCTCCCCTCGAAGCCAAACTGCCCGACCTCGAAGCCTTGTACGTGGATCTGCACCGCAATCCCGAGTTGGCCTTCGCGGAGACCAGGACCGCGGGGGAACTCGCGCGGCGCCTGGAAGTGAGCGGTTACGAGGTGCACACAGGCATCGGGCGGACCGGCGTCCTCGGCGTGCTGCGCAACGGCCCCGGCCCGACGGTGATGCTGCGCGCGGACATCGACGCGCTGCCGGTCGAGGAAAAGACCGGGCTCGAGTACGCGAGCACCGCAAAGGGCGTCGACGCCGAAGGCAAGGAAGTCCCGGTGATGCACGCGTGCGGACACGACATGCACGCCACCTGGCTCTCCGGCGCGGCCGATGTCCTCGCGCAGGCACGAGACGAGTGGTCCGGAACGCTGCTCGCGGTGTTCCAGCCGGCCGAGGAGGTCGGCGACGGCGCGTTGGGAATGGTCCGCGACGGCGTGTTCGGGTACGGCGGCGTGCCCGACGTCGTGCTCGGCCAGCATCTCGTCCCCGGCCCGGCGGGCTGGGTGCTGACGAGGCCGGGCGTCATCATGGCCGCAACCGACGTGCTGCGGATCGTGCTGCACGGCCGCGGTGGCCACAGTTCACGCCCGGAGACCACGGTGGATCCCGCGGTGCTCGCCGCGCACGTCATCCTGCGGCTGCAGACGATCGTGTCCCGCGAGATCTCGGCCACCGAGTCCGCCGTCGTCACCGTTTCGACGGTGCACGTGGGCACGGTGAACAACGTCATCGCCGACCACGCGACGCTGGAGGTCAACGTCCGCACCTTCGACGAGCAGGTCCGGACGAAGGTGCTCGCCGCGGTCGAGCGGATCGTGCACGGCGAAGCGGCCACCGCGGGCTCGCCGAAGCCGCCGGAGATCACGTCCGTCGGCAGCTTCGGCGTCACGTCCAACGACGACGTCGTGTCGGCCGAACTGACCGAGGCGTTCAGCGAGTACTTCGGTGCCGACCGCTCGATGGAAGCGCCGCTGGTCACCGGCAGCGAGGACTTCAGCGAGTTCGGCAAGTCCGCCGGCGTGCCGTCGGTGTTCTGGCTGGTCGGCGGGGTGGACGCGCAGGCCGTGCTAACGGCCATCGGCGCCGGGCGGTTCGAACAGGACATTCCGTCCAACCATTCGCCGCTGTTCGCGCCGGTCATCCACCCCACGCTGCGGACCGGCGTCGAAACGCTGGTCGTCGGCGCGCTGCAGAAACTCTCCGCCCCGGCCGTCGCATGAACCCGGAAAGTGGGAGCATGGTGAGCGGAGGTGGTGTCGTGCATACGCCCGCCAATAGCTCGGAACCGCACGACGCGGCCCCGGTGCTGATCACCGCAGCCGAGCCGTCGTACGACGAGCAGTTCGCCGCGCGCAAGCGCAAGTACATGCTGATGATGGGGATCCGGATCCCTTGCCTGATCCTGGCCGGGATCTTCCACGACACCTGGTGGCTGGCGCTCGCCTTCGTGGCGATCTCCGTGCCGCTGCCGTGGATGGCGGTGCTCATCGCCAACGACCGGCCTCCCCGGAAGGCCGAGGCGGTCAACCGCTTCCGGCGCGAGCCCACCTTGATCGAGAACGACAACCACCGCGTCATCGACGGCTAGCCCACTTGCGGGAATATGTCGACACGTCCCCGGGGGATCAGGGTTGGGGGCCGACCTTGCCGACGGCGAGAGTGCCCAGCCGGACACCGGCGCGCAGCGCGTCCACTGTGGAACCTCCGGCGAGCCAAGAGGACAGGACACCCGCGTCGAAGGCGTCGCCCGCGCCGGTGCTGTCGACGCATTCCACGGCTTCGGCGGCCACGGTCGTGACGCCGTCGGAGTCGACCCAGCTCGCGCCGCCCAGCCCGGCGGTGACGACGACCGCGCCGACGATGCCCAGGAGTTCCTTCGCCGCGAAGGGATCCGCGGAACCGGTCAGGGCCACCAGTTCCTCGGTGTTGGGCAGCAGCAGGTCCACCCCCCGCACGTCGTCGAGGAACGCCGCCGGATCGTGGATCAGCGCCGCCGCCTGCGGGTCGACCGACGTCGTCAGCCCTGCCGCCTTCGCCGCGGCCAGCGCGGCGAGACCGGCGGGGCGTGACGACGGGTCGAGCAGCACGTAGCCCGAGAGATGCAAATGCTTCGCGCCCACCAGCGCCGAAGGATCGACGTCCTCGGGGGAGAAACGCGCGTTGGCGCCCCGGTCGGCAAGCATGCTGCGCTGTCCGTCGGTGTCCACGAGCACGACGACGCAGAACGTCGCCGCCTCGGTGTCCAGTGCCAGCGCGCAGCGCACCCCGGCCGCTTCGAGTTCGGCGCGGATGAGCCGTCCGCCGGCGTCGTTGCCGACCCGGGCGATCAGCGTGGGCTCTATACCGCGGGAAGCCAGCCACAGTGCGGTGTTCGCACCCGCACCGCCGCCGGTGAATCGCACTTTCGCCCGGACGTCGCCGCCGTGGACGATCGGCCCGGCGTGCTGCGCGACGACGTCCAAACCGGCGTCACCCACAACGACAACAGCGTTGGCTGTCGCCGCCGCGGGAAAAAGTACGTCGGCGGTCATGTGGCGAGCTCCACCGCGACCTCGGCCGCGAGCTTCGCGTTGGACAGCACCAGCGCTTCGTTGGCGTCCAGGCTCACCCCGCCGCTCGCGGTGTGGAAGTGCTCCAGCAGCGCCGGCGTGACATCGGAACCGTGGATATCCTTGGTGCGCAACAACTCCAGCCCGTCGGCCAGTAACTTGTCGTGCAGCTCCCTGTCCATTTCGGACTCCTTGGGGATCGGGTTCGCCAGCAGCACCCCCGAATTCGCCCGCAACCGGTGGGCCGCGACGACGGCCGCCGCCTGCCTGGGATCCTCGACGCGCCAGGGCACCGGCAGGCCGGAAGAACGAAGGTAGAACGCGGGAAAGTCGCCGGTGCGGTAACCGAGTACGGGCACGGAGTTCGTCTCCAGCACCTCGAGGGTGGCCGCGATGTCGAGTACGGACTTCACCCCGGAGCACACCACGAGGGTCGGCACCTTGGCCAGCACGCCGAGGTCCGCCGAAACGTCCCAGGTGGCCGACGCGTTGAGGTGCACGCCGCCGAGACCGCCGGTGGCGAACACGCCGATCCCGGCCGCCCAAGCCAGTGAAGCGGTGCTGGCCACTGTCGTGGCGCCGGACCGGCCGAGGCCGATCGCGGGGCCGAGGTCACGCAGCGACAGCTTGTCCAGGTCGGCGCCCGGGGCGCAGATCCGCTCCAGCTCCGCGGGGGAGAGGCCGACGACCGGCCGCCCGTCCAGCACGGCGATGGTGGCGGGGACCGCGCCCGCGTCGCGCACGACCCGCTCCAGCCGGCGTGCCACTTCGAGGTTGCGGCCCGGCGGCAGGCCGTGCGAGAGGAGCGTGCTTTCCAGCGCCACGACGGGTTGGCCGCTCCGCAGCGCTTCGGCGACTTCTTCGGCGAGGGTGATCAGGGATTGCGTAGTCACGAGGGGTCATCTTCATTGATCGTCCGGCGCGCCGCGAAGGCGGGTCAGCTCGCGCGCGAGGTTTCCCCTGGCCGAGGCATCCCATCGGTCCTTGGCGGGCCGGCCGCGGTAGAGCGCTTCGCGATTCAGCAGTGTCGAGAGGACCTTCGAGCGCCCGGCCGTCCACGCTTCGTCGTCGACCGCCGCGTACTCGTGGCGCACAGCGGCCGCGTAGACGTCGTAGTCCGCGGGGTCGGCGCCGAGAATCGCCAGGTCGGCGTCGAGCAACGCGGTGGCGAGCAGGTCGTCTGCCGGGGCTTCGTGGCCGATCGTCGCCAGTACGAGCCGCTCCACCACAGCGACTCTCTCCGCCGCGACGCCCGCTTCGTCGAGCCAACGGGCTGCCCACTCGGCGCTGAGACGTTCGTCTTCACCAGGTCGCGCGTCGTAGACGACGTCGTGGGCACACGCCGCCAGGGCGATCATCGAGCGGCCGTCTTCGTCAACGCCGAGCTCGCGGGCCAGGACATCCGCGTCGGCCGCGACAGATCGGGCGTGCCACAGGTCGTGATAGCGCCGGTGCTCCTCGCCGTATCTGCGCGTGAGGTCGTCGGCGGCCCGCCGCGCGATCACCGCGTCGCCGCCGAGCCGGGTCACCGCGTCGATCCAAGCCTTCATCGCCTCAGAACTCCCACCGGGTCGGCGAGCCGCCGAAGTCGTGTTCTGAGAGCCCGAACGCCCAGCGCGGGTTCACCACGGCGACCGAGTTGGCCGCCGGGTCCAGGAATTCCAGGCCGTAATCGGTCGAGTACTTGGCGTTCATCGTGTCGAGGAACCGCTGGATCGACGGCGTGTCGGTGACCACCCGTGCGGTGCCTTCGACCACCACCGGGGACAGTGGGTCGCCGGTCGCGATCGACACGTCGGACCCGGCGAGGACGTTGCGGATCTTCCGGGACTTCAGCGACGACGAGAACCACACCGCCGAGTCGAGCCAGACCGCCCACACCGGCATGAGATGCGGGCGGCCGCCGGGCGTGACCGTCGAGAGCCAGTAGTCGTGCGAGTCCTCGAGCCGGGCCTGCGCCCACGACCAGGGCAGGAGCCCGGAACCCTCGCCGGCCGGGAGGATCCCGTAGCCCGGCATGTACGGCCTCGACGCCCTCGGCCCGGCCATCGCTAGTCGAAGATTCCGCGCGGTTTGGCCATCTCGTGAAGCCAGCCTTCGATCTGCGGCTCCCATTTCACCCGCTCGATGGCGGCGTGGTCCAGCTTGAACAGGCCGAGGAACTCCTGCCCTCGGCCGCCGAACCCGCCGGACTTGCTGACCCGGACGCGCTTGGTCACTTCCAGCACGACCTGAGTCTCCGCCGGCGACGACAAAAACGTGACCGCCACGGAGGTGAACACCGGTGCGAAGCGCGGCGAGGGGGAGAACCGGATCTCCTGGAAGAACGGCAGCTGCTGGATCGCGCCGTTGATCCTTCCCTGCTCCAGCGCGGCGCCGGTGAAGGTGAAGCCGATCCGGGCGAACGCGTCGAGGATCCGCTTCTGCGCGGGCAGCGGCTCGATCGCCGCGCTGTCGACATCGCTGGGGTCGGTGACGGTGGCGGACAGGTCGAGGTTCGTCTGCAGGCCGACCGCGATCCCGGCGAGTGGCTTGCCGAACACGCTGGATATGGGTGTCTCCCAGGGCAGCGGCATCTCGAACGGGATCCGCACCTCTTGGCCCGGCCGGATGGTCTCGCTCCCGACCAGTTGCTGCTCGCCGAACGGGAGATCCTCGGTCTTGTCCTCGCCGGGCACGTCCACCCGCGCGAGCAAAGTGACCGACAGGGCGTTGATCTCCTGCTCGACTTCGCCGCCGAGCAGGAGGACTTCACCGCGCAGCGGGCGCCCCGGAGTGACCGAACGATCCACCAGGCGGGCGTCGATCCGCGCACCGCCGGAGCCGAAGCTCGCGAGCACCTTCTGAAACATGCGGGCGATCCTGCCAGCTCCCTGCGGCGTCCACCGGCATTTGAGGCATCATGTAGGGCGTGAGTACACAAACTTTGCCGGAACTCGATACCCGGCCCGAGGGTACCGACAGCACCGACGACGACTCTCCCAAGATGTTCCACTACGTGCGCAAGGCCAAGATCGCCGAGAGCGCGGTCATGGGTACGCACGTCGTGGCGCTTTGTGGCGAGGTGTTCCCGGTGACGAAGTCCGCGAAGCCCGGTTCGCCGGTCTGCCCGGACTGCAAGAAGATCTACGAAGGTCTCCGCCCCGGCGACTGACCTCCGAGGACCTTACTGTCTCTGAAGGCCATCAAAGTGGCCTTCAGAGACACGGCACTGGGCAGTGGTGGAGGCGGCGTTCTACTTGGGATGACTGCCTGCGCCTGAGCCGGGTGGAGACTGGGTGGACTCCGACGGCTCCTTTTCGGCGGGGGCGCCTTCGGGCGGGGCGCCGTTTTCGACGCTCTCCTCGCTCTTGCGGGGGCGCAGCAGCGGCACGGTGTGGCGGTCCCAGAGCTTCTTTCCGTCCTCGGAGTGCAGCCGCTCGTTGGCGCGCTCCATCTCGAGCCGCCGCCACTTGCGGCGCTGCCGTCGCGTCATCTTCGCCGGCCACAGCTCCTGGATCGCGCTGTTGAAATACGCGCCGCCGACCACGGCCAGCCCGATGAAGAACATCAGCAGCAGGAACGCGATCGGCGCGGCCAGCGCGCCATAGGTGTAGCCGGTCTTGGTGATCCAGCTCAAATAGATCCGCAGGCCCACGCTGGAGAGCAGGAAGATCCCCATGGCGAGCACGGCGCCGGGCAGGCCGCGGTGCCACGGCAGCTTCTTCGGCAGCGCCAGTTTGTACAGCGTCGCCAGCGCGAGCGTGATGACCACGGCCAGGATCGGGTAGTACAGCGTGCCGACCCAGAAGCTGACCGTCGGGCGCCAGCTGTCCGGGAGGAACTCCGGCAGCAGGTCCGGCCCGATCGCGACCAACGGCAGGCCGACGACCAGTATCACCAACCCGGCCATGTAGAGCAGCAGCGCGAAAATCCGCTGCCACACCTCGTTGCGCACGCCGTACTGGTCGTGCGCGACGGTGATCGCGTCGACGAACGACGACATCGCCGACGACCCGGCCCACAGGGAGATCACGAAGCCGACCGAAACGATCTCGCCCTTGCCGACGGTCAGGATGCTGTTGACGGTCGGCTCGATGATCTGCTCGACCGCGTTGGGACTGAAGATCGTATGGCTGAACGTAAGGATCTGGGTGCGTACGGCCTCGACCACCGAGGGGCCGAACCAGTCGCCGAGGAACCCGAGGGCGCCGAGCAGGCCCAGCAGCAGCGGAGGGAGCGAGAGTGTCTGCCAGAACGCGGCTTCGGCGGCTTCGGAGAAGATGTTGCCTTCCCACGCCTTGGCGAACGTGCGGCGCATCAAGCGCAGCGGTCCCTTACGGGCCACCCTTGGCGCGGGTACCCGTTCGGCGCCGTCCTCCGGCGCGTCGGCCTTCTGTTCACTCATCCCAAGGGCAAGCATGGTGCATTCGCGTGGATTTGGCGCGGCGCCCCGCGTATACGCCGGTGATCCGCCGCGAATCACCCGTGCCGGTGCCCGTGACGCGGCGAGCCGGAAGGTAGACTCGTCGCAGGCGCCCTCACCCGTCCCGGCACCCCGAGTAGTCGGCAGATCAGTGAGGGCTTTCGTACGCCAACACGCAAGTCGATGCCGGGTTCATCGCCCGCGAGAGGAGTTGGACCTTCCTTGTCGGAAACGGCCCAACACCAGGTGCTCGGCGCGCCGCCGGCGGAGAAGGACGCCACCGCGAGGCCATTGCGTGCCTGGCAGCGACGAGCGCTCACCAAGTACCTGACGCAGAAACCGAAGGACTTCCTCGCGGTCGCGACGCCGGGCGCCGGCAAGACCGTGTTCGGTCTGCGCATCGCCGCGGAACTGCTGTCGGACCGCACGATCGAAGCGGTCACGATCGTGACTCCGACCGAGCATCTGAAGCACCAGTGGTCCGAAGCGGCCGCTGTCGCCGGTATCGCCATCGATTCGAACTTCCGTAACGGCACCGGCGCGACGTCCTCGGACTTCCAGGGCGTCGCGGTGACGTATGCCCAGGTCGCTGCGCATCCGACGTTGCACCGGGTGCGCACGGAGAACCGCAAGACACTGGTCATCCTGGACGAGATCCACCACGGTGGGGACGCGAAGTCCTGGGGTGACGCCGTCCGCGAGTCCTTCCATCCCGCGGTCCGCCGCCTGTCGCTGACCGGGACCCCGTTCCGGAGCGACGACTCGCAGATCCCGTTCATTACTTATGAACCCGATGCGGAAGGCCTGCTCCGCAGCAAGGCGGACCATTCCTACGGGTACGCCGACGCGCTGGCCGACGGCGTCGTCCGGCCGGTCGTCTTCCTGGCCTATTCGGGTGAGGCCTCGTGGCGCACCAGCGCCGGCGAGGAGTTCACCGCACGCCTTGGCGAGCCGCTGACGGCGGAGCAGAACGCACGGGCCTGGCGCACAGCGCTGGATCCGAGCGGCGAGTGGATCCCGGCCGTCCTGCAG
Organism: Actinomycetota bacterium; assembly: GCA_032230695.1. Lineage (GTDB taxonomy): Bacteria > Actinomycetota > Actinomycetes > Mycobacteriales > Pseudonocardiaceae > Amycolatopsis. The sequence goes on along the minus strand of JAVXWP010000095.1, from coordinate 63,008 downwards.
GCCGCCGACACCCGGCTGAACCAGATGCGCGCCGGTGGCATCCCCGACGCGGGTGGCCTGGTCATCGCTTCGGACCAGGAATCGGCCCGCGCGTACGCCAAGATCCTGCACAAGCTGTCGTGGACCGACGAGGAGCCGACGGTCGTCCTCTCCGATGACCCGAAGGCGTCGGGCCGCATCGCCGAGTTCGCCGCGTCGACCGACCGGTGGATGGTCGCGGTGCGGATGGTGTCCGAAGGTGTCGACGTGCCACGGCTCGCCGTCGGCGTGTACGCCACGAGCGCGTCCACCCCGTTGTTCTTCGCGCAGGCGATCGGCCGGTTCGTGCGTTCGCGGAAGAAGGGCGAGACGGCGAGTGTGTTCGTGCCGAGCGTGCCCGTGCTGCTCGAACTCGCCAGCGAGCTCGAGCAGCAGCGTGACCACGTGCTCGGCAAGCCGCACCGGGAGAAGGACGGCTGGGACGACGAGCTGCTCGCCGCGGCCAACCGCACCGAGGACGAGCCCGGCGAGGAGGAGAAGGCGTTCACCTCGCTCGGCGCCTCCGCCGAGCTCGATCAGGTGATCTACGACGGCAACTCGTTCGGCACGGCGGTGTTCTCCGGCAGTGACGAGGAGCAGGAGTACCTCGGTCTCCCCGGGTTGCTGGAGCCGGAGCAGGTCCGCGCGCTACTGCGCAAGCGGCAGTCCGAACAGCTCTCCGATTCCGGCCGCCGAAAGCCGAAGACCGAAGAGGCCGCGCCGCTGGCGAAGCCCCAGACGGTGTCGCAGCGGCTGGGGGCTTTGCGCAAAGAACTCAACGCGTTGGTCGGTATGTACCATCACCGGACGAAAAAGCCGCACGGCGCGATCCACAACGAGCTGCGCAAGGTGTGCGGCGGACCACCGACGGCGATGGCCACCGTCGAGCAGCTGGAAGAGCGGATCGTCACTCTCCGTTCCTGGTAGAGGCCGGAACGTCAGCCATTCGGCCGGTTGCTTCGCATGAGAACACCATGTTGCCAAACCGTGTCCATCTGAAGTGTCTTAATCGGTCCAGCCCCCTGGCGCGAGACGCCGGTCACGTCATATGTTGTCGCCCACAACATATGCGCGACGGAGCGCGATCCTCCCCGGGATCGCCGCCCCATCGGCAGGACCCGGAAGGACCGAGGATGCGCACCAAAACCCTTACCCTCCTCGCCGTCGCAGCGAGCGCCAGCATGATTCTGGCCGGCTGTGGCGCCAACAGCACCCCTTCGGGGGGCACAGCGGGTTCGACTTCGGCCCCGGCGCCCGCGAGTGGTGCAAACGGCACGGTGGGCGTGATTCTGCCCGAGACCGCGACCTCCGCTCGCTGGGAGGGTTTCGACAAGCCGATGCTCGAAACGGCCCTCAAGGCCGAGGGGTTCGGCGTCGACATCCAGAACGCGCAGGGTGACGTTCAGAAGTTCTCGACGCTGGCCGACGGCATGATCTCCAAGGGCGTCAAGGTCCTGATCATCGCCGCGATCAACGGTGAGGTGGGTGGTGCCGTCGCCGCGAAGGCGAAGGCCGCCGGCATCCCGACGATCGACTACGACCGCCTCAACCTCGGTGGCAGCTCTGACTACTACGTCTCGTTCGACAACGAGAAGGTCGGCGCACTGCAGGGCCAGGGCCTCGCGACCGCGCTCAAGGACAAGCCCGGTGCCTCCGTCATCGAGATCGAAGGCGCGCCGACGGACAACAACGCGACGCTGTTCTACAACGGCCAGCAGACCATCCTCAAGCCGCTTTACGACGCGGGCACCCTGAAGCTCGTCCGCAGCCAGCGGATCGACGACTGGGACAACCAAAAGGGCGGCCAGACCTTCGAGCAGATCCTGACCAGCAACGGCGGCAAGGTCGACGGCGTCGTCGCGGCCAACGACGGCCTCGCGGGCGCGATCATCACGGTCCTCAAGAAGAACGGCCTCAACGGCAAGGTGCCGGTGACCGGACAGGACGCCACGGCCGATGGCCTGGCCGCGATCCTGACCGGCGACCAGTACATGACCGTGTTCAAGCCGATCAAGCAGGAGGCCGAGGGCGCAGCCAAGCTGGCCGCCGCACTGGCCAAGGGTGACACGGCCGCTGCCGACGCGCTCGCCACCGCGGTCTCCAAGGACCCGAAGGGCAACCGCGACGTCAAGTCGATCCTTCTCCAGCCGCAGCTGATCACCAAGGACAACGTCAAGACCGTGGTGACCGAGGGCTACGTCAAGGCGTCCGAGTTCTGCACCGGTGCTGTCGCCAGTGTCTGCACCTCGCTCGGCATCTCCTGACGATTTCACTGTTCCACCCATGACCGCCGGGCTGGGATGTGTACCCCGACAACGCATCCCAGCCCGGTATCCAGCCAGGAGACGTTTTATTCATGAGCGAACCCATTCTCGAAATCAAAGGCTTGAACAAGAGCTTCGGGCCGGTCCACGTCCTCCACGACGTGGACTTCTCCGTGCGAGCCGGTGAAGTGACGGCGCTGGTCGGTGACAACGGTGCGGGCAAGTCCACCTTGGTGAAGTGCATCGCCGGGATCCACCCGTCGGACTCGGGCACGGTGACCTTCCAGGGCGAGCAGACGCACATCCGCGGACCCAGGGACGCGGCCGACCTCGGCATCGAGGTCGTCTACCAGGACCTGGCGCTCGCCGACAACCTTGACATCGTGCAGAACATGTTCCTGGGCCGGGAACGCGGCAGCAAATGGCTGCTGGACGAAGCCAGCATGGAAAAGGCGGCGCGGGAGACCCTCGCCTCGCTTTCCGTGCGGACCGTGAAGTCCGTGCGGACGCTGGTTTCCGCGCTGTCCGGTGGACAGCGGCAGACCGTCGCCATCGCGAAGTCCGTGCTGTGGGACAGCAAGGTCGTGCTGCTCGACGAGCCGACCGCCGCACTCGGTGTCGCGCAGACCCGGCAGGTGCTCGACCTGGTGCGCAGGCTGGCCGAGCAGGGGCTCGGCGTGGTGCTGATCAGCCACAACATGGCCGACGTCTTCGAAGTCGCCGACCGTATCGACGTGCTTTACCTCGGCCGGTTGGTCACCGAGGTGCACACCAAGGACGTAACGCACAACCAGGTCGTGGAACTGATCACCGCAGGCCGTTCGGGAGACCTCGGCCTGGCCCGCCCAGAGGCGGTTGTGCTGTGAGTGACGAGAAAGAACCGGTAATGACTGAGACATCTTCTCCAGCCGCTCCTCGGGAGACGAAGGAGGCGGCCGATGCCCGGATCGCTTCCGCGGCCATCGCGGACTTCGGTATCGACACCACCTCGATGTCCACCCGCGAAGCCGTCGGTGACTACTTCTCCCGGTTGAAGGCGGGCCAGCTCGGTTCGCTCCCCGCGCTGCTCGGCCTTCTCGTGCTGGTGATCCTCTTCGCCTCGCTGTCGGACAGCTTCTTCACGCTGTACAACATCGCGAACCTCCTTTCCCAAGGCGCGGGCCAGACCATCATCGCCATGGGCATCGTGTTCGTCCTCCTGCTCGGCGAGATCGACCTTTCGGCCGGTACCGCCTCGGGTGTCTGCGGTGCCGTGATGGCACTGCACTTCGTCCGCAACGGCAATCTGCTCGGCTCACTGGGTTCGGGAGTGTTCATCGCCTTCCTGGTGATCCTGGTGCTGGCCGTGCTGCTTTCGGCGTACCTCCGGATCTGGGTCGGCGCCGCGCTCTCGACGGTGGCCATCGTGATCGTGCTCACCGGCGGGGCGGCCAACGCCTGGCTCGAGATGCTGCTCGCCGTCTGTGTCGGCACCGCGATCGGCTGCCTGACGGGCTTCCTCGTCTCCAAGATCGGGATGCCGTCGTTCGTCGTGACCCTGGCCCTGTTCCTCGTCTGGCAGGGCGTGATCCTTCAGTTCATCGGCCAGGGCGGCACGCTGGGCATCAGGACCTCGCCCGTGCTCAACGACGTCGCCAACGGCAACCTGTCGACGGTCATGAGCTGGTTGCTGTTCGTCATCGGCGCCGGTGGTTTCGGTGCCGTGGTACTCGGCAGGCACTTCTCCCGGCTCAAGCGCGGCCTGGTGACCCAGCCGACCCCGATCGTGCTGTTCAAGGTCGGCGCGGTGGCGCTGATCGGCGCGGTCGCGACCTACCTGATGACCGTCAACCGGGCCCCCAACAACAATATTATGCTTTCCGGTGTGCCCTACGTCGTCCCGATCGTGCTCGCCCTGCTGACGCTCGGCACGTACGTCCTCAACCGCACGCAGTACGGCCGGCACATCTACGCCGTCGGCGGTAACCAGGAAGCGGCTCGCCGCGCCGGTATCAACGTCAGCAAGATCCGGGCCAGCGTGTTCGTGATCTGTTCGTCGGTGGCGGCCATCGGCGCGATCGTCTACTCGTCGAAGGTCGGTTCCGTCGACCCGCAGGCAGGTGGCCTCAACACGCTGCTGTTCGCTGTCGGTGCCGCCGTCATCGGTGGTACGTCACTGTTCGGTGGCAAGGGGCGGGTGTTCGACGCCGTGATCGGTGGCCTGGTACTCGCCGTGGTCAGCAACGGCCTCGGCCTGCTCCAGCAGTCGGCCGCGACGGTCAACATCATCACCGGTCTGGTCCTGCTGCTCGCAGCCACAGTCGACGCGTTGTCGCGGCGCCGAGCGGCGGCGGCACCCCGCTGAGTCCGGATGGATTGACAAGGCCCGTGACCAGTTCACCCGTCGCACGCCCGGACGAGGTGCGCAGGCACAACCGCACGACACTCCTCCGGCTGCTGCACGTCAGCGGCCCGTGCACGAGGGCGGCACTGGCCGCGGAGCTCGGGTTGAACCGCAGCACCATCAAGACCCTCGTGGACGGGCTCGCCGAGGCGGGCATGGTGGAGGAGAAGGTTCCCAGGCCAGGGCGAGGGGCGGGCCGCCCCTCGCTCCTGGTTCTGCCCCAGCCCCAGTCCGCGGTCGTTCTCGCGGTCGACCTGCAGGTGGAGCACGTCGCCATCGCGCTGGTGGGACTCGGCGGCCAGATACTGGGCCGCAACAGCTGGAACCTGCGGGGCCGTATGCGGGAGGCCGACGAGGTCATCACGCACATCATCGAGTCGACGGCGGTGCTCGCCGGCGACCTCGGAGTGACCCCGATGGCCGTCGGGGTGTCGGTACCCGGGGTCGTCCGGCGCTCCGACGGGCTCGTCCACGAGGCGCCGAACCTCCGCTGGACCGACGTCGCGCTCGGCGAACGGCTCAGCAGCGTGCTGCGCATCCCGGTCCTCGTCGGCAACGACGCGGAACTGGGCGCGGTGGCCGAGCACATCCGCGGGGTCGCCCGCGGCTCGTCGGACGCGGTCTACATCTCCGCTGACGTCGGCGTGGGCGGTGGCGTCATCGCCGACGGTTCATCGCTTCGCGGCAAGTCCGGGTACGTCGGTGAGGTCGGGCACATGGTGATCAGGCCCGGCCAGAGCGGTCGTTCCTGCTACTGCGGCAGCAGTGGCTGCTGGGAGACCGAAGTCGGCGAAGCGGCGCTGTGCCGCGCACTGGGACTACCGGAAGACACGCCTCGCGGCGCGATCCTCGTCGAACTGCGCCAGCTGGGTAACAACCCCCGGGCGGCCTGGGAACGGCTGTCGGAATTCGCCGAATGGCTGACACTCGGCCTCGTCAATGTCGTGAACCTGCTCGGCCCGCAGCTCGTCGTCCTCGGCGATCTGCTCACCGTGCTGCCGGAATCCGTACTGGATCGCGTCGGCACCGATGTGCGGCGGCGCAGCCTGGTCAGCCGCGCCGTGGGCGGCACCCGGATCGTCAGCTCGGTGCTCGGCATCGACGTCAAACTGCTCGGCGCCGCCGAAGTCGCCTTCGAACTCGTTTTAGACACTGTTTGATTTAGCGCGATCTTGCGATCGCGTGGCCAGGGCGCTCCTTCGTGTCGAAGGTTGCGGTTTGCTGGGGGGCGCCCTGCCCCCGTGATCGCAGGCCTTCGGCCGTGGCGCGCCCAAGATGAAAGACAAAGACGTGGTGGTCGCTGTCGCCGTGGATGCCTTGGTGTGGTCGTACCGTCGAGGTGGTGAAGGCCACCTGCGCAGGATAGGCATCTGACTGCGGGAGAGTGGTCTGGAACACAAACAGGCGGGGATCCGTGGGGATCCCCGCCTGTTGTTGCGTACTTTAGTCTGGCTCAGCCGCGCTGGATATCGGCTGCCATTTCCTTGAGCTTGGTTTCGTGCTCGCGGGCGTGGTGTCCGCAGAAGAGCAACTCGCCACCGGTGCTGAGAATGGCCCTTACCTGGGCTGCCGCGCCGCAACGGTCGCAACGGTCGACAGCGGTCAGTTCGGGGCGGGTGAGCGTCGGTGTGGTCATTGGAGTCCCTCCGTCCCGGCACCGGTTACCCGGTGCCATCGATCCAGCCACGACCACTTCGGCAAAGATTCCGGTGACGGGGTCGCCGCCGGCTCCTCGGTGTTCGCTGCCTCTACTCTTACAGACGTTTTCTGTCCCGCAAGTGTTCCCGCGTGCTTGGGATCCGTGTCACGTGGAATTACCCCATATGCCGCAGGTGAATCCCGCTTGACGGGATCCGGGGCCCGGGAAAAGTGGTTTTCCCTAGTCAGGCACCATGCAGTGGTGGGTGTCATGGCGGTCAAACAGCGCATCGGAGCGGTACCCGCCCCGATCTTGTTCGTTCTCAGCGGAATTTCGATGTACGCCGGAGCGGCGATCGCGGTGGGACTTTTCCCCGTCGCAAGTCCCGCTGGGGTCGCGTGGCTGCGATGTCTCGGCGCCGCGGTGGTGCTGCTGGCTTGGCGGCGGCCCAGCCGAACAGCCTGGCGTGGCCGCAACTTGCTGTTGGCAACCACGTTCGGAATGGTCACCGCCGGCATGAACGTCCTGTTCTACGAGGCCATCGCGCGCCTGCCGCTCGGCACGGTCGTCGCGATCGAGTTCGCCGGGCCAGTGCTTGTGGCCGCTTTCGGTTCCCGGACCAGACGTGACGTCCTGGCCTTGGTACTGGCCACGGCCGGTGTGGTCTGCATCGCCGACGTCAAGTTCTCCGGCAGCGCGCTCGGGGTGTTCTTCGCGCTGGCCGCGGCGGTTGCCTGGGCCGGGTACATCATGGTCGGCAAACGGGTCGCGCTCGGCAACAGCGTCGGCTCCGGGATCGACAGCCTCGCCATCGGCTTCGGAATGGCGACCGTGCTGCTCTCGCCGCTGGCACTGGGAACCGGTGCGGTGTGGGCTTCGCCACAGTTGCTGCTTCTCGGCATCGGAGTGGGCGTGCTGTCCACCGTCGTGCCGTATGGACTGGACCAAGTAGTCCTGCGCCGCGTTGGGAGGGCACGGTTTGCGCTCCTCCTCGCGCTGCTTCCCGTCGCGGCCGGGGTGCTCGGGTTCATCCTGCTGGCCCAGGTTCCCAGCGTCCCCGAGGCGCTCGGCACGCTCGCCGTCGTCGCCGGGGTCGTTCTGCGGTCGCGGGACGATCCGGAATCGACCCAGGGGGCCGCATGAGCCTGCTCGCGGAGGTTCGCCCGTTCCCTCGGGCGCCGATCGAAGGGGCCGTGCGGGTCACCGCCACAGGGGAGTGGGGCATGGAGGTGCTTACCCGACTGCTCGTTGATGTCCACGGGCTGCGTACCGCCGCGGTGACGGCGGAGGTCGACGCAAGTGAACTCGGCGCGCCGGACACTCCCGAGCGGGCGCTGCGCGACTACCTCGACACGGGCATTCCTCCACTGTGGACCTCGCCGTGGTCCGGCCGGAGGTCGCTGGTCCTCGGCGGAACCGTGACCGGTCCGGAAGGGACAGTTGTGTCCATTGTGGACGGTTTGCTGCCGGTGCATCTTCAGCCACTCGACTGGCTCGCCGCCGGACTACGCGAGGCGCGGGGTCGTGTGCACCTCGATGTCGCTCCAGGCGACATCGAGCTGGCGGCTCAGGTCGTCGGCCGTGCCGTCGGAAGGCTGTGAAGGGAACCATTAGGGACTCTGAGTCCCTCAAGGTTCCCTTCACAGCCTTCTGCGGGGGAGAGGCGACCGCGGGCTTATAGTGGGGCATGGCCGAGATGAGCGGCTTTCCAGTGGGCAACGTGGTGCTGTACGCCGCGATCGTGGTGGCGCCGACCGCGTTGGCCTTGGGCGCGCTGAAGATTCCCGCTTTGCTCCGGAAACTCAGGCGTCCCACGCCGCCGCCTCCGGCGCATCCGCCGATCCAAGAGCTTGCCGCGGATCTCCGCCGGGTCCACCGCCTTCTGGCCCAGTTCGCCCCGGGAACGCCGATGGCGCGCCGCGTGGGCACTCGCCAGGCCTACGACGCCTTGCTCACCGACGCCTGCGACGAGGTGGAAATCCCGCACCGGCTGGGCGAAATCCCCGAAGGCATGGAAAAGGAGATCGAGCGCTTGCGCGTCGAAGAATCGCTCCGCACCGCGGGAGTCCGCATTCCCTGAAAGACCAAGAAACGAATCAAGGGACCTTCGTCAATGCCGAAGCATTGGCAAAGGTCCCTTGATACAGCTGGGAAAAACGTCAGTCCAGGTAGTCCCGCAGCACCTGCGACCGCGACGGGTGACGCAGCTTCGACATCGTCTTGGACTCGATCTGCCGGATCCGCTCACGGGTGACCCCGTAAACCTGACCGATCTCGTCCAGCGTGCGTGGCTGGCCGTCCGTCAGGCCGAAGCGCAGCCGGACAACGCCGGCCTCACGCTCGGACAGGGTCTGCAACACCGACTGCAACTGGTCCTGCAGCAAGGTGAACGACACCGCGTCGACGGCCACCACGGCTTCGGAGTCTTCGATGAAGTCTCCGAGCTGTGAATCGCCCTCGTCTCCGATGGTCTGGTCCAGCGAGATCGGCTCGCGGGCGTACTGCTGGATCTCCAGGACCTTCTCCGGGGAGATGTCCATTTCCTTCGCGAGTTCCTCGGGGGTGGGCTCGCGACCGAGATCCTGCAGGAGTTCACGCTGTATGCGGCCGAGCTTGTTGATGACCTCGACCATGTGCACCGGGATACGGATGGTGCGGGCCTGGTCGGCCATCGCGCGGGTGATCGCCTGGCGGATCCACCACGTGGCATACGTCGAGAACTTGTAGCCCTTGGTGTAGTCGAACTTCTCCACCGCGCGGATCAGGCCGAGGTTGCCCTCCTGGATCAGGTCCAGGAACGCCATGCCACGACCGGTGTAGCGCTTGGCAAGCGACACCACGAGCCGGAGGTTCGCCTCGAGCAGGTGGTTCTTGGCGCGCTCGCCGTCACGCACGATCCACTTGAGATCGCGGCGCATCTGGGTGGCGAGCTTCTCGCCCTCCTCCTCGGCGTTGCGAACGCGCTCGGCGGCGTAGAGCCCGGCCTCGATGCGCTTGGCGAGCTCCACCTCCTCCTCGGCGTTGAGCAGCGCGACCTTGCCGATCTGCTTGAGGTAGGCACGCACCGAGTCGGCGGAAGCGGTGAGCTCCGCGTCTTTCCGGGCTTGCCGCAGCGCCTCCGACTCCTCCTCGTCCCAGACGAAGTCGGGGTTGTCGGCGGCCTTGTTCGCGCGGTCGGTGGCCGGCGTCGGGCGCTTGCCCTTCGCCACGGGCTCGGCGTCCTCGTCGGCGTCGTCATCGGCGTCCGGTTCTTCGGTCACCGTCGCGTCGACCACGTCGACCTCGACCTCTTCCAGATCGGAGAGGTCCGGTGTCTCGAGGTCGGCTTCGTCGAGGTCGCCGGGGCCGTCGGGCTCACCCTTGGTGTCCTCGCCCTTGGCGCCCTTCTTCACCGGTGCCTTTTTCGCGGGTGCCTTCTTGGCGGCGGGCTTGCGTGCCGCCGGCTTGGCCGTACCGTTCGGTGCGGCGGCCTCGTCGGCCTCACCGGTGGTGCCGGCGGCGCTCGATGTCTTCGTACCGCTTCGGGTTGCGGTTCTTGCGGCTGCCACTTACGCCCTTTCGCAGCGGTCGATCATGACGAGCAGAGACGCGGGGTCTCGGCTGCCTCAAATTCGGGGAACATGCCCCGGCCTGCGGTTTTGTCCTCCGCAGCCGTGGGCCGTGTTCCATTGTAACGACGATGGGCGAGTGCGTCGCGAAGCGATCACTTCTCGGGTCGGCGCGGGGCACCCTCGAGGCGTCCCAGCCGGGACCGATTCAGTGCTCGATTCCCTCCACCGCGGCTGCCGCCGCGCCCACGATGCCGGCGTTGTTCTGCAGCGAGGCAACGAGAATCGGTGTCCTGGTCTGCAGCAGCGGAACCCATTTTTCGGATTTCTTGCTGACGCCACCGCCCACGATGAACAAATCCGGCCAGATCAGGTTCTCGAGAACGGTGAGGTAACGATTCACGCGGGTGGCCCATTCGGGGTAGCTGAGCCCATGGTTGTCCTTGACCGACGCGGCTGCCTTCTTTTCCGCGTCGTGCCCGTCGACCTCGATGTGGCCGAACTCCGTGTTCGGCACGAGCTTGCCGTCCTGGAACACCGCACTGCCGATCCCGGTGCCGAAGGTCAGTAACGCTACGACGCCCTTGCGCGCGGCGGGGTCACCGAAGCGGATTTCCGCCATGCCGGCCGCGTCGGCGTCGTTGAGCATCGCGATTTCTTCGACACCGCGGCCGAGCCGCTTCGCGAACAGCGCGTCCGCGTCGGTGCCGATCCAGCTCGGGTCGATGTTCGCCGCGGTGTGCGCGACGCCTTTCTTGACCACCGCCGGCAGGGTGACCCCGACCGGGCCCTCCCACGAGAAGTGCGCGACGACGTCCGCGACGACGTCCGCCACCGCCTCGGGGGTCGCGGGCTGCGGGGTGTCGATCCGGTGGCGCTCACCGATGAGGCGGCCCGCCTCCAAATCGACAAGCGCGCCCTTGATACCACTGCCGCCGATGTCGATTCCGAAACCTCGGGTCGCCGTCACTGACGTGGTCCCTTCTCTCACGATTCAGAAGCTTGCTTCGAAGACTTTAACCGGATGTGATGACATGACCGTCGTGGGACTTGACGAGAACACCTTCAACGGCCTGAAAGACATCGCCGAGCTGGTCGCGGCGGAAGCCTCCGGGTTGGTGCGCACGGCTTGGGAGAGCCTGCGCACCGGTTCGGTGGACACCAAATCGAGTGACACCGACATGGTCACCGCCGTGGATCTCGAGTCGGAACGCCTCATCCGCGCCCGGCTCGCGCGACTGAGGCCTGACGACGACATCCTCGGCGAAGAAGGGGGCGGCACCGCGGGCGCCGGAGTGACCTGGGTGGTCGATCCGATCGATGGTACGACGAACTTCCTTTACGGCTATCCCTGGTTCGCGGTGTCGGTGGCGGCGCAGGTGGACGGCGTGTCCGTCGCCGGAGCCGTGGTCGAGCCGGTCAGCGGGCGCAGCTGGACGGCGGCGCGTGGGCAGGGCTCGTGGCTCGATGGCCGTCTGCTGTCCGTGTCGGCGCCGGAGCGCCTGGAGCTGACCTTGGTAGGCACCGGGTTCGCCTACCGGGCCGAGCGTCGCGTCCGCCAGGCGCGGTTCGTCGCCGAGCTGCTCGGCCGGGTCCGCGACATCCGCCGCTCCGGAGCGGCGTCGCTGGAGCTGTGCTCGGTCGCGGCGGGATGGACGGACGCCTACATCGAACACGGGCTGGGCCGGTGGGATTGGGCCGCGGGCGCGCTCATCGCCGAAGAAGCCGGAGCCCTGGTGAGCCTGCCGGGCGCGGACGACGCTGTGGGGGTGGATGCGACCTTCGTCGCGGCGAGTTCGATCGCGAGCCCCTTGCGGGCAGCGCTGATCGAGGCTGGGGCCGGACAGGTCTAGCGGGTTCGTGCGCGACGTTTACGCGGGCGGCGGGGGACTCTCAGCAGGTCACGTCACGAGCGGACTTGAGAGCCGCCTGGTCGACGACCGGGGCGGTGGCCCCGGCGGACTGCTCGCCGCCGCCGCTGCCCTGATGCTGCTGGGACCAGGTCCTCAGCTGCTCCAGGATCTGGGCGGCCGCGGCGGTCGGGCGCACATCGCCGAAGGTGGTGCCGATCGTGAGGTCGACCGTGGCGTCCTGACGGTTGTCCTTGATCAGCTCGGTACACGGCGCGAGCAGGCTCACCGTGCGGGCCGCCGCGGCGCCGTTGTCGCCGAACCGGATCTGGCCGTGACAATTCGCCTTGAGCTCGTTCGGGTAGGCCGGGTCGTCCTCGGGTGCGGCTATCTGGGTGAACCCGAGCGCGCGCATCGATTCGGTGGTGATACCGCCCTGGCCGCGGATCTTGCTGGCGTTCAGAACCTTGACCGCGACCTTGTCCGGCGGGATAGGCGTGCGGTCGTCGAGCGCGTCGTGGTTGAGCGAGGTGAACGTGACACCTTCGGCCGGTGTGGCGGGAGGATCGCACTTGATCGCTTGGTTGATGTCGGCGCGGCTCACGATCGCGTTCACCCACACGAACACCGCACCGAGACAGAGCACGCCGATCACGATGAGCGCGGGCAAAGGCCGGCGCTTCCGATACGGTCGCGCGTTACGGTCCCCGAAGCCGTTCCCCGACGCCACCTGCTCCGTCCCTTCCCGAACGCGGAACCCGAACGTGTTGCCACCCACACCTTCGGTCGCCGCTAACCCTATGCGTTCGGGCTTTCGGCGTCCGGCGTGGGTTCCCCTGGGATCCCGCGTCGTTGGCTGCCACCCGGCGCCTGGATGTACCCACGCCCGGTTGCTTCGAATCGCACCACGTCAGGGCTGCCGTGGGCAAGCTTCCGGCCTGGTCGGGTGATCTTCGGAACGAACGGGCAACCCTGACCGGGCATGGCGCGTATTCCTTTGGCATTACCCCTGACGGGTGACGTCGAGCTCACTAAGGCCGCCAAGTTATGGCGTTGTGGGCGGCGTGAGCTACCCTCTGGCAGCTCCGGCGGCAGAACGAGGCACAAAATCGAGACCTCGCTCACTGCGACGCCGGGCACAAACCGGGGCCCTGGAACGTTGACCAGCGGCACAGGACTTACGGGCAAGGCTCGTGGGTCTTGCCCATTGAACATTTAAGCTGATCGCAGGGGTGAGGGACAATGGCGACCGATTACGACGCTCCGCGCCGCAGCGAGGCCGACGAGCTGGCCGAAGACTCGTTGGAAGAGCTCAAGGCGCGGCGCAATGAAAACCAGTCCGGTGTTGTCGACGTCGATGAGGACGCGACCGCCGAAAACTTCGAACTTCCCGGTGCGGACCTCTCCGGACTTTCCGGTGAGGACCTGACCGTCAAGGTGGTTCCCAAGCAGGCCGACGAGTTCACGTGCTCGCGGTGCTTCCTGGTGCACCACCGCAGCAGGCTGGCCGAGGAAAGCGGCGGCCGCCTGATTTGCCGCGATTGCGCCTGATTTTTTTCAGGGATCGTGAGCAGGTGCTGCAAGGGGTTCAGGGTTAGGCGATTCGAGTGACCGGGTGGTCGGGCTTCGGCCCGGCCACCCACTTCGTGTCTTCGAACCGGTGCAGGCCCCAAATCGGCCCAGCCCTAGTGCTTGCGCAGCAACTCCGCGACCGCGTCCGGGTTGCGGGTGCTGAACAGCCAGTACGGCGTCGGGTCTTCGGGGTCGGTCAGGGTGACTCGCACCACCGGGCCCACCCAGCCGCGGTGGTGCACGAACGCGGCGGGGTCGGCGTCCTGGCCGAGCGCCTTGCGCTTGCGCGCCTTGCCGATGACCTCGACTTCGCCGACATACCGCAGCGGCAGATGTGCGTCGCCGACCCACAGTTCGGGGTCGTCGCCGCCGGTGACCCGGACCCTGGTGCGGCCGAGTGCGAGCATCAGGGCCACCGCCAGCGGGAGCATCACGACGTACGGCAGCCAGGCACGGACGCCGGGGTAGCCCATGTCGATCTCCGCGGCGAGAAGCCCGGCCATGATGAGCGGGAGCGGCCAGTTCCACCAGGGGACATAGAGCCGTTCAGAGTGTTTGACGGCGCCTTGTACGGCCGCGCTTGCGCTGTTACCCACTCCGCCAGGGTAGTCTCGCCGCCCGTGTCCAGCGTTCAGGTCCTGCTTTCACGGATCGACCCGAGTGTCCCGTTGCCCGCTTACGCGCGCACCGGTGATGCCGGAGCCGATCTCGTCACCACGTCCGACGTCGTCCTCGAGCCGGGGGAACGTGTCGTCGTCGGCACCGGTATCGCGATAGCGCTGCCAGTCGGTTACGCGGGCTTCGTCCACCCGCGGTCCGGTCTGGCCGCGCGGGTCGGGCTGTCGGTGGTCAACACGCCGGGCACGATCGACGCGGGTTACCGGGGTGAGATCCGCGTCTGCCTGATAAACCATGATCTTCGTGAGCCGGTGAAGCTGGCTCGCGGTGACCGGATCGCGCAGCTGGTCGTGCAGAAGGTGGAGCACGCGGTGTTCGTCGAAGTCGACGAGCTCGACACGACCGAACGCGGTGCGGGCGGCTATGGGTCCACGGGTGGGCACGCCACGCTGGCGGAAGCGGCGGATAATGGCGCAGACGCTGGGGAAGAAACGGAGCTGTAGTGGGGATTTTCGGACGCAAGCGGGCTGAGAAGGATCGGCCCAGCGGCCGGCATTCGGCGCCCGATGTCGACGATCAGGACGACGACGAGTTCGACGAGCCCGAGTCGTCGCTTTCGGCGGTGCCGGACGGTCCGTTCGACGTGGCCGACGCCGAAGAAGACGGTGTCCCGCGGATCGACCTCGGTTCGGTGAAGGTGCCGGTGCCGGACGGTTCGCAGGTCCAGGTCGAAATGGACCCCGAATCCGGCGGCGTGCGCGCGGTGCACGTCGTCACCGAGCCTGGTCAGGTCACGGTGAGCGCGTACGCCGCGCCTCGATCCGGCGGTCTCTGGAAGGACGTCGGCGACGAGCTGGCCGAGCAGCTGCGCCGCGACGGCGCGAAGGTGTCCATCGGCATGGGCGAGTGGGGGATCGAGCTGTCGGCGATCGTCGGCGAGGTCGCGCTGCGGTTCGTCGGTGTCGACGGCCCGCGGTGGATGCTTCGCGGGGTGATCGCCGGGCCGCAGACGCTCGCGTCGCAGGCTCCGGTGGTGCTGCGGGACATCGTGCGCAACACGATCGTCGATCGCGGTGACGCGCCGATGCCGGTGCGCACACCGCTGGCCATCACCCTGCCCGACGCGGTCGCCGAGCACATCGCGGAGCAACAGGCCCAGGGTTAGGCCAGGTTTCGTCACACTGGGGAGCCGAAGTTCCCCGAAACCATACGAACGAAAACCGGTTTGGCGGCGTCGGGCATTTCGGTACGGTCGTACCATGCCCGATGCCGCGGAACTCTTGATCTTTCTGGGCACAGCCGCGGTTTTCGCGCTCGTGCCGGGCCCCGGAATGCTGTACGTGCTGGCGAGGAGCCTGCGCGGCGGGCGTGGTGACGGCCTCCGTTCGGCGGCCGGGAACGGTATCGGCGCGTCCGTGCATGTGTGCGCCGCCGCGCTGGGTCTCTCCGCGCTGCTCGCGACGTCGGCGGTCGCCTTCACCGTGGTCAAGCTGGCCGGTGCCGGGTACCTCGTCTTCCTCGGCCTGCAGGCCATCTTCAAGCGGCACGACGACGGCGCCGACCTGCCCGCGGACGCCGGTTCCGCCGGGCGATGGGCACGGTCTCCGCTGGTGCAGGGCATCCTCTCGGAGCTGCTCAACCCCAAGACCGCGTTGTACTTCATGGCTCTGCTGCCGCATTTCGTCCACCCCGAGCGGGCTCCCGCGGCACTCGTGTTCGTCGTGCTCGGCCTGATCGCGGTCGTCATGGCGACTTCGGTGGACCTCGTGGTCGCCGTGTTCGCGGGCAAGCTCGGCCTCAAGCTCATGGACAACGTGAGGTGGCGCGTGCGTCAACGGGTCGCCAGCGGCGCGACGATGATCGGTCTGGGCGCCTTCGTCGCCGTCGCCGACTAGCTCGCGCGCAGCCACGCCAGGACCGTGGCGCGGCCCAGCGACTCCCGGTCCACACCCATCGCGGTCAGCGTCGTCTCCTGGAGCGCCGATTTCGGCAGCGCCGACGCCCACGCGTATGCGACTTTCGTCGGGTGAATCGGATCGTCGGTACAAGTCGCGATCCCGGCCGGGACGCCTACAGCGCCCAGCTCGGCCAGCGTCGGCGCCCGGCGGCCGGCCGCCTCGCGCAGGCTGTCGGCGAGCCCATCGCCGTGCCGCCGCCACGCCCGGCTCAGCTCGTTCGAGAGCCAGCCGGGCACGCCGTCGACCGAAGCGGCGAGCGCAGGCTCCAGGCCGTTGCGAGCCACCAGATCGGCGGAGAGCTTCGCGGCGAGCGACGCGGGTGCTGACCCGGGAACGCCGTTCCAGGCCGGTAGCGCGGCCAGCAGACCGGCGCAACGACCCGGGTTGCGCACCGCCCACTCCGCGGCGAGATGAGCACCGAACGAAATGCCCCCGACCAAGATCGGCTCGCCTCGCTCACCCGCGATGGTGTCCAGCAGTGTCAGATAGCCTCTGGCGAGTTCACCGGCCTTCGGCATGGGGGGAGTGACGAGGCTGACGCCGAAAGCCGCCAGTGGGCGCGCGAACACGGCACGGACGAACATTTCGTCGGAACCGGTACCCGGCATCAGCACGGCCGTGGGTACCGGGATAGCGGAGGTCACGTTGCGATCTTGGCGCAAACCCGTTTCCCTTGTGTGAACTAGGCATACGCTGGATAGGCACGGGCCGCTGATGTCGGGGCCCCGGAGCACAGGAGCACCCATGTCCGCCAAAGAAGGCGGCTACTTCAGCCGGATGGTTCGCAAGCTGACGAGCGACGTCGAAGACCTCGACGCCGACGATCTCTCCGAAAAAGCCGAGGCCGGTGGCGCGAAGCGAGCATGCGACTGCCGGTCGGGTGAAGAAGTGACCGTGCTCGGCCGCCTGCGCAGCGTGGAGCTGTGCCCGACCAACGAAGCCGCCACGCTCCAAGCGGAGTTGTTCGACGGAACTCAGGGTGTGACGCTAATCTGGCTGGGACGTCGCCGGATCCCGGGCATCGAACCGGGCAGGACCATCAAGGTGCGCGGCCGCATGGCTGTGCGCGACGGTCAGAAGGTTCTGTACAACCCGTACTACGAACTCCAGACGACCTCCTGAGTTGGTAATTGAATCGTGAGTGAACCCGCCCCCAGCGGTGAGAAGACCAAGCCGGAAACCCCCTCGGAGGAGGAAGGCGAAAAGCCACCGCCCACCATGCTCGAGCAGATGGGCGGCATCTCCGGGCTCATCTACTCTTCGGTGCCCGTGGTGGTGTTCGTGCTGGCCAACGCCTTCTTCGGGCTCACGCCGGCCATCTGGAGCGCGATCGGCGTCGCTGTGGCCATCATGGTGTTGCGTGTCGTCCGCAAGGAGCCGCTGCAGCCCGCGATCTCCGGGCTGATCGGCGTCGGCATCGCGGTGTTCATCGCGCACCGGACGGGGTCCGCCAAGGGATTCTTCCTGTTCGGCATCTACGCGAGCCTCGTCTACTGCGGGCTGTTCGTGGCGTCGGTGCTGATCCGCTGGCCGTTGGCGGGCGTCATCTGGAACATGATCAACGGCACCGGCCACGCCTGGCGCAAGGACAAGCCGTCCCGCCTCGGCTACGACATCGCCACGCTCGCCATGGCGGCGGTGTTCGGGCTGCGGTTCGTGGTGCAGAACTGGCTGTACAACGAGGACTACACCGGCTGGCTGGCCTTCGCCAAGATCGCCATGGGTTATCCGTTGTACGCCTTGGGCCTGGTTGTGGTGGTCTGGGCGGTTCGCCGGTCGGACAAACGGATGAAAACGCTCGAAGACGCCGCGCCACCGGTGAAAACGGACTCCGAGATCGAGAAGGAGCTCCGGGCGAAGTACGCGGGCACCCCCGCCCCCGAGGCCTGATCCGCTCCAAGACTTCTTGCCATGGCCACTTCGGTCTCGCGACCGAAGTGGCCATGGTGGCATTTCAGTAACCCAGCGCGATCCGGATCTCCGGCTCCACATCGGCCGTCGCCACGAACAGCAGTTCGTCGCCCGGTTCCAGTGGGTCCTCCGGGGTCGGCACGATGACCCTGTCGCCGCGCAGGATGGTCACCAGCGCCGCGTCGCGCGGCAGGGCGATCTCGCTGACCGCCTTGCCGGCCAAGGGAGTCTCCTGCGGCAAGGTGAGCTCCACGAGGTTCGTCTGGCTCTGCCGGAACGTCATCAGGCGTACCAGGTCTCCGACGCTGACGGCCTCCTCGACCATCGCCGCCAGCATGCGCGGCGTGGAGACGGCCACGTCGACACCCCAAGCGTCGTTGAAGAGCCACTCGTTGGCGGGGTTGTTGACCCGTGCCACCACGCGTGGCACCGCGAACTCGGTCTTCGCGAGCAGTGACACCACGAGGTTGACCTTGTCGTCCCCGGTCGCGGCGATCACGACGTCACACTGCTCGATGCCGGACTCCTCCAGCAGCGAGACCTCGCAGGCGTCGCCGAGAACCCAGTCGGCCTGCTCGACGATCTGCGGCTCGAACTGGTCGACCTCGCGCTCGATCAGCATCACCTGGTGGCGTCCGTCGATCAGCTCCATGGCGATGGAACGGCCCACCGCGCCCGCGCCGGCAATCGCGACCCGCATCAGTTCTCCTCTTCCGGCGCCCGTGCGGCGAAGCTGGTCACGTCACTGACGGTCCCGGACTTCGCCGCGACGTACACGACGTCGTCGGCCTGGATCACGGTCTTGGAGTCCGGGAGGACGCCGTTGCCGAACCGCATGATGAACGCGACCCGGCCTCCGGTGGCACCTTCGAGATCGCGCACGCTGCGTCCGTACCAGCCTTCGTGGAGCGGCACCTGCAGCAGCGCCACGTTGCCGGACGGATCCCGCCAGGCCGCGGCGACGCCGTCGGGGAGCAGGGTCCGCAGGAACCGGTCGGTGGTCCATGGCACGGTCGCGACCGTCGGGATGCCGAGGCGCTCGTACACCGCCGCCCGCTTGTGGTCGTAGATCCGCGCGACGACGGCTTCGACACCGAAGTTCTCCCGCGCCACCCTGGCGGAGATGATGTTCGAGTTGTCTCCGCTGGAGACAGCCGCGAACGCGCCCGCCCGCTCGATGCCGGCCTCGATCAGGACTTGACGGTCGAAACCGACCCCGACGACCTGCTGGCCGTGGAAGTCGCTGCCCAGCCTCCTGAAGGCTTGCTGGCTCTTGTCGATGACGGCCACTTCATGGCCGAGACGCCCTAGCGCCGCGGCAAGAGAGGCGCCTACTCGGCCGCATCCCATGATCACCACGTGCACGAACCTGCCTCCTCGTTGATATGGGTTCACCCGTACGCAGGTACCACGACTGGCCAGCGCCGAACCTACCGTGTTTCACCTACAGCTACGCTCTGGCGGTGTCGAAGTTCCCGACCGTGCTGAAGAGGCTGGTCCTAGGTCGCCCGTTCCGCAGTGATCGGCTGTCGCACACGCTGCTGCCCAAACGCATAGCGCTGCCGATCTTCGCGTCCGACGCGCTTTCGAGCGTGGCGTACGCGCCTGAAGAGATCTTTCTGACACTGAGCGTCGCGGGGCTGTCGGCGTACTCGTTCGCCCCGTGGATCGGGGTCGCGGTCGCGGTCGTGATGCTGGTTGTCGTCGCGTCCTACCGGCAGAACGTGCACGCGTACCCGAGCGGTGGCGGTGACTACGAGGTCGCCACGAAGAACCTGGGCGGCAAGTTCGGGCTCACCGTGGCCAGCGCGCTGCTGGTCGACTACGTGCTGACGGTGGCGGTGTCCACGTCGGCCGGTGTCGCGAACATCGGTTCCGCGCTGCCGTGGGTGGCTCAGAACAGGGTGATCGTCGCGGTGGTGATCGTGGCCGTGCTGACCGCGTTGAACCTGCGCGGCGTGCGGGAGTCGGGCAAGGCTTTCGCGATTCCCACCTACGGGTTCATCATCGGCATCTTCGCCATGGTGATCTGGGGCCTGTTCCAGGCCGCCACCGGCCATGAAATGCGGGCCGAGAGCGCCGGTTTCGAGCTGCACGCCGAAGCTTCGCTGAGCGGTTTCGCCTTTGTTTTCCTTATTCTCCGTTCCTTCTCCTCCGGTGCCGCCGCGCTGACCGGTGTGGAAGCGATCAGCAACGGAGTGCCCGCGTTCCGTAAGCCCAAGTCGAAGAACGCGGCGTCGACGCTGCTGGCGATGGGCGTGCTCGCGGTCACGATGCTGGTCGGCATCATCGCGCTCGCCGTGCTGACCAAGGTCAACTTCGCGGAGGACCCGGCACGGCAGCTGATCGGCGCGCCGCCGGGCTACGAGCAGAAGACCATCGTGGCGCAGATCGCGAAGGCGGTTTTCCCCCACTTCGCGCCGGCGTTCTACTTCATCTCCTTCAGCACCGGGATCATCCTGCTGCTGGCCGCGAACACCGCGTTCAACGGCTTCCCGGTGCTGGGCTCGATCCTCGCGCAGGACAGATTCCTGCCACGGCAGCTGCACACCCGCGGCGACAGGCTGGCGTTCTCGAACGGCATCCTGTTCCTGTCGACGTTCGCGCTGGTGCTGATCTTCGCCTTCGACGCCGAGGTCACCAAGCTGATCCAGCTCTACATCGTCGGTGTGTTCGTGTCGTTCACGGTGAGCCAGACCGGCATGGTCCGGCACTGGAACAGGTTGCTGGCCACGGAAAAAGACCCGAACGTCCGGCGTCGGATGCGGCGTTCGCAGACCGTCAACGCGGTCGGCCTCACCATGACCGGGACCGTGCTGGTGATCGTGCTGGTCACGAAGTTCCTGCTCGGCGCGTGGATCGCGATCGCCGCGATGGTCGCGATCTACCTGCTGATGACCGCGATCCGGCGGCACTACGACAGGGTCGCCGCCGAGCTGCGCAAAATGGACTCGACGCCGATGATCCTGCCGTCGCGCAACCACGCGATCGTGCTCGTGTCCAAGCTGCACCTGCCGACGCTGCGGGCGCTCGCGTACGCCAAGGCCGTCCGGCCGGACGCGCTCGAAGCGGTCACCGTGAACGTGGACGACGCCGAGACCAGGAAACTGGTCGCGGAGTGGGACGACCACAACTTCAAGGTGCCGCTCAAGGTCGTCGAGTCGCCGTATCGCGACATCACCAAGCCCGTGCTGGACTATGTGAAGCGCGTGCGCGGTGACAACCCGCGCAACGTCGTCACCGTGTTCATCCCGGAGTACGTGGTCGGGCGCTGGTGGGAGCAGGTGCTGCACAACCAGAGTGCGCTGCGGCTCAAGGGCAGGCTGCTGTTCCAGCCCGGCGTCATGGTGACGAGCGTGCCGTGGCAGCTGGAATCCTCCGCCGCCGCCGTGGCCCGCTATCGCCGTGCCCGCTCCCGGCCCGCCGCCGGTGACGTCCGGCGCGGATTCTCGCCGACTACCCCACCACCGCAAGAGAAGCCCGTTGTGAAACGGGACGACAAAGAGAGTGCTAAGTGACCAAAGAAGACTGGACAGGCCGCACGCTGGAGCTAGAAGTGGGCGCGGTGGCCCACGGCGGGCACTGCGTGTCGCGGGTGGACGGTCGTGTCGTGTTCGTCCGGCACGCGCTGCCCGGCGAACTCGTGCTCGCCGAGGTCACCGAGGACAACGGCGGTTCGTTCTGTCGCGCGGACGCGGTACGGGTGGTGCGCCCGATTCCCGAGCGTGTCGAGCCGCCGTGCCCGCTCGCCGCGCCAGGGATGTGCGGCGGCTGCGACTGGCAGCACGCGACACCGGAATTCCAGCGTGAGCTCAAGGGCCGGATTGTTTCCGAGCAACTGCAGCGGCTCGCCGGTATCGAACGCGATGTCACGGTCGAGGAGCTGCCGGGCGGGCCGCTGGCCTGGCGCAGCCGCGTCCGGCTGGTCGCCGACGCCGACGGGCACGCCGGTCTGCGCGCGCACCACAGCCACGAGGTGATCCCCCTCGACGAGTGCCTGATCACGGTGCCCGGCGCGCTGGACGACGTGCTGGCCCGCAAATGGCGTCCGGGCAGCGAAATGGAAGTCACCATGGATGTCGAGAAGAAGACGCACGTGCGTGAGCTCTCGACGGTCCGCGGCAAGGTCCGGGCGCGCCAGATCAGCGGCGGCCACGCCCTGCAGCACGCCGCCGGCCGCGACTGGCGTGTCGACGCCCACGGCTTCTGGCAGGTCCACCCCGCCGGTGCCGACACCCTCGCCGCGCTGGTCGCCGAGTGGGCCGAGGCGCCGAAGGGCGGTCGCGCCTGGGATCTCTACGCCGGTGTCGGTCTGTTCGCGTCGATCCTCGCCGACCAGGTCGGCCCCGAGGGGCACGTCCTCGCCATCGAGTCCGGCCGCCGCGCGGTCACCGACGGCGAGACGAACCTCAAGGACCTGCCGCAGATCCACTGGCGCAACGGCCGCGTCGAACACATGCTCGGCGAAGCCGCCAAGCCCGTCGACGTCGTCGTCCTCGACCCGCCGCGCAAGGGCGCCGGCAAGGCCGTCGTCGAGTCCATCGTGGAGGGCTCCCCGGACAGGATCGTCTACGTCGCCTGCG
Organism: Actinomycetota bacterium; assembly: GCA_032230695.1. Lineage (GTDB taxonomy): Bacteria > Actinomycetota > Actinomycetes > Mycobacteriales > Pseudonocardiaceae > Amycolatopsis. The sequence goes on along the minus strand of JAVXWP010000095.1, from coordinate 40,664 downwards.
ATCCCGCCGCGCTGGCCCGCGACATCGCCCTGTTCGCCCAGCACGGCTACGCCCTCGCGGATCTCCGCGCCTTCGACGCCTTCCCGATGACCCAGCACGTGGAAACCGTCGCCCTGCTCCAATAACCCAAGTGCAGCCCATGCGCGCATGATGTCGATCCGTGTACGGCTGACCCATTTGCGCCACGAAGGGCCCCGCCCTCGCACTTCGAGAGGGCGGGGCCTTCCTGTCGCCGGTTACCCGCGAGCGCGCGCAGACTGCACTTGAGTGGTTAGGGGTGGGCGTCTTCGGTGATGAGGTCGGCGCACTTTTCGCCGATCGCCATCGTGGTGATGCAGGGGTTCACGGCGACGAGGAACGGCATGGCGGAGCCGTCGGCGACGCGCAGGCCTTCGACGCCGCGGACGCGGAGGCGTTCGTCGAGAACGGCGAGCGGGTCGTCGGCGGCGCCCATCTTCGCTGTGCAGGACGGGTGGTAGACGGTGTTGTGCGTCTTGCGGAGGTAGTCCGCGATTTCGTCGTCCGTCTTCGCGTCCCGGCCCGGCGCGAGTTCGGTACCGGCCCATTCGTCCATGGCGGGCTGCTCGACGATCTTCCGGGCCAGCTTGATCCCGTAGGTCATCACCGAGATGTCGTGCGGGTCGGTGAAGTACCGCGGATCCACCTTCGGCTTGTCCCGGAAATCCCTCGTACGCAAGCGAACCGTCCCTGTCGACCGGCTGCGCGTGACATTCGGTGTCAGGCAGAACCCGTTCTCCGTGGTCGGATAGCCGTAGCGCAACGTGTTGAGGTCGAACGGCACGGACCCGTAGTGGAACATCAGATCCGGCCGGTCGAGGCCCTCCTCGGTCGAGGTGAAGATGCCGATTTCCCACCACTGCGTCGAATCGGTGACCATCGGCTGAAGCGCGTCCCACTGGATCAGCCCCTCGGGATGATCCTGCAGGTTCTCGCCGACCCCGGGGGAATCGACCAGCACCTCGACACCCACCTCACGCAGATGCCCGGCCGGGCCGATCCCCGAAAGCATCAGCAGCTTCGGCGTGTCGATCGCCCCGGAGCTGACGATCACCTCGCGCCGCGCCCGGGTCTGCTTGCTGTGGAACAGATCGCCGTCGACCATGTACTCGACGCCGGTGCAGCGCTTCCCGTCGAAGGTCAGCTTTTTGGCCCGCGCGCCGGTGAGCACGTGCAGGTTGGGCCGCTTGCCGATGATCGGGTGCAGATAGGAGACCGACGCAGACGCCCGCGTGCCGTCCTCCCGCGCGTTGATCTGGAACCAGTTCGCGCCGTGCGTCACCGTCTTGCCCGAGTTGAACTCGGTCCGTGGGATCCCCGCCTGCTCGCACGCCTTCAGCAGCGCGACGCCGGCCGGGTCGTGCGGCGGCACCGAGCGGATCGTCACCGGCCCGCTCCGGCCGTGATGCTCACCCGGCCCGTCATTGCTCTCGAGTCGTTGGTAGAGCGGGTAGATCTCCGCCGCGGACCACCCGGGAAGCCCCAATGAAGCCCACTCGTCGAGGTCCTCCGCGGGCGCCCAGAACGCGATACACGAGTTGTGCGAAGAACATCCGCCCAGCACCTTCGCCCTGGCGTGCCGCAGGAACGAGTTGCCCGACTCCTGCGGCTCGACCTGGTAATCCCAGTCGTACCCGGATTCGAGCAGCTCCATCCACCTCGTCAGCTCCAAGATCGCCGGGTCGTCCACATCGGATGGTCCGGCTTCGAGAAGGCAGACCGACACGTGCGGATCCTCGGAAAGTCTCGCCGCGACAACGGAACCGGCCGTACCGCCACCGACGACGACGTAGTCGAACTCCTGCGTCACTACGATTCCTCCTTGGATTTCACGGCTTCTTCGGTTGCCACGGCCAATGGGTCGGCCACCGAAGCGTGGTCGGAGAGCACACCGACCTTGTGCCGCTGCACGAACCAGTAGTACGCGAATCCGCCGATCGCGAAGACGGCCACGAACAGCACCGAACTCCAGCGCAGGTACCAGTGGTACGGCGGGGTGGCGTTGTAGATCTCGGCACCCGGCCATGCCAGGTTGATCGTCATCGCGATGCCCCAGAGCACCGCGATGATGTTCACCGGCAGGCCCCATCGGCCCAGCGAGAAGCGTCCCTTGGTCTCCTTCTTGAGCGGCCACTCGCCCTTGATCCGCTTGATCAGCAGGGGAACCGTGACCAGCAGGTAGGACAGGTAGATCAGGATGATCGCCAGGCTGGTCACCGCCGAGAAGATCTGCGACGAGTTGATGTTCACCAGGAGCAGGGCGATCGCGAGGACCCCGATGATGATCGCGGGAAGCACCGGCGTGCCCGTCTTCGGGCTCACCTTGGCGAGCTTCGAGCCGCCGGGCAACGCGTTGTCGCGCGCCATGGCGAAGGCGATCCGGATGGCCGCGGTGTGCACGGCGAGCACGCACACGGTGATCGCGATGGCCACCACGAACAGGAACATCCGGCCGATCGTCCCGCCGAGCGCGTCGGTGAGCACGAACTGGAGACCTTCGGTGCCGAGCTCCGGCGCGTTGATGTCGCTGACGGCCATGAGCGCGAACAGGATGATCAGGCCGCCGAGGACGAACGACGCGATGAGCGCCCGCAGGATCGCCTTGGGCGCGTTCTCGTGCGGGTTGACGGACTCCTCGCCGAGCGACGCGGCGGTGTCGAAGCCGTACATGACGTACGAGGACGCGATCGAGGCGATCAGGAACGCGCCGAGATAACCGCCGGCCCGTCCATCGCCGGTACCGAGCGTCTCGGTGACGACGTCGGGCCCGCGCGTGAAGTGCGCCGCCAGGAAGATCACCAGCAGCACCGCGAACAGCAGCTCGATGGCTACCCCGGCACTGTTGATCCGAGCCATCAGCTTCACGCCGAACCCGTTGATCAGCATGGTGAACACGATCAGGATGCTGGCGAGGAGCACCCCGTTCGCGGCGTCGCTCGTGCCCGTCCCGTCCCCGATGAACTGGAAGAACCCGGAGATCTGCGGCAGTGTCCGCTGGTAGGCCAGCGCCGTCGCCGAGATGGACACGATGGACGCGAGCAGCATCATCCAGCCCGCGAGCCAGGCGATATGGGAGTTGCTGAGCTTCTTCGCCCAGTTGTAGATCGACCCCGCGACCGGGTAGTGCGCCGCGAGCTCGGCGAAGTTGAGCGCCACCATGAGCTGCCCGATGAATACCATCGGCCACGACCACCAGTAGGCCGGTCCGCCCATCGAGAGTCCGAGGTAGGAGAGCTGGAACACGCCGGTCAGCACCGAGATGTAGCTGATGCCCGCCGCGAAGGTGTGAAAACTGCCCAGGGTCCGTTTGAGCTGATTCGTATAGCCGAAGTCGCTGAGTTCTCTGTCTCCGGTGTTCGCGGTCACGGGCGTCCTCCGGTTGGGTTCGGGCTTGGACTCGTAGCGCTGATCAGCGCGCCTCCCCGGAGAACCAGCGTTGCGGTGCCGGTCGGAGATTCTGGTAGATGTGCTTGGCCTCCTGGTATTCGGCGAGCCCGGACGGGCCGAGCTCACGGCCGAATCCGGACTGCTTGAAGCCGCCCCATTCGGCCTGCGGCAGGTACGGGTGATAGTCGTTGATCCACACCGTGCCGTGCCGCAGCTTGTTCGCGACCCGCTGTGCCCGCGAGGCGTCGTTGGTGAACACGCCGCCCGCGAGGCCGTAGTGCGTGTCGTTCGCGATGCGGATCGCGTCTTCCTCGTCGGTGAACGTCTCGACGGTCAGCACCGGGCCGAACGACTCGTCGGTGACCGCGCTGCTGCCCTGCTTGACGCTGTCGAGCACGGTCGGGAGGTAGTAGTGCCCGCCCGCGAGCTTCTCGTCGCCGGGTCGCTTGCCACCCGTGCGGAGTACCGCGCCTTCGGCCAGTGCGGCCGCGACATAACGCTCGATCTTCTCGACGTGGGCCGCGGAGATCAGCGGCCCGGTCTCGGCATCGGGGTCGAACGGGCCGCCGAGGCGGATCAGTTCGGCTCGCCGGACGACCTCGTCGACGAACCTGTCGTGCCATTCCTCTTGGACGATCAGCCGCGCACCCGCCGAGCAGACCTGTCCGGAGTGCAGGAAAACCGCCGTCAGCGCGTAGTCCACGGCGGTGTCGAAATCGGCGTCGGAGAACACGATGTTGGGGTTCTTGCCGCCCAGTTCGAGCGCGACCTTCTTGACGGTCGCCGACGCCGACGCGGCGATGATCCTGCCTGTCGACAGGCCGCCGGTGAACGAGACGAGGTCGACGTCGGGGTGCTCAGAAAGCGGCGCACCGGCGTCCGGTCCGGCGCCGAGGACGAGGTTCGCGACGCCGTCCGGCAGGCCGGCCTCGGCGAGCAGGCGCATGAACAGGATCGAAGTGTGCGGCGTGAGCTCGCTCGGCTTGAGGACGAACGTGTTGCCCGCCGCGAGCGCGGGTGCGATCTTCCACACGGTCTGCAGCAGCGGGTAGTTCCACGGCGTGATCAGCCCGCAGACGCCGACGGGTTCGTACACGATCCGGCTGAAGGCGTCCGGGTCGCCGGTGTCGACCACGCGCCCGGCGTCGCTCCCGGCCAACTTGCCGAAGTACCGCAGGCAGGCGGCGATATCTGCCATGTCGTATTCGCTCTCGACCAGGCGCTTGCCGGTGTCGAGCGACTCCGCGCGGGCGAAGACGTCCTTGTCGCGGTCCAGGAGGTCCGCCGCGCGCAGGAGCAAGTCGCCGCGCTGGGCGGCCGGAGTCGACGGCCAAGGCCCGTGGTCGAAGGCCGCTCTGGCGGCGGCGATGGCAGCCTCGGTATCTTCACGGTTGCCTTCGGCCACCTCCGCGACCAGCGAACCGTCCGCCGGGCAGCGGATCTCGCGAGTTCTACCGGATCGTGATTCGACCCATTGGCCGCCGATGAAGAAGTCCGCCATCAGTCCTCTCTCCGTGAGCTTTCACCTCGATCAGAGGCTGATTATTGCCCTGGACGGACTGGTGCGCTACTCACACCGGCGACGGGCCACCACCGCCCGTTTCCGCCCCGAAATGTGATCGCGACCAAGGGGAACAGCTCGCTCAGGCAGGTCTCCGTAGACTATGCGGACGACCCCGGGGGATCACGGGCGAGGCGACAGGCGAGGTGGAGTGTGACGATGCTGGAGTCCGTACACGGACCGGCTGACCTGAAGCGGATGGACCAGGCACAACTCGAGCGGTTGGCGCAGGAGATCCGGGACTTCCTGGTCGAGAAGGTCCGGCTGGCGGGCGGCCATCTCGGGCCGAACCTCGGGGTGGTGGAGCTGACGATGGCCCTGCACCGCGTCTTCGACTCGCCCAGTGACGCCATCATCTTCGACGTCGGCCATCAGGCATATGTTCACAAGATCGTGACGGGCCGTGCGGAGGGCTTCGACAAGCTCCGCCAGACAGGCGGCGTCACCGGCTATCCCGCCCGGGACGAGAGCGAGCACGACTTCGTCGAGAACAGCCACGCGTCGACGGCGCTGTCCTACGTGGACGGCCTGGCGAAGGCATTCGAGCTGGCAGGCGGCGGACGTCATGCCGTGGCCGTCGTCGGCGACGGCGCGCTGACCGGCGGGATGTGCTGGGAAGCACTCAACAACATCGCGGGCGACAAGTCCCGTCCGGTCGTGATCGTGATCAACGACAACGGCCGCTCGTACTCGCCGACCATCGGCGGCATGGCCGATCACCTCGCGTCACTGCGTCTCAAGCCCGGCTACGAGCGGTTCCTGTCCGGCGGCCGCGACATGCTCCAGCGCACGCCGATCATCGGCAAGGCGATCTACTCGGTCCTGCACGCCGCGAAGGCCGGGATCAAGGACGCGCTCAGCCCGCAGATGATGTTCTCCGACCTCGGCCTGAAGTACCTCGGCCCGGTCGACGGGCACGACCTGGAAGCGCTCGAAAAGGCGTTTCAGAGCGCGCGTGACTTCGGTGGCTCGGTCATCGTGCACGTGGTGACGGAGAAGGGCCACGGCTACGAGCCCGCCGTCAGCGACATCCACGACCAGATGCACCAGACCGACCCGATCGACCAGGAGACCGGCCTCCCGCCGATCAAGGGCCCGAGCTGGACGGGGGTGTTCGGCGAGGAGATGGTGGCCATCGGCGCCGAGCGCAAGGATGTCGTGGCGATCACCGCCGCGATGCTGCGCTCCACCGGCCTGGCGAAGTTCGCCGAGGAGTTCCCCGACCGCTGGTTCGACGTCGGCATCGCCGAGCAGCACGCCGTGACGTCGGCGGCGGGGCTCGCGATGGGCGGGATGCACCCTGTCGTCGCGATCTACTCTACGTTCCTGAACCGCGCGTTCGACCAGGTGCTGATGGATGTCGCGCTGCACAGGCAACCCGTCACGCTGGTGCTCGACCGGGCCGGGATCACCGGGCCGGACGGTCCGAGCCACCACGGCATGTGGGACCTTTCGCTGCTGGGGATGATCCCGGGGATGAAGGTCGCCGCGCCGCGGGACGCGGCGACCCTGCGGGAGGAGCTGCGAGAGGCTGTGTCCATTTCGGACGGTCCTTCGGCGCTCCGCTTTTCGCGCGGTGGCGTGATCGCGTCGGTGCCCGCTATCGAGCGGATCGGGACTGTCGACGTGCTACGGCGCCCGGATCCTGAGGCGGAGACGGACGTTCTGCTGATCGCTGTCGGCGCGTTCGCGACTCTGGGGCTTGCCGCGGCGGACAGGTTGGAGGATCAGGGCATCGGGGTCACGGTTGTCGACCCACGGTGGGTCGTCCCGATTCCCGGCGAACTCGTCGCGCTCGCTTCGCAGCACCGGCTCGTGGTGACCGTCGAGGACAGTGGGCGGCACGGCGGATTCGGCTCGGCGCTGTCGGCGGTGTTCCGCGACGCCGAGTGCGATGTCCCGCTGCGGGACCTGGCCGTACCACAGGACTTCCACGCGCACGGCTCACGCGACGAGGTGCTCGCGCGGCTCGGCCTCACCGCACAGGACGTCGCTCGGCGGGTCACCGAGTGGGCTTCGACGACGCTTGTCACCGCACGCGAGCCCGCGACCAAGGAATCGTGAGTGTTTCGCGGGGTTAGAACCCCGCGAAACACTCACGAGGTTAAGGGCTGGACGGCGCCTCAGGCTGTCACCTGATCGGAGGACCGGCACCGCCGCGGGAACGTGACGGTGAACACGGCATTGGCCAGGTGGAACGAGCCCTCACTGTCGACCTGGCCCACCGAAAACCAAGGTCGACAGTGTCCTTAAAGGTCGCTCTCAGGAAACTGTGGGAACGTGGTGCAGTGCGGATCCTGGTAGTCGAAGACGAAGAGCCCCTAGCCGACGCGATCGCGCGTGGCCTGCGCCGTGAGGGGATGGCTGTCGACATCGCTTTGAACGGTGACGACGGCCATGAAAAGGCGACCATCACGCGCTACGACGTGGTACTGCTGGACAGGGATCTCCCCGGGATGTCCGGTGACGAGCTGTGCCAGGAGATCGTCGCGTCCGGGGAACTCACCCGCGTGCTGATGCTGACGGCGAGCGCCACCGTGTCCGATCGCGTCGACGGCCTGTCCCTCGGCGCGGACGACTACCTCGCCAAGCCTTTCGCGTTCCCCGAACTCGTCGCGCGCGTGCGTGCGCTGGGCCGTCGCGCGACGCCCGCCGCGCCTCCGCTGCTGACGGCGGGCGATGTCGAGCTCGACCCGGCCAAGCGCACGGTGCGGCGCACGAGCGGGCCGATCGAGCTGACCCGCAAGGAGTTCGGCGTGCTGGAGGTCCTGCTGTCCGCGGGCGGTTCCGTGGTCAGCAGCGAAGAACTCCTCGAGCGGGTCTGGGACGAGAACGCCGATCCGTTCACCACGACTGTGCGCGTGACGGTCATGACGTTGCGTAAGAAGCTCGGCGAACCGGGCATCATCGAGACCGTTGTGGGCTCGGGCTACCGGGTCCCGAATCCGGGTACCCGGCAAGGGTGAGCAGGACTGTCCGACTGCCGCCGATACGCAGCCTGCGTGTCCGCATCACGTTGCTCGCCACCGGTCTCGCCGCCGGGGTCAGTGTGGTTTTGCTGTGGCTCGCCTGGAAGCTGATCGGTGACGCCGTCGCCGTCGTGCCGCAGATGCCCCCGGGCAGCGTGGTGCGGGTCGACGGCATAGACGTCGACGCGTCGGTACTCGCCGAGCATCTGCGCCTGCAGGCACGCGCGAAGGTGCTGTTGTTCGGCTCGGTCGCGTTCGTTTTCGTGGTCGCGGCGACGGGGATCCTGGCGTGGTCGTTCACTTCGCGCGTGCTGCGGCCGCTGCGCGAGATCACCGGCACGGCCCGGCGGCTGTCGGTCGAGTCGATGGGGGAGCGGATCGGCGCTGTCCGATCGAAGGACGAACTGGCGGAACTGGCCGGGACCTTCGACGAGATGCTCGACAGGCTGCAGGCGGCTTTCGACGGCCAACGCCATTTCGTCGCCAACGCCAGCCATGAGCTGCGCACCCCGCTCGCGGTGATCCGGACCGAGCTGGACGTCACCCTCTCCGACGAGGGAGCCGACGAAGCCGAGCTGCGCCGGATGGCAGGCGTGGTGCGCGCGGCCACCGAACGGGCCGAGCAGCTGGTCAGTTCGCTGCTGCTGCTCGCGCGGACGGACGGCGCCGGGCTCATGACGCACGAACCGGTCGATCTCGCCGCCGTCGTCGCCGGCGCGTGGCGTCCGCTTCGCGCGGAAGCCGAGAAACGCGGCATCCGCGCCGAGTTCGCCACCGTGCCCTCGCCCGCGTTCGGCGATTCCGCGCTGCTGGAACGGATCGCGGGCAACCTGCTGGAGAACGCCGTGCGCCACAACGTCGACGGCGGCTGGCTGGAAGCCGAGACGATGGCCGGGCCGCAGTGGTCGGTGCTGCGGGTGCGATCGTCGGGCGGGTTGCTCGATCCGGCGATGGTCCCGGAGCTGTTCGAGCCGTTCCGCCGGGCCGGGGTCGCACGGACGGCCCGCTCCGGCGCGGGGCTGGGACTGTCGATCGTGCGTGCCGCCGTTCAGGCACACGGCGGAACGGTTTCGGCCGAACCCGTAGTGGGCGGTGGACTGTCCGTCACCGTGCATTTGCCTGCACTGCGGTAGCGCCACCAGCGGGGTTACCGTTCGGGCATGGTTCCTTCGATCGCACTCAACGATGACGTCCGACTGCCCCAGATCGGCTTCGGGGTCTACAAGGTCCCCGACGACGAGGTGGCCAAGGCGGTGCGATCGGCGTTCGACGCGGGCTACCGCAGCGTCGATACCGCGACCCTGTACGAGAACGAGCGCGGTGTCGGGCAGGCCGTGCGGGAAAGTGGCCTCCCGCGGGAGGAGCTTTTCGTCACCACCAAGCTGTGGAACACCGATCACGGGTACGACCAGGCGTTGCGGGCGTTCGACAAGAGCCTCGGCGAGCTGGGTCTGGACTACGTCGATCTCTACCTGATCCATTGGCCGGTGCCGGAAAAGGATCTCTACGTGGAAACCTGGCGGGCGCTGGAAACGCTCCTCGCCGACGGCAGGACCCGTGCGATCGGCGTCTCGAACTTCGACGAGCCGCAGTTGCGGCGCCTGCTCGACGAGGGTGACGTCGCGCCCGCGGTCAACCAGATCGAGCTGCACCCGTGGCTGCAACGGCCCGAACTGCGGGATTTCCACCGGCGCAACGAGATCGCGACCGAGGCGTGGAGCCCGCTGGCCAGGGGCGGTGAGCTGCTCACCATCGACCCGATCACCACGATCGCCCGCAAGCACGGCAAGTCCCCCGCCCAGGTGGTCCTGCGCTGGCACATCGAGATGGACCACGTCGTGATCCCGAAATCCGTCAATCCCGAGCGCATTGTGGAGAACATCGACCTCTTCGATTTCGAGCTGGACCTGCAGGACATCGCCGCCATCGCCACGCTGGAAGCCGGGCGCCGCGTCGGGAGCCAAGCCAGATCGTGATCCTTCTGCCAGGATGACGCGGTGGACGAAGGGGCTCCGGCGGTGCCGGATTCAGGGCGTAGGCGTAGGCGTGGGCGTTGGCTCCTGCTGATGGTTGTGGCCGCGCTCGTCGTGGTTTCCGCGGCCATCGCGGTGACGGTGATATTGCTGACGACCAGGTCCGAGACACCGGCACTGCCACCCGCGGTGCAGGCTCCCGCGCCTGCGACCTGTGCCGGTTACCTCGTCGTTTACGTCGGTACCGACGAGGAAGCGACGGCGACCGTCGCGGCGCTACATGATGATCCGCAGGTGGTGACGACCTTCGTCGAGACGAGGGAACAGGCCTACGCGCGTTTCAAGGAGGTCTTCAAGGACCGCCCCGACCTGCTCGATCAAGTTCGCCCGGAGAGCCTGCCCGCATCGGTCTCCCTGGTCCCGGCCGGTTCGATCGATCTCGAACAGTGGGCCACCCGGATTCGCGCCAGGTTCCCCACAGCGCAGCAGGTCGCCGTCATGGACGGTGCCAAGGCGCCCGACACGATGAAGGCCGCGCTGGACAAGCTCCAGGTGCATCTTTGCCCACCTGGGCGGTAACCACCTACGCGCCCAGCACGACCAGCGGAGTGCCGGGAGCCACTTCGGCGCCGGGGGAGACCAGGACTTCGAGTATCTCGCCGTCGGCCGGGGACGGGACCATCGCCTCGGTTTTCATCGCCTCCAGGGTGACCAGCGGCTGCGCCCTGGAGACCCGGTCGCCCGGCTGGACGTCTACACGCCAGACCGTCGCTGCGAAAGGTGCCTCGACGACGTGCCCGCCGGGTGGGGCCTGCACAGGCTTCGCCGAGGCGACAACGGGTTCCGGTTTCGGGTCGAACTCGCCCGCCGCGGCCCACGCGTCACGTTCGGCGCTGAACGCAGATGTTTGCGTCGCCCGGAATGCGGCGATGTCCTCGGCGTTGTCGGCGAGAAATCGCTGGTAGTCGGCGAGCGCGAACTCGCCGTCGGTGATGTCGAGCTCGAGTTCTCCGGCGGTGCTCGCCTCGCGCATCTCGAGCAGCTCGCCGGCGGAGACGGGGTACCACGAGATCCGGTCGAAGAAGCGCAGCAGCCACGGCGAACCGGGTTCGAACGAGCCGCGTTGCTGCCAGCCGCTCCACACCTGGACCGTGCGCCCGACGAACTGGTAGCCGCCTGGACCTTCCATCCCATAGATGCAGAGATATGAACCGCCGATGCCCACGGAATTCTCGGCCGTCCAGGTTCGTGCGGGGTTGTACTTCGTGGTGACCAGCCGGTGGCGGGGATCCAGTGGAGTCGCCACCGGAGCGCCGAGGTAGACGTCGCCGAGGCCGAGCACGAGGTACTCGGCGTCGAAGACGGTCCGGTACACGTCGTCCACACTGGACAGTCCGTTGACCCGGCGGATGAACTCGATGTTCCACGGGCACCACGGCGCGTCGTCGCGGACGCCCGCCATGTACCGCTCGATCGCTTCCCGCGTGGCGGGGTCGTCCCAGGACAACGGGAGCCGGACGGTCCGGCTGGGGACGACCAGATCCCGCGTCGCGGGGAGGTCTCGTTCGATTTCCCTTACCAGGCCGAGTGCTTTCGACACGGACAACGCGTCCGGGTCGACGTGGACCTGGAGCGAGCGAATTCCCGGCGTTATATCGACAATTCCGGGTACGCCTTCTTCCGCGAGCCGCTCGGACAGGGCGTGCACCCGCATTCGCAGCGCCAGGTCGAGCTGCATCGGGCCATATTCGACCAGCAGGTTGTCGTCGCCGCTGCGCCGGTAGGTCACGGCCGGCCGATTGTCCGTTTCGGACAGCCGGCCCAGCACGCCACCGTCGTCGATCGGCGGACGGCTGGTTCGCAGGCCGCCTGCCGGTCGCTGACGGAGCTCCGCCGCGTGTTCGGTGTCGATCGGGGTGAAGCGCACGGTGTCGCCGGGCCGGAGCTGGCCGAGTTTCCAGCGCTGGCCGGTGGCGACGGTGGCCGGGCAGACGAACCCGCCGAGGCTCGGGCCGTCCGGGCCGAGCAGGATCGGCAGGTCGCCGGTGTAGTCCACCGCGCCGACGGAGTACGGCGTGTCGTGGATGTTGGACGGGTGCAGCCCGGCTTCGCCACCGTCGGCGCGCGCCCACTTCGGGCGTGGGCCGACGAGCCGGACGCCGGTGCGCGCCGAGTTGAAATGCACCTTCCAATCGGTGGCGTAAAAGGTTTCGATGTCCTCGGGCGTGAAGAATTCCGGAGCGGCGTGGGGGCCTTCCAACGCGCCGATCTCCCAGTGTTCGGCGAAACCGGGCCGCTGCGACTCGGGTACGGCACTAAGGGTTTCGCCCGACGGCTCGCCGGGCGTGAGGACGTCACCGGCGAGCAGCGCGCGGCCACCGTGCCCGCCGAACTTCCCCAGCGTGAAGGTGGCGGAGCTGCCGAGGAACGCGGGGACGTCCAGCCCGCCGCGCACCAGCACGTAGGTCCGCAGGCCATGGCTGCTCACACCGATGTCGAGCTCGGCACCGGCGGGAACGGTCACCGGCGTCCATTGTGGAACGGCCTGTCCCGACACGGTGATCTCGGCCGGTGCGCCCGTGACGCAGACGACGGTTTCCTTCGCGAAGCGCAGCGCGGGACCGTCCACAGTGCATTCGAGACCGGCCGCTCCTTCGGGGTTGCCGAGGGCGGTGTTGCCGAGCCGGAACGACAGGTCGTCCATCGGGCCGCTGGGCGGCACACCGACATGCCAGTAGCCGGTGCGGCCCGGCCATTCCTGCACGGTGGTCATCGTCCCGGCGCGCAGGACGTCGACGCGCGGGCCGGGGTCGGCGATGTCGTCGAGGGTGCCGGTGTGGTGGGTCACTTCGGCGAAATCGGTGTTCGCCAGCGCCGCGCCCAGCTGACCGAGATTCGTCCGGACACCGCCGACGCTGGTCCGGGCCAGGGCTTCGCCGAGGTTCGCCACGGCTTCGTCCCGAGTCTCACCGGAGCAGATCACCTTGGCCAACAACGGATCGTAGTTCGTCGTGACCGTCGTTCCCGCCTCGATCCAGGCGTCCACGCGGACTTCGCCGGGGAAGTCGACCCCGGTGAGCAGCCCGGCGCTGGGCCGGTGGCCGAGATGGGGGTCCTCGGCGTAGATCCGCGCTTCGACGGCGTGCCCGTGCGGCGACGGAGGCGTGTCGAACATTCCGCGGTCACCGCCCGCGAGCCGGAGCATCCAGGCGACCAGATCGATGCCGTAAACCGCTTCGGTGACGGGATGTTCGACCTGCAGCCGGGTGTTCACCTCGAGGAAGGCGGCCTCCTCGCGGACCGGGTCGTAGACGAACTCGACGGTCCCCGCGGAGCGATAGCGGACCGACGAACAGAGCTTCACCGCGGCTTCGGTGAGCTGCTCGCGGACGGCGTCGGGCAAGTCCGGCGCGGGGCACTCCTCGACGACCTTCTGGTTGCGGCGCTGCAGGGTGCAGTCCCGGGTGCCGAGGGCGAGCACGTCTCCCCGGCCGTCACCGAAGACCTGGACCTCGACGTGCCTGGCGTGGCTCACCAGCCGTTCGACGAAGACCCCCGAGTTCGCGAAGCTCTTCGCCGCGATGCTCTGCACCGACTCCCACGCCGCGCGCAATTCGTCCGGCGAGTGACACGCCCGCATCCCGATACCGCCACCGCCGCCGGTCGCCTTGAGCATCACCGGATAGCCGATACCGTCCGCAGTGGACAGTGCGTCCTCCCGGTCTGCCAGAAGTCCGCTGCCTGCCAGCAGGGGAACCCCCGTTTCGACCGCTCGTGCGCGCGCGGTGTGTTTGCTGCCGAACACTTCCAACTGCTCCGGAGTGGGTCCGATGAACGCGAGCCCGGCTGCTTCGACGTCCCGTGCGAAGCCGGTGTCCTCGGACAGGAAGCCGTAACCGGGGTGGATCGCGGTCGCACCGGTTTCCTTGGCCGCGGCGAGGATCAGGTCTGCCCGCAGGTAGCTTTCGCGGGCGGGCGCCGGACCCAGCCGGACGGCTTCTCCGGCCAGCCGGACGTGGGCCGTGGTGCGGTCCGCGTCGGAATACACCGCGACACAGGCGATCCCGAGTTCCCTGGCGGTCCGGATGATGCGGACCGCTATCTCACCGCGGTTGGCGATCAGCAGTTTCATGCCGCTTCCCCAGTGATGATCATGCGCACGGCCGTGGGATCGAAACCGTTGCAGGGGTTGTTGATCTGCGGGCAGTTCGACACGAGCACCAGCACGTCGATCTCGGCACGAAGCTGGACTTCCAGGCCCGGCGAGGAGATGCCGTCGACGATGCCCAGCGTTCCGTCGGCCTCGACCGGGACGTTCATGTACCAGTTGATGTTGCTCACGAGATCTCGCTTGCCGAGGCCCCAGCGCGCGCCCTCGGCGAGGAAGTTCTCGACGCAGGCGTGCTGGTGGCGAGTGTGCTGGCCGTAGCGCAGGCTGTTGGACTCCTTGCTGCACGCACCGCCGATGGTGTCGTGCCGCCCGCAGGTGTCCGCGGTGACGGTCATCAGCGGTGCGCCGCCGGCCGTGCGGAGAACACTGCCGGTGGTAAGGAAGATGTTGCGCTGCGCGGCGATGGTGGCCGCCGCGCTGTACCGTTCGCTCGTGTCGCCGGCGTTGTAGACCAGGAAGTCGACGGCCTGATTGCCGTGCAGGTCGACGATCGCGAGCGTCTGTCCTTTCCGTACTATCGCGGAGTACGCGGCGCGGGCTGGTACTTCGGTCGTCGTCATGCCAGGCCCCTCGCGGTCAGGTAGTCGGCGGTGTTTTCGAAGGCGCGGCGGGCTTCCGGTGTCGCAGTCCATTCAGGACTGTCTGGGTTGGAGGGTTTCGCGCGCCACGCTAGTACTCGCAGCGGCGAAACCTGTGCCACGCCAAGGGGATGGGCCACGTTCGCGATCAGCACGACGAGCGGGAGCTGGGCACGAAGAGTTACGGAACGACCGGGTCCCGCGGAGCCCTGGAACTCCAGCTCGCCCGACTCGCCGACGCGCACGCCTTGGAACAGGGAGAGGCTCGGTGGCAGGTCTCTTGGCGTCAGGCCGTGTTTCGCCGCGGCGACGGTGAACGCGGTGAGTCCGTCCGCAGAGGTTCCGCACAGGGCGTCGTGCTTGCCGGACTCGTCGGAGATCACCGTTGCCAGCACACGGGCCTGGTCCGACAGCAACGCCACCGACTCGCCGAGGTAGGCGTTCCACTGCACCTTCACCGTGTCGGCGACGTTGAGGCGTTCCCAAGGCGCGTCGGCGTTGTAGAGCAGGAGATGCGCGCAGGCGTCGCCGTCGAGGTCGGTCAGCCGGAACTCGGTGCCCCTGGCGAGGACCTTGTGGGTGTAGCCGCCGCCCGCGACGGTTTCGGCCCAGGTGAGGTCGGCCGCGTCGACGCCGGCCGGTGGGCCGGGCCACGCGGATGCGGGGATCGTCGGCATGGTGTCGACGATCGTGCCGTCCTGGGCACGCGCGTGATCTCGAGCGCCATACGTCGTCGCTGTGGTCATGGCACGCTCCTAGGAAGTCGCGGGCAGGAGGGCGGGTTCGGGAGTGGAGCGCAGGCGCCGCCAGCAGACCCAGCCGACTAGCAGCGCGGCGGCGACGAACTCGATCGGGAAGAGCAGCATCCACGGGGAGCCGGTGCCGGCGAGGTCGTAGATCTCGGCGCGGGGCCAGGCGATGTTGACGATCATCGCGAGGCCGTAGAGCACGGCGACGGCGTTGGCGAGGATTCCCCAGCGCCCCAGCGAGAACCAGCCCTCCTTTGGTGCGGGGACCTGGCCCCTGAGCCGCTTGGCCAGCAGCGGCCCGGTGACCAGCAGGTAGGCGAGGTACACGATGACGACCGAGGTCGCGGTGATCGTGCTGAACACCGTGGGGTTGCCGAGATTCAGCAGCAGGAGCCCGATCGCGAGCGCGCCGGACAGTACGGCGGGCGCGACCGGGGTGCCGGTCCGCGAGTTGACCTTCGCCAGCCGTCGTGAGCCGGGCAGGGCGCCGTCGCGGGCCATCGAGTAGATCAGCCGGATGGTGCCGGTCTGGATCGTGAGTGTGCAGACGACCACGGCCACTGCGACGTCGGCCAGGAAGATCGGGCCGAGGGTGCTGCCGAAGACAGCGGTGATCACGTACGGCAGGCCTTGCCCGGCGAGCTGGCCGTCGGTGAGGCTGGGTGCCGCCATGAGCGCGAAGAGGACGACGGCGAGCCCGCCGATACCGGAGACGAGCAGCGCCCGCAGCACCGCGCGCGGGGCCGACCGGCGGGCGTCCTTGGTCTCCTCGGCGACCGACGCGGCGGTGTCGAAGCCGTAGAGCACGTAGGCGGCCATGAGCGCCGAGGCGAGGATGCCGCCGATGCCCGCGCCGGCCCCGCCGTCCGGGATGGCGTCGTGCAGGACGACCTGCGGCCCGCGCACCGCGAACAGTGCCAGCCCGCAGAGGAGCACCGCGACGCCGACCAGTTCGGCACCGACACCGATGTCGTTGATCCTGGCCATCACGCGGACGCCGGCGGCGTTGATCACCGTGGTGAACACGATCAGGATCGTGCCGAGCAGCACCGCGTTCGTCGCGCCGGTGGGGGAGGTGACGGCCGTGTCGCCGCCGACGAGCTGGAACCCGCTCCACACCGACGGGAGGACGATCTGCAGCGCGATGGCCGCCGCGGCGAGCGCCACGACGCAGCCGAGCAGCATCATCCAGCCGGCAACCCAGCCGCCGAAGCCGGGCGTCAGCTGCTTCGCCCATTGGTAGACCGAGCCCGCCAGTGGGAACCGTGCGGCGAGTTCGGCGAAGTTGAGTGCGACCATCAGCTGGCCCGCGATGACGACCGGCCAGGTCCAGAAGAACAGTGTGCCGCCGAACGAATAGCCGAAGCCGAAGAGCTGGAACACCGTGGTGAGGATCGAGACGAAGGAGAAACCGGCCGCGAAGGCGGAGAAACCGCCGAGCGTGCGCCGGAGTTCTTGGGTGTAACCGAATTCGGAGAGTTCGTTGCCGCTGGACATGTCGGCTCCCATACGTGCAGGTCAGGGATTTCGATCGATCGACCGAAATTAAGCCCTGGTCGCGACGTCACTGTCTCTGGCCGGTAATGCCGGTGTTAACTCGACGCCGTTCGTGTTACGAAGTCGGCCGCCGGTCCGTAACGCGCGAAGGCTGGCAAGATCGGTACGGTGAGCAGCGGAGTGGGCAGGCCGAGGGCCAGTGGTGCGGCGGCGAGCAAGGACGACGCCCGGCAGGCTTTGCTGGAGGCAGCCGCCGGACTGTTCACCGCAGCGGGCTACGCGGCCACAACGACGAGGGCGATCGCGGAAAGCGCGGGCTTGCGCCAGGCGTCGCTCTACTACCACTTCCCGGCGAAGGAGGACATCCTCGCCGAACTGCTCGCCGAGACCGTGCGGCCGTCGCTGGAAGTCGCGCGGACGCTGGTGGTGCGTGCCTCACCGGTGGCGGAACGGCTCTGGGCGTTGACCTACTCGGACATCCGGCTGCTCGGTACCGCGCGGCACAACCTGGGCGCGCTGTACCTGCTGCCCGAGGTCTCGGCACCCAACCTGGCCGGGTTCCGTGCCGAGCGCGCCGAGCTCAAAGCGGCCTACGGTGCGCTGATCGCCGAACTGGGCGGTGCCGGGCTCGGAACGCTCACGGATCTGGTGTTCGGGCTCGTCGAGAGCACCGCCATCGTGCGCCGGGACGACCCTGGCCTCGACGTCGAGGCCCACGCCCGGCACGGCGCCGACGGTGTCCTCCGGCTCGCCGGGCTCACCCCCGGCGACGACCTTCGCCGCGCCGCACAAGCCTTGCTGTGAACCTCAGCCCCACGAGATGTCGACATCTCGTCGCGCTCACGAGGGAGCTTCGGTGTCGTTTCCGGTGCCGTTCCCGGTGCCGTTCCCGGGGGCTTCTTCGTCGGTGGCGGGTTTCGGAGCGGTGGCGTGCAGGGCGGCGCTGAGGTCCGCGGCGGTCAGTTCGACCTGCCACGGCCGGGCGCCCCCGCCGCGCAAGGCCTCCGACACGCCTTCGACGCCGATGTCCGACGGCGGCCGCCAGCAGGTGCGGCGGACGAGGTCGGGCAGCAGCAGGTTCTCCACCGGGAGCCGCCAGTGCCCGGCGATCTTCGTCAGCGCCGCCCTGGCCGCGGAAAGCCGCGCGGCGGCGTCGGGATCCTTGTCGGCCCAGCGGTTCGGCGGGGGCGGCCCGTCGTTCTGCTGACCGGGGTTGGGGAGCTCGCTCGCCGGCAGCGCGCGTGCCGCTTCGAGATGGCGGAGCCAGCTCGCGGAGTACTTGCGCTGGATGCGGCCGCCGAACACCGGTAGCGCCTGGAGCTCGGCGACAGTCTTCGGCTCCGCGGTGACCGCGCTGATGATCGCGCTGTCGGGCAGGACCCGGCTCGGCGCCCTGTCCCGCTTGCGGGCCAGTTCGTCACGGGCCTGCCAAAGGGCGCGCACCGCGGCGAGGCTGCGGGCGCTCCGGATCTTGTGGACGCCGGAGGTCCGGCGCCAGGGTTCGGCGCGCGGAGCGGGCGGGGGAGCGGTGCGGACGGCTTCGAATTCCTGAAGTGCCCATTCGAGCTTGCCCTGCTGCTCGAGCTCGGTTTCGAGCTTCTCGCGCAGCTGGACCAGGAGCTCGACGTCGAGGGCCGCGTAGTTGAGCCAGTCGATCGGCAGCGGCCGCTTGGACCAGTCCGCCGCACTGTGACCCTTTTCGAGGGTGTAGCCGAGCAGTCGCTCGACGAGGGTGCCGAGGGCGACCCTGTCGTAGCCGGCCAGGCGTCCGGCCAGCTCGGTATCGAACAGGCTCGCCGGGTGCAGGCCGAGTTCGGCCAGGCACGGCAAATCCTGCGATGCCGCGTGGAGGACCCACTCGGTGTCGTTGAGGACGTCGGCGAGTGGCTGGAGCTCGCCTTCGAGCGGGATGGGGTCGATGAGCACAGTGCCGGAGCCTTCGCGCCGGAGCTGCACCAGATAAGCCTTTGGCCAGTAGCGATAGCCCGAGGCTCGTTCCGTGTCCACCGCGATCGCACCCTGGCCTGCGGCAAGTCTCGCGCATGCTTGCGCCAGTGCGGTCACATCGGCCACTACCGCAGGCGTGCCGTCGACCGGCTCCTTCAGCAGGATCGATGCAGCCGGCTCCGATGAGTCGTCGAGGCCGTGATCTGCGGTTTCCATGATGGTCAACCCTACGGGACGGGCGTACCGCGCCTGGTCCGCCCGTCCCAGAAGGTTATTGCTCTCCGTCAGCGGATTACGCCTGCGCGCATCGCCAACGCGACCATCTGTGCCCTGTCCCCGGTGCCGAGCTTCCGGCCGATGCGGGACAAGTGTGATTTCACCGTGAGAGCGGAGAGGCTGAGTTCCTCACCGATCTCCTTGTTCGACTGCCCATCGGCGACGAGTTGCAGCACCTCGACCTCCCGCGCGGAAAGTTCCCGCGGGGTGTTGTCGGTGCCGGCAACCCTGGTGCCGGTGGCCAGAACGGGTGCCACGCTCGGATCCGCGTACACGCCGCCCTCGAGCACCCTGCGCACGCCGTCGGTGACAACCACCGGAGACGCTGACTTGAGCAGGTATGCCTGAGCACCGGCCTGGAACGCCGACCTGACCGCGTACGGGTCGTCGGATGAAGCGAGTACCACAACACGAGGCCAGCCCTGGCTACGAAGTTCCGTGACCAGTTCTATGCCGCTGCCATCGGGCAGGCCGAGATCGAGGATCGCCAGGTCACATGGCCCAGTGGCCTGTGCCCTAGCTCTCGCCTCGGCCACCGTGGCGGCCTCGTGCACTGTGCCCGCACCCATCTGTGCGAGTCGTGCTGCTATTGCCTCCCTTAATAGCGGGTGGTCATCGACCACCAGCACGGAAAACAGCTCTTCCCGCGGATGCGGAACCATGCTCGCCGGCAAAGCACCGGCTGGCGTGGATCGAACGGCCTGAGATAAGCCGACGGTAGCCACGTCACTACCTCCCTGGAGTCGGTCGTGCCCCCCGACCGGCACCGGGACCTTCGGCCATTTAGCCGCGCCAGCTTTAGACCGAAAGTGGTGTCGTCGAAGGCACTGTAGCTCGCCAACGGGCTCTTCGGGAGGATCGAACGGGTATCTGTATGGATTGGTTGGTTACTCAGCGGGGTCGACGTCACACGATCGGGCTAGTGCACAGTTAGTTGTTAACGGATCGCCCACTGAACACGATGAAACATGAATGCTCGTCGGCTTCTGATCGTGCAGATGGTTCGTGCAGGAGCTTGCGCGGCTGTGCGGGAGGCCATCGCAAGATCAAGAAAAGTGCCTTGGGCCCGGGGCCTTGTCCTGGGTTCGACCTTTGGGCCCCGCCGGGACAATGATCACTGCTGGACTCTGCTCGCGGCGAACGAGTCCGGCTGGGGCAATGCATGTGGTGAAGATCAAGTTGCGTTCTGTGACGACAGGTGCTTCACGATAGTGATCCCGTCAGCTGTATACACGGCCTCCGGACCGTCGCTGTTGACGCCAGACCTTCACGTGCCGCCATTTGCCAGTCGCAATCCCTCCACGCGGCAGCCGACGCTGTGAAAGCCACGCGGGCCCTTAGCCCGAAAGCTGGTCAGCACGACTTACGGCCGGCCACGGCCGGAAGTCTTCACCGCGCGCGCTCGCCGAAGGCCGAGTTCGCGGGAGCAGGGCGCCCCCGGCACGGTCGCAAGCGACCCACCCACGTCACGCCCTGGTCACGTGAACTCGATGGCGCGCCGCCAACAAACACAGGCTTCTAACCGTGCCTCTGACCGCAACCACCCAAAAACCACCCAAATAAGCCCCTCAAGCACGTTCTCAGGAGCTTTGACGCTGGCCGAAGAGGGTGACGCCCACCGGGGGCAGGCCGACGACGCTGGCCATCACCTGGCAGAACGCCTCGCCGTGTGGCCTGAGGTAGGTGTCCGTCGGCGTCCAGGAGGCCCTGAGTTCGAGGTCGTCGGTCGTCGTGGGGTCGGCGAGTGAGCCGAACCGCGCCGACGACGTCTCGGTCACTGTGCCGCCGAGTGCGGTGTAGGTGGCGTTGGAGGTGTCCAGCGCGTCGGTCAGCCAGGACCAGCCGACTGTCGGCAGGAACGGGTCGGTCGCGAACTCCGGGTCCAATTCCGCGCGGACGTAAAGCACGAGCCGCAGGACCCCGTCCCAGCCTTCCTGGCCTTCCGGGTCGTGCAGGAGGACCAGCCGCCCCGACGCGAGCACGTCGGCCGGGCCGGTCACTTCGCAGCTGATCGCATAGGACCACGGGGCGAGCCTGCGGGGTGGGCGCATGGTTTCCAGCTCCACCTCGGCACGGGGCCGCACGGATTGAAGCGCCGCGACGGCTTCGCGGAACAGCTCGGGCGCTTGCGTCAAGGCGGTCACGAACTCGACTGTAAGGCGGAAACACCTCGATGAGCGCGCAGACGCGCCGAGAGATCGCCTCGCCGGGCCTCATGGCACGATGATGGGGATGTCTCCTACAGCTCAGGCGCGGCCTCAGTCGGCTCGCCGCGCCTTGTCCGACGCGCCCTTCCTGGTGGCTGCCCGCGGTGGCCGCCCGGCACGGCTGCCGGTGTGGTTCATGCGGCAAGCCGGTCGCTCCCTGCCCGAGTACCGGGCGCTCCGCGAGGGCGTCGAGATGCTCGACGCCTGCTTCGATCCCGAGATGCTCGCGGAGATCACGATCCAGCCTGTGCGCAGGCACAAGGTGGATGCCGCGATCCTCTTCAGCGACATCGTGGTCCCGCTGAAGGCCGCCGGCGTCGACATCGACATCGTGCCCGGCACCGGCCCGGTCGTCGCCTCGCCGATTCGTGACCTCGATGCCGTCAAGGCACTCCCGGAACTGTCGGCGGATCAGGTCTCCCGGGTGGCCGACGGCGTAAGCCTGCTGGTCGACTCGCTGGGCGAGACGCCGTTAATCGGTTTCGCCGGCGCGCCGTTCACCCTCGCGTCCTATCTCATCGAGGGCGGCCCGAGCCGCAACCACGAGCACACCAAGGCCCTCATGCACTCGGAGCCCGCGGTGTGGCACGCGCTGGCGGACAAGCTGGCCGACATCGCGCTCACCTTCCTCAAGGCCCAGCTCGACGCCGGAGTCGACGCGGTGCAGCTGTTCGACTCGTGGGCAGGCGCGCTGTCGGTCCGCGACTACCGCGAATTCGTGCTGCCGCACTCGACGAAGGTCCTCGCCGGTGTCGCGGAGTATGGCGTGCCCCGGATCCACTTCGGCGTCGGCACTGGCGAGCTGCTGACGTCGATGCGTGACGCGGGCGCCGATGTGGTCGGCGTCGACTGGCGCATCCCGCTCGACGAAGCCGTCCGGCGGCTCGCGGTGCCCGGCGCGCCGCTGCCGGTGGTCCAGGGCAACCTCGACCCCGCGCTGCTGCTCGCCTCGTGGCCGGTGTTGGAGGCCGAAGTCCGCCGCATCGCCGAAGAAGGCCGCGCGGCCGGCGGGCACATCTTCAATCTCGGGCACGGCGTGCTGCCCGGCGTCGAACCCGAGGTGCTGACCCGGGTCGTCGAGCTGGTGCACGAACTCAAGCCGTGAAGACGGTCGGCGTCGTCGGCGGCGGCATCTCCGGCCTGACGGCGGCGTACCGTCTGCGAGTCCTGCTCGGCGAAGACGCGAAGATTCTCCTCTTCGAGTCGGGCGACACGCTCGGCGGCAAACTGCGCACGGTCGAACTGGCCGGCCTGCGCTACGACGTCGGCGCCGAGGCGTTCCTCGCCCGGCGCCCGGAAGCCAAGGCGCTCGTCGAAGAGATCGGCCTCGGCCAGGCACTGACGCATCCCACGAAGGCCCGCGCGAAGATCCACGCGGGCGGCTCGGTCACCGGCCTGCCACCGGGAACGGTCATGGGCGTGCCCGCTTCGCCGGACGCCGTGGCGGGAGTGCTTTCCGACGCGGGCGCGCGAGCCGTCGCCGCCGAAAGCACGCTGCCGCCGGTGTCCCTGCCCGAAGGCGACGTGCCGCTCGGCGCACTGCTGCGTGCCCGCTTCGGTGACGAACTCGTCGACAAGCTCGTGGACCCGTTGCTGGGCGGCGTCTACGCCGGGGGAGCGGACGGTCTCGGGCTCCGCGCCACCATGCCGGGCCTTGCCAACGCGGTGGCGGCAGGCGCCCCGACACTCACCGCGGCCGCTGCCTCGCTCATGCCCGCGTCCCCGAGCACCGCGCCGGTGTTCGGCACGCTGCTCGGCGGGCTGGGCACGCTGGTCGCGCGTCTAACCGAACTCGCGTGCGCCGACGTCCGGCTCGGCGTGCCCGTCCGGTCCCTGAACCGCACCGGTGACGGCTGGCGTCTGGAACTCGGCGCGGCCGCACCGGCTCACGCTCCCGCGGACAACCCGATCGACGTCGACGCCGTGGTGCTCGCGGTGCCCGCTCCCGCCGCGCGGCGCCTGCTCGAACACGCGGCCCCCGAGGCGTCGAAGGCATTCGGCGAGATCGAGCTGGCGTCGATGGCGGTGGTCGCGCTGGCCCTGCCGCCGGGTACCGAACTGCCGGACAGCTCCGGCGTCCTGATCGGGGCGGGCGAGCGCCGTGCGGACGGCAAGCCGTTCGCGTCGAAGGCTTTCACCTTCTCCGCGCGGAAATGGGCGCACTACGCCGACGGGCCGCTGCTGGTCCGCGGGTCCGTCGGCCGCTTCGGCGAGCCCGGTGCGCTGCACTTCGACGACGACGAACTGGTGCGTGTCGTGCGTGACGATCTCGCCGAACTCACCGGTGTCACTGCCGAACCGGTCGAAACCCTGGTGACCCGCTGGGGTGGCGGGCTGCCCCAGTACGCCGTGGGGCACCTCGACCTGATCGCCGACATCGAGCGGTCGGTGGCCGAGGTGCCCGGGCTGGAAATCGCCGGAGCGGCCCTGTACGGCGTCGGCATCCCCGCCTGCATCGGCACCGCCGACGCCGCCGCACGGCGCCTCGTCGCTACCGGAGCCGGAACGAACGCATCCGGGTGACCGGAGCCTCGTGGCCAGTGGGCCGGGCGGGGTGTCAAGATGGACCCATGGCGCGGCTGAACTACAACGACCTCAATGACACCATTCGCTACACCGCCTGGTCGGTCTTCAGCGTGGAGCAGGGCAAGCTCCCCGAAGACCGTGGCCCCGCCGTGCAGGAGACCACCGCGTACCTCGACGCGCTCGAGAGCAAGGGTGTCGTCGTTCGCGGCGTCTACGACCTCGCCGGGCTGCGCGCGGACGCGGATTACCTGATCTGGTGGCACGCCGAGGAGATCGAGCAGGTCCAGGCCGCGTACACGGGATTCCGGCACACGCCGCTCGGCAAGGTGTCGGTCCCGGTCTGGAGCCAGGTCGCGCTGCACCGCCCCGCGGAGTTCAACAAGAGCCATGTCCCCGCGTTCATCGCCGGCGAAGAGGCCAAGAAATACGTCTGCGTGTACCCGTTCGTGCGGTCTTACGAGTGGTACCTGCTGCCCGACGACGAGCGTCGCAAGATGCTCGCCGACCACGGCAAGGAAGCCCGCGGCTTCCCGGACGTCCGTGCCAACACGGTGTCTTCGTTCGCGCTCGGCGACTACGAGTGGATCCTCGCTTTCGAAGCAGACGAGCTGCATCGCATCGTCGACCTGATGCGACACCTGCGGGCCACCGAGGCGCGACGGCACGTGCGGGAAGAGGTCCCGTTCTACACCGGGCCGATGATCGCGCCCGCCGACCTCATCACGAACCTGCCTTAACCGGTAGCGCTATTCTGGCGCCATAGCGCTAGAATAGCGCTATGGCGACCATTCAGATCCGAAATGTCCGGGAGGACGACTACGACGCCCTGCGTGCCGCGGCCAAAGCCGAAGGCAAGTCCCTGCAGTCCTACATGCAGGAGCAGGCTACGGTGATGGCTCACCGGGCCAGAAAGCGTGCGGCCGTCGAAGCGGTCCGGGAGGTCTGGGAGCAGACGCCGGGTGGCGGCCTGACCTCCGACGAGATCGTCGCCGAGGTTCGTGCGATGCGGGGTGAGTAGTCCCCTGTACGTCCTCGACGCCTCCACCGCGGTGTTCGCCTTGACCGGTTCGGCCGACGTGCTGGGACGGCTCTCCAGCGCGGAGATCCACGCGCCGCATCTGCTGGACGCCGAAGTGGGCAATGTCTTGAGGCGACTGCTGTTGGCCGGGAAGATCACCGAAGACGTCGCTGCTGTGGGGCTCGCCGTCCTGCCTGGTCTGGTTGATGAGCGCTATCCGCATTTCGGCTGGCTCACCCGTGCCGCGTGGGAACTGCGCGGCACGATCACGTTTTACGACGCGCTGTACGTGGCGCTCGCCGCTCGGCTCGAAGTCCCGCTGCTGACCGCGGATGTCAAGCTGAGTCGAGCGCCGGGTCTGCCGTGCAAGGTCGAGGTGGTGGGATGAACCCCGAGTTTTCCGGGCTGTGGACGACCCTGACCGGAGAAACTGTCGCCGATGGGGCCGTCGAGATCACCGGCGGGGAGTCCGTGCTGCCCGGTCCGTTCCGGGTCGCGGCGGCCGCTTCGGCCAGTATTGCGGCTGTGACGTTGGCCGCCGGGGAACTCCTGCGGTTACGCGGAATCGAGCCCGGCGTGGTCTCGGTGGACACGCGGCACGCGGCCGCGGCCTTCCAGAGCGAGCGGTACCTCCGGGTGGACGGCGCGCCGCTCGGCGACGTCTGGGCCGAGCTGACCGGCGACTACCGGGCGAGTGACGGCTGGGTCCGGCTGCACTGCAACTATCCACAGCACGCGGCGTCGGTGTGCTGGGCGCTCGGCGTCCCGGCGACCCGCGCCGCGGTCACCGCCGCCGTGGCCGGGCGGACGGCGAAGGACGTCGAGGAATCGGTCGTCTGGGCGGGGGGCGCGGCGGCCGCGATGCGTGATCGCGCGACTTGGCTCGAGCACCCGCAAGGAAAGGCCGTCGGCGAGTTACCACCGGTCGAACTGCGGCGGATCGGTGAGGCGCCGGCCCGCTCGCTGTTCAACTCCGAGCGGCCGTTGGGTGGTCTTCGTGTTCTGGACCTGACCCACGTGATCGCCGGTCCGGTCGCCGGCCGGACGCTGGCGGCGCACGGCGCCACCGTGCTGCACGTCGGCGCCGAGCACCTGCCGACGGTCGGGCCGCTGGTGGCCGACACCGGTATGGGCAAACGCTCGACGTACCTGAATCTCAGCACCGACGGCGGCCGCGCGCGGTTGCGCAAGCTGATCGCCCGCGCCGACGTGTTCCTCCAGTCGTTCCGTCCCGGCGCTCTGGCCGAGCTCGGGTTCGGCGCCGACGAGCTCGCCGAACTGCGCCCAGGGCTCATCGTCGCCGAACTTTCGGCGTACGGCCGGAAAGGGCCGTGGGCGAACCGCCGGGGTTTCGACAGTCTCGTGCAGATGGCGTCCGGGATCGCCGCCGAGGACGGGCCGGACCGGCCACGGCCCCTGCCGGTGCAGGCGCTCGACCACGCCACCGGCTGGCTCACCGCTGCCGCGGTGATGACGGCGGTCAGGTGGCAGGTGCTCGGCGGTGGGAGCTGGCACGCCCAGTTGTCGCTGGCGGGCACCGGAAGGTGGCTGGATTCGCTGGGCCGCAAGGATCCCCACGGCGACGAACTCGACGTCACCGGCTTGCTGCAGGAGACGCCGGGCGCGTTCGGGACACTGACACACGTGCGGGTCCCAGGTGTACTTCCCGGTGCGAATCCACAATGGACACACAGTTCGCCGTTACCGGGAAGCGATCCACCTTCGTGGTGACCACCAAGGTCTCTTGGGTGCTTTGAGCTCGCCTTGTTCGATCAGCCATTCCCCGAACGCGTCGGCGTCCTGGTGGGCGCGTATCCCTTCGGCCCGTGGATGTGTCACGGCATAGGCGTCGAACAGTTCGGTGTAGCGAGTGCCGAGTTCGCGGCGGAGGTCCGGGCGGAGGAAGCCGGTGACCCACTTTCGCTTGGAGCGCAACACGATCCGCTCGGCCTGGACGCGGTCTTCGTCGAACCCCGGCGGAATTTCGCCATCGGCCAGTAACGCTTTCAGTAGTTCCGCCTGCTGTCCGGCGAGCCGCTCCCGGCCGTTCATCGCATGACCACCGTGCGGATGGCGGCCAATTCACCCGCGAGTTCGGCGTCGGCCGGGTAGTCGTCATCGCGTTCGAGGAGCACACCGGGTGGATCGACGCGGGAGCGCAGTTCACCGAGCAGGTCGAGGACCTCGGGCAGGACCGGATGCGCATGCGTGTCGTGGTAGAGCCCGGCACGCTCGATCCCGCCCGCGACATGGACATAAGCGAGCCGCTCCAACGGGATCTCGTCGAGGAATGCGCCGGGGTCGACCCCGAGATTGCGGGCATTGGCGTAGAGGTTCGCCACGTCCACGATCAGCAGGCAACCGGTGCGCTCGGTGAGTTCGCGCAGGAACTGCGATTCGGTCAGCTCCGCATCCGGCCATTCCAGCAACGCCGCGATGTTCTCCAGCGCGAACGGGACCTCCACAATGGACTGTGCGAGTTTCACGTTGTCCACCAGCACATCGAGGGCTTCGCGGGTGCGGGGGAGCGGAAGCAGGTGTCCCGAGTCGAGCCCGCCCGCGCGGACGAAGCACACGTGGTCGCTGGCCATCGGGGCGCCGAGCGCGGCCGCCAGCTCGGCGAGGTGCTCGACACGCCGCGTGTCGACCGGCTCCGCGCTGCCCAGCGAGAGCGAAACCCCGTGGGGCAGCACGGGAAGCCCGCGTTCGCGCAGGGCCAGCAGCGTCTCCGGCAGGTGCTCGGCGTGCAGGTTTTCGGCCACCACCTCGACCCAGTCGACACCGCGCAAGCGCGCGATGGACAGGTCGATCTCCTCACGCCAGCCGATGCCCACGCCCAACGGGCCGGGCGCCTCAGCCACCGCAACCCCCGCCGCAGCCGCCACCGCCACCACAGGAACTGCCCGAGCTGCAGCTGCTTCCCGACGACGAATCCCCGCCGCCCGATGAACCGCCGCCACCGCCGATGGGCCGGTGCACGAGCGCTTGGCTGATCTCCGGGTCGGGGTACATGGCGAGCCCACCGAGCGCGACGGCACCCGCCGCTCCGGCCAGTAGCGCGCCGTAGGGCCTGCCCTGCGAATACTTGTGCGGCCCGGCTGGGGCTTGCCTGCGAGAGTGCGGCTTCGGCGCTTTCTCAGAACGCGCCCGAGCCAGGACGGCGGCACCTGTCGAGGTCAGGAGAGGACCGGCCTTGGCCTCGTGCCCGGCCAACTTCGTCGCGACGAACACGCACACGATGACCGCCACGATCAGCTCGGCTGAGAGCAGCCCGACCGGCCGGTCGAGCGAGACGGCGTTGACCCAGCGGGCGACGCCGATCGCGAACACCACCACGTAAAGGAAGAACACCGTCCGCCGGACCATCCGCCGCTTACTCGCCGGGACGAGGAGCCCCTGATCTTCCAGCTCGGTGGCGAGCGCCGTCAGCCGGCTGGAGGACAGGACCGAGTTCATTACACCGGTCGTCGTGGAGCCGACAGCGTCGGTGGCCGATTTGGCCACCGCGCGCTCGAGCGGATCCACCGGGAGGACACCGACCGCCTTGAGCTTTTTCTTGCTGTTGACCCGGAGCTGCCCCCTGTGCACCAGCGCGGCGATCACCGTTTCGACCGTCCGCTTCGGACCGCCCAGGAGGTAGGCGAGTTGGTAGATCGACAGCGGCCGCGCGAAGGTGGTCACCGAGCCGTTCGTCCGCTTGATCGAGGCACGCAAGAAGACGCGCACGATCAGCGGTGCGATCAGCAACGCGATGAACAACCAGACGAATGCCGGTCCCGAAATTCCCCAAGGCTCCATCGTCGAACTCCCCTCGCTGTGCCATGCCGGCTCACCGTAATCACCCCGGACGGGCGAATACGCGGTTGGCGCTATCCGCCACCGCCACCGCCTCCGCCACAACCGCCGCCTCCGCCGCCACCGCAGGAACTGCCACCACCGCAGGAATGGCCGTTCGTGCCCGAGCTGCACACGAAGCCGCCCACATAGCCGCCGCCGCCCACATAGCCGCCGCCGCTCGCGTAGCCGACAGCGCTTCTCCTGCGCTTGCGTTGAGCGACCTGCTTGTTGTGTGCGGTGTGTTCCTTGGTGAGCGCCTTGGATACCTCGTAGTCGGGGTAGCGGAGCAGGCCGCGCTTGGCCACGATTCCGGCGGCGCCGTGGACCAGTGACCGGTCGCCCTTGTTTTCCGCGTAGACACCCCGGGCCGCGCCGGTGTTCTGGTCTTGCGGGCGAGGGCGGGCGAACCACGCCGAGACGAAGGCACCCGTCGCGGCGAGAACCATCAGGCCGACCAGATAACCGATCGGATAGCCCAGCTGTTCGCCGGTCAAAGCGCGCACGAACCCGAGTACCGCGACGGCAGCGTAAACCCAGAACACCACCCGCCAGATGCGCCGGCGGCCGCGGTCCGGGTACACCAGCTTCCGGCGCGCGAGTTCGGCGGCTACCTCGTGCATGGGCACCGAGTCGCGCATCGGCTCGTACAGGCTGAACGCCGTCGACGGCAGGCCGGCCAGCCGCGTGGCGACTTCGGCCTGCAGTGGATCGACCGGCTGCTGAGGCGTGACGTACAGCTTGCCTGAGCTGCTCACCCGCAGCTGCTCGCGCTCCATCATCGAAGCGACCACAGTGTCGGTGACCCGATCGGGACCACCCGAGAGATAGGCGAAGTGGTAGATGGTGGGCAGACGCCCCTGGACGCTGTCCGGCGAGTAACGGCGTCCCCACCGGGCGAGCAGCAGGCCTGCGAGCATCGGCACGATGACCAGTCCGGCGTAGAGCCAAGCGAACTCCGGCCCGGAAAATCCCCACGGTTCGTTCATGACACCGCCCTCCGTCCCCCCACGACGTGCGTCGTGTCGACGTTAACGCCGGAAGGAGGGGGGAGGTGGCCTCGCGAATGTTACGGCTTGGGCACGAGTGTCAACGAGATGGAGTTGATGCAATAGCGCTGGTCGGTGGGGGTGTCGTAGCCCTCACCCTCGAACACGTGGCCGAGATGGCTGTGGCAAGAGCCGCACAGCACCTCGATGCGTTTCATGCCCATGGTGCGGTCCTCGCGCAGCAGCACCGCGTCGGTGTCCGCGGGATCGTAGAACGACGGCCAGCCGCAGTGACTGGCGAACTTGGTGTCGCTGCGGAACACCTCGGCACCGCAGGCTCGGCAGCTGTACACGCCGGTCGTCTCGGTGTCGGTGTACTTGCCGACGTACGCCGGTTCGGTGCCTGCCTCGCGCAGCACCGCGTACTCATCGGGCGCCAGCTGCTCGCGCCATTCCTGCTCGGACTTGACCACACGCGGGGTGGCTCCGACAACGGGTTTCATGCCTTTCACCCGGTCAACGTTACTCCGCGAAAGTAGTTGGTTCAGCGCAGGTGACGGGGAGCGCGTACGGCGTCAGCGCTCGGTAAGAACCCGGGTGTCAGCTGCTCAGCCAGATCATGGCACGGCCGATGATGTCCCAGGCAGCGACGATGACCCCGATGATGATCAGGCTCACCAGCGCGACCGAAGCCCACCAGCGCAACCCACCGAGCCGGTTGCTCGACTCCGCGAAATCGGCCACACCGCTGATCGACGCCTCGACGGTGAACGTCGGACCACAGCGTTCCATCCGGTCCAGGTGTTCCGCGAACGCGCGCGCCTCGGGGTCGTACGGGTCGAGCCCGACCAGGTCTTCGCCGAAACGAGGATTCGGGTCCGGTCCGGGATGTCCGAAATCGGCCATGCCACCACGGTAAGGCATCGGCGCCGATCCGCACACCTATTGCGCTGGGTGTCTCACCCTCAGAAAACCTTGGTGTTCGCGTCGATCAAGTACTGGCCACCGTTTTTCACGATCCGGAAGGCGGGGCGCGGCCCGTCGTTGAGCGTGAGGTTCATGTCGATCGAACCGTCGGCGTTGGCGCCGCCCTTGTCCGCTTTCGCCGACTTCGTATTGGTGATTTCGTGCTGGTCCCAATACGAGGCGAATTCCTCTTCCGACCCATACACGGCCTGAGCCGCGGGCGTCAGCATGTTCCAGGCATCGGTTTTGCCCACATCGTTGAAGAACGAGAGGAGGAAGGTCCCGGCGCTTTGGAAGTCGGTGACCTTTTCCGATGGGGTCGTGCCCAGGCCCGCGGGCGTCGCCGTGGCCGGCGGAGCCTGCGTCGACCCGCTGGAACCGGCAGTGGCGGAAGTGCTCGGTGTCGTACCGGCCGCCTGCTGGTTGCCGCTGTCGCCGCCGCCCGAGTTGAGCGCGAGGAACACGATCACCGCGATCACGACGACAGCCGCGCCCGCGCCGGCGAACATGACCGCCTTACGCTTGGTGTCGGGATCCATCCCGCCACGACCGGCGGTCTGAGCCGGGCGACGCGGGGGAGCGGGCGGGGGTGGCGGTGGCTGGGACGACGCGCGAGGCGGCACGTAGGCCGCTGTCGGTGCCGGTATCGGTTTCGGCGGGGTCATCGGCGCTGATGCGGCGGCCTGGGCCACCGCGGGCTGCGGTGACTTGGGTTCGACGCGCTGCCACGGCGGACGGGCGCCGCCGCCGGGTAGGCCGCGGCCCGGGGTGTCGGTGATGCCGGCAGGTCTGCGACCGGCGTTGCCGGAGTTGAACAGCGGCGGGGAGATCAGGATGCCCGGCGGCGTGGGCTCGTTCCTGGCGAGCGCGGCCAGCCTGTCCCGTGCCTCCGCCATGGTGGGCCTGTCGGCGGGTTCGTTGCGCAGCAGGCTCATCAGCAGCGCCGTCGCCGCGCCGGACTGCCTCGGTGGCTGGATCTGACCGTTCGCGGCGGCGTAGAGCAGGGCGAGCTGGTTGCTGGTGTCGCCGTACGGCGTGGTGCCCTCGAGCGCTTGGTACAGCGTCGCGCCCAGGGCGAAGACGTCCGAGCTGGGCACCGGGTCGGAACCGCGGGCCAGCTCCGGCGCCAGATACGCGGGCGTGCCGCCGATCAGGCCGGTCTGGGTCAGCGCCATGTCACCGGCGGCCCGTGAGATGCCGAAGTCCGTGATCTTCGTGGTGCCGTGGTCGTCAAGGAGGATGTTGCCGGGCTTGACGTCCCGGTGCACGATCCCGGCGCGGTGGGCCGCGACCAGCGCGGACGCGACCTGCTCGCCGATCCTGGCGACCTGGGCCAGCGGCAGCGTCGGCTGCTCGGCCAGCAACGCCGACAGGCTGCGGCCCTCCAGGTACTCCATCACCAGGCACGGGTCACCGCCGTGCTCGGCGATGTCGAACACGACGATGGCGTTGGGATGCTGGAACCGAGCCGCGTTCTTGGCTTCGCGCATCGCGCGCTGGCGCATGTTGTCGCGCTCGGCTTCGGAAAGTCCGGGCTGGGCGAGGATCTGCTTGACCGCGACGGAGCGTTCCAGTCGCTCATCGATGGCGCGCCACACGACCCCCATGGCACCGCTACCTATGTGCTCGACAAGGCGATAGTGCCCTGCGATCAGTTGACCGGTGTCGATGACGCCTGCTCCTCGGAGATCTCCGCGATGGTGGCTTTACTGAACGCGAACACTGCCCCGCGCACCCGATCGAGTGTAGCGGTCACAGGTTCGCGTCCCACGTCAGCCGGACTGTGTTGACGCTGTGTATCTGGGTTCAAGGGTATCTGGGTTGAAGGCTGTGTATCCGAGTCAAGCCTGAGTACGCGGGCTATGCCGCGTACTCGGGCTGTGGTTCGACGGCCTCGCGTTTGCGGAACACCTTGATCAGGCCGGTCGTCCCGAGGATAGCGAACACGCCGTAGCAGGCGAGCAATTCGGGAGGCGTGTTGCCCGACAATGCGTCGCCGAGCAGCACGACGGCGACCGTTCCCGGCAGGCTGCCGAGCGCGGTGCCCAGCAGATAAGGCCCGAAGCGGACCGAAGAAATGCCGCAGCAGTAGTTCAGCGGGGCGAACGGGAGCATCGGGATCAGGCGCAACGACGTGATGGCCAGCACTCCTCCCCCGGAAAGTCGCTCGTTGACCGTTCGTACCCACTTTCGGTGGAGATGTCGTGACACCAGGTCACGACCCAGGACGCGGGCGAGCCCGAACGCCAAGCTCGCCGCGATCGCCGTAGCGGCCACGGCGACGGCGATACCGACGAGATTGCCGAGCAAAAGGCCCGCGGCAAGGTTGAAAACCGTCCGGGGGATGGGAACGACCGCCAGGACGGAGTACGCCAGGAGTAAGAGGAGCGCGGTGGAGGCGCCGTTGCCGGCCGCCCACGTGCGCAGTTCGGCCGGGGTGGGGATCGGCAGCACGAACGCGGCCACCACCGCGATGGTGAGCAGCGGGAGCGCGACGATCATTTTGGTTCGGCCGGACATGTCTCCCAACGTTAGTGCGCCTGGCGCTCGTGAGTCTTTCGCGGGGTTCTAACCCCGCGAAACACTCACGAGGCGCGTGGCTGGGTCTAGAGATTGCTATGGCTGGGTAACGTGGTGGTATGGCGGCTAAGCATGGGGCTCCGGTGGAGTACGTGGTGGGCGAGCGGAAGATCCGGGTGTCCAGTCCGGACAAGATCTACTTTCCCGAGCGCGGGATCACCAAGCGGCAGGTGGTGGAGTACTACATCGCTGTGGGCGAGCCGCTCTTGCGGGCGGTGGGGGAACGGCCCACGACATTGAAGCGGTACGTGGACGGGGTGACCGGGGAATGGTTTTACGCCAAACGGGTGCCGAAAGGGGCGCCCGAATGGGTGGAAAAGGTGGAAATCACCTTTCCGTCGGGACGTAAGGCCGAAGAAATTTGCCCCACTGAGCCTGCGGTGTTCGCGTGGGCCGCCAATTTGGGGACATTCGACTTTCACCCGTGGCCGGTGCGGCGGCCGAATGTCGATCATCCTGATGAGTTGCGGATCGACGTGGATCCGCCGGATCAGGCTGGGTTCGACGACGCCGTCGCCGTCGCCGGGACGGTGCGCGAGGTCCTCGAAGACGCTGGGCTCGTCGGGTACCCGAAGACGTCCGGTGGGCGTGGGGTGCATGTTTTGGTGCGGATTCGACCCGAGTGGGACTTCGTCGGGGTGCGGCACGCGGTGATCGCGCTCGGACGTGAAGTGGAGCGGCGGATGCCGGAGCGGGCGACCGTCGCGTGGTGGAAGGAGGAGCGTGGGGGGAGGGTGTTCATCGACTTCAACCAGGCTGCCCGGGATCGGACCGTGGCGTCCACGTGGTCGGTGCGGGGGACTCCGCGCGCAACGGTGTCGACGCCGGTGACATGGGAGCAGTTGGGGGAGGTCCATCCCGACGACTTCGACGTGCTGACTGCGCCGGATTGGTACAAGGAGCATGGAGACCTGCACGCGGCGATGGACCAGAAGGCGTTCGGGCTCGAGACTTTGCTGGCGTGGTACGCCCGGGACGAGCGTGATCACGGGCTCGGGGATATGCCGTATCCGCCCGAACACCCCAAAATGGCCGGCGAGCCGAAGCGTGTCCAGCCCAGTAAGGCACGTTCGGACACCTGATGTCGTGTTCGTCCTGGTGAGGGACTTCGGTCGGGGGTAACGTCGGACGCCTTTGCTGCGACTAACCGGCGACACTGGGCCCGAGACTGCCTCTGCAAGGAGGAACGCGCATGGCGGACGACCTGATCGCTTTTCTGGACGCGCAGGTGAATCAGCGGCAAGCGCTCCTTATGCAGGCAGTCAAACAGGGCAAACTCGGCGAGCGGATGGAGCGCGGCGGCTCGAAGGTCGTCATCGAGATGCGAATCCGCGGCCTCGGCGACACCGAACTCGACGTCGTCAACCAGATGATCCAGGAGATCGAAGCCACCCGGCTCCTGCTCAAGGCGCACCAGACCACGGTGTCCGAAAAGGTCCCCGGCTTTCCCTTGCACGGCAGCGAATACTGGTGCGAGACCTGTCATGTGCCGTCGGACGAGCCTGGCTCGAACTGGTGCATGACGCTGCGGCTGCTGGCGATGCCGTACGGCGAACAGCAGGGCTACCGCGAGCGGTGGCGGCCGTAGCCGGAGGGAATGCTTTGGCAACGCACACGTTGATCTGTAAGTGAGTTCCTTACCGACGCGGCTTTCCGTGCTGGACCGTTCGCCGACCCGCCATGGCGTGAGTGGCGCGCAGGCGCTGCGGGACCCACGGTGCTCGCCGCGGCAGTCGCTTCGGCGACTTCGCATATCCGGGTCGGCACCGGTGGCGTGATGCTGCCGAACCACCGGCCGCTGGTGGTGGCGGAACAGTTCGGCGTACTGGAATCGCTGTTTCCCGGCCGGATCGACATGGGGCTCGGTCGTTCGGTCGGGTTCACCGAGGGAATCCGGCGCGCGCTGGGGCACGGCAAAGAGGCCGCTTCGGATTTCGGTGCGCAGGTGACGCAACTGCTCGGATATTTCTCCGGCGAGCAACAGAAATATCCGGGAGTGCACGCGATTCCGGCGGAAGGGCTACGGGTGCCGGCGTTCCTGCCGGCGACCGGCTCCGGCGCCTCGCTGGCGGCGGAACTCGGGCTGCCGCTGGTGATCGCGAATGTGCGGGGCGAGTGGTCGATGCTCGACGCAATCGGCGGCTACCGTGACAATTTCCGCCCTTCGGCGATTTCCCCTGCGCCTTACGTTGTCCTGTCAAGCGCTGTCGCGGTCGCGGAAACAACCGATAAAGCTTGGCGATTGCTGGGTTTCCGAAGCCTGGTCGACGACGTACTCCCGAACCCGCGGCGAATTCCCGCCGCTCCTGGCGCCGGAGACTCGGCGTTGGCGGGCAGGTCTTCGGCACCTCCGGCGAAGTCGAGCGAACGCTCGGCGGGTTGGTGGACCGTGCCGGCGCCGACGAGATCCTGGTGACCACCAGTGTCTTCGACCCCGGCGAGCGGCTCGACTCGTATCGCCGTCTCGCCGAAGTGGCCGGGATTCGGCCTGCGCAACGGGCTTGATCCGGCGTCATCCATACTGGCCCGGGTTTTCCCCTTGCTCGTTTGGAGAGTGACGTGACCAAGCCTGGCCAGGAGCCACACTTCGACGCGTTTTCGGCCCCTGCGGAGGTTTCGCCCACTTACGGACAGGTGGCGGACGATCACGCACCGGAGCCGATCGAACCGCGGATGGGTCGTAAACAGCCCGGAATCGTCGCGCTGGCCGTTGTCGCGGCGCTGTTGCTGGCCATTGCGGGTGTGGTGGGCGGCCTCTACGCCAGCGAGAAGAGCGACACGGAAAAGGTGGCGGCCCAGCTGGCGGACAAGGAGCGGCAACTCGCCGATGCCACCAAGCAGCTGCAGGAAGCCACCGACCAGCTGACGGCGGCCAAGGACGGGAAGACCACCGCCGAGAACAAGAACGCCGGGCTCGCGAGATGCGGTGACGCCGCCAAGGTGCTCGCGGCGGCGCTTCGCTCCCCTGACGAAAATCAGGTGCAGGTCCAGGACCTCAGCACCGCACTGGTGATCTTGTGCAACTGAGCTTTGTCCCACCGAGGTAGTCCCGGCGGCGGTTCGACTGAACCGCCATATCTGACGTCGCCAGCAAAGGGTCAGAGCCGGAGTTGCAGCTGGGTGAGGATGCGCTGCGCCGGGTCGTCGAGGTCGATTCCGGAGACCTCCGAAGCTCGGCGGACGCGGTAGCGCAGGGTGTTGGGGTGGATATTCAGCCCGGCCGCCGCGCGCCGGACATCACCGAACGCGTCGAGATAGGCGAGCAGGGACGGCACCAGGGTTCCGCCGTGTTCGGTGTCGTGCGCCATGAGTTCGGTCAACCGTGGATCGCGGATCCGGGGCCGCTCACCGAGAAACGCGAGTACCTCCGACAGCAGCACCTCGGCCCGGACGTCGGCCAGCGACGCCACATCGGCCTTCCAGTGCCCGCGCGCCATCGTCTCCAGCACACGGTCGGCGTCGGCGCGAGACGCGGCGCTCTCCGAGAGCCGAGGCACGAGACCGCCGAGCGCGGCCCGCACCCCGACGTCCAAGTGTCGTTTCGCCGCCCCCACGATGTCCTTCGCCAGTGCCAAAACCCGCGCCTCGCCATGCTCGGGCAGGTCCGGCAGCAACGCGTAGACCCGCCCGCCGATGACACTCACCAGCGCGCTCCGGCGATAGGCGGCGGTGTGCACGGAGATGATGTTCACCAGTTCCGCGCGCCTGAGCTGACGCCCGGTGTTGGCGCCCTCGCGCGCCAGCGCGAACGCCACGACCAGTGCCGGTCGCGCCGGATCCGCGCCGATGTCGTCGGCGACCGACTCGCTGTCCAGTCGCCCGTCGAGCAGGCTGACCAGCAGATCCTCGCGCAGGCGCAGTTCAGGGCTCGGCAAGGTCCGATGTCGGATCAGCTGCGGCGCGAGCGCCCGGCTCGCGCCGAGCAACGCGACTTCGGCCTGCTCGGTCAGCGGTGCCGAGCCTTCCTGAACCCAGATCGTGCCGAGTGGCTGCGACCCGGCGTGGATACCGGCCGCGATGCGGCGCCGGATGCCCAGGTCTGGCCGCTCGTCGATGCGGACGATGCCCTCGCCCGCGCGCAGCCGCTGGTAGACGCCCCACTCGCGGAGCATTGCGAGATAGCGCTCCGGCCCCTCGCGGCCGAGGATCGACAGCCGCCGCAGCTCGTCCACCTCGTCACCTGCCCGCGAATACGCCAGCACTCGGCTGGCGGTGTCCTCGATGCTGACCAGCCCGCCGGTGAGTGTCGCGATCGTCTGTGCGAGGGAGAAGAGGTCGCCGAGCAGCTCGCCGGTCTCCGCCTCTCCGCCCACGCGGGCCGCATCGACGACACCGCGTGCCAGCGCCTCGACCTGTTCCCAGCGGGCTTCCGGACGCACTTCGAGCAGCGCGACGCCGGCTTCTACCGCGGCTTCAGTAAGGCCTTCCCCACCTTTGACGGCCACTGCGGAGGCTTTGCTGCGCCCCGCCGCCCGGATCGCGGGCACCGCGGCCCGCCCGCGCGCGCCGATGACCAGCACGAGATCACCGGAGTGGGGGTCAGGGCAGTCCTCCGGGTCGAGGATCACCACGTCCTCCACCGTGACGCCCAGCCCCAGCGGCGCCGTCAGCACCTCGACCAGCGGCTCGCCGAGGGTGCTGAGGATGTGCCTGAGCGAGGTCGACATGTGTGCTTGTCCAATCAGACAACTTGCGGCCCTCAAGACTAGCCCCGCAGACAAATTTCCGGCTCGCTTCGCGGCCTACCGTTCGGGGTAACCAGTAGGTTCA
Organism: Actinomycetota bacterium; assembly: GCA_032230695.1. GTDB lineage: Bacteria > Actinomycetota > Actinomycetes > Mycobacteriales > Pseudonocardiaceae > Amycolatopsis. The sequence goes on along the minus strand of JAVXWP010000095.1, from coordinate 2,648 downwards.
GCCGTGTCGAGGAGCCGCAGTGGACGCCGTGACCCAGACCCCCGCCCCGAAGAACGAGCCGGTGCTGAACTACGCGCCCGGCAGCGCTGAGCGCGCTGAACTCGAGGGCGCGCTCAAGCAGCTGGGCAGTGCCGACCCGATCGACCTGACCGCGACCATCGGCGGGGAACAGCGCGTCGGCGGTGGCGAGCCCATCCACGTCGTCCAGCCGCACAACCACCGGCATGTGCTTGGCACCATCCGCGGCGCCACCGCGCAGGACGCGGCCGACGCCATCGCCGCGGCCAAGGAAGCCGCCCCCGTGTGGCACGGCCTGTCCTACGACGACCGCGCGGCCATCCTGCTGCGTGCCGCCGACCTGCTGACCGGCCCGTGGCGCGCCAGGATCAACGCCGCCACGATGCTCGGCCAGTCGAAGACCGCCATCCAGGCCGAGCTCGACGCCGCCTGCGAGCTGGCCGACTTCTGGCGCTTCAACGTCGAGTTCGGCCGCCGCATCCTCGCCGAGCAGCCGTCGAGTTCCGCCGGGATCTGGAACCGCATGGAGCAGCGGCCGCTCGAAGGTTTCGTCTACGCGATCACGCCGTTCAACTTCACCGCGATCGCCGCGAACCTGCCGACCGCGCCCGCGCTGATGGGCAACGTCGTGCTGTGGAAGCCGTCGCCGACGCAGAGCTTCGCCGCGTACCTCACCATGCGCCTGCTGGAAGAAGCCGGTATGCCGCCCGGCGTCATCAATCTGCTTCCCGGTGACGGCAAGGCCGTTTCCGAGGTCGCGCTGACACACCGCGACCTGGCCGGGATCCACTTCACCGGCTCGACGGCGACCATTCAGCACCTGTGGGGCACGGTCGGCAAGAACATCTCCGGCTACCGTGGCTATCCGCGGATCGTCGGCGAGACCGGCGGCAAGGACTTCGTGCTCGCGCACCCGTCGGCCGACGTCGACGTACTGCGCACCGCGCTCGTCCGCGGCGCCTTCGAGTACCAGGGCCAGAAGTGCTCCGCCGCTTCGCGCGCCTACGTGCCGCGCTCGCTGTGGGCCAAGCTGCGGGACGATCTCGTCGCCGAGACCAACGCGCTGACCGTCGGCGATGTCACCGACCTGCACAACTTCGCCGGTGCCGTCATCGACCGCCGTGCCTTCGACAAGCACGCCGACGTCCTGCTGCGCGCCAAGAGCGACCCCGAGCTCGACGTCATCGCGGGCGGGACTTGCGACGACTCCGTCGGCTACTTCGTGCGGCCGACCATTCTCGTCTCGGACAACCCGACGCACGACATGTTCAGCACCGAGTACTTCGGCCCGATCCTTGCGGTGCATGTCTACGAGGACGCCGACTTCGACAAGGTGCTCAAGCTCGTCGACGAGACAGCCGCGTACGCGCTGACCGGTGCCGTCATCGCCAACGACCGCGCGGCCGTCGCGAAGACCATGGAGGCACTGCGGTTCGCCGCGGGGAACTTCTACATCAACGACAAGCCGACCGGTGCCGTCGTCGGCCAGCAGCCCTTCGGTGGCGCCCGCGCTTCGGGCACCAACGACAAGGCAGGCTCGATCTTCAACCTGCAGCGCTGGACAAGCCCGCGCTCGATCAAGGAAACCTTCGTGCCGCCGACGAGCGTCCGCTACCCCCACCAGGGCTGAGCCTTCTTGAAGGAGTTCGCCATGTTGCGTTCACCGCTGCTGGCCGCGGCCCGGTCTTCCCGGCTGCGGTCATTGATCGAAACCGTGCCCGTCACCCGTTCGGTCGTGGGCCGGTTCGTCGCCGGTTCCGCCACCGAGGACGCTGTGCGGGTCGCCGGTGAGCTGACCGAAGATGGTCTCCGGATCAGCCTCGACCACCTCGGCGAGGACACGACCGACGCCAAGCAGGCCGAGACGACCGTCCTGGCCTACTCGGCGATGCTCTCCGCACTCGCCGCGGAAGGACTGGCCGAAGGTGCCGATGTCTCGGTCAAGCTCTCGGCCGTGGGGCAGTTCTTGCCCGTCGACGGCGAGAAGATCGCGCTGGAAAACGCGCGGAAGATCTGTGTCGCGGCGGTTGCGGTGGGCGCCACCGTCACGCTCGACATGGAGGACCACTCCACCACGGATTCGACCCTCGGGATCCTGCGCCAGCTGCGCGTGGACTTCCCGTCGGTCGGGGCCGTGCTGCAGGCGTACCTGCGACGCACCGAGCAGGACTGCCGCGCCCTGTCCGGCGAGGGCTCCCGCGTGCGGCTCTGCAAAGGCGCGTACTCGGAGCCGGAGGTGGTGGCCTTCCAGGACAAGGCGGACGTCGACAAGTCGTACGTTCGCTGCCTCAAGATCCTTATGGAGGGCCAGGGTTATCCGATGGTCGCCACCCACGACCCCCGGATGATCGCGATCGCCGAGCGGCTCGTGATGGATGCCGGGCGGGTCCCGGGCGACCACGAATTCCAGATGCTGTACGGAATCCGCCCCGATGAGCAGCGTCGCATCGCGGGCGAGCGCCGGACCATGCGCGTCTACGTGCCCTACGGCGACGAGTGGTACGGCTACTTCATGCGCCGCCTCGCCGAGCGCCCCGCCAACCTCACCTTCTTCCTCCGAGGCCTGGTCACCAAGAGCTAGCCCCAGTTGTCCGTGAAGGCCACCTTGAGGGACTCAGAGTCCCTCAAGG
>JAVXWP010000141.1:0-4870 GCA_032230695.1 Actinomycetota bacterium | reverse complement strand
TCGGCGTTGTCGGCGCTCGAAGGGTCCAGGCCGCGCAGCGTTCCGCAGTACACGGGTAGTGCCTGCGCGCCGGCGGTCTCGATAGCGTCGGCGAGTGCGTCGACGAAGGCGGTGTTGCCGGAGATCTCGTGCGCCCGGTAGTAGACGATGCCGACGACCGGTCGACCGTCCTCGACGAGGGTGCGACCCGCGCGTACGCCGTACGTCGGAAGTGCGTGCGGCGGATCGAACTCGTCGCCGGTCAGCAGCAAGGTGTCCCGCAGGAAGCCGGCCAGGTTCGCGAGGTTCTTCGAGCCGCCCTCGCGCAGGTAGGCGAGTGCCTCGGTGACGGCGCCGGCCGGGACGGTGGACATCGACATCAGTTCGGCGTCCGGGGCGGCTTCGCCGGAGAGCACGACGGTCGGGAGTGCGGCGGAGATGACGGCGTCGAGGCCCTCCTCCCAGGCGCGGCGGCCGCCGAGCAGGCGGACCACTACGACCTCGACGCCGTCAAGCAGTGCGGGCAGGTCCGCGAGGTCGACCCGGGCCGGGTTCGCGACCCTCCACCCGGTGGCCGCTTGGGACGCGGCGAGCAGATCGGTATCGGCGGTCGAAAGCAGCAACAGGTTCGCGGGCACGCGCGGCCGGTCCTTCCTCGGGGTGTCCACGCCCCAGGTGGCAGGTACGACGGCAGCAGTTCCTGGCTCCCACGCGAACGTGGTCACAGTGGCGGGACCGCCCCGGACTCACACCGGGTTCCTGCTCAGACCGTCGATGACACGGTGACTCTAGCGGACGCCAGGCCGTTGACCTGGCCTGGAGGCAGGTGTAAGGCGGAAGGACAAGGTTTGTACTGCTGATGCCCTCCTGGCTTCGCACGCAAAGTCTCTTCAGGACAAGCCACCGGCTTCCCCTGAAGGAGAAAACTATGCGCTCGAAGGCCTGGAGACTCTTGGCCATCGTGATCACAGCCGGTCTCGCCGGCCCGGTACTTTCCGTCGCGCCAAGTCAGGCGACGGACAGTGCCCGCCCGGACCCGGCCGTGATCACGCGCTGGAACACGATCGCCGCACGAACGATCTTCACCGAGAACACCACCCCGATCCCGGCGTCGGGTCTCTACTTCGGCTTCGTCTCGATCGCCGTCCACGACGCAGTAGTCACCATCAAGGGCGGCTACCGGCCTTATCTGAAGCAGCCCAAGGTCCGCGGCAGGGCATCCTCCGAGGCAGCGGCCGCGACAGCGGCGTACCAGGTGCTGAAGTATTACTTCCCCGCCTCGGCCGCGAATCTCGCTGCCGACTACGCCGAGGCGCTCGCCGGCATCCCTGACGGCGCCGCGAAGGACCGCGGCAAGCAGGTCGGCACCGCCGCGGCGGAGTCGCTGATCCGCTCCCGGCTCCATGACGGGCGCAACGCAGACATCTTGCTGACCGTCTCCCCCGCTCCCGGCGTGTGGCGTCCGACGCCGGACGCGTTCGCGCAGATGGCGGTTCCGTGGCTCGGTTTCGTCACTCCGCTGGCGCTCCGCTCGCCGACACAGTTCCGGCTGCCCGGTCCTGATTCGATCAAGTCGAAGGCCTACGCCCGGGACTTCGCCGAGGTGAAGTCCAAGGGTGCCAAGGAAGGATCTACCCGGACGGCGGCAGAGACCGAGACCGCGCTGTTCTGGAACGCGAATTCGGTGTTGCAGTACCAGACGGCGCTTCGGGACCAGGTGACGCGGCGCGGGTGGGGCATCGTCGAGAGCGCACGAGCGTTCGCGCTGCTCGGCACCAGCACGGCCGACGCACTGATCGCTTGCTGGCGTGCCAAGTACGACTACGCCTACTGGCGGCCGATCACGGCCATCCGGCTGGCCGACACCGACGGCAACCGCCGGACCCAGAGTGATCCGGCGTGGAACGCGCTGGTCCAAACGCCGCCCTACCCGGACTATGTGAGCGGACATGCCTCCGTGACCGGCGCGGCGACGGGCGTGTTCAGCTACCTGTTCGGGGCCGACTCACTCGACCTGGACATCTCCTCGTCGGTCACCTCGACCACCCGGCACTACACCAGTGCTGCGGTCCTGGACGCCGAGACCATGAAAGCCCGGATCTGGCTGGGGCTGCACTTCCGCCGGGCGATGATCGACGCCAACGGTCTCGGCCATCGAGCCGCGGCCTGGACGATCGGACACGAATTCCGGCCACGCCGCTGACCCGCATCTGAACGTGACCGCGTACGGCGGCTGCAGTTCCTGACTCCCTAGCCGACGACCTTGATGATCGTTCGGCCGCTGGCGGTGAAGGCGGCGGGGGCTTCAGCCAGGGGGCGGACGCTGTTGACGAGAGGGGTGAGCCGGCCGGTCCGGACGCGGGTGGCCAGCTGGGTGAGTTGGTCGCGGTCGGCTTCGACGACGAAGAAGACGGCCCGGCCGTCGGCCCCGCCGAGTTCCTCGCCTGCTTTCAGGCCCAGGCCGTCCGCAAGCCGGAGAGCTCCGCGGCCCGCGCCATCCAGTCCGATCTCAGCACCCGGATCGCCGCCAACCCCCTCGACGCCTAGCTCAAGAGCCAGGGCAGCGGCTACTTGTGCGACGCGTAGTGCTCTGCGAGGAGGTCTTTGGCCCAGTCGTTGTGGAGGTCTCGCCAGACCGAGTGGATGTGGTTGGCGTCGTCCTGGGTGTTGTCGTACTCCGCGAGGAAGGTCGGTCCGGCGATCGAGTAGTAGTGGCCGATGCCTGGTTCGGCGCCGCCGGCCCAGGTGAAGGTGAGGCGCTCGATGCCGTTGTCGGTGATCTCCTTCCAGGTGCGCTGCCCGATCGGCTCGGCCGCGCGCCCGACGTACTGGCCGATCAGCCTGCTGAGCAACGCCTGCTGCGCCTCGGACATGTCGCCGTACGCGAGCCCACGCCGCAGTACGGAAGGATCCGCGATCGGGTCGTACCGCGTGAGGATGTCATGCGGCGCCACCTCCGAGACAACAGCGACCGAACGTTGCGACGGCTCCAAAGCATGCAGAAGCTTGAACCCGAGATCCTGCTCGATCGGCAGCGCCCGGAGCCCCTCGTGCGGCCCGGACAGCACCGTCGCCGGCTCAGCCCCGAAGAACTGCGGTGTGAACGCGACCACCCCGTCGACGAGCGTCACATGCAGCGCAAGGTGATGCCCGTTGATCCGCCACGCCCACGGCGCATCACCCGAAGGATCGCCGAGGATGCGGAGGTAGTACCGCTGCTCCGACCCAAGATCAACCGCCGAACCAGGCGTCGTCTGCGCCAACCCCCGCCGTACGGCCTCAGTGAACAACACCGCCCGAGCGTCCGCATAACCGCGCTCGCTGCACCCGACCTCCAGCAACCGCATCGCCAACGATCGCTGCGAAACATCCAGCTCACCCAGAGGAACCCCCGGCCGCTCACCGGGCAGATACGTCCAGACCTGGTGATCAGGCGTGTCGAACGGCACCAGAATCCGTGAGCGCTGCTCATCGGAGAGAGCGGCCAGCAACTCCAGTGCGGCCGCGCGGGTCTGTTCTACAACCATGCCGATCGCTCCCGTGCCGTCGGTTGGTAGTCGGTCCACTGCTCGAACGGCCGGTCCAGCTTGTACCGGAAATCGGGTTGGCGCAGCAGGACGCGAGTCTCGGCGTTGTCAGGGTTCCGCAGCGTCTCGAAGAACTTCACCGACCAGTGGAACCAGCGCATACAGAACAGCCGCATCGTCAGCCCGTGCGACACCAGCAGCACGTTCCGCGGCGAGTCCGGCGACTCGAAATCCCGATGCATCGTCTCCAGGAAACTCGACACCCGGTCGTAGACATCCGAACCGGATTCGCCATGCGTGAACCGGTAGAAGAAGTGCCCGTACGAGTCGCGCAACTTCGCCTGCTGCTCGATGTCCTTGGTGTCCTGGTAGTTCGCCCAGTCCTGCTCACGCAGCCGCGGCTCCTCCCGCGCGAGCCCGATCAGATCGTCCAGACCGAGCGCCTCAAGCGTCTGCAACGCCCGCAGGTACGGCGAAACGTAGACCCGCACCGGCTCGTTCTCGAACAGCGCGCGCAACTGCCGCCCGGTCCCGACGGATTGCTGTACGCCGTGCGCGGTGAGCGGGATCGCGTGGTCGGGAACCCGTTCGAAGATCGATTTGTCCAGATTCGCCTCGGACTCCCCGTGCCGCACCAACGCGATCCGCAACGGCCGCTGATTCAGATGCACTAGCCCCTCCTTCGCGAAACCAGCGCCAGGATTGCTGCCGAGGCCGCGGCCGCGTAACCGACGCGCCGCGCCAACGACGCCGTACGCCGGATGTCGGCGACCGTCGGCGGTGAGCCGTCCCCGAGCGACCCGCGATCCTCCACCTCGGCGCCGTACGTGTTCGTCCCACCCAGCCGCAACTCGAGCGCCCCCGCGAACGCCGCCTCGACCGGCCCCGCATTAGGACTCGGATGCTTGGCAGCGTCGCGCCGCCAGACCGCCCACGTCTCCCCCGGCCGCCCGGCGACGAACCCGGTGAGCACGGCACAAGCACGAGCCGGCAGCAGATTCAGTACGTCGTCCAGCCGCGCCGCGAACCACCCGAAGTTGCGATAGCGCGCCGACTTGTAGCCGACCATCGCGTCCAGCGTGTTCGCCGCGCGGTACCCGATCAGCCCAGGGATCCCGAACACCCCGCCCCACAGCAACGGCGCCACACAAGCATCAGACGTGTTCTCCGCGACTGACTCAACGGTCGCTCGCGCGAGCTCGTCCGCTTCTAGATCGGTGGCGTCCCGGCTGCACAAATATCCGAGCCTCCCCCGCGCCGCGACGAGATCCTCCTCCAGCAGATAGGTCGCCATGATGTCGGCTTCCCGCTCCAGACTCCGCCCACCGAGCACAACCCAGGTCGCCGCGGCCGTGACCAGGGTT
>JAVXWP010000069.1:0-4580 GCA_032230695.1 Actinomycetota bacterium | reverse complement strand
TAAGTGGTGTCCAGCTCGGGCGACGGCTTCGTGATGCCGGCGAAGAACCCATACTGGCCGCCGATCGGATACTTCGTGCCGACCGCCTCGAACCGGTCCAGCAGCCCCCGCTGGTCCAGCACCTCCGCCGTGCGCGCGTGCATGCCGAGCGCGCGAACGATCGGCGAAGGCTCGGAGAGTCGTTCCAGCACGAGCACCTGGACGTCGTGCAGCCGCAGTTCGGCCGCGAGCATCATGCCGGTCGGTCCGCCACCCGCAATGATCACGTCAAACAAAAGGAACCCCGATCCCCTGAATCAGCAGCCGGCAATTCCGGCTACGGGCAGTGATTCTCCGGAGAATTCGGGGCTTGCGGCAAGTCCCCCCATGCGCTATACCTTGGGTAGGGAGAGGAACTATTTAGTTCCTCTCCCTTCGCGTTACCTCAGTTCATAGGCGTTGAGAATCGTCTGCCGAACCTGGTTGCCCACGGCATCTTTCGCGGTGGTCCGCAGCGAGACGAGTCCGCTGCCAGGCTGATCGATCATGGCGATCCAGCCGCGCGACGTCCGCCGTACCGGGGCCGGCCGCCAGGTCTTTCCGTCGAACGAGACCTCCGTCGCCGCAGACACCACCGGCCGATCCGGCGCACCGTACTGGCGCTCCACGCTGAACGGCACCTCGAACCGCCCGGCCGCAGCCCGGTTCCTGTCGTCCAGGGCAGGGGAGTAGCGCACAGTCATCAAGGGCAACGGCGTCGCCACTCCATCCGGCGTACGACGGGAGCGGAACGTCCATTCCGAGGTGAGCTCGGTCGACAGTTTGTAGCGCTCCGCCGACCGCTTCACCTCCTTCTTCAGTACGTACGCCGAATCGCCGGCCGGCAACGCAAAGGTCTGTTGTTTCGGCGAATCCGACGACCCGATCTCGACCCCGTCGCGACTCACTGTCGTGTGCTCCGAATCCACCAGCGCATCACCGAACCGGCCCGCGCCGCCATCGGCGTACATCGGCACCACCACGGTCAAACTGTCGCCGTCCCGGGAGGTCCACGGCTGCCGATCGCGCCCCGGGAGCCCACCGCGTGCATCAGGCAAGCTCGGCCCGAAAACGCCTTGCTGCCAACGGATTCCCGTACTGCGGCCAGCCGGAAACGCGAGGTGCTGAGAGTCGACCAGCGCTGTGTACTCGATGTCCTGGTTGGGCAGCCGCCGCCAGACCTCGGTCTCGAACGCCCACGAGACGCCCTTCGCCGAGTAGTACTCGTCGCGATGGAAAGGCAGGTTCATCTCGACCGCAGGAGTGAACAAGAACAACCCCACCCAGTACCCGCCCGCGTCGGGTTTCGGCAGTGTCGGGTAGCCGTAGTTGTTCGCGCGCGTCCCCGGCTCACCCGCGTACGACGCGTCGAGATGCGCGTAGTCGCCAGGCTTGGTGATCAGCGACGGCTTCGCCGGGAAGCGCCCGGGCCAGACCGCGACGTCGTGGTACAGGTACGGACTGTCGAGATAGAAGTCGCCGTCGGGAGACTGCCCGTCGGGCATCCCGGCCCAGGCGAGATGGGCGAAACCGGTGAAGTCCTTCGCCGATCCGGTCTGATTCGGTACGACGTACAGAGCGGGGGAGAAGCCCGGCTCGAACGAGTTGTTCACGCCGACGCCACCGATGTAGGTGAGGTCGCCGACCGGTCGTGCGAAGCCGATTCCACCGGCCGCCGGGGCAGCATCCGTGACGGGCGCTTTGATCGCGACCTGGTGCGCCTTGCGCCCGTCCAGCACGATCGAGCCGGCGTGGTCGACGATCAGGTCGGGCTCGCCGAAGTAGGTCACATCGCCGAAGCCCTGGCCACCCGGATTGAACTTCGCGTCGAACGCGTCGACCAGGTAGCGGCCGCGGGGCAGTCGGACGGTGTCGCCGGCCCCAACGAGGTAGAGCTGTTGGTGGTCGACGTCCAGCAGGTACGCCGCGCCGACGTTGGCGTCGTCATTCACGACCGGCTTACCGGAACGATCGAGCATCTCGATCTTCTGCTCGTAGCTCGCCACCTCGACGCCGACCCCGATGGTGGTCCGGATCGTCCGGCCGTTGCCCACCGCAATCAACCAGCCGCCGTGCGGTCCTTCTGCGGTATGCGATGTGTCGGCCGTGACGTCGACGGTCGCGCTGCCGTGCGCCGGAACCCGCAGTGAAGTCCTGCTGAGCTTGAAGATCCGGGACGCCTGGACATCCAGCGACAACATGACCGGCGTCGGTCCGTCGTTGCGATAGGTGACCTGCTTGGTGATCGGCTTGTCGTCGGTGTGCGGGTAACTCTGCAGCCCGAGATTGAGGCTGCTCGGGTACGCCGTCACCGGCTGCTTGATCGCCCGGCCGACATCGACCCGGCCGGCGCCCTGGGCGAACACCCCGATCCCCTCGAGGTCGAACGCCGATCCCATCAGCGCCGATTTCAGCTCGGCGGCCTTCCAGGTCGGGTGCAGCTGAGCGAGCAACGCCGCGGCACCGGTCACATGCGGGGCGGCCATCGACGTACCGGAGAGTTCGGCGTACGACGGGTTGATCGCCACCGGGTCGAGCGGCGTACCGGCTGCGCGGGCCGCGACGATGCGGTCACCGGGCGCCGCGATATCCGGCTTGACGGCGAGGTCGCCGAGCCGCGGACCCCTGCTGGAGAAGGTGGAGAGCGTGTCGGACTTGGTCACCGAGGCAACGGCCAGAGCCGCGTCGGCGCTGGCCGGGCTGCCGACCGTGGACTCGGCGCCGAAGTTCCCCGCCGAGGCGACGAAGAGGGTGCCCGAGCTTGCGGTCAGCTTGTTCACGGCCTGGGCGATGATGTCCGTGCCGTCGGTCGGGCCACCGCCGATGCTGAGGTTCGCGACGCGGGCGCCCTCCGAGGCCGCCCACTCCATCCCCTCGATGATGTCCGAGGTCTCGCAGTTGCGGTCGCCGCAGATCTTGCCGATCAGCAGGTCCGCGTCCGGCGCAACGCCTCGATAGCGTCCGCCCGAAGCGGCTCCGCTGCCCGCCACGGTCGAGGCGACATGGGTGCCGTGACCGATCCGATCGACCACGTCGCCGTCCACATCCCCAACAACAGCAGTGTCGTCCTCGGTGAAGCCCTTGGTTGCGATCACCCGGCCCTTGAGATCGGGGTGCGTCGCGTCGTACCCGCTGTCCAGGATCGCGACCTTCACTCCCTTGCCGGTGGCACCGATCGCCCAGGCGGCCGGCGCGCCGATCTGCGGCACGCTGCGGTCCAGGTTCGGCTTGATCCCACCGTCCAGCCAGACCTTCTTGACCGTTCCGGCCAGGCCCGTACGCCGTTGCGCCTGCGGGCTGTTGAGCCAGTTCAGCCAAAGATCGCCGGCCTGGGAACGCTCCTGACCGATCGCGACCGCGTCGACCAAGGGCAGTTCGCGCTTCACTTCCGTGCCTTCGGGAAGGGCCGATCGGACCGCGCGCGCCTGCCCGTCGTACTGGACCAGCAGTGGCAGGCGCGGCGCGGAGGCGTCGTCGAGGCCGAGATCGGCCAGCAGTGCGACGTCGAAGAGCCGGGGGTCGACGACGCCCGAGGCGATCAGCGGGACGGCGTCCAGCGGGACGACCGACTGCTGGTTGCCCAGAGCGACCTTGTGGAAGGCCATCCCGGCGCGACCCGGGCCGGGATGCACCTCGGTACTGAAGGTGCCGCCGGGGCCGCGGCTCGCGATCACTTTGTCGCCAGTGACAAGGGTGATGCTGAGTGGCGCGGCGGCGGCCGGGCGTACCGGCGTACCGGTGGAAACGTTCGTTGCTAGTTGGTTGCCGGCGGCGGGCAGGCCCCAGGCGATGACGGCCACCAAGGCGGATGCGGTAGCGGCGGCGATCCCGCGGTTGCGGAGTCGGGACAAGGTTCACCTCTCAGAAATGGCGGTTCCCGGGCAGGGTGAAGCAAGCCGACGGCCCACACAGCGGGCCGTCGGCCAAGAAAAGGGGACGGTTAGTGCGTCTTCTTACTGGGTGGCGCCGGGTGTTCGTCGGTCCAGCCGGACTCGAGCACGACGGTGACGCCGGTGCCCTTGCCGCCGTAGCTGAAGGCCGAGCTGAGCAGCCGCCCGGTCTGCGGGTCGATGATGAAGCTGCTCTCGCCGTTGCCGCGGGAGATCGTCGGCGGAGCGCTGGGGACTCCGCCCGGCACCTTCCAGATCGGCGTCATGCTGATCTTCGTGCCGGCCCGGCCGAGCGGGTCCTTGGCGTTCGCCGTCAGCGTCGTGCCGGGCAGCTCGGACAGCACCCGCAGGGCGGCGCCGCGCAGCTTCGGCGGCGACGGCATCTCGAAGAGCAACCGGCCGGCGTTGCTGAAGACGGTGTACTCGATCTCCTCCTGGGTCGCCTCCGGCCGGATGTTGCGGCTGAGCACCTTGCGCAGTTGCTCCGGATCGGTCGGCAGCGCCTCGATCTGCTGGGCGGTCAGCGGCTTCTCGTCGTTCAGGTAGTAGCCGGGCGGTACGTCGCGGAACGACATCTTGTTCACCACCGACTCACCCGAGGCCATCAGCGTGGGCGTGTTGTCTTCGTCCAGCATCCACGACGTCGGGGACCCCTGGTCCCGCCACTTGCGC
>JAVXWP010000054.1:0-7556 GCA_032230695.1 Actinomycetota bacterium | reverse complement strand
CGCCGATGGTACTGCAGTCGAAGGGCTGTGGGAGAGTAGGACACCGCCGGACACAATTTAACAAGAACAGGCCCGGAACCCCGGTCGAGAACCTTCACGGTCCTCCCAGGGCTCCGGGCCTTTTCTGTCATCGGTCCGAGTGCATTTTGTGACCGCGTGAGTGCAAATTGTGACCGCTGAGGGTGATCTGTGTACGGGTTCGGGTTAAGGGGATTGGTGAATGGCGCGGTGGCGGATGGGTGAGGAGAAGACGAGCGAGGTCGTGGTCTCGCCGTAGCGTTGCGTGCGTTCGACAAACGACTCGAGTTCGGCTGTGCTCGCGCAGACCACGCGCAGGATCCAGCACTCGTCGCCGGTTACGTGATCCGCGGCGACCACCTGGGGGAGCGGTAGGATCGTCTCGCGGAATCTGGTCCCGTCCAGGCTGCGCACCCGCGCGCGGACGATCGCCTCGATCGGCAACCCGAGCTTCGAGACGTCGACTGTGGCCGAATATCCCGTGATCACCCCGCGCTCCTCAAGTCGTCGAACCCGTTCCGTCGTCGCCGGCGCGGACAATGACACCTGGCGGCCAAGCTCGCTGAACGTCATCCGTCCTTGGGTCTGCAACAGTTCGAGCAGCCGCCAGTCGACGTCGTCCAGCTCCACCTTCGGACTCCTGCTCTCTGCGCGAACCGACAAGGAAAACCCAGGCTAACCTGCCCGAGGGCCTTGAATCGCCCCTGTTTCCGAAGATCACTTCAGCGCAGGATTGCCTTATGACACACGTACCTCGTGCCCTCACCTTCCCCGCGCCGGCACCTCAGGCTGTTGTCGCGAAACTCACCGCGGAACTCGCCTTCGAGGTCGACCCGGACGACCTCATGCAGGATCTCGCCGCGGGCAACCGACAGGGTTACGTCGTGGTGGAAACACGGAGCCCGCAAGCCTTCGAAGCCGCGCACATCCCCGGAGCCGTCAACCTGCCCTATCGGGAGCTGACCGCCGAGAACACCGCTCACCTCGACCGCGGACTCGTCTACATCTGCTACTGCGAGAGCTTCCAGTGCAACGCGGCCACCAAAGGCGCGCTCAAGCTTGCCGAGCTGGGCTTCACCGTCAAACGCCTCGCCGGTGGCATCACCGCTTGGCAGGCTGCGGGATTCCCCGTCGAGTCGTCAGACGTCTTCGCGCGTCCGGCCGGACAGCCAATCCGCTGCGCCTGCTGACGTCGTCCGGCTGTCCGTATTCTGGTCGAGTGAGTACCCCACGACTGCTGATCATCCAGCCGGACGTCACCGATCCGGTCGGCCCCCTTGGTGATTGGCTCCGCGAAGGCGGCGCCGAGCTCGACATCCGGATGCCACCGCGGGACGAGCTGCCGAAGAACCTGGACGGCTACCAGGGCCTGGTCTGCCTCGGCGGCGGCATGGGCGCGCAGGATGATGCCGCTCACCCGTGGCTGCGCCAGGTGCGGAAACTGCTGGCCGACGCCGCCGGCAACGACTTCCCGACCTTGGGCGTCTGCCTCGGCGCGCAACTGCTCACCGTCGCTACCGGTGGCCGAGTCCAGCGCGGCAGCCAGGGCCCCGAGGTCGGGCCCGCACTCGTCTCGAAGAAGGACCTCGCGTGGACGGATCCGCTCTACGCGGACCTGCCGCTGATGCAGGACGTCGTGCAGTTCCACAGCGACGCCATCGAGCAGCTCCCGGCAGGCGCCGAACTCCTCGCGTCCGCTCCCCGCTACCCCAACCAGGCGTTTCGCCTGAACCGGAGGGTCTACGGCGTGCAGTTCCACATCGAGACCACCCCCGATGTCGTCCTCGCGTGGGCAAAGGACGAGCCCGAACTCGCGGAGCTCGCGCGACCCGGTGTCTTCGAGATCGACGCGCTCACCCAGCTGCACGCCGACATCACGGAAACCTGGCGTCCGTTCGCCCTGCGCTTCGTCCAGCTGACCGCAGGCGAGATCGAACCGGTCGCGGAGAAACGGCGTACTCTTCCGCTGGCCTGACCCCTCGGTGGCCGAACCCCTCAGTGGACGAACACAGCGTTGCGGGAATATGTATGCCGTCTTAACGGCGCGTTACCACCTTCGGGTACGTTGCGGGAGTAGTCCCACAGGGTTCGGAGGTCGGGGTGGACCCCTCGTTGCTGGTTGCAGTCGTGATCGTCACGGCTCTCGTTTTCGATTTCACCAACGGCTTTCACGACACGGCGAACTCGATGGCCACCTCGATCGCCACCGGGGCCCTGCGGCCCAAAGTCGCCGTCGCCATTTCGGCGGTGCTGAACCTGGCCGGCGCCTTCCTGTCGGTGCAGGTGGCCAAAACCATCTCGAGCGGCCTGGTCGACGAGACGAAGATCGGCCCGGCGGTCGTCTTCGGCGGGTTGATGGGAGCCATCATCTGGAACCTCTTCACCTGGTTCATCGGTCTGCCGTCCAGTTCGTCGCATGCCCTGTTCGGCGGGCTCATCGGTGCGACCTGGGTGGCTGTCGGCAGCGACTCGGTGCGGTTCGGCATGATCATCGAAAAGGTCCTGATTCCGGCCGCGCTCTCCCCGGTTATCGCGGGGCTCGTCGCGATGGTGGCGACGTTCGTGGTCTACCGGTTCCTGCGTGGTCGCAAGGCCGGGGTGTCGGGATTCCGCGTCGGCCAGATCATCTCGTCGTCGCTGGTCTCTCTCGCGCACGGCACCAACGATGCGCAGAAGACCATGGGCGTGATCACGCTCGCCCTGATCAGCACCGGCAGTCTTGCCCCCGGTTCGGCCCCGCCCACCTGGGTCATCGTCAGTGCCGCGCTCGCCTTGGCGCTCGGCACCTACTTCGGCGGCTGGCGAATCGTCTACACGCTGGGCAAGGGCCTGACCGACATCGAGGGCCCGCAGGGCTTCGCCGCGCAGACCAGTTCCGCGGCGGTCATCCTGACGTCGTCGCATCTCGGGTTCCCGCTGTCGACCACACATGTCTGCTCGGGCGGCATCCTCGGTTCCGGTGTCGGCCGTCGTGAGGCGCCAGTGCGCTGGAAGATGGCGGGCCGCATGGTGATCGCGTGGCTTTTCACCCTGCCCGCGGCCGCTGTCGTCGGCGCGATCGCCGGCAAGGTGGCCTCGCTGGGCACCGCGGGCACGATCAGCGTCGGTGTCGCCGGGATCCTGATCGGGCTCGGCATCTACCTGCTCTCCCGCCGCAAGCCCGTGACCGCCCACAGTTTCCACGTTCCCGAGCCCTCTGCCCCGGACGCCGAGCCCGACCGCATTCCCGCGTAGAACACCAAAGCGCACTACGGTAATAGCCGATGGCTGAACGTGCTCGACCGACCGCGTCCGCGGCGAGGTATGGCTTCACCGACGAGCGTGCCGATGCACAATTGCGCGCGGCCGGTTGGTGGGGCGAAGCGGGTCCGATCGACGGCAGTGTGGAAATTCTGGTCGCCCTGTCGCGATGCGCCGACCCCGATCTGGCGCTGCGCGGACTCGACCGTATTCGTGAGGCCGACGAGCCGGGCTGGGCCGAGCTGACCGAAGCGTTGCGCACCAACAGGGCCCTTCGCGGCCGGTTGGTGGGTGTCCTGGGTACCTCCAGCGCGTTGGCAGATTTCCTGGCAAGCAACCCTCAGCAGTGGCGACGGCTCGCCGCCAAGAACGTCACGACCGCTGCCGACTACGACGCCGCGCTCCTCGCCGGCGTTCAAGCGGGTGCCCCGGACCGTGGAACACTCACCGGTTTTCGATCGGAACAGGCGCTGCGAGCCGGGTACCGCGGGCTCTTGCTGGAAATCGCGTCGGTCGACCTCGGCCATTTCGTCGAACCCGAGCTGTACCGACCGCCGTACGCCGAAGTCGCCAGCCAGCTGACCACCTTGGCGGAGGCCGCATTGAAGGCGGGGCTCGCAGTGGCGGCCCAAGAAGTCGGCCCGCCCGAGGGTACCGATCTCGCGGTGATCGCGATGGGCAAGACCGGCGGCCGGGAACTCAACTACGTCAGCGATGTCGACGTGATCTTCGTCGGCGACGGCGACTTGCAGGCCGCGACCCGGATGGCCGCCGCGATGATGCGCGTCGTCGGCAAAGCCTGTTTCGAGGTCGACGCCGCGCTGCGTCCCGAGGGCAAGGCAGGTGCGCTGGTCAGGACGCTCGATGGCCATGCCGCTTACTACAAGAAATGGGCCAGGACCTGGGAGTTCCAGGCGCTCCTGAAGGCGCGCCCGGTAGCGGGCAGCGCCGAACTCGGCCGCCGGTACGGCGAGATGGTCGCGCCGCTGGTGTGGTCGGCGGCTGAGCGCGAGAATTTCGTCTCCGATGTGCAAAAAATGCGTCGTCGCGTCGAGGACCATGTGCCGTCGGAGCACGCCGAGCGCGAGCTCAAGCTTGGCAGCGGCGGGCTGCGTGACGTCGAATTCGCCGTCCAGTTGCTGCAACTCGTCCACGGCAGGGTGGACCCCGACCTGCGCTCACCGTCCACGATGGATGCCTTGGCGGCGCTGGGTGACGGCGGTTATGTCGGCCGGGCGGACGCGGCGGAACTGGGTGCCTCGTACGAATTCCTGCGGACGGTAGAGCATCGACTGCAGCTTCGGCGGCTGCGGCGGACACATCTTTTCCCCGACAGCTCGGACAGCGTCGAATTGCGGGTGCTCGCCAGGTCCATCGGTATCAAGCCGGAGCGCGGCCGTGGCGAGGGCGAAGTCCTGCTCGCCGAGTTCCGCCGACACCTCCAGCGGATTCGCCGGCTCCACGAAAAGCTGTTCTACCGTCCGCTTCTGCAGTCCGTCGCCAACGTGCCGACAGAACAGCTTCGGCTGACGACCACGCAGGCGGCGAGCCGGCTGGCCGCGCTCGGGTACGCGGCGCCGGACGGCGCGCTGCAGCACATCAAGGCGTTGACCTCCGGTGTTTCCCGGCGGGCCGCCATCCAGCAGGCGCTCCTGCCGGTGCTGCTGAGCCTGTTCGCCGACACTCCCGACGCCGACGGCGGACTGCTGTCGTATCGCAAGGTGTCCGAGGCACTCGAGGAAACGCCGTGGTACCTGCGGGTTCTGCGTGACGAGGGTGCGGTCGTGGAACGGCTGGCGTTCCTGCTCGGGGCCTCGAAACTGGTCCCCGACCTGCTTGTCCGCGCACCCGAAGTGTTGCAACTGTTCGGTGATCCGGCCCGGCTGGCCGGAAAGACACCTGCCGAGGTCGCCAAGTCGCTGCGCGCCACCATGCGACGGCAGCCTGGGCTCAGCGCCGCTGTCGCCACAGCCCGGTCGCTGCGCAGGCACGAAATGCTGCGGGTCGCCAGCGCGGACCTGTTGGGACTACTGGATCCGCCCGCTGTCTGCGAAGCGCTTTCGAGTGTGTGGGTCGCGGTTCTGCAGGGCACGCTGGCGGCCGCGTATCGCAAACGTGAAGCCGAGCTGGGTGGCGCTCCGGCGAAAATGGCGGTCATCGGGATGGGGCGGCTCGGTGGAGCCGAGCTCGGCTACGGGTCGGACGCTGACGTGCTGTTCGTCTGCGAGCCGATCAACGGCGCGACCGATGCCGAGGCCGCGCAATTCGCGTCGTCGGTGGCGGAAACGGTACGGAAGATGCTCGGCGCGCCGAGTCCGGACCCAGCGCTGATCGTGGACGCCGAGCTCCGGCCGGAGGGCCGAAGCGGGCCGCTGGTCCGTACCTTGGAGTCGTACCGGGCGTACTACGCGCGCTGGAGCGAAGTTTGGGAAGCCCAGGCTCTGCTTCGGGCGAAGTTCATCGCCGGCAACGACGACCTCGGCGACCGGTTCATCGAAATGATCAACCCGATCCGATATCCCGACGGTGGCCTCGACGCCACGCTGGTTCGGGAAGTCCGCCGGATCAAGGCGCGGGTCGAAACCGAGCGGATGCCGAAGAGCGCAGACCCCACCCGACACACGAAACTCGGCCGCGGCGGGCTGTCCGACGTCGAATGGACCGCGCAGCTCATGCAGCTGCGGTACGCCCGCGATGTCCCGGAGCTCCAGACCACTTCGACGCTGGACGCGCTGCAAGCGCTCGTCGTTCCCGGGCTCGCCGAGCAGGCCGACGTCGACGCGCTCACCGAAGCGTGGCTGCTCGCGACCAAGGTGCGCAACGCCGTGATGCTCGTGAAGGGCAAAGCGGCCGACGAGCTGCCCGGATCGGGTCGTGACCTGGCGGCCGTCGCTCGTGTCATGGGCTACTCCGCCGGCGACGACCCCGGCGAGTTCCTCGACTTCTACCGGCGGACCACCCGGCGGGCACGAGCTGTGGTGGAACGCTTGTTTTACGGCGGCTAAGCGGCCGCTTAGAATGGTCTGGTGACTGATCGCGAAGTTTTCCGCACCCGGGTGAAGGTGCGCCACTATGAACTGGACACGCTGGGACACCTGAACCACGCGGTGTACCACTCGTACGGTGAGGTCGCCCGGATCGAACTGATGGAACTGGCGGGCGGTGACGGCGGTTTGCGTGAGGCGAATCTCGGGACAGTGCTCTTGGAATCACACATCAGCTTCCGGCGTGAGCTGCGCGCGGGCGACGTCGTCGACATCACCTGCGATGCGAAGTTCGGCAGTGGCAAGACGTTCCAGATGAACTCCGACATCTACAAACTGGACGGCACGCTGTCCGCGGAGATCACCTGCACCGTGGGCTTGATCGATCTCGACAGGCGGAAACTTGTCGATGACCCACGCGGCCGCTTGCTGCGTGCCGGTGTCGACCTCTCGGTGATGTCGACCGCCGAGTAGCCAGCCCTCGCTGGGAGTGTGTGCACAAAAAAACGGGACGGCGGCCGGGGTATTCCCTCGACCGCCGTCCCGTGTCCAGTGGGCCGACTCCATCACCGGCCTCACGGCCCGGCGACGGCCTGGCTGAGGCTCAAACCAGGGAACGCCTGGTCAAAGCCTCGGCTCGACTAAACGTCGTAGTAGAGCGAGAACTCGTACGGGTGCGGACGCAGGCGCAGCGGGTCGATCTCGTTTTCCCGCTTGTAGCTGACCCAGGTCTCGATCACGTCGGGGGTGAAGACGCCACCCTCGAGCAGGTAATCGTGGTCGGCCTCGAGGTTGTCGAGCACGGTGCCGAGGTCACCCGGGACGAGCTTGACGTTCGCGGCTTCCTCGGGCGGGAGCTCGTAGAGGTCCTTGTCGATCGGGTCCGCGGGCTCGATCTTGTTCTTGATGCCGTCGAGACCGGCCATCATCATGGCCGAGAACGCGAGGTACGGGTTGCCCGACGAGTCGGGGCAGCGGAACTCGGCGCGCTTCGCCTTCGGGTTGTTGCCCGTGATCGGGATACGCACGCAGGCGGAACGGTTGCGCTGCGAGTACACGAGGCTGACCGGAGCTTCGAAGCCCGGCACCAGGCGGTGGTACGAGTTCACCGTCGGGTTCGTGAACGCGAGCAGGCTCGGGGCGTGACGCAGCAGGCCACCGATGTAGTGGCGCGCCGTGTCGGACAGGCCCGCGTAGCCGGACTCGTCGTGGAACAGCGGCGTGCCGTCCTTCCACAGCGACTGGTGGCAGTGCATGCCCGAGCCGTTGTCGCCGGCGAGCGGCTTCGGCATGAACGTCGCGGTCTTGCCCGCG
>JAVXWP010000036.1:0-4825 GCA_032230695.1 Actinomycetota bacterium | reverse complement strand
CCACCCGGGGGGCAAAAAAGTCCCCCCACCGCGGCGTGGGGGCCCCGCGAGCCCCCCACCGCCGCTTTGGGGACTGACAGGTGGGCTTACCAGCCGCGCTCGGAAAGGCGGTGGGGCTCGGGCACGTCGTCGACGTTGATGCCGACCATGGCCTCACCGAGGCCCCGGGAAACCTTCGCGATGACGTCGGGGTCGTCGTAGAAGGTGGTGGCCTTCACGATCGCCTCGGCACGCTGCGAGGGGTTGCCGGACTTGAAGATGCCGGAGCCGACGAACACGCCTTCGGCGCCGAGCTGCATCATCATCGCGGCGTCGGCCGGGGTGGCGATGCCACCGGCGGTGAACAGCACGACCGGCAGTTTGCCCTTCTCGGCGACCTCCTTCACGAGCTCGTACGGCGCCTGAAGTTCTTTCGCCGCAACATAAAGCTCGTCCTCGGGCAGCGAGGACAGGCGGCGCAGCTCGCCGCGGATCTTACGCATGTGGGTGGTCGCGTTGGAGACGTCACCGGTGCCGGCCTCGCCCTTGGAGCGGATCATCGCCGCGCCCTCGTTGATCCGGCGGAGCGCCTCGCCGAGGTTCGTCGCGCCGCAGACGAAGGGCACGGTGAACTGCCACTTGTCGATGTGGTTGGCGTAGTCGGCCGGGGTCAGCACCTCGGACTCGTCGATGTAGTCGACGCCGAGCGACTGCAGCAGCTGCGCCTCGACGAAATGACCGATGCGCGCTTTGGCCATCACGGGGATGGAGACCTGGGCGATGATGCCGTCGATCAGGTCGGGGTCGCTCATCCGGGCGACACCACCCTGGGCGCGGATGTCGGCGGGGACCCGCTCGAGGGCCATGACGGCGACGGCGCCGGCGTCTTCAGCGATCTTGGCCTGCTCGGCGTTGACCACGTCCATGATCACGCCCCCCTTGAGCATCTCGGCCATGCCGCGCTTGACGCGGCCGGTACCGGTGGCAGGCACGGAGGATGGGGTGGGCTGGGCGTCAGACACTGCGTAGGCCTTTCATCGAGCGAGGGGTTCACCCCATTCTAGGTCCGACGTGGACCGCTCACCCAGGCCAGTACGGAGCTATTTCAGCAGTCCACTTGTGCCGAAGTGGCCATCAGGCCATCCGCCGCGTGAGTCCTCGAATAGAGCACGCTCCGACCGGTTCTGTGGGCGCTGACCAGGCCCGCAGCCCGCAGAACCCCCAGGTGCTGCGACACTCCCCCGGCGGTCAAGCTGGTCCTTCGGGCGAGCTCCGTAGTGGACGCCGGGGCGTCCAATTCAGTGAGCAAAATCGCTCTCGTCCGGCCGATGACGGCGGCCAGCGCACCACTGGTCGCCATGCCGCCCTGTTCCCACAGCGTGGCGATACCGCGTGACGGATACCGCAGCACCGGCTGCCGAGGCGAGTCGGCCTTCGAGAAGACCCTCGGCCACCCGAAAACCGACGGCACCAGCACCAGGCCCCCTCCCTCGAGCGGCCCGGCGTTCGACACGCTCGGGTAGGCGACCGTCAGCGTGCCGTTCTTCCAGGAGACCATCGGCGAAAGGTCGTTGAAGAACGCGTCTGCGCCGCCATCGACCAGCAGCCGGGAGCGGTACAGGATGTCGCCTTCGAGCAGCGCGCGGATCCGAGACCAATGCGGCTCCAGCGCGAGTCGCCAATAGACCTCGACGAGATCGGCGAGCTGCTCGAGTCCCGCATCGCGCAGTTCGGCGAGTTCGTCGGCCAGCTCCGGCACGGGTGTCATCGGCGTCGTGGCCAGGAAGCCCGGCAACCGGCTGCCCGACACCAGGTCCGAGAGCAGGCCGATGTCGAAACCCGCTTCGCCGATGCGCGCCCGCGTTTCCTTCACCCACGGCAGATGCAGCGCGTGGTCCCCCGGTTGCCGCAGCACCCGCACACTCGCGACGGCCTCCCAGACGGGCGAGAACGCGAACCGGGTGTGCGTCAGGTCCTGCACCGAAAACGCGAGCTCCAGCAAAAGTCGCCCTCCGAGAGAGATTCAGCTGAGCCTAAATGGCTCCCGTGTGGATAGTCAGCAGGGTAGCGCCGGCATCCTGCCGATGGGTGCCCCGCCTTGCCGCGACCAGCACATCGGGTGTGTGATCGAGGACACACCCGAGGAGCTGAGTCACCGCGTCCCGCAGCCCAACGTGAGGAGACCGACCATGGCCGACAAGCAGAGCAAGAGCGGAGACTCCGGAGCCGCCGTCGCTGTGACCGACCCGGGCAAGGTCCGCAACGTCGTGCTGGTCGGGCCCTCCGGCTCCGGCAAGACCACCCTCACCGAAGCACTGCTCGCCGCGTCCGGCACGGTCAGCAGGGCAGGCTCGGTCATCGAAGGTACAACGGTGTGCGACCACGACCCGGCGGCGGTGCGCCAGCAGCGTTCCGTCGGCCTGTCTGTCGCGCCGGTACTGCACAACGGCTACAAGATCAACCTCATCGACACCCCGGGCTACGCGGACTTCGTCGGCGAACTCCGCGCGGGCCTGCGCGCCGCCGACGCCGCGCTCTTCGTGGTGAGCGCCGCGGAAGGCATCGACCCCGCGACCATCGCGGTATGGGAGGAATGCGCGTCGGTCGGCATGCCACGGGCCGTCATCGTCGCGCGCCTCGACCATCGCCGCGCCAACGCGGACGCCGAAATCGCCGCGTGCCGGCAGGCGTTCGGCGCCGGCGTCCTCCCGCTGTACCTTCCGGCCGGCAATGGGACGCCAGGGCTCGTCGGCTTGATCACGCAGCGGTTTTTCGACTATTCACAAGGGTTTCCACCCAAGGTCGCCGAACCGGACCCCGGTGACCTGGACCGGATGAGCCAAGCGCGCAACGACCTGATCGAAGGCGTCATCGCGGAAAGCGAGGACGAGACCCTGATGGACCGCTACCTCGCCGGCGAGGAGATCTCCGAGGCCGCGCTGATCGAGGATCTCGAAACCGCCGTGGCACGGGGTTCCTTCCACCCGGTCATTCCCGTCTGCGCCGCCACGGGTGTCGGGCTGTCGGAGGTACTCGAAGGGATCATCCGCGCGTTCCCGTCCCCACTCGAACACCCGCTGCCGGAGATGACCACACCCGATGGCGCCCCGCACGCCGAACTGCGGACCGACCCGGAGGGCCCGCTCGCCGCCGAAGTCGTCCGCACCGCCGTCGACTCCTACGTCGGCCGGGTTTCCCTCGTCCGGGTGTTTTCCGGGACGCTGCGCCCCGAGCACGCGGTGCACGTTTCGGGACACGGGCTCGCGGAACGCGGCCATGAGGACCACGACGCCGACGAACGCGTCGCGCATCTTTACTCACCCCTTGGGGCGAACCTGCGCGAGGTCCCGTTCTGCGTCGCGGGCGATCTCTGCGCGCTGACGAAGGTCGGGTCGGCGGAAACCGGCGACACTGTCTCGTCACCCGACGAGCCGCTTTTGATGAAACCGTGGGCGATGCCCGAACCGCTGCTGCCGGTCGCCGTCATCGCCAAGGCCCGCAGCGACGAGGACACGCTCGCGCGGAACCTGTCCCGGCTGGTGGCGGGCGACCCGACGCTCCGGCTGGACCGCAACGCCGAGACCAACCAGCTCGTGCTGTGGTGCATGGGCGAGGCACACGCCGACGTCGTGCTGTCGCGACTGCGGTCCGGTGGCGCCGACGTCGACACCGAGCCGGTACGCATCAGCCTGCGCTCGACGTTCGCCGGCCCCGCGAAGGGACACGGGCGGCACGTCAAACAGTCGGGCGGGCACGGCCAGTACGCGGTGTGCGACATCGAGGTCCAGCCGCTCGAACGTGGCTCCGGCTTCGAGTTCGTCGACCGGGTCGTCGGTGGTGCGGTGCCGCACCAGTTCATCCCGAGTGTCGAGAAGGGCGTGCGCGCGCAACTGCAGAAAGGCCTGGTCGACCGGCACCCGGTCGTCGACGTCCGCGTCACGCTCGTCGACGGCAAAGCGCACAGCGTCGACTCCTCCGACGCCGCGTTCCAGACCGCCGGCGCCCTCGCGCTGCGCGACGCCGCCGCGAACGGCCGGATTTCCCTGCTGGAACCCCTGGACGAAGTCGCCGTCCGCCTGCCGGACGAGCATCTCGGCACCGTTCTCGGCGACCTCTCGTCAAGACGTGGCCGCGTGCTCGGCACCGAAGCGGACACCGGCGGCCGCACAGTGATCAAAGCCGAGGTTCCCGCCAGCGAACTACTCCGCTACGCCACCGACCTGCGCTCGCTGACCTCCGGCACCGCAACCTTCACCAGGCAACACGCTCGCTTCGAACCCATGCCGGAAGGCTAGAACTCGAACCCACCCGGCCGCCCGTTGCGATCGGCGATCAGCCCCGCCAACGTCGACACCGCGATCTCCGCAGGCGTCCGCGACCCGATATTCAACCCCACCGGCCGGTGCACCCGCGCGATCTCCGCCGCATCGACACCCAATCCGGTGAGCGCGGTGACATGCGGCCCTGGATGCCGCGGATTCCCGAGCACCCCGATCCAGCGCGCCGGATAGCCCAGCACGTCCCGCAGCACCACGCCCAGCTCCGCCCGATGATGATCGGTAACCACAACGTCGGCCGTGTCGTCGAGTTCCGGAAGGACCGTAAGCCCGCCCGACTCGGCCGCCCGCGCCGAATCCGGCTCGAACAGCACCGTGCGATACCCAAGATCCTTCGCATACTCCAGCAAAAACCGCCCCACCGGCGACGCGAACACCACCACCAGCACCCGCTCCTGCTTCACAGCCTCAACCCCGCCGTGTGCCACTTCGCACGCCGCCGCGTCGACGTCAGTTCCCATCCCCCCATTTTGCCACCCACCCTGCCGCCCTCGTGAGTGTTTCGCGGG
>JAVXWP010000031.1:0-31784 GCA_032230695.1 Actinomycetota bacterium | reverse complement strand
GAACCCCGCGAAACACTCACGAGCCACCCACCCAACCGCACTCCACACGTCGCCCAGCCACGCGGGCCGCAACCCACTCACTCCGGCCGCACCGACTTGACCAGCGCGGCGTGGTCCGCCTCGGTCTGGTCGGCGTACCGGACGGCGAACTTGCCGATGGCTTCGTCGAGATCCTCGTCGTCGTCGAAGTACCCCGCCAGTAGCTGGGGGTGGATCGACCGGCTGTGTGCCCGCGCGAGCAACGCTCCGGCCAGGCGCCCGTAGTCGTCGAGGTGATCGGCCTTCAGCTCGGACGGGTCGATGTCGCCCTTGAGGTTCCGGAACTGCCGCACGATGTACGGCCTGTCGTCGATGGTCGTCCAGCCGAGCAGGATGTCGGTCTCGGCCTGCACCAGTCGAGCGCCGTGCACGATCCGCTTGCCCTCGTGCTCCGCGGCTTCGAGCCCGAGATACGGTGACAACGCGGACGGCCGGGCCTCTTTCACCTGCAGGATAAGGTCTTCGTCCTCGTTCCCGTGCAACAGCGTGACGTAGCTCCGCAGCCCGACACTGCCCGTGCCGACCACCCGGAACGCCACATCGGACACGCGGTACCGCGCGATGAGATTGCGCCGGGACTCGCGCAAAGTGTCCACATAGGATACCAAGCCGTCGACGACGGCGATGGCGGTCGCGTCGTCGACGCCACTGAGCACCGGCGGGTCCTCGACGAACCGGTGCCGTTTCGTCCCGGTCGTGTGATCGTCGACGTGCTTGGTCCAGCGCGCGGCCACCTTGGCACTGGTGTTCTTGCGGGCCTTGTCGGCCGCGTCCTTGAAGTCGTCGATCAAGTCGTGCGCCTTGGCCTTGCTCAGCACCGACGCGTCGGGCAGCGCGTTCCACGATCGCAGGAAGGGAAGCTCCGCGAGCCCGCGGATGGTCCGCCGGTACGACTTGACGGCGTCTTCGGCGGCTTCCCGGCACGCCGACTCGCCGACCCCGCCCTCGCGCCCGGCGAGTACGAGGCTGGCGGACAGCCGCTTCAGGTCCCACTCCCACGGACCGGGCACGGTGTCGTCGAAGTCGTTGATGTCCATCACGATCTTGCCATCGGCTGTGCCGTACAGCCCGAAGTTCGCGGCGTGCGCGTCCCCGCAGAGCTGCGCGCACAGGCCGCTCCGCGGGGTTGCGGCGAGGTCTGCCGCCATCAGGCCCGATGCTCCGCGGAAGAACGAGAACGGCGACGTCACCATCCGCTCGATGCGCAGCGGAATCAGGTCCGGCAGACGCCCGGAGTTGCTCGCTTCGACGAAGTCCAGCGCGGCAGGCCTGTCCTTGCCCGTGGCCGGGTGGTCGTGTGCGGAGGTAGGCGCAGACTTCCGCAGCGCCTGCCCCCGGGCATACATCTCCTCCGGCTCGGCCGTGTCCGTGCCGACCAACGCCCTCTTCGCCCAGCTCATCATCGTCAGCTCCCCTCGTCAGTGGTCACGATCTTCCGATCGCAACCACCTGGCCAACGAACATGAGCCTGCCAGAGTTCACCCTGCTGTGATGGCCTTCGCGATCGCGTCGATCCCCCGATCGAGATCGGCCCGGCTGATCACCAGCGGGGGCGCGATGCGCAGCGTGTAGTCGTGCGTCTCCTTGCAGAGGACGCCCTCGGCCGCCAGTACGGTGGACGCCTCGCGGCCGGTCGGGCCGCCGGGCGCGATGTCGATTCCGGCCCACAGCCCACGGCCCCGTACTTCGGCGAGCCCGTGCCCGACGAGCTCGCCGAGCCGCCGGTGCAGGTGCGCGCCGAGCTCGGTCGAGCGCTGCTGGAATTCACCCGTGGCCAGTAGTTTGATCACCGCGCGGCCGACCGCGCAGGCGAGCGGGTTCCCGCCGAACGTCGAGCCGTGCTCACCCGGGTGCAGCACGCTCAGCACGGCCCGGCTGCCGACGACGGCGGACACCGGCATGATGCCGCCGCCGAGCGCCTTGCCCAGCGTGTAGAGGTCGGCGCGAACGCCTTCGTGGTCGAGCGCGAGGAGCTCGCCCGTGCGCGCCAGCCCGGACTGGATCTCGTCCGCGATGAGCAGGCAACCGGCCTCGTCACACAGGCGCCGGGCTTCGGCGAGGTAGCCCGCAGGCGGCACGACGACCCCGGCCTCACCCTGGATCGGCTCGAGCAGCACCGCCGCCGTGCGCTCGTTGATGGCGTCACGCAGGGCACCCGCGTCGCCGTACTTCACGGTGACGAACCCGGGCGTGAACGGGCCGAATCCGGCGCGGGCGGTCTCGTCGGTGGAAAATGACACGATCGTGGTTGTCCGGCCGTGGAAATTGGCTCCCGCGACGACGATTTCGGCCATGCCGTCCGGCACACCCTTGACGTCGTAAGCCCACTTTCTGGCGATCTTGACCGCCGACTCGACGGCTTCGGCGCCCGAGTTCATCGGGAGCACCATCTCGGTGCCGGTCAGCTCGGCCAGCTCACGGCAGTACAGGCCGAGCTGGTCGTGGTGGAACGCGCGGGACGTCAGCGTGACGCGGCCGAGCTGTTCCACGGCGGCCGCGACCAGCGCGGGGTGCCGGTGCCCGAAGTTCATCGCCGAGTACCCGGACAGGAAGTCGAGGTACGTGCGGCCGTCGACGTCAGTGACGGAGGCACCTTCGGCCTCGGCGATCACGACCGGCAGCGGGTGATAGTTGTGGGTGCTCCACTGCTCGTCGAGTGCGATGAAGCCGGCTGTGGTCTGGTCCGCGGCAAACGTCGTCATACGCTCAGGTTAGATGCTCATCACGGCGAAGTTCACCCGTGAACGTTGCTTGAAGACGTCCTTCGTTGTGCAATTGGCCCGATCCAGCGGTGAAACGTTGCGTGACCGTTTGGGCGGCGCGACGATCGCGAAGTGGTTATGGTCGCGGGATGAAAAAGTCGGCGAGTCCGGTCCGGGAGGCACTACGGGTCGACAAGGACGTCCTGGGTGGGACCGGCCTTCCGAAACCAGCTTCGACCCCGGTCGGTCCGGAGAAGAAGGCCAAGGCGGAGAAGAAGTTGCCCGCCGTCGGCGCGCGTCTGGAGCAGCTGCAGGAAGCCCTCTACGCCGAAGGGGCCGGCGGTGGCAACCGCAGCGTGCTGCTCGTCCTGCAAGGCATGGACACCTCGGGCAAGGGCGGCACCGTCCGGCACGTGCTCGGGCTCGTCAACCCCATGGGCGTGCGCTATTCGTCGTTCAAGAAGCCGACGCCCACCGAGCGCCGCCACCACTACCTGTGGCGCATCCGCACGCAACTGCCCACGCCCGGCCACATCGGCGTCTTCGACCGGTCGCACTACGAGGACATCCTGGTGCCGCGCGTCGAGAAGCTGCTGACGGCCGCCGAACTGCGCCGGCGCTACACCGAAATCAACGAGTTCGAACAAGAACTCACCGACGGCGGCATGACCGTGGTCAAGGTCTTCCTCCACATCTCACCCGAGGAGCAGCTCCAGCGGTTGAAGGCGAGGCTGCTCAACCCGGCCAAGTGGTGGAAGTACAGCCCCGCGGATCTCGAAGCCCGCAGCCGGTGGGACGACTACCAGGCCGCGTACCTCGACGTCCTGTGCAAGACGTCCACCGAGGGCGCACCCTGGTTCGTGGTGCCCGCCGACCGCAAGTGGTACCGCAACTGGGTCGTCGCCGAACTGCTGACCGAGACGCTTTCCCAGCTGGACCCGCAGTTCCCGAAACCCGGTTTCGACGTCGACGCCGAGCTGACGAAACTCGAGGGTGTTGGCGTAGTGGAGTGAGTTTCTGAAAGAGTGCGAGCGTGAACCCCAGCGACTCCTTCCTTCGTAGACAGGCCCGCACCCAGCGCTTCACCTTGGGCGCGCCCAAGGGTTTCCGGGTCTCCCCGGACGGCTCGCGGGTGCTGTTCCTGCGCGCCGAGTCCGGCACCGATCCGCGCAACAGTCTGTGGTCGCTCGACATCGGTTCGGGCGAGGAAACCAAACTGGTCGACGCTGTCGAGCTGCTTCCCGATGAGGAGGAGCTGCCGCCGGAGGAGCGCGCGCGGCGTGAGCGCAGCCGGGAGTCGTCCGGCGGCGTGGTCGGGTACTCGGTCGACAACGATTTCCGCCTCGCGGTGTTCACTCTGTCAGGGAAGCTGTACACGGTCGATATCGGCTCCGGCGCGGTGAAGACGCTGGTCGGCGACTCGGTGATCGACCCGCGCTCCAACCCGCAGGGCACGCACGTCGCGTACGCGCGCGACCGGCAGCTGCGGGTGGTCGAGGTCGCCACCGGCGAAGACCGCGTGCTGGTGGGAGAGGACGATGAGGAGATCACCTGGGGGCAGGCCGAGTTCATCGCCGCCGAGGAGATGGGACGGTCCCGCGGATACTGGTGGGCGCCGGACGGGCACAGCCTGCTCGTCGAGCGCGTCGACCGGACGCCGGTGGTGCGCTGGAACATCGCCGACCCGGCGAACCCGGACAAGCCGGTCAACACGGTCGCCTACCCGGCCGCCGGGACATCCAATGTGGACGTCTCGCTCGCGGTGATCGGGCTGGACGGCAGCCGCATCGACGTTCGGCCCGGTGATTGGGAGTACCTGGCTGCCGTGCACTGGTCCGCAGGGGGCAAGCCACTTTTGGCCGTGCAGTCGCGCAACCAGCGCCGGTTGGAGATCCACGCGGTCGATCCCGCCGACGGCACAACGGTCACCTTGCACGCCGAGCTCGACGCGGACTGGATCGACCTGGTGCCGGGCGTGCCCGCTTGGACGCCGGACGGCCGGTTGGTGCGGGAGAGCGCGGCCGACGGGACGCACCGGCTGGTGGTGGACGGGGTCGCGATCACCGAGCCGGGCCTGCAGGTCCGGTCCGTGCTGGACGTGGGTGACGAGATCCTCTTCAGCGCGTCGGACGACGACCCGACGCAGATCCATGTCTACCGGACCGAGGACGGCAAGGTCCGGCGGCTTTCGACGTCGGACGGCGTGCATGTCGGTTCGGGTTCCGCGGCGGTGACGGTGGTGTCGTCGTGGAGTCTGGCGCACAGCGGTCCCCGGGTGAGTGTGCTCGTCGACGGTGAACCGGCGGCGAAGGTGACTTCGTCCACAGTGGACCCCGGACTGGAGCCGAAGCCGATTTGGCTGACCGTCGGCGAACGTGGGCTGCGGGCGGCGCTCGTACTGCCGACCGGGTATCGGCCCGGTGAGAAACTGCCGGTATTGCTCGACCCCTACGGCGGACCGCATGCCCAGCGGGTGCTGCAGAGCCGCAACGCGTTCCTGGCGCCGCAGTGGTGGGCGGACCAGGGCTTCGCGGTGCTGGTGGCCGACGGGCGCGGAACGCCTGGGCGGGGTGCGGTATGGGAGAAGGAGATCGCCGGGAAGCTGGCCGATGTCACGCTCACGGACCAGGTCGACGCGTTGCACGCGGTGGCCGCACGGCATCCTGAGCTGGATCTTTCGCGGGTCGCGATCCGGGGCTGGTCCTATGGCGGGTACTTGTCTGCGTTGGCCGTTCTGCGGCGACCGGACGTGTTCCACGTGGGCATCGCCGGGGCGCCGGTGACCGACTGGTCGCTGTACGACACGCATTACACCGAGCGGTATTTGGGGATGCCACAGGAGAACCCGAACTCCTATGAGCACAACTCGTTGATCGCCGACGCCGGTGAGCTGCAGCGCCCGCTGCTGATCGTGCACGGGCTGGCCGACGACAACGTGTTCGTCGCGCATTCCTTGCGGCTGTCGTCCGCGTTGCTGGGCAAGGGGCGGTCCCATGTGTTCCTGCCGCTGGCCGGGGCCACGCATATGACACCGCAAGCCGAAGAGGTCGCGGAGAACATGATGCGCACCCAGGTGGACTGGATCAAGCGCGAACTCGATACCGTTGCTAGGGAGAGCTCATGAACCGTTGGGGTATCACGATTCCGTTGACCGGGTTGCCGCTGGTCGCGCATCGGGAGCTGATCGAGCGGCTGCCGGACCTCGGATATACGGACGCCTGGTCCGCGGAGACGGCCGGGGTCGACGCGTTCACGCCGTTGGCGCTGGCCTCTCAGTGGGCGCCGCAATTGCGACTGGGGACCGCAATCGTGCCGGTGTACACCCGGGGGCCCGGGTTGCTGGCGATGAGCGCGGCCACCCTGGCGGAGCTGGCACCTGGGCGGTTCGTACTGGGGATCGGGGCTTCTTCGCCGGTCATCGTGGAAAGCTGGAACGCTCAGGCCTTCGACCGGCCGTTTGCCCGGTCCCGAGATACCTTGCGGTTCTTGCGATCCGCGTTGGCCGGGGAAAAGGTCAGCGAGGAGTACGAGACTTTTTCGGTGGGGAAGTTCCGGCTGGAGCGGCCTCCGGTGCCACCGCCTTCGATCATGCTCGCGGCGCTGCGGCCGGGAATGCTGAGGCTCGCGGCCAAAGAGGCCGACGGCGCGATCACGAACTGGTTGGCCGCTGGGGATGTACCGAAAGTCCGGGGGGAGATCGGAGCTGACGTGGAGCTCGCGGCCCGGATTTTTGTTTGTCCCACCGAGGACGCCGCGGCGGCTCGGGGATTGGGACGGATGTTGATCAGCAGTTACCTGACCGTGCCGGTTTATGCGGCTTTTCATGACTGGCTCGGGCGCGGGGAGGCGTTAGCACCGATGCATGAGGCTTGGGCCGCCGGGGATCGGAAACGGGCCAATGCGGTTATTCCGGATGCCGTTGTGGATGACTTGATCGTGCACGGAAGTATCGATGAGTGCAGGGAGAAGGTTCAGGCATATGTGGATAACGGGCTGAATACGCCCATTATCGCGTTGTTGCCTACGGGTGGCGATCCTTTTGAGCAGGTCCGGGGGCTGGGTCCTCGGTAGATCTTGCGTTGACTGTCGCTGCGCGGGTCGGCTGGGCTGGGTGTGGGTGGGTTAGTGGTCTGGGCTGGCCGTGGGTGGGTTAGCCGTGGCTTGAATGGACCTTTCGTCTCGGTTTTTGAGATGAAAGGTCCATTCATTGCAGTCCAGAGGTCGGCTCGGCATCACTGTGTTTTCGGCGGCCCCGCGCGCTGACGGTTTCGCGTCGCCAGGGCGTGACCGGGTGGGGAAGTCGCGGGTTTGTGGTTGGACGCCCTGCCGCCGCGAAACCGTGGGCCTTCGGCCGAAAGAGGGCGCGCGTTGTGGTCTTTTCGCCTGCCGCCCAACGGGCTTACTGCGGTAGCGCGGGACTTGGCGGCCGCAGGTTTTGCCCTGAAGGTGGGCTCGGTTTGTGGTTGGCCACGCCAGTCTCGACTCGAGGTGGCAGGGCGTGTGGTGGGTGAACTGCACGCCGATGGCGGAGGCGTGGGCGTGGCGGCTCCAACATGATGGGGAGGCGCCACCCGGCTTCGATCGGTTCGGAGGGTGTCCGTATTGTTGCTGAGGGTAGGCATACCTAAGGGCTGGGAGTGGTGAGTCGATGCCGGACGAGACGGTGATGTCGTCGCTGTCTTCCTCGCTGGCCGGTGGCGTGTGCGGACCCGGCCGGTTGGCGGAGCTGATTCCGCTGGCCCTCGACGGGTTTGCCGCCGGGATGACCGAACGTGGTGGCGCCGGCCCGTCCGGCGGCCCGGTGGCGGTGGCCGCCGAGGTGGCCGCGCTGAGCCCGCAAGACGGCTTGCCGTCGCAGGGGATGGGCGCCGAGCGCGCGTTGTCGGAATTCAGTCGCCTGCTCGCTGCCGGGTCGGTCGATCCGGCCGACCCGTGGTGCGCCGCGCATCTGCACTGCCCGCCGCTGGCCGTGGCGGTCGCCGCGGACGTCGTCGCGGCGGCGTTGAACCCCTCAATGGATTCGTGGGACCAGGCGCCGGTGGCAAGCGAGGTGGAACGTGCGTTCACCACCGGGATCGCCAGGCTGTGTTACCCGCGGGAGACGGCCCCGGACGCTGTTGTCACCACTGGTGGGACCGAGTCGAACCTGCTGGGTTTGCTGCTGGCGCGGGAAAACACGCCCGGACGTGTCGTGCAGGTGGTTTGCGGGCGGAACGCGCACCACAGCGTCACGCGCGCCGCGTGGCTGCTGGGGTTGCCCGCACCGGTGGTCGTCGACTGCGAAGCGGACAAGATGGTTCCGGCCGCACTGGCAAAAGTTTTGGCGGGGCTGGAGAACGCCGTCGTCGTGGGGACGGCCGGGACAACCAACACCGGTGAGATCGACCCGCTGCCCGAGATCGCCGCGCTGTGCCGCGAGTTCGGCGCGCGGTTGCACGTCGACGCGGCGTACGGCGGGATGGCGTTGTGCAGTCCGAAGCTACGCGTATTTCTCGAAGGGCTGGAAGCGGCGGACTCGGTGGCGCTCGACATGCACAAGTTCGGCTGGCAGCCCATTTCCGCCGGGCTGTTCGCGTGCCGCGACGGGCGTGGGCTCGACGCGCTGACCGTGCGCGCCGAGTACCTCAACGCCGACGACGACACCGAGGCAGGTCTGCCTGATCTTCTCGGGCGGTCGATCCGGACATCACGGCGCCCGGACGCGTTCCGGATGGCTGTCACCGTGCATGCGCTGGGCACCGACGGCGTCGGCGCGCTCATCGAACGGTGCTGTGAAACGGCCGCCGAGGTCGCTCAGGCCATTGTGGAGCATCCCGGCCTGCGGCTCTGGGGCACGCCGACACTGTCCACAGTGTTGTTCCGTCCATCCATTGCGGACACCCTGGCGGATACGGCGGCCGATGAGCTGATCGCCCAGGTGCGCCGGGCGCTGCTGGAAGCCGGTACGGCCATCATCGGACGCGCGGCGATGCCGACCGGAGCCGACGGCACGGACCAGCTTTGGCTCAAACTCACGCTGCTGCACCCGCACGCCACCGTCGATGACTACCGGAGTCTCTTGGACCTCATCGTCGCGGCCGGTTCCGAGGCGGCATCGAACCACCATACTGAAGAGAGTCCGGTCGCTTCGTGACGCCGCTTGATTTGGCTGGGGTCGGCATCGGTCCGTTCAACCTCTCGCTGGCCGCGCTGGCCGAGCCGGTGGAGGACCTCGACATCGCGCTGTTCGACGGGCGCGACGAGTTCCGCTGGCACCCGGGCCTGCTACTGGAGGGTGCCACGATCCAGGTGCCGTTCCTGGCGGACCTGGTGACATTGGTCGACCCGACGAGCCCACTGTCCTTTTTGAACTATCTGCGCGAGCGGGGACGGCTTTTCCCGTTCTATTTCGCGGAACGCTTCCATATCCCGCGCGTCGAGTATGACGACTACGGTCGCTGGGCCGCCTCCCGGCTGGCCAGCTGCCGCTTTTCCAGTGAGGTCACCGAGATCCGCTGGCTGGCCGGCGAAGGGGCGTTCGAAGTCGCTTTGGACGGCGCACAGCCAGTGCTGGCGCGCAATGTGGTGCTCGGTGTCGGTACTTCGCCTTCGGTTCCGTTGCCGCTCGTCCAGCTCGTTGCCGATCCCGAAGTGCTCGCGATGCATTCGGCCGACTACCTGACCCAGCGGGATAGTCTTCTCGCGGCGGAAACGGTGACCGTGGTCGGTTCGGGACAATCCGGCGCGGAGGTGTTCCTCGACCTCCTGCGTAGCCGGGCGAGTGCGGCGGGACTCCGGTGGCTGGCGCGTACCCCGGCGTTCGCGCCCATGGAGTACTCGAAACTCGGGTTGGAGCAGTTCACCCCGGACTACACGGCGTACTTCCGTGGCCTGCCGGAGCCGGTTCGTGATCGCCTGCTGCCCGTGCAATGGCAGCTGTACAAGGGGATCGACGCCGAGACGATCGCGGCGATCCACGACGAGCTCTACCGGCTCAGCATCGGCGGTTCGTGGCCGGAGGCGATCATGACCCCTGGTGTCGAGGTGCTTTCGGCGCGCGGTCAGGGTGACACGCTCGAACTGGCCGTCCGCCACGTGCAGCAGGGCACCACGGCGACCTTGCGGACGCATGCCGTCGTAGCTGCCACCGGATACGCCGAGACGCCGACAAGGCACCTGCTCGGCCCGCTCGGGGACAAGCTCGGGCGGGACGGGGGCGGACGCCTCGCCGTCGACGCGGATTACCGGCTGCGGCTGCCACCGGAGATCAGCGGCTCGATCTTCGTCCAGAACGCCGAACGGCACAGTCATGGGGCCGGCGCACCGGATCTCGGGCTCGGCGCTTGGCGTTCCGCGTCCATCATCAACGCCGTGTCCGGCCGGGACGTCTATACCCTGCCCGACCGCACCGCGTTCACCACATTCGGGCTGCACTCATCGGAGGCACTGTGACCAGCAACGCGAAGGAACGTGTCGACGCCGCCGGGGCGTGGCGGGAGGCCGGTGCCTTGATCGTGCACAAGATGCTCGGCGAGCTGTCCTACGAAGGACTGCTCGAACCCGAGCCGGTCGGTGACGAACACCAGGGTGAGTACCGCGGCTGGCGACTCTGCCTTCCTGACGATGTCGATTATTTTTTTCTTGCCAGGCAAGGAGCTTTCGACTCGTGGGCGGTTGCCGCCGGGAGCGCGACGCGGCAGGTCCGCGGAGCCGGGGCCGTGCCAGCCGACGATCCCCGGACACTTCTGGTCGACGCGCGGACAGTTCTCGGGCTGACCGGTCTGCGGCTGGCGGACGTGCTCGCCGAGCTGACCGCGACCGTGTCCAACGAAGCCGCCCGCCTGCGCCGGGCGCCGAGTGCGCACGCATTGTCCACAATGGATTACAATTTGGCGGACGGACATCTCGCCGGGCATCCGCGCTTGGTGCTCAACAAGGGCCGGGTCGGGTTTTCGGCCGGGGATCGGGCCCGGTACGCGCCGGAGGCCGGTGCGGACATCGTGCTGGAGTGGTACGCGGTGCACCGGTCCTATGCCGAGTTCCGTTGTGTGGACGAGCTCAGCGAACAGGCTCTGCTGGCCGAAGAGCTCGATGCCGGACAACGTGCCGAGTTCACCGCACTGGTCGCCGAGATCGGGGATCCCGCGGACTATGTCTGGGTGCCGGTCCACCCTTGGCAGGCGGACGAAACCAT
The DNA here is from genome assembly GCA_032230695.1 of Actinomycetota bacterium. Classification (GTDB taxonomy): domain Bacteria; phylum Actinomycetota; class Actinomycetes; order Mycobacteriales; family Pseudonocardiaceae; genus Amycolatopsis. Next base: position 20,870 of record JAVXWP010000031.1, on the reverse strand, counting down.
CGGCACGCTCTATGCGGCCGAGTTGAGCTTGGGCACGATGATCGCGCTCGGCCGGTCACGGGACCGCTACCGTCCACATCAGACCGTCCGCACCCTGGCGAACATCAGCGACCCGGCGCGGCGTGATGTCAAGACCGCGATCTCCGTGCGCAACACGCTGGTGTACCGGGGGCTGAACTCGGCCGCCACGCTGTCCGGGCCCGCGGTGACGAGCTGGCTGCGGCAGGTCAGCGCCGCGGATCCGCTGCTGACCGACGAGTACCGGTTCGATCTGCTCGGCGAGGTCGCGAGCGTCTCGGTTCGCCACCCGTTGTTCGGTGCGCTGGAAGAACTTCCGTACCGCTTTCACGAGACGCTCGGCGCGCTCTGGCGGGAGCCGATCGTGCAGCGGCTCGCCGACGGCGAGCAAGCGGTCTCCTTCGCTGCCCTGACCTATCGTGACCCGGACGGCGACACGGTGATCGCCGAGCTGATCCGGCGCTCGGGGTTGACCACCGAGCTGTGGTGCGCCCGGGTGTTCGACCTGTTCCTCACGCCGTTGCTGCAGTGGCTGCTGCGCTACGGAGTCGGGTTCTGCCCGCACGGACAGAACCTGATCCTCGTGGTCGACTCCGCAGGCAAGCCGTTGCGTGCGGCGATCAAGGACTTCGCGCAGGGCGTCGACCTGATGGACGAGGACGTGGACTGCTACCGGTCCCTACCCGCCGAAGTGTCGGCGGAGATGTTGCGCTGGGCGCCGCATCTGCTGGCGCAGTCGTTGTTCAGCTCGGTTTTCGCCGGGCAGCTGCGGTTCTGGGCCGAGATCCTGGCCGACGATCTAGGCTTCGCCCGGCCGCGGTTCTGGGAGCTCGTCCGGGAGATCGTGCTGAAGTTCCGGGACGACAATCCGGAGCTGTCCGGCCGGTTCGACGCGTGCCAACTGCTCGCGCCCGACGTCGAGCGGGTGACGCTGAACCGGGAACATCTTGCCGGACAAGGCTTCGACAAGGTCGAGCGGGACGACGAGTTCGACGTCCGGTGGGGCCGCGCGGCCAACCCGTTGTCCGCGGCCGATCCCGGCGGCGCGTGGTGACCGGGCTGACGCACAGTCACCGGCCGGTCGGCGCCCGTTCGCTGGCCGCGCGTTCCTCCGCCGCAAGCGCACTGGAACCGGGACTGCTGCGGGCACTGGCCGGCGGTGCCATCGGCAGGCTGATTCTGGTTGTACCCGACCCGCACGCCCGATTCGCCGCGGTCGAGCTGGACCGGCGGTTCGTCGCGGACGAGGTGCTGACCGGCGGCTACGGTGTGTGCAGCTACGTTTTCGCGTGGGACGTCCAGCGGGAAGCCTTGTCCGATGTGGACACCGCGGGTCCGTTGGGCCGGTATCTCCGCGGGTTCGGGGACCTGAAGATGGTCCCGGATCTGGCGACGGCCATCCCGCTGCCGGGGGACGGGCGCACCTGGGCGGCCGTTTGTGACGTCGCCTGGCCCGACGGTGAATCCGTGTCCATCGCCCCGCGGCAGGTGTTGACGGACCAGCTGAGAGCGTTGGAGGAATCCTCGCTCATGCCGTCCGCAGGGATCGAGCACGAGGTGGTTTTCCGTGACGCGCAAGGCAAACCTCTGACGGAGCACGGCGTCGACTATGCGCTGGGCGGGACCGAGCGGATGGCACCGGTGCTGCGAGAGGTGCGGGACGCGCTCGAGGAGACCGGGTTGGGTGTCGAGTCGGCGCGGGCCGAGTGCCATCCGGGGCAGTACGAGATCGTGCTGCGCCACCGCGACGCGCTGGCCGCTTGCGACGACGCGTTACTGCAGCAATGGGTGGTCCGGGAAGCGGCGGCCCGGCAAGGGGTTCAGGCGAGCTACCTCGCGGCTCCGGAGACCGGCCAGGGCAGTTCGTGTCACGTCCACCTGTCGCTGTCCACTTTGGATGGAGACTCGGCGTCTTCTGTTGGCGGGACACAGCTGTCCGAGACCATGGGGCATTTCTTGGCGGGGGTGCTGCGGGATGCTCGGGCCTTGACGGCGATCTGGGCGCCTACTTGGAACAGCTATGTGCGGCTGCGGACGGCCCCGTTCTCACCCAGGACGCTTCGGTGGGGTATCGACGATCGGACGGCTTCGGTGCGCGTGGCGGGGAAGGATTCGTCGCTCCGGCTGGAGTTCCGGTTCGCCGGCGCCGACGCGCAGCCGCATCTGGTGGTATCGGCCTTGCTCGCCGCGGGCCGTGCTGGGATCGAAGACCGCCTCCCAGTACCTGCCTCCGGTGCCGATCTCGGCAGCCTGGCCACTTCCCCGTGGGAGGCGCTCTCCGCGCTGACCGAGGGCGGCCGCGTCGCGAAACTCCTCGGTGAAGACGTCGCCGCCCAGCAGGTCGCCCTCCTCGAATCCGAGATCGACGCCGCCTGTACCACGGTCACCGACCTGCAACGTTCTCGTTCCGCGCTCCGTTCCTAGTGTCTTCCCCAGGTGGAGGCCGGGTGCGCCCGCGCACACGAATCCTGGCGGGCGCACCCGGGGCGACTACCGGCACATTATGCGGTTTGGCGTGCCGGGTTCGGCTCCGTCTGCTGCTTCGTCTCGATTCCCGCCGTTAGTGCTGTTGCTGCGGTGCGTCGCTGGGCGATGCGTAGCAGGGCGAGGAGGGAGATGAAGAACATGCCGTAGACGGTGAGCAGGACTGATGTCTCGTAGATGTCGCTGGTGTTCCAGGTTGTGCCGGCGGCGTCGGTGACGGTCGTGTTTTCGCCGGTGAAGAACTTTGTGAAGAACGAGATTGTCGTCGCCGCGTAGAGCAGTACTGCCTGTAGGTCGGTGGCCGTGGTGCGGTCCGGCTGTGCGGCCGGCAGTGGGCCGCGGCTGCGTAGATAGAGGGCGAAGACCTGCATGAACAGGTAGACGGTGAAGGTCCAGCCCAGGAAGTTGACCAGGGGTACGCCGAAGAACCCGCCGCCGTTTTCCCAGATCCAGGCTTGGTTGATGGTTGATGTGCTGGGGTCGAGCGCGAGGTCCCAGGCGGTCATGGCGAACGCGCCGATGATGGGGGTGCCGATGGTGGTCAGCCAGGGTGAGTCGCGGCGCACGTCGTCGAGCAGCACGGTGGCGATCATCCAGGCGAGGTAGCCGGTAGCAAGGTAGGCAGGGCCGATGAACCACGGCACTTGGAAGATCTTGCCGTCGCCGGTGTAGTGGTAGTGCCCGAACGGGAAGCCGGTTTGGATGCTGAGATTTTCGAGGATGTTGCTGATCACGAGACCCGCCGCGACGAAGATCCCGATCGCACCCCAGCCGTAACGCCGCGCCCCATGCACGAGTACGAACACGACCTGCACCACGATCATCGGCAGCCTTATGCCCGGAACTACGGCCGAGGCGAGCAAGCCGAGGAGGATGACGGCGGTGAGGACCCACAGGGTGGTGGGCTTGGTGGAACGTTGGATGGCGGACATTGGGCGACTCCAGCTTCTTGTTGGGGCGGCGGTTTCAGGTGAGCAGGCCGTTGAGGACCAGCGTGCTCATCAGCGTGTGATCGTCGGCGTCGTCGGGCCGGCCGAGCAGTCGCGCCAACGGGGCTTGGCCGTACATGGTCAGTGGCTTCGTGATGGCGAAATGGAACAGGTACCACGGGATGTCGCGCAGGGTTCCCTGGCGTACGAGCCGGTCGAAGACCGGCCGCGCCGCCTCGTTGAGCGGACTCATCAGCGTGTACAGGTAGGCCAGGCGCGGTGAGTCGCGGCCGGCCTCGTAGTTGACGACACGTGTGAGGTGGGGACGGTGCGCGGCGGCCTGGTGGAAGGCCCGGACACCGGCAGTCAGCCGGGCGAGGTCATCGGCAGGCTGTTCCTTGTCGAAGGCGGCCATGACCTCATCCGTTACGTGGCCGATGGCAGCGTCCATGACCGCCCGCCAGAAGGCCTCTTTGGATCCGTACCGGTCGTGGATGAAGGTGTGCCCCATGCCGAGGCGCTCGTTGAGCTGCCGTACGGACACCGCCTCGTAGCCCAGTTCCGCGAACGCCTCCAGGCTGCGCTGAAGGATCTCCTCCAGGTCGGGCACTGGGGCGTCAGCCGGCGGCCTTCCCGGCCCCCGCCGTCGCCGCGCGGTCCGCCCGATTGTCACCGAACCTCCTGCGATCGTCTAGGGCGATGTCAACCTTAATCCGGCAACTGCCGGATTAGCAACTCCGGCCTAGTCGGTGGCGCGGGTCAGATGTTTGGCCAGTCCGTCGACGATGAGTTGCAGGCCGAACCGGAACTCGTCGTCCAGGGAGCTCGGCAGGAATGGGGCCGAGCTCACGGTGGCGGGATAACGGGCGGGATCAAGGGAGCGGTAGAACTCGCGGATGTCCTGGTCCCGGCCGGAGGTGCCGGCGGCGCGCAGTTGGACGGCGAAGCCGATGACGTAGTGCGCCACGGCGGTGTACGCCCTCGCGGCGACTTCGGGAGGAAATCCGCCGGTGAGCATGATGGCGATCGCGGCCTCTCGGCCGGCGAGACCCCGTGGGCCAAGCGGTACGTGATCGACGAAGAGCGACGCCACTTTCGGGTGGTCTTGCAGCGTTCGAAACAGCGCGACGGCACTGGCAACTAGCCGTTCCTGCCAAGTCGCCGCGTCCGGCAGGTCGGGGAGGTGCCGGGGCACTTCGCCGAGCACGTGGTCCACGACGTGGACAAGGATCTCGTCCTTGCCGGCGAAATGCCGATACAGGGTGGCCGTGCTGGACCGCAGCCGCTGCGCCAGCAGTCTCATGCTGAAGTCGCCCGGTCCCACCTCGTCGACCAGTTCGACGGCCGCCCCGATGACACGGTCGACGCGCATCGAGGGGCGCCCCGGACCCTGATCCGGGCTGTTGTCCTTGCTTTGACTCACGGTTCCCACCCTGCCCCACTCTCTTGAGTGGCGCCGTTGCCCATCCCGTGTGAAGGTGGCTACACTGTAGCCGAAACATAACGGATACGGTGTAGCCATTATTAGGAGGACGCACGATGGACAACCTCACCGAGGGGTCGTCGTTCACGTCGATCGACGGGATGCGGGTGCGCTTCGTGCGCGAGGGGAATGGGCCGGCGGTGCTGCTGCTACACGGCTCCGGCTCCTCGCTGGACACGTTCGACGGCATCGCGGCCCGACTGGGTCCGACCTGCGAGGTGATCCGGCTGGACCTGCCCGGGTTCGGACTGACCGGCCCCCGGCCGGACCGGGACTACCGAATCGAGTCGTACGTTGACTTTCTCGGCCGTTTCCTCGACGGGCTGTCCGTGGAGAAATGCACGGTTGTCGGAAATTCCCTCGGCGGGAACATCGCTTGGAACCTCGCGCTCACCTTTCCCGAGCGGACGGAGCGCCTGGTGCTCATGAACGCGACCGGGTATCCCGGCAAGTCGCTGCCAGCCGCGATTCGTCTCGCCCGCAACCCGCTCACCCGGCCATTGGTTCGGCGGACGGGTTCGCGGAGCGTCGTCGCACGCAACCTGCGCGGCGCGGTGGGCCCTGGGTTCACCGTGCCGGAGGACATGATCGACCGGACCTACGCCATGATGAGCCGGCCGGGAAACCGGGACGCCTTCGTCGATTTCGCGAACACCGAACAGACGGACCGCTCCGCGAAGCTTCGCGGGCTTCGGGTGCCCACGCTTGTCCTGCGCAGCGACCTGGTCGACGGCCAGCACTTCGCCAGGGACATCCCGGACAGCCGGGAGATCGTGATTCCCGGCGTCGGTCACCTGATGCCGGAGGAGGCTCCGGCGGAGGTCGCCGGCGCCGTTCTCGAGTTCCTCGGCAGCCAACCGTGACCCGCGCCTACGTCGCCAGGGGCGAGGACCTGATCCTGGACGAGACCGCCCGAGCGGCGGCCCGAGGCTCGTTCGTCACGCTGTCCGACGGCGTGACGCATTACGAGCTGGCCGGACCAGCCACCGGCCCGCTCGTGCTGCTGGTCCCCGGGATCACGATTCCTCTCGGTTACTGGGACGCGATCGCCGTCGACCTGCATGCGCAAGGACTGCGCACGTTGGCGTACAGCGCCTACGGCCGCGGGTGGTCCGACCGTGTCGAAGGCCGCTACGACGAAGCACTGTTCCTCCGCCAGCTCGGCGAGCTCCTCGACGCGGTCGGTGCGCGGGAACCCGTTCATGTGGTCGGGACGTCCATGGGCGGCCTCATCGCGATGGCCTACGCCACCCAGCCAGGTGTCCAGCGGCCGCTGTCGTTGACCCTGATCGGACCGGCCGGCTTGACCGAGGAGCGTCAGCTCGGCACGCGCCTGCTGGCCATCGATCCGCTGGCTCGGGTCATGGGCAAATTCTTCGGGCACCGTGCCCTCAGCACTCATCTGTCGCACAACGTGCGGTCGAGCGAAGACGCGGAACTGCTTGTTCGGCTCGTCGGCGAGCCCTACCGGTTCCACGGTTCGGTCTATGCCCTGCTGTGCACCATCCGGGACTACCCGCTCACGGCACAGCAAGATCTCTACCGGCGGGCCGGCCGGCTGCCCATACCCACGATGCTGCTGTGGGGCAAGCACGACCAGGTCACCCCCATCGAGCACCTCGATACCGTCCGGGAACTCCTCCACCCCGACCAATGCCACGTGATCGACGACTGCGGGCACATGGTCCCGTTCGAAGATCCGCACGGCACAGCACTCCTGCTCGCCACCTTCTTCCAGCAGACCACCGGAGGTCGAACCACATGACCGAACACCACGACATCGACGTTCTCGTCGTGGGAGCCGGCCCGGTCGGCTCCACGATGGCGGCAGATCTGCTGCGGCGCGGCCTTCGCGTCCGACTGGTCGACAAGGCACCGCGCGCGTTCGAAGGGTCCCGCGCCAAGGGAGTGCAGCCGCGCACCCAGGAGGTCTTCGAGGATCTCGGCGTGCTGGACGAGGCACACGCGGAGGGCGGCACGTACCCGCTCATGGGTATCCACATCGGACCGATCACCGTGCCGTGGCGGATGCAGAGCAAGCACCGGCCCACGGCGGACGTGCCGTATCCGAACATCCTGTTGCTGCCGCAGTTTCGTACCGACGCCATCCTGCACCGCCTGCTCGACCGCCTGGGTCTGAGCGTCGAGTTCGGCGTCGCGCTGGACGGCTTCGAGCAGGACGGCGAAGGCGTGACCTCGACGCTGTCCTCGGGCGAGCAGGTGCGCAGCCGGTACCTTGTCGGCGCCGATGGCGGCGGGAGCACCGTCCGCAAGGCCGCCGGTCTCCGGTTCGCGGGGGAGACCGACCAGTCCGATCGCACGCTCATCGTCGACGCCACGATCGACGGGCTGTCCCGTAACCGGTGGCACGTATGGCCCGGCACGGGCGGCAAATTCGTCGGAGCGTGCCCGCTGCCCCACTCCGGGCAGTTCCAGCTGATGATCAAGCTGAAGCCGGAGGAGACACCGGAGGTCGACGAAGCCGCGCTGGCCGCCCGATTCCGTTCGCTCACCGGCCTTCGGCTCCGGGATGTCACCTGGACCTCGGTGTTTCGACCGAACATCCGGATCGTCGAGCACTACCGCGCCGGCCGTGTCTTCGTGGCAGGCGACGCCGCCCACGTGCACACCCCGGCCGGTGCGCAGGGACTCAACACCGGTGTGCAGGACGCCTACAACCTGGGCTGGAAACTCGGCCAGGTCATCGCGGGCGCGCCGGACTCCCTGCTCGACAGCTACGAGACCGAACGGCAACCGGTCGCCGCACGAGTCCTCGGCCGGTCCACCGAACTGTATGCCGGTCTCGATCAGCGCCGTGTCGCGAGCCTCAAGCGCGGCGACGAGGAACGGCAGATCGGACTCTCCTACGAAGGCGGTCCGCTCGCCCTCGCCGGCGGCCCGGCCACGAAGACACTGCATGTGGGCGACCGGGCACCGGACGCGCCGTGTGACGGGCGCGGGATCCGGCGGCTGTTCGACGTTTACCAGGGACCGCATTTCAGCTTGCTGGCGTTCGGCCCCGATGCCGTTGACGCGCTGCCGAAGCTGGAATGGCCAACCGGCGGCGCCGAACTACGCCGCTACACGGTCCACATAGGACCCGATGGCGACGGCAACCGCCTCGACGACAGCCACCTCACCGACACCACCGGCCAGGTGTCCAGCATCTACGGCATAACCGGCGACACGCTGATCCTTATCCGGCCGGACGGGTACCTCGGGAGCATCATCACGTCCGACTGGACAGCCGCGTTCGCCGCCGCCGCCAGCGCGTTCGCTCCCGCATGACACCTGTCTGTGCGTGAAGGGGTCCTTGAGGGACTCTGAGTCCCTCAAGGACCCCTTCACAGCGTTCCGACGCCCACTGGTCACAGGATGCACTTGCGCAGGTGGAGTCAGGTGCGCAGGGTAGGAGGGGTGAGCGAGCGCGAGTACGACTACGACCTGATAGTGATCGGCTCCGGCCCCGGCGGGCAGAAGGCGGCCATCGCGGCCGCCAAGCTGGGCAAGCGGGTGGCGATCATCGACAAACATGACATGGTCGGCGGCGTGTGCGTCAACACGGGCACGATTCCGTCGAAAACCCTGCGGGAAGCCGTTTTGTACCTGACGGGCATGAATCAGCGCGAGCTGTACGGCGCCAGCTACCGGGTCAAGCAGGACATCACGATCGCGGACCTGATGTCGCGGACACAGCATGTCGTCGGCAGGGAGGTTCAGGTCGTCCGGGCGCAGTTGATGCGGAACCACGTCGATCTGGTGGTCGGGGTGGGCAGCTTCGTCGACCCGCACACGGTCGCGGTCGAGGGGAGACACCGAGGTGACCGGACGTCGATGAGCGCGGCCTTCATCGTGATCGCCACGGGCACCAAGCCCGCGCGGCCGTCGCAGGTGGACTTCGACGCCGAGCGCGTGCTCGATTCCGACGAAATCCTGCAATTGGAGTCGATTCCGTCGTCGCTGGTCGTCGTCGGCGCGGGAGTGATCGGCATCGAGTACGCGTCGATGTTCGCGGCGCTGGGCGCACGGGTCACCGTGGTGGAACAACGGGAGAAGATGCTGGAGTTCTGCGACCCGGAGATCGTCGAGTCGTTGAAGTTCCATTTGCGGGACCAGGCCGTCACGTTCCGGTTCGGCGAGAAGGTGGCCAATGTGGTCGCCTCCGAACAAGCCACGGTCACCACCCTGGTGAGCGGTAAGCGGATCCCGGCCGAAATGGTCATGTATTCCGCCGGGCGCCAGGGCCTGACCGAGGCACTGAACCTCGAACTGGCCGGGATCACCGCCGACAACCGCGGCCGGTTGAAGGTCGACGAGAACTACCGGACGCCGGTCCCGCACATCTACGCCGTCGGTGACGTGATCGGCTTCCCGGCACTCGCGGCGACGTCGATGGACCAGGGCAGGCTGGCGGCCTATCACGCCTTCGACGAGCCGACGAACGAACTCGCGTCGCTGCAGCCGATCGGGATCTACAGCATCCCGGAGATCTCCTACTGTGGCGCCACCGAAGCGGAGCTTACGTCGTCCTCGGTGCCGTACGAGGTCGGCATCGCGCGGTATCGCGAGCTCGCGCGCGGGCAGATCACCGGAGACTCCTACGGCATGCTGAAACTCCTGGTGTCCACAACGGACCGGAAGCTGCTCGGTGTGCACGTGTTCGGCACCGGCGCCACCGACCTCGTCCACATCGGACAGGCCGTCATGGGCTGCGGCGGGACTGTCGACTACCTCGTCGACACCGTGTTCAACTACCCGACCCTGTCCGAGGCGTACAAGGTCGCCGCGCTGGACGCGACGAACAAGATCCGTTCGCTGGAGCGGTATGCCCTCTGACCAGGTCTTTTGACATCCGTTAGAACATGTGTTCGACTGACTGATGTGCGATGGGACGGACAGCGGGTAGACAGCGCCGAGCAGGCGCTTCTGGGGATGGACGGGCTGGTGCGCTCCGTGCGTTCGCCGGAGTTCGACGGTGTCACCTTTCACGAGGTGTACGCCAAATCTGTGCTGACCAAGGTGCCCTCGGGGTCGCCGATGCCGTTCAGTTGGACGATCAACCCGTATCGGGGATGCAGCCACGCCTGTACTTATTGCATGGCGGGGGAAACCGAGATCCTGATGGCGGACGGCCGCACCAAGGCGCTGTCCGAGATCCAGGTCGGTGACGAGGTCTACGGCACCGAGCAGGACGGCAGCCGCCGCCACTACGCTCGGACGCGGGTGCTCGCGCACTGGCCGTCGGTCAAGCATGCGTACCGGATCACGCTCGAGGATGGCACCGACCTCGTGGCGAGCGGGGATCACCGGTTCCTGACCGACCGCGGCTGGAAGCAGGTGAGCGCCACACCCGCGAGGGAGCCGCACCTCATGCCGGGCAGCAAACTCGTCAGCACCGGACGTTTCCCGGCGCCTCCCGTGGACGATGCCGAGTACCGCGCCGGGTACGTGTGCGGGACGGTGAAGGGCAACGGCTCCGCCGAGCCCGAAGCGTCCGACCGCTCGCGGGAGTACCTGGAGGGATTCCGCTCGCTGAGCGACCTCTCCGAACTGCCCGTAGCACCGAGCCCGGGGTGGCAAAAAGGTTTCCTCGCAGGGGCTTTCGACGCGCAGGGTGGCTACAGCCGTGGGGTGCTGCGCATCGCCAACGGGGACGAGACAGTGCTCGCTGCCGTGTCAGACGCGTTGCGAGCTCTCGGTTTCCGGCACACCGTCGGCGACTACGAGCAGGCCGCGGCCAGACGTACCGTCCGGCTTTTGGGCGGGCTCGCCGAGCAAGTCCGTTTCCTGCTCACCGTCGACCCCGCGATCTCGCGCAAACGCAGCATCCACGGCTTGGCGATCAGGGCGTCGGCCCGTGTCGGTGTCGTCTCGATCGAGCCGCTCGGTATCGAGCTACCCCTGTTCGACATCACCACCGGCACCGGTGACTTCATCGCGAACGGCGTTGTCGCGCACAACTGTTTCGCCCGCAACACCCACACCTATCTGGAATTCGACTCCGGCAAGGACTTCGACACCCAGGTCGTGGTCAAGGTCAACGCGCCCGAAGTCCTGACGGCGCAGCTGCGCAAGCCGGGCTGGAAGCGCGAGCACGTCGCGATGGGCACCAACACCGATCCGTACCAGCGGGCCGAAGGCCGGTACCAGCTGATGCCGCGGATCATTCGCGCGCTCGCCGACTCCGGCACCCCCTTCTCCATCCTGACCAAAGGAACCGTCCTGATCCGTGACCTGCCGCTGCTCGGCGCCGTATCGAAGGATGTGCCCGTCGGGCTCGGGGTGTCCATCGCCCTGCTCGACCGCGATCTGCAGCGGAAACTCGAGCCCGGCACGCCGAGCCCGCAGGCACGCCTCGACCTCGTGCGCCGCGCCAGGGAGGCGGGGCTGTCGTGCGGTGTGTTCATCGCGCCGATCCTGCCCGGCCTGACCGACACGGAAGAAGCACTGGACGCGCTGCTCGCGGCCATCGCCGACGCCGGCGCGAGCGGCGTCACCGTGCTGCCGCTGCACCTACGGCCGGGTGCGCGGGAATGGTTCGCGCAATGGCTCACCGCCGAGCATCCGGCGCTCGTGTCGCGGTATCGCGATATCTATCGCGGCGGCAGTTACGCGAACAAGGCTTACCAGCACCGGCTTTCCGAGCGGGCTGCACGACTGATCCGGCGCCACGGCCTGGAACCGCGGGCCCCCAAGCCGGCGCGCGGTGTCCCTGGCGACGACAACACCGGCTGGCCGGCAGGCGCGATCCCCACACCCCGTGAACCTGCCGACAGCCACGCGTCGACCACCGATGGCGACCAGTTGCGGCTGCTCTAGATAAACCTGGTGGCGCTACCCCCGGGTGGATTCGTTAGCCTTTACCGTCGGCGATTGCCGCTGATGACACCGCCTCAACGAGCCTAGAGAGGATCCTGCGTAGTGCTTCGCACCCACAACGCCGGCACATTGCGTGCCGAGCACGCCGGCCAGACCGTCACCCTCACCGGATGGGTGGCCCGGCGGCGCGATCACGGTGGGGTGATCTTCATCGATCTGCGCGACGCGAGCGGGATCTCCCAGGTCGTCTTCCGCGAAGGCGAGATGGCCGAGCGCGCCCACCAGTTGCGCTCCGAATACTGCGTCCGCATCGTCGGTGAGGTCTCCGCCCGCCCCGAGGGCAACGCCAACGACGAGATCCCGACCGGCGCGATCGAGGTGCTCGCCACCGAACTCGAGGTGCTGTCGGAAGCCGCGCCGCTGCCGTTCCCGATCGACGAGCGCGTCGACGTCGGTGAAGAGGTCCGCCTCAAGCACCGCTACCTCGACCTCCGCCGCAGCGGTCCCGCCAAGGCGATGCGCCTGCGCAGCGAGGTCAACCGCGCGGCCCGCGAGGTGCTGCACGCGCAGGACTTCGTCGAGATCGAGACCCCAACCCTGACCCGTTCCACCCCCGAAGGTGCCCGCGACTTCCTGGTTCCCGCGCGTCTGCGCCCGGGCTCCTGGTACGCGCTGCCGCAGTCGCCGCAGCTGTTCAAGCAGTTGCTGATGGTCGGCGGGCTGGAGCGGTACTACCAGATCGCCCGCTGCTACCGCGACGAAGACTTCCGCGCCGACAGGCAGCCGGAGTTCACCCAGCTCGACATCGAGATGAGTTTCGTCGAGCAGGACGACATCATCGCGCTCGGCGAGCAGGTCACCGTGGCGCTGTGGAAGCTGATCGGCCACGACATCCCGCAGCCGTTCCCGAGGATCACCTACGCCGACGCGATGTCGAAGTACGGCTCGGACAAGCCGGACCTGCGCTTCGACCTCGAACTGACCGACATGACGGAGTTCTTCGCCGACACGCCGTTCCGCGTCTTCCAGTCGCCGTATGTCGGCGCCGTGGTCATGGCCGGTGGCGCCGACCAGCCGCGCCGCACGCTCGACGCGTGGCAGGAGTGGGCGAAGCAGCGTGGCGCCCGCGGTCTCGCGTATGTGCTCGTGAACGAAGACGGCACGCTCGGCGGCCCGGTCGCCAAGAACCTTTCGGACAAGGAGCGCGAAGGCCTCGCCGCCGCCGCTGGTGCGAAGCCCGGTGACTGCGTGTTCTTCGGCGCGGGCAAGGCCGCCGACGTCCGCCCGCTGCTTGGCGCCGCGCGCGTCGAGATCGGCAAGAGGCTCGGCCTGATCGACGAAGACGCCTGGTCGTTCGTCTGGGTCGTCGACTTCCCGATGTTCGAGTCCACGGCCGACACCGACGACGTCGCCGTGGGCAGCGGCAAGTGGACGGCACTACACCACGCGTTCACCTCGCCGACGCCCGAGTGGACCGACAAGCTCGAGCAGGACCCTGGCAACGCGCTCGCGTACGCCTACGACATCGTCTGCAACGGCAACGAGATCGGTGGCGGGTCGATCCGTATCCACCAGGCCGACCTGCAGAAGCGTGTTTTCGAGATCATGGGCCTGTCCGAGGAGGACGCGCAGGAGAAGTTCGGCTTCCTGCTCGACGCCTTCCAGTTCGGCCCGCCGCCGCACGGCGGCATCGCCTTCGGCTGGGACAGGATCGTCATGCTGCTTTCCGGTGCGGACTCGCTGCGTGACGTCATCGCGTTCCCCAAGACCGGTGGCGGTTTCGACCCGCTGACGGCCGCGCCTGCCCCGATCACCCCGGAACAGCGCAAGGAAGCAGGCGTCGACGCGAAGCCGGCCCCGCCCAAGCAGCCCGCTCAGCCGTAGGTGCTCCATCTCAGGGCGGTGTGCCCGCCGGACAAGACCGGTGAAGCGGTCGAAATCCTGCGGGCACACTCCGGAGTCGCGCATCTCGTCGTGCATCACGGAGTCGCGATCAAACCCGGCGGCGATCTGATCGAGGCCGACATCGCGCGCGAGGCGACCGACGACATTGTCGACTCACTGTGCGGTCTGCACCTTGACCGTACTGGTGGGATCACCCTCGAAACGCTCGACACGGCGTTGTCGGACGCGGCGGACAACGCCGAGGAGGACGCGCCCGGTGAGGCCGCGGACGCCGTCGTCTGGCAGGAGTTGCTCGCCAGGACCGGTGAGGAATCTCGGCTCAACGTCACCTTCCAGGCGTTCCTGATCATCGCCTGCCTGCTGGCTGCGGTCGGGATCGTCACCGATTCGCCGGTGACTATCGTCGGCGCGATGGTGGTGGGCCCGGAGTTCGGGCCGCTGGCGGCGATCGCGGTGGGGCTGGTGCTGCGGCGCTGGGACCTGGTCGGCAGGGCGGCGCTCGCGCTGGCCATCGGGTTCCCGGTCGCGATGCTCGTCACACTGGGTGCGACGCTGCTGGCGGAAGCCACCGGGCTGTTCGACGCCGCGGATCTCAGCGGCGAGCACCAGGTGGACTTCATCTACCAGGTCGGGCCGTATTCGCTGATCGTGGCGTTACTGGCGGGTGCGGCGGGGATGCTGTCGATGACGTCGGCGAAGTCCGCGGCGCTCGTCGGGGTGTTCATTTCGGTCACCACGGTGCCGGCAGCGGGGTACGCGGTGGTCGCCGCTGTGCTCGGTGACTGGGACAAATGTCTGAGTTCGGCGGGTCAGCTCGTGGTAAACCTCATCGGAATCGTTCTAGCTGCGGCCATTGTGCTGATTTTTCGCCGGAACAAGCAACGTTCCGGCACTTTCGAACGTCCGCTGTCACACGGGTGACCGCGTTACAACGTCATTGCTCACAAATGCCCGAACGGAAGTGGTCATGGTTACTCGCTCACTAGTAGGGTCGGTGGCAATGACAGTGGACACCTCCTCCGCCGACGACTCGACTGTCGGAGCAGGAGCTGAAACTCATGACATCGGAGCGGCTGTCGCGGCCGGTGAATCGGTGCTGGCGCACCGGTTCGGCAGCGCGATCAAGCTGGTCGACCCGGAAGAGCTGGCCGGCAGTGGGCCGGCCACCGTGGTTCGCGCCAGAGTTGCCTCTTCGCCCTTTGAGTTGCCCCGGACGCTGGTGATCAAGCATTACCCGGTGCGGCCGCAGCCCGGAATGATCGACTCCTTCGCCCAGGAGGCGGTCAGCTACCAGCTGTTCACGGCGCTGGCGCCGGAAGACCGCATGTGCCCCGAACTGCTCGCGCACGACGGCAGGCACCGTGTCCTCGTCATCGACGACCTCGGCCGGGCGCCGACCCTGCAGGACAAACTGAAGTCGTCCGACGCACGGGCGGCCGAGACCTCACTGCTCTCCTGGGCGCGTTCGCTCGGGCGGCTCCACGCGACCACCGCCAGTCGGGAGGCCGATTTCAACGCTCTGTTGCGGCGGCTCGGCGGCCCGGCGAAAGGCGAGGACACCACCCCGGTGGTCGCTTGCGCGCAGCTGCCTGCCCTGCTCGACGAGGTGCTCGAGGTCAAGACGCCCGCGTCGGTCCGCTTGCGCGCGGAACGCTCCGCCGAGCACGCGCGCTCGGCGGCGTACCGGGCGTTCAGCCCTGCGGACCTCAGCCCCGAGAACAACCTCGTCACCAGCTCCGGCGTCCGGTTCCTCGACTTCGAACGCGGCCGCGTGCGCAACGCGCTCGTCGACGCCGCGTATCTGCGGCTCCCCTTCGCGTCGTTCCCGGGTGCGCTGGCGTTGCCTGCAGGCATGAGCGAGGCGATGGTCGCCGCGTGGCGCGCCGAAGCCGCCACCGCGTGGCCCGCCCTGGCCGACGACGTCGCGCTCGCCGGTTATCTGATGGACAGCCAGCTGCTGCTCGTCTGGATGGTGACCTGGGATCTGCTGCCCACCCTGCCCTCCGGCAAGGGCGCTGGCCCGCTCAGCAGGCAGGCCGCGCTGGTGTCGTGGTGGCGAGAAGTCGCGAAGCACGCCGACAGGCTCAAGCTGACCGACGTGGTGGACCACGCGCTGGCGGTGGCCGACCGGCTGGACGCCCGGTTCGGGCCGGGGCTGGAACTGGCGCTGTACCCGGCTTTCCGGTAAGCCGGGGCACCGAGGATTCGCCGACCCGACCTCGGCCCGTTACCCAGGCATCACCGCAGGTGAGTCTGCATGCCCGATGGTCTGGGTGTGACCGTGGTAAGCGTCGAAGTCACTCAGGAACCCGATCCCTTCCAGTCCGTCCGGCCCGCTGAACCGGAGGCCCCGCGCCAGGCACGCCGCCTGGTCGTGCTCGGGGACTCCACCGCGGTGGGGCTGGGCGACCCGCTGCCCGGCGGCGGCTGGCGCGGTGTCGGCCCGCTGGTCGCCGACGCGCTCGGCGTCGAACCGGACGGCTATCTCAACCCGTCGTTCCCCGGTGCCCGGATGCGCTGTGTCCGCACCGACCAGTTGCCGGCCGCGCTGGCGCACCGCGCGGACGTCGCGCTGATCGTGGTCGGCATGAACGACACGCTGCGGTCGGATTTCGACGCGGTGGCCATGGCGGACGATCTCGCCGCCGTGATCACCGCCTTGAACGCGGTCGGCACCACCACCGTCCCCGTGCGATTCCACGACCACGGCCGGGTGTTCCGGCTCCCGGCTTCCCTGCGCCGCGCGCTTTCGTCGCGGATCGGCGAACTCAACGACGTCATCGACGGCGTTGTCGCGCGGCTGGGCGTGCCCTGTGTCGATCTGCACGCGCTTGCCGGGGCCTACGAGCTCGCGACGTGGAGCGTGGACAGGCTGCATCCCTCCGAGCTCGGGCACCGCTTGCTGGCGACCGGTTTCACCCACCAGATCGCCGGCGCCGGGTTCGAGATCCCGGAGCCGGTCAGCATGGCGTGCTCGGGCGGCGCGAGCCATGGCACGGCCGAACACGTCGGCTGGCTGATCGTCAAGGGCATTCCGTGGCTTTGGCGGCGTGGCCGCGACCTGGTGCCATACGCGGTTTCGATCATGTGGCGTTCACTACGCGCCTCCTGATGGCGGAACTTGAAGTGAAGGCGTTGGTCGGTACGCGAGCTTGGTGAACACGGCGAGCGCTTCGGTGTCGGACGCCGGGGTGCGGACGAAATCCTGCGCCCAGGCCTCGATATCGGGATAGGCCGAGCTGTCCACAAGGGACTGACAGGTTGCGTCGGCGTCGTACCGGGTCCGTCGCAGCTGGACGGCGGGACCGGACGCGCCGCCGAGCAGAGCCCAGTGCGCCCCGATCGAGCCGTACGGCATGCCGACACTGCCGGGATTGACAACAAGGCGGCGGTCCACGAGCCGCGTGAACGGCATATGGGTGTGGCCGCAGACCACCGTCTCGGCGTCGACGCCGGCGAGTACTTCTGACCACCGGGCCATCGCCGAGTCGACGAGCACGATCTCTTCGTCGTCGCGTGGGGTGGCGTGGCAGAAGAGCACGTCGCCGAGCCCGGCGACCGGCAGTGTCACCGTCGTGGGCAGAGCGTCGAGCAGCGCGACGTGGGCCCCGCTCAGCTGGGCCGCCGCCCAGGGCACGATCGGGTCGGGGATCTTCGTGCCGCCGCCGCGCGCGAGCTGGACCAGTTCGCGATCCGCGTTGCCCCGTACCCACACTGCACGTTCGCCCAGCTCAGCCAGCCTGTCCAGGGTTTGCGCAGGTAGTGGGCCCGCGGCGAGGTCGCCGGTCAGCACGATCCGGTCCGCGCCCGCCACGTCGGGCTCAGCCAGCACCATGTCCAGCGCGGGCAGCACGCCGTGGATGTCGGACAGCACGGCCACACGATCGTTCATCTGCACTCATTCATGTACACAGCCTGCTCGGCGGCTCGGGCCCCGGCCAGCCGTGTTCGCGGCGGGCGCAACGGCTACCGTCAGGGCGTGGCACAGGACGAACTCTTCACCGTGAACCCCGATCTGGGGCCGCCTCCGGAGCCCTCCGAAGCACCTCGGGTGCAGGCGGCACGCGCGGAGTCGCCGCTCGCCGTGCGCATGCGGCCCCGCACGCTCGACGAGGTCGTCGGCCAGCAGCACCTTCTGCGCGAGGGCGCGCCCCTGCGCCGGCTGGTCGAAGGTGCCGCGCCCGCGTCCGTGCTGCTGTACGGGCCGCCGGGAACGGGCAAGACCACATTGGCGAACCTGGTCTCGGCCGCGACCGGACGGCGTTTCGTGGCGATGTCCGCACTGTCGGCAGGGGTGAAGGAGGTCCGCGGGGTCATTGAGGAAGCCCGCCGGAGGCGCAACTACAACGCCGAGAACACCGTGCTGTTCATCGACGAGGTCCACCGGTTTTCCAAGACCCAGCAGGACGCGCTGCTCGGCGCGGTCGAGGACAGGACTGTTCTGCTGGTGGCCGCGACCAC
Organism: Actinomycetota bacterium; assembly: GCA_032230695.1. Classification (GTDB taxonomy): domain Bacteria; phylum Actinomycetota; class Actinomycetes; order Mycobacteriales; family Pseudonocardiaceae; genus Amycolatopsis. Next base: position 2,771 of record JAVXWP010000031.1, on the reverse strand, counting down.
GGAGAACCCGTCGTTCTCGGTGGTTTCGCCGCTGCTGTCCCGCTCGCTCGTCCTCCAGTTGCGCGAGCTCGGCGACGACGACATCCGCGCGCTCATCAAACGCGCGCTGACCGACGAGCGTGGCCTCGGCGGAAAGCTGCAGCTGACCGAAGAGGCCGAGGACCACCTCGTCCGACTGGCCTCCGGCGACGCCCGGCGCGCGCTGACCGCACTCGAAGCGGCAGCCGACGCGGCCTCGGCGACCGAGCACAAGACCATCGACCTCGCCATTGTCGAGTCCACTGTGGACAAGGCGGCCGTTCGCTACGACCGCGACGGCGATCAGCACTACGACGTGATCAGCGCGTTCATCAAGTCGATCCGCGGGTCCGATGTGGATGCCGCACTCCACTACCTGGCCCGGATGATCGAGGCGGGGGAGGACCCGCGTTTCCTGGCGCGGCGGCTCGTGGTGCACGCCAGCGAGGACATCGGCATGGCGGACCCGACCGCACTGCAGTCGGCGGTCGCGGCGTCCCACGCGGTGCAGTTCATCGGGATGCCGGAAGGCAGGCTCGCGCTGGCCCAGGCGACCATCCACCTCGCGACCGCACCGAAGTCGAACGCCGTGGTCGCCGGAATCGACGCGGCACTGGCCGACGTGCGGGCCGGGCGCATCGGAACCGTGCCGCCGCATCTGCGGGACGGGCACTACGCGGGGGCGGCGGCACTGGGGAACGCACAGGGCTACCGGTACCCGCACGATGTCGCCGACGGAGTCCTGGCGCAGCAGTACCCGCCGGACGAACTGGTGGGCGAGGACTACTACAACCCGACTCAGCGAGGTGCCGAGCGGACCTTGGCGGAGCGCGTGCCGAAGCTGCGGCGGACGATTCGGGGAAGTTCCTAAGCCACTTTGGGGATCAGCCGCTGACGCCGGTGCGCCCGTCCTCCACCCGCCCGGTGAGGGACCGCAGGAACGACAGGTCACCGTCGGCGGTGACGCGGATGTCGTACCACCCCTGCGAAGTGGGCCAGTCCACCGTCGCGGACCGCCCGGCGGGAAGCCGCACGACTCGGTCCGCCCGCCCGTACCGCGACGCCGTCAGCCGCAGCGTCACGGCCTGGGAACCGGAGTTGGCGACGGTGAACTCGACCCCGCCCCGCTGCGGCAGGAACCGGGTCCGCACATCGACCCCCGACGCTGCCCCCGAACGGCTCCCGCTCAGCTCCCACCAAGACCGGTTCGGCCCCTGTACGGCCACCCGGTACGTGTCATCGGCGGGCGAAAGCGTCTGTGACAGCGAGCCCCGGACATCCTGATGAGCGGGCTCAGGCAGCTCACCCGCATACGGATACACCGTGAAATGCGAAGATGCCGACCCGCTGTTGTTCAACTGCAGAACGAGCTTCCCGGCGTCGTTGAAGCCTCCGGAAACCGAAACCTGGTAAGGCAAAGCCCGCGCCGGACGGCTGCCGACCTCAGCCACGGGCAGCTTCTGCTCAACCGGCGGCGCGGGATGCCACCGGCTGATCGGCGCCGGCACCGCGCCCGGGCGCTTGACCTGCGGAGGCCGTCCCTGCCGGGAGAAATCGAACGCGCCGGTCAGGTCCCCGGCCACGGTGCGGCGCCACTTCGAGATGTTCGGCTCGGCGACGCCGGTCCAGCGTTCCAGCAGCCGCAGCACCGACGTGTGGTCGTACACCTGTGAGTCGACGTACCCGCCGATGGTCCAAGGCGACACCACGGTCATCGGCACGCGCGGCCCGAAACCGAGCGGCTGCCCGCCGAAGTGGTCGGCGTCGTTCGCCACGGTGCCCGGCGGCACCGGCGGCGGCACGTGGTCGAAGTAGCCGTCATTTTCGTCGAAATTGATCAGCAGTGCGGTCTTCGACCAGGTGTCGTGGTCCGAGGCGATCGCGTCGAGCACGTTGTAGATCAGGTTCGCGCTGCCTACCGGTGTCGACGCGCCCGGGTGCTCGGAGTCGACCGCGGACGGCACCAACCAGCTCACCTTCGGCAGCTTGCGGGCCTTGATGTCCGCGCGGAGCTGGCTCACCAGCGACAGCGGTTCGCCGCGGTACATGCCTTTGCGGAACAGGCTGCGCTCTGCGGGCGTCAGCTTGGCGACGGCGGCGTCGAACTGCGCGCGCAGGGTCTTCTTCTCGTCGGCCGTTTTCTCGAAGAGCGCGAAGTAGAACTCCTCGGTGGTCCGGTAGCCGCCGTCGACCGAGGCGAGGATCTTCTTGCCGATCTTCTTGAACGGCACGAAGTACTCCACCGCGTTGTCGGTGAAGTTGTCCCATTCCTGGTAGATCTGCCACGAAACCCCGGCCGCTTCGAGGCGCTCGGGGTAGCTGGTCCAGTCGTAGCCCGCATGGTCGTAGGAGTACGCCGCGTTGGTGACCGCGCGGGCGTCGCTACCGGGCTCGTTGCCGACCGTGCCGGTCCACAGGAAGTTCCGGTTCGGGTTCGTCGAGCCGAAGATCGAGCAGTGGTAGGCGTCGCAGAGGGTGAAGGTGTCGGCGAGTTCGTACTGCAGCGCGATGTCGGCGCGGTCGTAGTACGTCATGGTGGCCGGGCTCTTCGCGGCGATCCAGCCGTTGTTCCAGCCGCGCGCCCACGCCTTGCCGGTGCCGGTCCAGCTGTGGTCGAGGTCACCGTGGTACTGGATGTCGGAGGCGGCTCGCCCGGCCCGTTCGGCTTCCTTCCTCAGTGAGAACGGCAGGACTGTGCCACCGGCCGGCGCGGGTTGCTCGAAGACGGACTTGCCGCCGGGGAGTTCGAGCGG
>JAVXWP010000133.1:0-9361 GCA_032230695.1 Actinomycetota bacterium | reverse complement strand
TCGAATCCCACGAAGCTGTTTGAGATCGTCGAAATCGGGAAGCAGCTCCTGTTCACTCGAGGCGCGCTGACGACGTTCTCCATCGCCAACGACGTGGCGAAATACTTCGCCATCCTGCCCGCGATGTTCGGCGGGCTCTACCTCGCCGCCGGCTCGGCGCGCGGGCCGCTCGACGCGCTGAACGTCATGTGTCTGCACAGCCCGGACTCGGCCATCCTCAGCGCGGTGATCTTCAACGCGCTGGTCATCATCGCGCTGATCCCGCTGGCGCTGCGCGGCGTGCGGTACCGGCCGTCGTCGGCTTCGGCGCTGCTGCGCCGGAACCTGCTGATCTACGGACTGGGCGGCATCATCGTGCCGTTCGCGGGGATCAAGCTCGTCGACCTCCTCGTCACGCTCATTCCGGGAATCGGGTAATCGTCATGAAGATCTTGCTCAAACAGAGCGCCGCCGGGCTGCGCGTGCTCCTGGTGCTGACCGTCCTGCTCGGGGTGGTCTACCCGCTCGGTGTGTGGGTGGTGGGCCGGATTCCCGGTCTGCAGGCCAACGCCGAGGGCTCGGTGCTCACGCAGAACGGCCAGGCCGTCGGCTCATCGCTGATCGGGATCGACCCGGTCGCGGCGAACCCGGCAGCCGACCCGTGGTTCCACAACCGGCCGTCGGCGAGTTCCTCGGACCCGCTCGGCCCCGGTGACCCGTCGACGTCCGGCGCGTCGAACAAGAGCGCGTACAACCCGGACCTGATCAAACTGATCCAGGAGCGCAAGGACACCATCGCCCAGCGCGAAGGCGTCACGCCGGACAAGGTGCCCGCCGACGCGGTGACGGCATCGGCGTCCGGGCTCGATCCGACGATCAGCGTCGCCTACGCGGACCTGCAGATCGCTCGCGTGGCCCGCGTCACCGGCGTGCCGGAGGACAAGGTCCAGCAGCTCGTCGCGGACAACACGACCGGTTACGGGATCGGCATTCCCGGAGTGAACGTGCTCAAGCTCAACCTTGCCGTCCAGGCCGCCCAGCCCCGATGAGAGCAGACTGAACAGCGTGGACGAAGAACAGCCGGTCAAGCCACGCCGAGGTGAACTGCGGATCTACCTCGGCGCGGCGCCAGGCGTCGGCAAGACGTTCGCCATGCTCGGCGAAGCCCGGCGCCGTCTCGACCGGGGAACGGACGTGGTCGGCGGGCTCGTCGAGACGCACAACCGCAAGAAGACCGCGGACCTGATCGAGGGAATCGAGATCATTCCGCGCCGAACTGCGTTCCACCGCGGGCACGAGTTCGCCGAGATGGACATCGACGCGCTCCTGGCGCGTAAGCCCGAAGTGGCCATCGTGGACGAACTCGCGCACACCAACGTGCCGGGTTCGCGCCACGAGAAACGCTGGCAGGACGTCGAAGAACTGCTGAAAGCGGGCATCGACGTGCTGTCCACGGTCAACGTGCAGCACCTGCAGAGCCTCAACGACGTCGTCGAGCGGATCACCGGCGTCACCCAGCTGGAGACCATCCCGGACGAGGTGGTCCGCAAGGCGGAGCAACTGGAACTGGTCGACATCACGCCCGAGGCGTTGCGGCGCAGGCTGGCGCACGGCAACGTCTATCCGGCTGAGCGCATCGACGCCGCGCTCGGCAACTACTTCCGGCCGGGAAACCTCACCGCGCTGCGGGAACTGGCACTGCTGTGGGTCGCCGACCAGGTCGACGTCGCGTTGCAGCGGTACCGTGCCGAGCAGGAGATCACCGACACCTGGGAGGCGCGCGAGCGAGTCGTCGTGTCGATCACCGGTGGCGCGGAGAGTGAGACGCTGATCCGGCGCGGCAGCCGCATCGCGACCCGCGCCGGCGCCGAGCTCCTGGTGCTGCACGTCCTGCGCGGCGACGGGCTCGCCGGGCTTTCCCCGACGGCGATCGGCCGGTACCGCAAGCTGGCCGAAGACGTCGGCGCGACCTTCCACACGGTGGTCGGCGACGATGTCCCGAACGCGTTGCTGGACTTCGCACGCGGCGTCAACGCGACCCAGCTGGTGATCGGCACGTCCCGGCGGTCGAGGGTCGCCCGGCTGTTCGACGAGGGCATCGGTGCCTCGGTCGTGCAGCAGTCCGGGCCGATCGACGTGCACATGGTGACGCACGCGCACGCCGGTGGACGGTTGCGGGCCAAGCTGAACCAGAGTCCGCTGACGTCGTCGAGGCGGGTCGTCGGGTGGTTCCTGTCGGTGTTGCTGCCGTCGCTGGCGACCGTCGTGGGGATCGTGCTGCGCGGGCAGCTGGACTTTTCCACCGACGTGGTCGACTACGTGCTCGCGACGGTCATCGTGGCGCGTGTCGGCGGACTCGGGCCCGCCGTCGTAGCCGCCATCCTTTCGGCTGGGCTGCTGAACTTCTTCTTCACCCCGCCGCTTTACACCCTCGCCGTGCATTCGCCGCGCAATGTCATCACGCTGGTCGCGATGGTGGTGGTGGCGGTACTCGTCGCGCTGGTGGTCGACACGGCCGCACGCCGGGCCACCCAGGCCGCGCGGGCGCGCACGGAAGCGGCGCTGCTGGCCTCCTACGCGCGGACCGTGCTGACCCATGTCAACCCGATCGAGCGACTGCTGGAGAAGGTGCGCGAGAATTTCGGGCTCACTTCCGTGGCACTGCTGGAAAAGCGGGACGGCGGCTGGAAGCTGGTCGAGCAGTCGGGCGTCAACCCGTGTACCGATCCGGACGAGGCCGACGTCGACATCGTGGTGACCGCCGACGTGCACCTGACTTTGCGCGGGCGGGCGCTGCCCGCGGCGGACCGGCGGGTGCTGGAGGCCGCTGCCGGGCAGGCACTGCTTTCCCTGCGGCAGCAGCGCGCGGCGGACGCGGCGTCGAAGGCCGAACGCAAGGCCGAGGCGACCGAACTGCGCACGGCGTTGCTCTCGGCGGTCGGGCACGACCTGCGCACGCCGTTGACCTCGATCAAGGCCGCCATCGGCAGCCTGCGGGCGCGCGACATCGAGCTTTCGCCGGAGGACACCGAAGAACTCCTTGCTACCGCTGAGGAATCGGCCGACAGGCTCGCCGGGCTGGTGGACAACCTGCTCGACTCGTCGAGGCTCGCGACCGGGGCCGTGCGTCCCGCGCTGCGCCCGGTCGGCTACGACGAGGTCGTCGCACATGCGCTGACCAATGTGGACGGTTCGGCGGCCGTGGTGGTCAAGGTGGACGAACACCTTCCGTCCGTGCTCGCCGATCCCGGCCTGCTCGAACGGGTGGTCGCGAACGTGCTCGACAACGCGCTGCGTCATGGCGTCAACGGTTCCGAAGAACCGATCTCGGCACGGGCGAGCACGCATTCCGAGTACGTGGAGCTCCGGATCATCGACCACGGACGTGGGTTGAAGAAGGGCACCGCGCAGTCGGCTTTCGCGCCCTTCCAACGCCTTGGGGACCGTGACGCGACGCCCGGTGTCGGGCTCGGCTTGTCCGTCGCGAAGGGGTTCACCGAGGCGATGGGCGGCAGCATCCGCGCCGAGGACACGCCAGGAGGAGGGCTCACCGTGGTGATCTCGCTGCCCGCCTACCGTGGGCAGAATCCTGAGAAGGACCTGCTCGCCTTCGACGAACTCGCGAGTGGGGAGCAGATGCGATGACCAGCGCAGAAATCGGCGCGCCGAAAGCCACCGTCCTGGTGGTCGACGACGAGCCGCAGATCGTGCGGGCGCTGCGGATCAACCTCAGCGCGCGCGGCTACCACGTGATCACCGCGCACGACGGTACCGCGGCGCTGCGCGCTGTCGCCGAGACGAAACCCGACGTCGTCGTGCTCGACCTCGGACTGCCCGACATGGACGGCAACGAGGTCATCGCGGGCCTGCGCGGCTGGACGAGCGTGCCGATCATCGTACTGTCCGCGCGCGGGGATTCGTCGGACAAGGTGCAGGCGCTGGACGCGGGTGCGGACGACTACGTCACGAAACCGTTCGGCATGGATGAGTTGTTGGCGCGGTTACGTGCGGCTGTGCGGCGTTCGGCGGTGTCCTCTTCGGACGGTGTCGAGGCGGTGATCGAGACGGCGTCGTTCTCGATCGACCTGCTGGCGAAGAAGGTGCTCAAGGACGGCAAGGAGGTGCACCTCACGAAGACCGAGTGGGGCGTGCTGGAGCTGCTCGCTCGCAACCGTGGTCGTTTGGTGGCCCAGAAACAACTGCTCAACGAGGTGTGGGGGCCGTCGTACGAGACGGAGTCGCACTACCTGCGGGTCTATCTGGCGCAGCTGCGCCGGAAACTCGAACCCGAGCCCTCCCGCCCCCGGCACTTACTCACCGAACCCGGCATGGGCTACCGCTTCGAAGCTTAAGTTCAAGTCCTCGTGAGTGTTTCGCGGGGTTCTAACGCCGCGAAACACTCACGAGCCACCCACCCACGGTGACCGGCTCACTAAGTCCTTTGTGGACCCTTCACGGACGGGATTTCCGAGGCCCGCGGCTACGTACCAGTGGTCGGTGGGGCCGGAGAGCTCGTCGGTGTCGACGTCGACGTCGTCGGGTCGGTCGGGTCGGTCGGGTCGGGCGAGGGATCCGGCTTGCTAGTCGAAGTCGACGTCGTTGTCTTGGAGGTCGTGGGCGGGGGTGGATCATTGCGCGGCGGGACGATGGTCGTGCCGGGCGGGATGGGGACGTTCGGCTGGCCGGGGGCGGGCGGCGGCAGCACGGAAGTCGTGGTCTTGCCGTCCGCGCCGGTGCTGGCCACGGTGGTCGGTGTCGCGGAGGTCGAGTCGGCGGGTGCGCCGGAGCCCGGGACGGTCATCGGGGCGCCGGGCACCCCACTGCCTTGGAGGACCTCGATGCCGGGCGTGGTGCCCTGGCCCCCGCCGGGGCCGGTTCCACTGGCGCCGATCCCGGCGCCGGGACTCGCGAGCTCGGCGATCGCGGCGAAGGCGGTGGCGACGACGACCCCGCTGACGGCGAGAACGGCGAAACCGGCGCGCTGCATCAAGCCCTGCGGCTCACGTGGCGGTGCCACGGAAACACGGGGGCTCGAATCTGACCCGTCGGGACGGGACATGCTGGCTCCTTGCATGGGGACTGGTCTGTCTTTGTGGGGAGATGAGCAGTGCGGGGTACGCGTGAATGAGCAACAAACTACCCGGACGGGTCAGCCCGGGGAGTGGACCCCGGCGGGACGATATCACCGTTTACGCACCCTCTGCGAGCTCGTCCGAGCACCGTGTTAACTGTCCGCGTTCGTCACTGGTAAGGCACCATGGGCGCGTGAGCGACGAAGAAGAGGACACCCGGCTCACCGCCTGGGTGCACGGAGCCGTGCAGGGCGTCGGTTTCCGCTGGTGGACCAGGAGCAAGGCCCTTTCCCTCGGGCTGGTAGGCAGTGCCGGGAACCTCGCGGACGGGCGTGTCGAGGTGGTTGCAGAGGGTCGCCGGGACCACTGTGAGCGGTTCCTGGCAGTCCTGCGGTCCGGAGAATCACCCGGACGTGTCGACAACGTCATCGAACGGTGGTCCGCGCCTAAAGGTGGGCTCACCGGCTTCGTGGAGCGGTAGCCCGGATACGGCTGCGGCGGATGTTGCGGCTGAGGCGCTTTCGGTGATAGGGCGCGCCAGCAAGTGGGCCGCATCCCACGGTGGCGGGGGACGTCCAGGTAGCCTAGGCCGATTGAAACGGAATCCGGAGCCGGAGAGGTCAGCACCCAGTGCACCTGAAAAGCTTGACGCTCAAGGGCTTCAAGTCCTTCGCCTCGGCCACTACGCTGCGCTTCGAGCCGGGCATCACCTGTGTCGTCGGCCCGAACGGCTCCGGCAAGTCCAACGTGCTCGACGCGCTGCGCTGGGTGATGGGCACGCAGGGCGCCAAGGACCTGCGCGGCGGCAAGATGGAGGACGTCATCTTCGCCGGCACCGCCGGTCGCGCGCCGCTCGGGCGCGCCGAGGTGACCCTGACCATCGACAACGCCGACGGCGCCCTGCCCATCGAGTATTCCGAGGTCGCCATCACGCGGCGGATGTTCCGCGACGGCGCCTCCGAGTACGAGCTCAACGGCAAGACCTGCCGCCTGATGGACGTCCAAGAGTTGCTGTCCGACTCCGGTATCGGCCGCGAGATGCACGTCATCGTCGGGCAGGGACAGCTCGCGCAGATCCTGGAGGCCAAGCCCGAGGAACGCCGAGCGTTCATCGAAGAGGCCGCCGGCGTCCTGAAACACCGCAAGCGCAAGGAAAAGGCGCTCCGCAAGCTCACCGCGATGCAGGTCAACCTCGACCGCCTCGGTGACCTCACGACAGAGCTTCGCCGCCAGCTCAAGCCGCTCGGCAAGCAGGCCGAGATCGCGCGCAAGGCGCAGTCCGTGCAGTCCGAGCTGCGGGATTCCCGCCTCCGGCTGCTGGCCGACGACCTCGTCACCCAGCGCGAGGGCATCGCGCGGGAAGAAGAGGATGAGAACGCCGCCCGCCGGCGCCGCGCCGAGGTCGAGCAGGCCCTTGAGGTCGTCACCGCCGAGGAGCAGGAGCTCGAATCCTCGCTCGCCGAGGACGCACCGCTGCTCGTTTCGGCGCAGGAGACCTGGTACAAGCTGTCGGCGCTGGCCGAGCGACTGCGCGGCACCGTGCGGCTCGCCGTGGAGCGCCAGCGGCACCTGTCTGCCGACGTCGAAGCCCACAGTGGCGGCCGTGACCCCGAGGAGCTGCTCGCCGAGGCGGAGCAGGTCGCCGAGCAGGAGCAGGAGCTCACCGAGGCCGTTTCCGAGGCCCGCATGATGCTCTCGGAGACCGTGCAACGCCGTGAGCAGCTGGAACACCTCGTGCAGGCGGCGGAGCGTGCGCACATGGCCGCGGTCCGCGCCATCGCCGACCGCCGTGAGGGCCTCGCGAAACTCACCGGCCAGGTGGAAGCCTTGCGCAGCAAGAACGGCGCGACCTCCGACGAGATCGAGCGGCTCACCATGTCGCTCGACGAGGCCAATGCCCGCGCCGAGTTCGCGGTCGAGGAGCTCGAGGAATCCCGCGCAGAGGGTGGCATCGAGGAGTCCGACGATTCCGACCTGCAGGCCCGCCACGACAGGGTGGTCGAGGCCAACAACGCGGCCAAGGCCAGGGTCGAGGAGCTCGTCAAGGCCGAACGTGCCGCTGAGCGGGACATCGCCTCGGAGAAAGCCCGTGTCGACGCACTGTCCATGGGGCTCAAGCGCAAGGACGGCGCCGGCGCGCTGCTCGGCGCGTCACACCAGATTCCTGGACTGCTCGGTTCCGTCGCCGCGCTGCTGACCGTCGAAGCCGGACACGAGGTCGCGCTCGCCGCGGCACTGGGCCCGGTGGCCGACGCCGTCGCCGTCGCCGGTGGCGAAGATGCGATAGCCGCGCTGAAGTTCTTGAAGAACAACGATTCCGGCCGGGCAGGCATTCTCCTCGGCGGTCACGTGTCCGAAGTGGACACTGCCACTTGGCCCGCGCTGCCGCCCGGCGCGCGCTGGGCCCGTGAGGTCGTCACCGCGCCCGCGGCGCTGCGGCCCGCTGTTGAGCGGGCACTCGACCGAGTGGCCATTGTGGACAGTCTCGACTCGGCTCGCCGTTTGGTCGCGATATACCCCGGCATCAGCACGGTCACCTCCGAAGGCGATGTTTTCGGTTCCGGGTGGGCTGTCGGCGGTTCGTCCCGCAGCGAGAGTGTGATCGAGGTCCAGGCCGCCGTCGACGAGGCGCAGGACAGGCTGATCGCCGCTGAACGCGCTTTCGAGCGTTATGCCGCCGAACTCGAAGGTGCCAAGGCCGAGCAGCAGGCCCGTCGTGACGAGGTCAGCCAGGCCAAGGATGCCTTGGGAGAAGCCAAGGTCCGCAAGGCACGCTCGTCGGAGCGGTTGAACCGGATGCAGCAGGCGGCCCGTACCGCGCAGGCCGAGGTCGAGCGCCTGCGCAACCAGCGTGCGAAGGTCGAGCAGAGCCGGGAACAGGCGCTGACGGCGTTGGCGGAGCTGGAGGAACGGCTTTCGGTGTTCTCCGACGAGCCCGTCGACGACGACCCCGACACCGCCGAACGCGATCAGGCCGCCGACGACCTCGCCGTCCTCCGGCAGGAGGAGATGGAGTCCAGGCTTTCACTGCGCACGGCCGAAGAACGGTCCCGCAGCATCGCCGGAAAAGCAGAATCGTTGCGGCGCGCGGCTTTCGCGGAGCGGCAGGCTCGCGAGCGCGCGGCCAAGTCCCGGCTCGCCAGGGCCCGAGGCGCCGAGATCGCCACCGCGGTCGTCGACGCCGGTGAGCTCGCGCTGGAGCGCATCGAGATCTCCGTGCAGCGCGCGGCCGCCGAGCGTGACCACGCGCAGTCGCAGCGCCAGACCCGCGAGACCGCGCTGACCCAGATCCGCAGCAAGGTCCGTGAACTGAGCGGTGAGCTGGAAAAGCTGACCGACGCCGTGCACCGCGACGAGGTCCTGCGGGCCGAGCAGCGGCTGCGGCTCGAGACGCTGGAAACCAAGATCGCCGAGGACTTCGGCATCGGGCTCACCGACCTCGTCGAGGAGTACGGCCCGCACGTGCCCGTCCCGCCGAGCGCCGGCGAGATGGCCGAGTACGAGTCGCTGAAGGAGCGCGGCGAGAGCGTCGTCGCACCGCGACCCATCCCGTACGACCGCGACACCCAGGCCAGGCGCGCCAAGCGGGCCGAGAAGGACCTCACCCTGCTCGGCAAGGTGAACCCGCTGGCGCTGGAGGAGTTCGCCGCGCTGGAGGAGCGCTACAAGTTCCTCTCCACGCAGCTCGAAGACCTCAAGGACACCCGCAAGGACCTCATGCAGGTGATCAAGGAGGTCGACGAGAAGATCCTCGAGGTGTTCGCGTCGGCCTACGAAGACGTCGCCCGCGAGTTCGAGATCGTCTTCTCCGTGCTGTTCCCGGGCGGAGAGGGCCGGATGGTGCTCACCGAGCCCAACGACCTGCTCGCCACCGGCGTCGACGTCGAAGCCCGCCCGCCGGGCAAGAAGGTCAAGCGCCTTTCGCTCCTGTCGGGTGGCGAGAAGTCGCTCGTCGCCGTCGCCATGCTGGTCGCGATCTTCCGCGCCCGCCCCTCGCCCTTCTACGTGATGGACGAGGTCGAGGCCGCGCTGGACGACACCAACATGCGCCGCCTGATCACGCTGCTGGAGCAGCTTCGCGCCGCTTCGCAGCTGATCATCATCACCCACCAGAAGCCGACCATGGAGATCGCCGACGCGCTGTACGGCGTGAGCATGCAAGGCGACGGGATCACCAAGGTGATCTCGCAGCGGCTGCGCAACAGCGCGGGGGAGAAGATCGCCGAACCCGGCGCGGACATCCTCCCGGACGTCCCCGCGAACCCCTGAAGTTACCCGAAAGCGGGGGGGGGGGGGGGGGGGGGGGGCCC
>JAVXWP010000002.1:0-12471 GCA_032230695.1 Actinomycetota bacterium | reverse complement strand
GGACCTGGTCCCGGTGCCACGTCACCCCCGTGGCACCGGGACCGACACCTGGCGCACATCGAGCGTTCCCACTCACCGCGCCGAGCGGGAACACCGAGCCGATGGGCGCCTGAGCCGCGCGTTTCCCGGCATGTCGAGGGGCTGTGCCTGGAAGCCGCCGCGGGGCTCGCCACCGGTCCGACCGGAGCGGGCTTGCAGCCGGTGCACTGGATGATCCACCTCGTCGTATCTCCCTGGAGCGACGAACCTTCATCCGGTGCACCGGCTGTTCCTATGTCACGGGCATGTCGAACGGCCCGGCGCCGCGCACCGAAGCGGCCGCCGCGCTCAGCCGCCGTACTGCCTCGAACAGCACATCCGGCGGCCGCGAGAACGGCAGCCGCACCCACCGCTCCAACCCGCCGTGGACGCCGAACCGCGAACCCGGCACGATCTGCACCCCGTGGTTGACCGCGGCGACGGCGAGCCGGGTGCTCATCGGCTCCGGCAGGTGGCACCACAACGAAAGGCCGCCGGACGGCACGGCGAAGGTCCAGTCCGGGCAGTACCAGTTCAGGGCCCCGACGAGCGAATCCCGCATGCCGCGGACGTCTTCGCGCCGTTTGCCGAGCAGCGAATCCGCGTCGGCAAGAAGCTCCGCGAGCACCAGCTGCTCGAACACCGGCGAACCGAGGTCGACCCCGAATCGCGCCGACACGAGCCGCCCGAGCAGCTCTTCGGACGACCTGATCCAACCGAGCCGGAGCCCGCCCCAGAACGACTTCGACGCCGAGCCGACGGTGATCGCCAGGTCCCCGGCGAACGCGCCGAGCGGCGGCGGGCCATCCAGCGGATCGCCAGCCAAATCCAGTTCGACCATGGTCTCGTCGACGACGACCGGAGTCCGTGCCCTGGTCAGGGCCCTGGCGAGCCGTTCGCGGCCTTCGGCGTCCATCCGGAGGCCGGTGGGGTTCTGGAAGTCGACGACCAGGTACGCCAGCCTCGGCGCGGACTGCCGGAGCGCGGCCTCCATCCCGGCGATGTCCCAGCCTTGCTTGCCCGTGGCGTCCAGCGCGACCGGAACGGTGATGGCGTGCGCGGCGCGGATGGCGTCAAGCGCGTTGGGGTACGTAGGCTGCTCGACGAGCACCCTGTCGCCGGGACCGACAAGCATGCGCAGCGCCAGCACGAACGCGTGATGGGCGCCGTTGGTGATCATCACCTGCGACGGCGTGGTCGGCAGGCCGCGCGCGGTGTAGCGCCGCGCGATGCGTTCCCGCAGGACGAGCAGGCCGCGCTCGCCGTAACCGTGATCGCCGAGATGGTCGCCCAGTGCACGACGGGCCGTGTCGACGGCCTGGATCAGCCCGGGGGTGGCCACCAGGGCAGCGCGGGCGAAGTCGATCAGGTCGCTACCCTGCGGCAACGACGTCTCCAGAGCGCCGGTTCCCGGGGACGTGATCCAGGAACCCGCGCCACGGCGGCTGGCGACCAGGCCGTCGTCCCGCAGCTTGTCGAGCGCGGCACCGATGAGGGTGCGGCTGATGCCGAGCGACTCGGCCAGTTCGCGTTCCGCGGGGAGCCTGGTGCCGAGCGGCAACTGACCGTCGAGCACCTGCATTTCGATGGCGGCGGCGAGGTCGACGGCGCCCTGCCGTGAGCCACCTCGGCGCCACGTGCCCAGCATCACAGCCAATCTGGACACAGAAATGCGACCACCTGGCGGAATCACGGTTTCCATAAGACCAATTATCGCAAAGTGGCTATGGTCAAGATAGCCACTTACATCAGATAGTGGTTCTCGTGGCCCAGTTAGATCTCCGTCCAGTGACCGTGACCGCGGCACCCTTTCGTCGACTCGTCCAGCTCGTCTTCGGCCTAGGCCTCTACGGCGGCAGCATGGCCATGATGACCAGGGCCGGGCTCGGCCTCGATCCGTGGGACGTGCTGCACGAAGGCTTCACCAAGCGCACTGGACTGACCTTCGGGGTGATCACGGCGATCGCGTCGATCTTCGTGCTGCTGCTGTGGATTCCGCTGCGACAGCGACTCGGCATCGGCACCGTGCTCAACGTGCTGATCATTTCGGTGGCCGTCGACGTCGTCCGCGCGTTCCTCCCTGACCAGCACGAACTCGGCTGGCAGATCACCCTGCTCGTCGGCGGCGTCTTGCTGAACGCAATCGCCACGGCCACCTACGTGGGCGCCCGCCTCGGCCCCGGCCCGCGCGACGGCCTGATGACCGGCCTGGCGGCCCGCACCGGCTGGTCGGTGCGCCTGGTGCGAACCGGGATCGAGGTGACCGTCCTGGGCGCCGGCTGGCTGCTCGGCGGCACTGTCGGCGTCGGCACCGTGCTCTACGCACTGACCATCGGGCCACTGACCCAGGCCCTCCTGCCCCTGGTCACCTGGCGCGGCCCGTCACAAGATGTCGACATCTCGTGACCTCTCATTTCTAAGAAATCGCATGCTGTCGACATCTCGTTAACTGGCTTTGCGCCGCTGGAGAGCTTGGCGAAGGGCGATCAGGTCGATGCCACGCTTCGCGAGCACATCCGCGGCGGGGCCGGGCTTGGCTGTCAGCGCGAGGAGCAGATGTTCCTCGCCGATGTGCTTGTCCCCGACGTCGAGTGCCTGCCGCAGACTCTGCTCCAGGGTCTTCTTGGCGTCCCTGCTGAACGGGATGTGCCCGCGCTTTCGGTGGGCCTTTCCGGCCAGCACGCCTTCGCCGTGGATGCGCTCGATCCTGTCGACGATCTGCTCGACGTCGATGCCGAACTCCCCCAGCGCCTCGGCGTCGGTGTCGCTCATGCCGCCGCGCCGCCGGACGCGGTCGAGTTCCTCGGCGAGGTCGTCCGGGGTCACGTCGAACCCGCCGAGCAGGGACCTGGCCGTACCCGACTGCGTCCGCAGGAGCCCGGTCAGCAGGTGCAGCGGGTCGATCTCGGCTGAGCCCGACTCCCTGGCCCGCTCCTGCGCCTCGACGACGACAGCGCGCGCGTCACGGGTGAATCTCTCGAACATCAGTGCCTCCCGTATTTCTTGTGGACCGCTTGCCTGCTGACGCCCAACTCGGCGGCGATCTCCTGCCACGACCAGCCGTGTACACGCGCGCTGCGCACCTGCACCGCCTCGAGTTGTTCCAGCAGCCGGCGCAGTGCGGTGACCGCTCGCAACCCCACCCGGGGGTCCCGGTCACCGGCCCGCTCGGCCAGATCCGTCGCATCCGTCATGACGTCAATCTAGGTTGACACTTCGAATCCGTCAACCAAGGTTGACAAACGACAGAACCGGTCCGCTCGGTTAGGGTCTGCAGATGCCCGAGATCGAGGTCGCCGAACAGGCGGGCGTCGGCGCGGACGGGAACCCGCGGCCGACGGAGGACTACGTCGCCGTGCTGGACAACGCCGTGCTCCTGCTCGACGGCGCTACGTCGCCGAACCCCGAACTCCCGCCCGGCGGCTGGTACGCGAACCTGCTCGTCAAGCGTCTCACGGACCTGCTCACCGCGACCCCGGAAGCCGACCTCGGCGCGATTTTGGAACAGGCGATCGCGAACGTGGCCGAAGTGCACGGCCTGACGCCCGGCAACGCGCCGTCGAGCACGGTCGCCATCGTGCGGTGGACCGAAGACCGTGTCGACGGGCTCGTCCTCGCCGACAGCCCGATTGTCGCGTTCGGACACTCGAGCTCGGACGTGCTCGCCGACGACCGACTGGTTTCGTTGCGGGAAAAGGGAAAGCTTCGCACCGGCGCCGACGTGCGCAGCCGGCGGAACGCCGACGGCGGATTCTGGGTCGCCGAAGCCGATCCCGAGGCCGCGAAACAGGCCGTCCGGCGCAGCTGGCCGCGCGAGAACGTCACGGCGATGTTGCTGGCCAGTGACGGGGTTTCGATCGGCGTCGACGAGTACGGGCTGTTCGACTGGCCCGAAGCACTGGAGATGGCGCTCGAGCACGGCACCCGATCGGTGCTTGATGCCGTACGCACGGCCGAGAAACAAGATCCCGACGGTGAACGTTGGCCCCGCGCGAAACGCCACGACGACCAGGCGCTCGTGCTCCTCGACTTCACCGACCCTGAGACGGGGTAGGGCCCGCACTAGGAAAGATCGGGGAGTTTCCCGGATAACGTTCTTCGGCTTTGTGCGCGACCCTTGTCGGTATGGGGAAGGCGAAAGTAGCGGCGGTACCGGCGACACGGACACGACCTTGGCTCATCGCCTCGGTCGCCGCGATCGTCTGGGGAATTCTGACGATCGTGGTGCTGCATCTGATCAGCTCGCACAATCCGGTGTTCGACACGTTGTCCAGTTACGCATTTACCGACCGCGGCACGGGCATGCTCGGGGCAAGCGTGCTGTCGCTGTCGATCGGCTCACTTTGTCTGCTGGGGGCCCTCTACGCGGCGGGAATCCAGCTCAGCCGCACGACCGTCATCCTGTTCTTGGCCTGGTCACTCGGGCTCGCGACGGCCGCGATGTTCCCCGCGAGCTACGTCACGAACCCGAACCCGGTGAGCGGTGAGATCCACCAGTACTCGTGCCTCATAGCGTTCCTGAGCATGCCGGGCATCGGCTTCTCCGTGCTGGACAAGATCGGCACGAGCCCGGCATTCGCCGCCAGCCGCGCCATGGTGGCGAAGCTCTCCCGGTACAGCCTCGCCGCGCTGGCGCTGTTCGGGCTCAGCTACCTGCTGACCGATTTTCCGGACTCACCAATGCTTTCCCAGTTCTCCGAGGCCTTGCCCGTCGGGGTCATGCAGCGGATCGCTCTGGCAGTCGACCTCGCGCTGCTGTTCGGACTGATGGTGCTGGCGTCACGAGCTGCCGCCCTCAAAGGCTTCGATGGCCTCCGGGAGGTAGCCGTAGAGGCCGGGCAGTCCGCCGGTATGCAGGAAAACGACGTGTTCGCCCACTTCGAAGTCGCCTCGGCCGGCCCAGTCGATCAGCGCCGCGGCAGCCTTGCCGGTGTAGACCGGATCGAGCACAACTCCTTCCGTACGGCCGAAGAGCCGCAGCGCATCCCACACCAGCCGCGTCGGCACCCCATAGCCGGGGCCGAGCGTGCTGTCGTCCACGCGGACGTGCTCCAGCGTCGGCGGCGCGATCCCTAGCAGTCCCGCGGCCCCCTCGACCAGGTTTGTCACCGTGGCTCGCGATTCGTCCGCCGGATGGCCGACGCATGCGACGTCCACGGTGCCTGGCCGTCCCAGCAAGGCGGTACCGAGCGCGACACCCGCCGCGGTTCCGCCGCTTCCGTGCGGCACGACGACCCTGGCCTTTTCGATGCCACGCTCGGCGAGCTGGGCGAAGAGTTCCTGGGTGGCCGCGACGTAGCCCAGCACGCCGGTGGGGTCGGAACCACCGACCGGCAAGGTCGCGACCTTGCGACCTTCCGCTTCGGCCTCGGCGACCAGCTTGGCGTAGGTCCGCTCATTTTCTTCGACGTCGGCGCAAAAATGCACGCGGGCGCCGAAGAGCTGGTCGAGAACGATGTTGCCGGACCGCTCGTAGGCCTCGCCCGAACGCGGGACCTTGGCCGTCAACACGAGCTCACACCGGAGGCCGAGCTTCGCGCACGCCGCCGCCGTCTGCCTGCCGTGATTGGTCTGCACCGCCCCGAAGGTGATCACGGTGTCCGCACCTTCGGCGAGCGCGGCCCCGAGAAGGAACTCCAGCTTGCGGAGCTTGTTGCCGCCTGCCCCGAGCCCGTTGACGTCGTCCCGCTTGAGGAGCAGGTTCACCCCCAGCTCGGCGCCCAGGCGAGGAGCGGCGTCGAGCGGGGTCGGCCACCGACCCAGCGTAACTCGCGGGAACGGGTCCAAGTCGAACGTCATCAGGCCTCCAAGGTGAGGGTTTCCACCATGCCAGTACCCGTGATCTGCGTGTCATACTCGGGTATGGACGCGCCGCCGATCGTCAAGGGCACAGCGGCCTGGAAGTACTTCGGCGACTTTCGTGCCGGGCTGCTCGCGGGCCAGGCGCTCCTGCTCCAGGTGGCACATCCGGTGGTCGCCGCGGGCGTGCGGGACCACTCGAACTACACCGAAGACCCGTGGACGCGCCTGATGCAGACGGCCGCGTCGCTGTCGGTGTACATCTACGGCGGCCCCGCCGGGGCGAAGTTCGAGGCCGACAGGCTGCGTGAGCTGCACAAGGCGTTCAAGGGTGTCGACGCCGAAGGGCGCCGCTACTCCGCCTTGAACCCCCACGCGTACGCCTGGGTGCACGCGACGCTGGTCAAGGTCCCGGTGGACGCGCAGCGGTTCTTCGGGCGCCCGATACCGGACGCCGAACTCGGCGAGTACTACGCGCAGATGTGCGATGTCGGCCGCCTGCTGGGCGTTCGGGATCAGGACATGCCGGAGGACTGGGCCGCCTTCGAGCGGTACTACGACGAGATGGTCGCCGGCTTCGGCACCAACGAGACGATCAGGACGCTGTTCGAAACCATCCGCACGGTCCCGAAGCCGGTCCGCTGGCTGCCGGGTCCATTGTGGATACGACTGCGCCCGTGGCAGTACCGGGCCCAGCTGTTCTTCATCCGTGGCACCCTGCCACCGGCGTTCCGGGATCGGCTCGATCTACAGTGGACGGATGCCGACCAGCGGCGGTTCGCCCGGTTCTGCTCGGTGACACGGGGTGCCGGTTCGCTGCTTCCGACGTCAGCCCGCTCCACCTGGGTACGCACAGTAGGCAGGCTCAACGTCTGGCTCCGAGCTCATCCCCGCGCCCGGCGGCTCCTCGTCCGACGCTAGGCCGCGGGCAGATCGAACTGGCCAGCCTTCACCGCGATGAGGAACGCCTCCCACTCCCCCGAGTCGAACAAGAAGACGGGACTCGACGTCAACTTCGTATCGCGCACGCCGATCAGGCCGTCCCGGCCGAGGTTGACCTCGACACAATTACCACCGTTGGGCTCACTGGCGAACGACTTCTGCCAGGTACCTTCCTCGAAGAGTGTGACGGCCGTGTTCGGATCGTAATCCGGTACCGACGGATAATCCGCCATGGGTCGTACCTCCGGGCATCTGTTCGGACCACAGCCGCGACCTGCGCAAGTCACGCACTAACGGCATTCCTCGTTCGTGAGGGCTGTCAGCCACAGGGCCAAGCGGGTGATCAACTCGCTCCACCCTCGACATGAAGATTATTCCAGGAGTAGGATTAATCTCAGCAGTCGGGGCAAGTTTGTTTGAAATTCGCCACCCCAATGGGTGGGGAGTGAGAACTTCCCCGACGATCTCCGACCCGCTGTCGCCGGCCTCTTGGGGGAGGGAACAGGGTGATCATCCAGCACTTTCGGGACCTGAGCATCGGCGAGAGCCGCCGCTCGGCCCACCTGTTCGACATCGACGCGGCTTACACACTGCTGACCTCGCCGGCGCCAGGGGCCGGGATGCCCCGCGGGCGATGTCCCGGTCTCGGCGCAACGCTCGATCCGGTGCCGCCGAGGCGCCAAAATGTAGGGGCGTGACTCATGGCTGTCCGTTTCACCCAACCATCTCATCCGGCGGCCCCCGGTGAGACCACCACTCGACGAAGCCTGAGCCAAGCTCTGCGCAGCCGTTTCGGCTTCAATCTCATCCAGGCACCGCTGCGTAAGCACACCGCGATCTGGGTGGGCGACTTCGAAGTCCCGGAAACCCGCTTCGAGCCCGCCCCACACCCCGTCCCCGCCCGCTCCCGGCGTCCCCTGGACGAACACCTCGAACTCCGCCTCCTTCTACGAGGCCACCCCGCCCTCCCCCAGACCTGACCCTGGGTCACGCCACCTCGAGTCAAGACTTGCGTGGCCAACCACAAACCCGGTCCACCTTGAGTGCAAACCGTGAGCACGCCAAGTCTCGACCTACCGCAGTAAACCCGCTGGGCGGCAGGCGAAAAAACCACAACGCGCGCCCTCTTTTGGCCGAAGGCCCACGATTTCGCGGCGGCAGGGCGTCCTACAACAACACGCGACCTCCGCACCCGGTCACGCCCTGGCGACGCGAAACCCCTCAGCGCGCAGACCCGCCGAAAACACAGGACTAAGGCTTGCGCCCCAAGGCGCCGACTGCGCCCGCGTAGGACGGGTCATGAGCAACCCTCCGGTTAGCCTTCGACTCGGCCACCTCGGGGTGCCACTCCGGCAGCCAAACCACCCCGGGATCCTGCAGCTCGAATCCGTCAAAGAACCGGGTGAACTCCGCCCGGGACCGAAAGTGAAACGGCGTGCTGGATTGCTTGTACTGCTCCCGGATCTTGTCCCGGCTCCCCTCTTCCCCTGCTTGCGAAACTCCGTCGTTCGTCAAGTGGGAGGACAGGAGATACGAGCCGGAAGGCAGCAGGTCACGGTAAGCGGCGACGACCGAATGCGGGTCGTCGTCTTCGGAGAGGAAATACAGAACGCCCACCATAATCAACCCAATAGGCTGACGAGGATCCAAAATCCCCGTCTCCATGGCGCGAGCCCAGATCTCAGCCGGATTCCTCAAATCCCCATGTAGCGCAGCATGACGACGCAAATCCCCATCCCGCTCCAGCAAAATCCGAGAATGCGCCACCGCAACAGGCTCATTGTCCACGTAAACACACCGGCTACCCGGATTCACCGAGTCGGCGACCTCATGCACATTTCCCACGGTGGGTACCCCGGATCCCAGATCCAGGAACTGGGTGATCCCCTGATCCGCCAGATGCCGGACCCCGCGCCCCAGAAAATCCCGTCCAACCCGCGCGATGGTCCGGATCATCGGAAATGTCTCCACCGCCCGGGCCCCGAACTCCCGGTCGATGGCCCAGTTGGCGTCGCCACCCAAGAACCAGTCATAGATCCGGGCCGCGTTGGGCCGGTCGAGGTCAACCCCTTCGGGCACGAAGGCCGGATCGTTGGCGGACATTGGTTCACCACGGTTCACGCGTTCATCTCCCGGCGATAAGAATCGGCAAGCAATTGCAGGAACACGCGCGTCTCGGCTCGCTCGAGAGCGGCGCCACGCAGCCTGTCCCATGAGTCCACGAAAAGTTGAAAGTCCTTTGCGTCGTCAAGGTACAGACCACCGGCCGAGTGCTCGATGTAGACGAAGTCACGGGTGCGGTCCGGGAACCGCATGATGGTGAAGTCGTTGGGTACCGACGCCAGTCTCGCGCCGAACGGCAACACGTGGACGTACACCCGCGGCCTGCGCGTGTCGAGCGCGAGCAGATGCTCGACCTGGTCGAGCATCACCGCCGGCGCCACCCCGCCCGGCGCGCGGCGCAGGGCACCTTCGCTGATGATGAAGCGGTAGTACGGCGGCTGCAGCTGGTCGAAGACTGCCTTGCGGTCCAGCCTGTTGCGCACCAGCGACGTGACGTCCGTGGCGCCTGCCTCGGTGAACTGCTTGAGCATGTAGTGCTCGGACTGCAGTGGCCCAGGGATGCGCTCGCCGTGCCAGGTGAGGATCTCCGCGGCCGCCGGTTCGAGGTCGGTGAAGGTGCGGAACCAGTGCGGCACCACCGCGCGGTAGCCGGACCACTGGCCACGCTGCCCGGCCGCGGCCCGCGCGAGGTTCATCAGGGTCTCGGCTTCGTCGCCGTTGATGCCGAACGCGTTCAGCATGGACCGGACGTCACCCAGTTTGACGCCGACCGCGCCGGACTCGATCTTGTTGACCTTGCCCTGCGTGCAGCCGAGGAACTCGGCGACCTGCTGTTGTGTGAGCTTCGACGCGTTTCGTGCGTGGCGAAGCTCGTTTCCGAGCTGTTTGCGCCGTGAGGTGACGGTGCTTGCCATCAGAAATGCTCTCCCAGGGTGTTCTCCAGCGCCACGGGACCCCAACCGCGGCTCTGCGCGTACAAACGAAACTCCCCAGGTCAGGTCTTGTTACGGTGTGCAGGTCGATGATGACATCGGGCAGCGTTCCAGGAAAGTCCCTGGGACGCCAGTGCCAGCGCGTCCCAGGGCATAGTTGGGGCCGTGACGAGATCTCCAGCCGCGGCGAGCGTCCAGCAGGTCGCCGACAAGGTGTACGCGTACCTCCAGCCCGACGGCTCGTGGTGGATCAACAACTGCGGATTCCTCGACGCCGGTGGCCACACGATCTTGATCGACACCTGCTCCACCGAAAAGCGCACCCTCGCGATGCTGGAGGCGGTGTCGGGCACCACTGGCTCGCGGATCACCCAGGTCGTCAACACCCACCACCACGGCGACCACACGAATGGCAACTACCTCGCGACCGACGCCGTGGTGATCGGCCACCGCAAGAGCCGCGAGATGGTCCTCGCCACCGGGATCAACCACTTCGACGGCGTCTTCACCGGCTCCGACTGGGGGCATCTCGAAGTGCGGCCGCCAGAAGTGGTCTTCGACGACCGGCTGACGCTGCACTCGGGTGATCTCGCCGTCGAGCTGATCCACCCCGGGTACGCCGCCCACACCACCAACGACGTCATGGTGTGGCTGCCGGAGACGAAGGTGCTTTTCGCCGGTGACCTGGTGTTCAACGGTGGCAGCCCGTTCGCGGTGATGGGCTCGGTCGCCGGGTCCCGCGCGGTGCTCGATGTCATCCGTGAACTGGAGCCAAGTGTGATCGTGCCCGGGCACGGGCCGGTCTGCGACCTCGACCAGCTCGCCCCGATCGACGCGTACCTGGCGTTCGTCCAGCGACTCGCCGAGCGGGGAAAGGAATCCGGGCTCACGCCGTTGGAAATGGCGAAGGCCGCGGACCTCGGTGAGTTCGCGGCGATGACCGAACAGGAGCGACTCCCCGCGAACCTGCGCCGCGCGTACGCCGAGCTCGACGGCCTCGCGTGGGGCGCCGAGCTGGACCTCGGTCCGGCAATTTTCGACATGGTGACCTACAACGGCGGTCCCATCAGGTGCTTTTCCTGAGTACTAGAGTTTGTGCAATACGAGATAGAAGGGTTTGCGAATGAGCAAGAAGGCGAGCATCGGGGTCACCGGGCTGGCGGTCATGGGCCGCAACCTGGCCCGGAACCTGGCACGGCACGGTCACACGGTGGCTCTGCACAACCGCTCCGAGCAGCGAACCCGCGACCTCGTCGAGCAGTTCGGCGATGAGGGCGACTTCATCCCGGCCTACTCAGCGCAGGAGTTCGTCGACGCGCTCGAGCGCCCCCGCCAGATCGTGATCATGGTGCAGGCCGGCGCGCCGACCGACGCCGTGATCGAGGAGTTCGCGCCGCTGCTGGAGAAGGGCGACGTGATCGTCGACTGCGGCAACGCGCACTTCGCGGACACCAGGCGCCGGGAGGCGGCACTGCGCGATCAGGGCCTGCACTTCGTCGGCACCGGTGTCTCCGGTGGCGAGGAGGGCGCCTTGCACGGGCCGAGCATCATGCCCGGCGGGTCCAAGGAGTCGTACAAAACGCTCGGTCCGCTGTTCGAAGACATTTCCGCCAAGGTCGACGGCGAGCCCTGCTGCACGCACGTCGGCGCGGACGGTGCCGGGCACTTCGTGAAGATGGTGCACAACGGCATCGAGTACGCCGACATGCAGCTGATCGCGGAGGCGTTCGACCTGCTGCGCGGCGCCGCTGGTTACGAGCCCGCGCAGATCGCCGAGGTCTTCCGCACGTGGAACACTGGGCGGCTCGACTCGTACCTCATCGAGATCACCGCGGACGTCCTCGCGCACGTCGACGAGAAGTCCGGCAAGCCGTTCGTCGACGTCGTCGCCGACGAAGCCGAGCAGAAGGGCACCGGCCGCTGGACCGTCCAAATCGGACTGGATCTCGGCGTGCCGATCAGCGGTATCGCCGAGGCGGTGTTCGCGCGCTCGTTGTCCGGTTCGGCGAACCTGCGCAGCGCGGCTCGCGGCCTCGGCGGTCCGACGCGCACGCCGCTGTCCGCCGACGAAGCCGCGAAGTTCGCCGACGACGTCGAGCAGGCGCTCTACGCGTCCAAGGTGGTCGCTTACGCGCAGGGCTTCAACCAGATCCAGGCCGGTGGCGCGGAGTACGGCTGGGAGATCGACCTCGGCAAGGTCGCGTCGATCTGGCGCGGTGGCTGCATCATCCGGGCGAAGTTCCTCAACGACATCACCGCGGCGTACGCCGACGAGCCGGGCCTGCCGACCCTGCTGACCGCGGGCAACTTCCGCAAGGCCGTCGAGGACGCGCAGGACTCATGGCGTTCGGTCATCGCCACGGCCGTCCGCCTCGGCATCCCGACGCCGGGCTTCTCGACCGCACTGGCCTACTACGACGGCCTGCGCGCGGAGCGTCTCCCGGCCGCGCTCGTCCAGGGCCAGCGGGACTACTTCGGCGCGCACACCTACCGCCGGGTGGACTCCGAAGGCTCGTTCCACACCTCTTGGGCCGCCGACGGCCGCCCCGAGGCTTCTGCCTGACACCCACTCGTGAGTGTTTCGCGGGGTTCTAACCCAATGCCACGTAGCTTAGGTTGATCAGGTTGTGCGGGTGAGTCCGCGCAGTCTGATGGTGGGTGGGCTGGTGTGGTGGGTGCTGGCGGGTTCGGTGCGTTTCTTGGCGCGGTAGGCGTT
>JAVXWP010000163.1:0-8942 GCA_032230695.1 Actinomycetota bacterium | reverse complement strand
TCCGTGTGCAAGTCAGGCTGCGACACCGTGAGATCGGTTCCCGCCACCGCGGCGACCGGGTTCGGCCCGGACCTGTCTCGCAGCGCCCAAGGCAGGTCGTTGTGCCCGTCCGCGAGGATCATCGAATCCAGCATGGCCGTCGCGCGCGCTAGCTCCCCGGAAGTCATGGCCCAACCCTACTTCTCGGGCTCAGTGGCGCCGGGTGAGGAAGTAGAACGCGATCACCGAAGCCGCCACCAGCGCCACGATCAAGTTGCGGGTGAGGAACAGCACACCGAACGCGACGGCCGCGGCGACCGGGAGCGCGCTGACGTTCATCCAGCGCACGGGCTTGCCGTCGCGCTGCTGCGCCTCGGGCACCGCGCGGGCGATCAGCACACTCGGCCGGGGTGAGGGCAGGTCGTCGAACAGTGGCTCCAGCTCACGAACTGTCTTGGCGGTGTTGACCTTCGCCGACCGCGAGCCGTAGTCGTCGATGTCCAGCCGGCCGGTGCGGACGTGCTCCGCAAGCACCTCCAGGGCATCCTCGCGCTCAGCGTCGCTGATGCGCATGCTCGCTCGGTCGCTCACGTCATGATCCTACGGTGCTCAGTCCGCAATACCCCTACGGCGAGCACGACGTTCATCCCTGTCACGGTGCCGGTCGTGACCACGGCCGTCGCCGCCGTGTTCCCACTCTTGTCCCCACAGCCCGCGGCCGATCGCGGTGACGGCCACCGGTAGCAGGAACCACAGCCAGATGTGCCCGGCCGCGAAGAACAGCACGATCCCGGCGGCCCAGGCCACCGGGACGGCCGCCGAGGTGAGCCGTTGCGCCAGCGGCCGATCCGCCCACGTCGTGATCACGTCACGCTTGGCAACAGGCTCGACTGCCGTGGCCGCGGCGGGCTGGGCGGGAGCATTGTCGAGCTTCGGGTGGGGCTCCGGCAGATCCTCGAAGACGTCGGCGAGGTCGGCGCGGGTCTTCGCCGTGGTGACCTCGGCAGACCTGTCGCCGTACTCCTCGAGGTCGATTCGCCCGACGCTCATGTGTTCGCCGAGCGCTTGCAGCGCGGCCTCGCGGTCGAGGTCGCTGATGCGGAGGTTCTGCGAAGGGTCTGTACTCACCCCACCGATGTTAGAACTGTTTCTAGTCTTTCAGTTCCAGAAGCACCGAACCTTGGGTGACGGCTGCGCCGACTTCCACCGAAAGTCCGGTCACTGTGCCCGCTTTGTGTGCGGTGACCGGGTTTTCCATCTTCATCGCTTCGAGGACAAGGATCAGCTCACCGGCTTCGACCTGCTGGCCCTCCTCGACGGCGACCTTGACGATGGTGCCTTGCATCGGCGCGGCCACCGCGTCACCACTGACGGCGGCATTGGTGCCACCGGCACGCTTACGCGGCTTGGCTTTGACCGCCGTGCCGCCGCCGCCTTCGAGCGCGAAGTTGCCCGGCAGCGAGACTTCGAGACGGCGTCCGCCGACCTCGACGACGACGTTCTGCCGCGGCTGCTCGTCTTCGGCTTCTGGCGCGTCCGGCGCGACGAACGGCGGGATCTGGTTGTCGAACTCGGTTTCGATCCAGCGGGTGTGCACGCTGAAGCCGTTCTCGTCGCCGATGAACGCCGGGTCGTCGACGATCGCGCGGTGGAACGGCAGCACGGTCGCCATGCCCTCGGCGACGATCTCGGCCAGCGCGCGGCGGCTGCGCTCGAGCGCGTTCTGCCGGTCGGAACCGGTGACGATCAGCTTGCCCAGCATGGAGTCGAACTGGCCGCCGATCACCGTGCCGGACTCGACGCCGGAGTCGACGCGGACACCCGGGCCCGACGGCGCGACGAACTTCGTCACGGTGCCGGGTGCGGGCAGGAAACCGCGTCCGGCGTCCTCGCCGTTGATGCGGAACTCGATCGAGTGGCCGCGCGGCTCAGGGTCCTCGGTGAAGCGCAGTTTCTCGCCCTCGGCGATGCGGAACATCTCGCGCACGAGGTCGATACCGGACGTCTCTTCCGACACCGGGTGCTCGACCTGGAGCCGGGTGTTGACCTCCAGGAACGAGATCGTGCCGTCGACCGCGACCAGGTACTCGACCGTGCCGGCGCCGAAATAGCCCGCCTCGGCGCAGATCGCCTTGGCGGACTTGTGGATCGTGGCGCGCTGTTCGTCGGTCAGGAACGGCGCTGGGGCCTCTTCGACAAGCTTCTGGTGGCGGCGCTGCAGCGAGCAGTCGCGGGTGCCGACGACGATCACGTTGCCGTGCTGGTCGGCGAGGACCTGCGCCTCGACGTGCCGTGGCTTGTCGAGGTAACGCTCCACGAAGCACTCGCCGCGGCCGAACGCGGAAATGGCCTCCCGGGTAGCCGACTCGAACAGCTCGGGGATCTCCTCGATGGTGCGCGCCACCTTCAGCCCGCGGCCACCACCGCCGAACGCGGCCTTGATGGCGACCGGCAGGCCGTGCTCCTTGGCGAACGCGACGATCTCGTCGGCCGTCTCGACCGGGTCCTTCGTGCCTGGCACCAGCGGCGCACCGGCCCGCAGCGCGATGTGGCGCGCGGTGACCTTGTCGCCGAGGTCGCGGATCGCCTGCGGGGACGGGCCGATCCAGGTGAGCCCGGCGTCGATCACGGCCTGCGCGAAGTCCGCGTTCTCGGACAGGAAGCCGTAACCGGGGTGCACCGAATCCGCGCCGGACCGTTTCGCGGCGTCGAGCAGCTTGTCGAAGACGAGGTAGCTCTCGGCGGCCGTGGTGCCCCCCAGCGCGAACGCTTCGTCGGCGAGCCGGACGTGCGGAGCATCACGGTCTGGATCGGCGTACACGGCGACGCTGGCCAGGCCGGCGTCCTTCGCCGCCCTGATGACCCGGACCGCGATCTCACCGCGGTTCGCGACGAGGACCTTGGTCACAGGTCCGCCTAACTTCGCGCTGGCCTGCTCGGGCACGCCTACCTCCTTCAGTCGTCGACACCTGCGACGGGCCGGCGGTGAACCTCCGGCGGCCAGGGAAATGAGTTTAGTGATGGATCGCCCCGGTTGGAGTGAGAGACGGACCACCCGGGGAATCCGTTATACCAGCGCGCCGGTGTGCCGCAGATTCCTCGGAAGCGGGGTGTCCAGCACGATGACGTCGTAGGGGCGGGCGGCGTGGAGCTTCGGCAGATGCTTGGTCGAGACCAGGACCCATGGCTGGTCCTTGCCGCAGCACGACGTCAGCTGGGCCAGCGAGGAGAAGGCCACCAAAGCCACTTTGCCGTCGTCGGTGTTGCGCAGTTCTATCGACGCCGCTGTGTCCTCGGCCTGGGTGAAGCCCCCGGTCGGCAGGTACAGGGCGGAAGGAAGAATCGGATTCGTCACTGTGACAACATAGACGAGCACGCTCAGCGAGATCGCTTACAGTCTCGGATATGCAGAACTCCGGGGCGCGGGCGCCACGCTCTGTGCTGGTCACCGTGCTGGTCGCGGCGGTGGTGACAGTCGGCGTGCTGATCGCCGTCGCGGTGCTGCGGGCACGCGCCGATGTGCCGGTGACCGACGCGCCAGGCGCCGACCAAGCGGCCGGTATCGCTCCGGTGAAGCCGAACTGCGGTCAGGTGCCATGTGTGCAGCTGGCAGCGATGAGCGTCGGTGGCATGGAGGTGGCCCTGTTGGCCGCTCCGGACGGCAGTTCGGGACGGGTGCGGCTCGGCCCCGAAGCCGCGAACACCTCGATAGAGATGACGATCTCCGCGATCGGCACTCGGCTGGGGCCGGATTCGCTGCGATGCCAGGAAGGTGTGATCGTGTCCTGTCTCGTCCGGGGCACCAGCGACGGCGGCATGATGGGGGAGGTGCTCTCCTACCGCGGCGACAGCTGGGAAGCCATGGAGAAGCCCTACTTCTCCGACGCCAACAACATTTCGCTGTCCGACGCGGTGGGCGACAGCTCGGCGGAAGTGATCGTGGTGCGGCACGAATGCCCCGGCAAACTGCCCGGTTCGGCGAGCTGCGCGGCGGCCCCGGTACTGGCGGCGGTGTTCGACCTCGACGGCACGCAACTGGGCTGCACGAAGAAGTACACCTCGCCGTCGCAGGTGCGAGGCTGGCCCGACATCAAACTCGTCAAGTCCGACGTCCGAGCCTGCCCCTGAAGCGGCATCAAGGGACCTTTACTACCGTTTCGCGGCAGTAAAGGTCCCTTGATGCCCCCCTTGAGTGCGGAGGGGCTAGGCGGAAGCGCCTGCCTTCTCGGGCTCGGACGGCTTCGCGGGCTCCGGTTCCGGGGTGGCGGCGTCCGGCACGGGAAGCGTGGCCGGCGCGTTGAGCACGTCGTCGTCGAGCAGACCTTCGCTGCGCGCGACGATCACCGGGACAACGATCTGACCGGCGACGTTCGTCGCCGTACGGATCATGTCCATGATCGGGTTGACCGAGTAGATCAGCGCGATGCCGAGCGCGACCTGCGCCGGGTCGAGCCCGACCAGCGACGTCGTCAGGGTCAGTGCGGTCAGCCAGCCCGTGGTGCCTGCGGTGGCCAGCGCGCCGAGCACGGCGACGACCACGATGAGCACGTACTGGCCGATGTTCAGCGAAATCCCGGCGATGTTCGCGATGAAAATGGTCCCGACGGCCGGGAACACCGCGGCGCAACCGTCCATTTTGGTCGCACTGCCCAGCGGTGTGGCGAAGGCCGCATAGCCCGGGTTGACGCCCAGGTTCACCGCGGACTGCCGGGTCAGCGGCAGCGTCGCGGCCGAGGACTGCGAAGCGAACGCGAACTGGATGGCCGTGCCCGCCTTGGCGAAGAACGTCAGCGGGCTGACCTTGGCGACGAACTGGAGCAGGAGCGGGTAGACCACGAAGAGCACCAGCAGGCTGCCGACGTACACCGCGAGGGTGGCCGACAGCAGCGGCTTGAACAGCGAGTCGCCGTAGTTCGACACCGCCGCGCCGATCAGGCCCAGGATGCCGATCGGGGCGAGCCGGACGATCCAGCCGAGGTAGCGCTGGATGATCTCGAAGGCGCTGTTCGTGAAGTCGACGAA
Organism: Actinomycetota bacterium; assembly: GCA_032230695.1. Lineage (GTDB taxonomy): Bacteria > Actinomycetota > Actinomycetes > Mycobacteriales > Pseudonocardiaceae > Amycolatopsis. Next base: position 3,941 of record JAVXWP010000163.1, on the reverse strand, counting down.
GGGCTTCGCCTTGTCGCCGAGGCTGTAGGCCGCCGCGCCGATGAGCACCGCCAGGAACAGCACCTGCAGTGTGGCGCCTTCGGAGAACGCGGAGAAGAAGTTCTGCGGGATCAGCCCGTTGATGAACGCGTCCCACGAGCCCCAGTTACTGACGCTTTTCGCCGCCTTGTCGGCGTTCTTGGCGGTGGCCGCGACCCCGGCGGCGAGCCCGCCGTTGCCGGGGTTGAACAGCAGGCCGACCACGATGCCGATGATCGAGGCGATGAACGACGTGATCGCGAACCACAGCAGCGTCTTGCCGCCGAGTCGCGCGGCCGTCCTTCCGCCGCCGAGCTTCCGGAGACTCGTGATGCCGACGACGATCGCGGTGAAGACCAGCGGGATGACCGCGATCTGCAACAGGGTGGTGAAAATCGAGCCGATCTGGTCCAGGGTGTCTGTCAACCAGGTGGCTTCGGCCGTTCGGGCGATGACTCCGAGTAGTGCGCCGAGGACGAGCGAGCCGAGAACGGCCGCCGCGAAGACCCTCGGTTTGTTGTAGGTCCGTATGAAAGACACAGGGCCGCTCCGGTGGGTGAAATTTGCTGCTTTGCCGGGTATTGGCAACGCCAAGCAAGGGAGGACTCTTCCAAATCACCCATCCGTGTGGGACGGCTCTCAGGATGTGGAACTGCGCCAAAGATCGACGACGCTGACACCGACCTCGGCGAGCAGCCGCCGTGTCAGCGGCAGGCTGATGCCGATGACGCTGGACGGATCGCCGTCGATGCCCTCGACGAACCAGCCGCCCAGGCCGTCCAAAGTGAACGAGCCGGCCACGGCGAGCGGCTCGCCCGTGGCGATGTACGCGTCGAGCTCGGCGGGGGTGGGATCGGCGAACCGGACCACCGTGGTCTGACTGCCCGAGGTGTCCTTGGCGCGTACCCCGCCATCGATGCGGATGATCGCGTGCCCGGTGAGAAGTTCACCGGTTCTGCCGGCCATGTCGGTCCAGCGTGCCCGCGCGATTTCCGGGGTGCCGGGCTTGCCGAGCATCTCGCCCCCGATCGACAGCATCGAATCGCAGCCGACGATGACGGCGTCGGTGTGCGTGCCGGCGACGGTCGCGACGACGGCCTCCGCTTTCGCCATGGCCAGGGCGGTGACCAGCTCGGACGGGCTCGGATCGGTCAGTGCGGCGGCGACGGCGTCCTCGTCCACGCCCGAGACGACGACGCTCGGATCGATGCCCGCGGCGCGCAGGATGGCGAGGCGGGCGGGGGACGCGGAGGCTAAGACGAAGTGCACCGGGTGGACGTTAGCGGACAGTGACCGTTGCCGAATTGTGACCCAGAGCACTCCGCAATCGAGCTAGTTTGTTGTGGCGCGCAACATATCAGGATCGTTTGTGGACGACCACCATCCTCGACGGCATCAAGTCAGAGGCCGGGAAGGGCTCGACGGTGACCTATGACCGTGCGGGTGACGGAATCGATTCCAGCTACCGCAGGTAGCACTGATCGGCGCTACGAACGGACCTTTCGAGCCCCGGCGCGGGACGCTGGGAAAGGTACGTTCATCGCGTTTCTCACGCGGTGGCGGGCTCCGGCTCGGGAGCTGAGGGCGCCGGGCGCCCAGCGGTGGGCTTCATCGCCGCGGCGGCGAAAATACCGAGCAGCAGCACCGCTATCGGCAGGATCAGCGTCACCTTCGTCGCGTCGGTGAGTCCGCTGTGGACTACCTGCTCGGCGAGCTGCTGGGCCTTCGCGGCGACGTTGGCCGGGAGACCGGTGGGAGCGGATGCGGCCGCGCTCCCACCGAACTCGCTCGTCGAAGACGCGGCGCGGCTGATCCCATCGAGGAACGGCGCGCGGAACTGCTCCGGGAGCGCGGACGCCGCTTTGGCCGCCTCTTCCGTGATGGACGCGGTGATCCTGGCCTGCAGCAGCACGCCGATGGCCGCGGCGCCGAGCACGCCGCCGACCTGCCGGGACGTGTTGAAGATGCCTGACGCGGTCCCGGTGAGGCGCGGCTCGACCGAGCCCATGGTCACGTTGCTCATCGGCGAGAAGATGCAGCCGATACCGAGTCCGCAAAGGAGCAGAGCCGGGATCAGCGCCCACGAACTGGTCGTCGGTTCGGCCTGCAACGCGATGACGGCGAGGCCCGCCGCGAGCGAACCGAGGCCGACCATCACCAGGTACTTGCCGTTCACCTTGTCGGAGGCGCGCCCGACGAAGGGCGCGATGATGCCCGCGAGGAGCGACATCGGCGCGGTCAGCAGCCCGGCCAGCGTGGGCGTCAGGCCGATCACCGACTGGATGTAGATCACCAGCGGGATGAACATGCCCGTCATGGCGAATCCGACCGTCGTCGCGGTGAGCGTGCCGGCGGAGAAGTTGCGGTTCTTGAAGATCTGCAAGGGAAGCAGTGGCTCGGCGCGGTTGTACCGCTGCCACACCGTGAATCCGACGAGGAACAGCACACCGGCGCCGATGATCTCGAACACCGTGATCGGGCCGGTCACCTTGCCCCAGTCGTATTGCTGTCCATTTTGGACACCAAACACGATCAGGAAGAGTCCGATACCGGACAGGACGATGCCGAGGACGTCGAACGAGTGCGAGTGCTTCGGCTGCCAATTCGGCACCAGGACCATGGTCGACACGATCGCGATGACCCCGATCGGCACGTTGACGAAGAAGATCCACTCCCAGCCGAAGTGCTGCACGAGCACGCCGCCCAGCAGTGGGCCGGTGATCGTGGCCAGCCCCGCGATCCCGCCCCACATACCCATCGCCGGACCGCGCTTGGCGGGCGGGAAGAGGTGCGTGATGAACGCGAGCGTCTGCGGCGTCATCAGCGCCGCGCCGATACCCTGGAACGCGCGTGCCACGATCAGCGTCTCGACCGTGCCGGACAGTCCGCACCACAGCGACGCCGCGGTGAACACGACGAGCCCGGCCAGGAACACCTGCTTGGGCCCGAACCGGTCCCCGAGCCTCGAGGTGAACAGCATCGGCACCGCATAGGTCAGCAGGTAGACACTGATCACCCAGACGATCGAGTTGAGTCCCGCGTCAAGCTCTCTCAGCATCGCGGGGATCGCGATGGACACGATGGTCGTGTCCAGCAGAATCATGAAGAAACCCAGGCACAGCGCGGAAAGCGCGGCCCACGGGTTGGGTTGCTTGGTCATTGTTCGTCTTCCTTCGAGACAGGTTTCCCCAGTGTGTGTGCGGTCGCGGCCGCCGTCGGCCCGGCCTTCACGAACGGAATCGCGCCGGATTCCAGTTCTTCCAACAGCTTTTTGGTCCACTCGAGCTCGAAGGCCCGGCGGGCGGTGGTGTAGCGCCAGTCCAGCCAGTAGATCTCCGGCAGGTTCATTTCGCGCAGCCTGGCGACGATCATCTGGTCTGAAGCGGTCTCCGCTTCGAGCAGGAAAATGCGGTGCCGCACCCGGGTCATGGCTATTTCCGGGCCGAGTTCGTCGAGCACGGCCAGCCCGCTCAGGTACTCGGGGTATTCCTCGGCGGGCGTGCCGAGCATGCTCTGCGCACGCGCGACGAACGCGTAGCGTCCCGCATCGGTCATCCCGTACACCGTGCGTTCCGGCCGCCGCCCGTCCCGCTGGGTGTCGACGATCTCGATGAAACCGTTGTTCAGCAAGCGTTCGACCGTGTGATAGAGCGAGCCCGCCTTGAGCTTGACCCGCGTGTCGACATGGCGCTCCCGCATCAGCTGCGACATCTCGTACGGGTGCATCGGCTTCTCGTGCAACAGCTCCAGCACAGCGACGGCGAGCGTGGTCAGCTTCGCGGCGGGCATGATCGATTACTCCCCGTGGATAAGTCCTCGTCGTTTATTCCACGCGGACTATACGGCTAGGAGCAATCTCCTGTCCATCGAGTGGCTCAGGTGTCACTTCAGACAGGTGAGGTTCATCGGGTGCGCGGTAGATC
>JAVXWP010000158.1:0-3368 GCA_032230695.1 Actinomycetota bacterium | reverse complement strand
CCCAGGTGATGCCGGAGACCGAGGCCTTCGAGGCGCCCTCCTCACCGACCAGTCCGTCATCGGGCCGGGCCGCGGCCAGGCCGTCGGCGATCAGCTTCTCGGACGCGCGATCGGCGGCGGTGACGGGATCGCTGGCTGAACTCTTGGTCTCGACAGCAGGCCCATCAATGCTGAAAGCGGCCTGCCTGGCCAGCAATTCCACCCCCGCCGCCGTTGCAAGAGTGGCAGCCAGAGCCAGAAGCTCCTTGACGTCAGCAGTGCACATCCCGTGTAATTATCACCAGATGATGGTTAGGTATAGATAATCCCTGTGATTTTCTCATCGAAATCACATCAGTCGTCATCATCGTCACGCAACCGCACGCCGGTGACACCGTCGAGGTCGTCGAGGGCCAGCACGAGATTCTGCAGTGGCGCGCGGCCGGTGAACCGCATCGAGGCCCGGACCTGCTGTTCGCCGTCTTCGCGATGCACCTCCGTGGCGAGCACCGAGGCCTCGAATCCCATCGAGGTCGCGGTGTGCAGGATCGCCCGCAGTACGCCGGAACCGTCGAGGTACCGGACGGCGACGATCTTGCGGCGGTCGGGCGACGGCAGGTAACGGGTCAGCCGGGTGAACGGGCCGACGACCAACAGGTGCAAGGCAGTCCCCGCCACTGCGAGCACGGGCATCCCGGCGCCGCAGGCCATCCCGATCGCGGCCGTCATCCAGATCGTGGCCGCAGTGGTGAGGCCGCGGACCATGTCGCGGCGCATGAAGATCACCCCGGCACCGAGGAAGCCGACGCCGGAGACGACCTGGGCCGCGATCCGGGACGGGTCGAGGTTGACGTCGGTCCCGAGCACGTTCGAGAAGCCGAACCCGGAGACCAGCGTGAAGACCGCGGCGCCGGTGCCGACGAGGGTGTGGGTCCGGACGCCGGCGCTCTTCTGGTGGATCTGCCGTTCGATGCCGATCAGCATCGACAGCACGAACGCGATCAACAGCAGAAGCAGTTCGAGCCAGGTGTCGGAGGTGGCAAGTCTCATGAGACGAGGCCTACCGGATCGCGGCCGGCTAGGTAGGCGGCTACTGCTTCGGCGGCGATCGAGCCTGCTCGGTGGGCGGTTTGGCGGGTGGCGCCGGCCAGGTGGGGGGTCATGACGACATGAGGTGCCGTCAGCAGGCGTGAGTCGGCGGGCAGCGGCTCGGTCGGGAAGACGTCGAAGGCTGCGGCGCTGAGCTGTCCCGATTCGAGTGCGTCGACGGTTGCGTCGTAGTCGAGCAGTCCACCGCGCGCCGTGTTCACCAGTACGCCGCCGCGCGGGATTAGCGCGAGTTGTTCTGCACCGATCATGCCCCGAGTCTCCTCTGTCAGCCGGGCATGCAGGCTGACCACGTCGGAGCGTCGCAGCAGTTCGTCGAGCCCGACCACCTCGATCCCCTCCGGTACGGTGGAGATGAAGGGGTCGTTCACCAGCACCCGGGCGCCGAAGGCGAGCATCACCCGCGCGACCCGACTGCCGATCGCGCCGAAGCCGATCAACCCGACGGTCGCACCGTCCAGTTCGCCACCGCATTCGTCGTATGCATAAAGATCACTGCGCCACTCGCCCTCTTCCAGCGTGCGCTGGAGCCGGGGAAGGTTGCGCAGGGCCCCCAACATCAAGGTGACAGCGTGCTCGGCCGCGGCGCCGGCGTTACGGCCGGGAGTCGACGACACGATGATCCCGCGCTTGGTGGCCGCGGGAACGTTCACGTTCACCGGACCGCCGCGGCAGCAGACCAGGAAGCGAAGGTCCGGCGCCGCGGCGAGCACTCGCTCCGTGAACGGGCCCATCTGCGTGACGGCCACCTCGACGCCGGGCAGCGCCTCGATCAACTGGTCCTCGGCGTCGCTGGCCTCGTCCACCTCGGCCACCCGCCCGTACGGCGTGAGCGGCCAGGGCAACGTGATCTCGCGGAAATCGAAGCTCACCCCCGGCAGCTTGCCGAGCTCGGCCGCCAGCAGGTCGTTGCGGACGAAATGGTCACCGGCGAGCAGCGCACGGACGGTTCTCATCGGGCTCCTGGTTCTCTCGATCATTGGGGTGCCGGGTCGGCCCAGCGTGGCCGGGCGAACGCGATGCGGCGCAAGTAGTGGGCGTATCCCTCGTCGTAGAAGGCAGCGCGAGCCGGGTCGGGATCCAGTTGCCGCGTCGTCGCGATCCACTCCGACCCGGTGCTTTCCGGTGCGGCCGCACGCCGCGCACTGATGACGGCTCCTCGCGCAGCGACCTGCGACGCGTCCGTAGTGTGCAGCGGCCGGTTGAGCACATCGGCGAGGATCTGAGTCCATTCGGTACTCCGCGCGCCGCCGCCGCAGACCGTCACGCGCCCCGTCCAGCCGGCCGCTTCCAGGCAATGTCTGGCTGCGTAGGCGATCCCCTCACAAGTCGCGCGCACCAGATCCGCCTTCGTGGTCGACAGATCGATCCCGTCGAAGGTCCCCCGTGCTCCGGTCTCCACGAAAGGCGCACGCTCTCCTGCCTCAGAGAAGTAGGGCAGGACGGTCACACCTCGAGCACCGGCCGGGCTTTCCGCGAGCAGACCGGCCAACTGATCGGTTCCGAGTCCCACGAGGGCGAGCACGCGGTCGAGCGCCGCCGTACCGACCATGGCCGGCATCGCCCGCAACCATGTCCCTGGCGTCCAGGTCCCCAGGAACAGCCCTGCGGGTTCGCCATCCACTGGCAACTCCTGGGTGACCACCTGACACGCGAGCGTCGTACCGACTGTCAGCAGAGCGTCGCCGACCTTGGTCACGCCGGCACCGGTTGCGGCCGCGGGCAGATCGTACGGACCGGAGGAAACCCGTGTTCCCATGGGGAAACCGGCAGTCGGATCCGTCAGCTCACCGACTGGACCAGGCTCAACCGGTGCCAGCAGATGCCGCCACTCCTCCAGACCACAAGCAGCCAAGGCGGCATCGTCGTATCGGCCGGTCCGCGGATCCAGGAAGGGCGCGGACGCATCGGAGACATCGGTCGCACGGACCCCGGTGAGCCGCTGCATCACCACGTCCTTGCAGTACGCCGCAGTGTGAGCGCGAGCAAGCACCTCCGGCTCCTCACCCAGTACTGCGGCCAGCAGCGGCCCGGAAGCCCCCGGGAACATCCGGTTGCCGGAAACCCGGAAAACGTTTTCGTCGACACCCTCAGCCGTCCAGCGCGCCAGAATCGAACTACTCCGCGCATCCAGCCAGGAGATCGCCGGCCGGACCGGGTGTCCATCGGAGTCCACCAACCAAAGCCCGTCCCCCTGCGCCGTGATCGCCAGCACCCCCGGCTGCGCCCCGACGATCGCGGCCAGCTCGCTCAGCACCTCGTTGACTGAGGCAACGATCTCG
>JAVXWP010000020.1:0-30290 GCA_032230695.1 Actinomycetota bacterium | reverse complement strand
CAGCTGCACCCGGTGCTGCCCGGCGGCGGTGGCGAGCCGGGCGAGCCGCACCCCGCAGCCGCTGTAGGAGCGGTACGTGTCGACGCGAGCGCGCTTGGTCCCGTCGACCCAGACCTCGAGCACCCCGTCCGCGGGGCCGACGCAGCCGGTGACGAGCACCCCGCGACCGGCGACCCTGGTGCTGGCGGCGGTCGGGTGCGCGGGCCGCTCGCGTTTCTAGCCGAGAACCTTCGGCAGGTCAGTGATGTCGTCAAGCACCTTCGCCGCCTGCGCGAGGACGGCCGGATCCGGTGGGAAATGCGGGTTCGGCACGGCGTAGACCGTCATCCCGGCGGCGAGTGCCGATCGCAGCCCGTTGGTGGTGTCCTCTACTGCCGCGCAGGCCGACGGCTCGAAACCCAACTGCCGCGCGGCCTCCAGGTAGACCTCCGGCGCCGGCTTCCCGGCGGCGACCTGCTCGCTGGACAACGCGACGCGCACCAGCCCGGTCAGCCCGGTGGCCTCGAGGAACGCCTTGATCAGCACCGGTGGCGACGAACTCGCGATGGCCACCGGATAGCGCGACGCCACTGCTCGCACAGTCTCGGCGGCGCCGGGAATCACCGGCGGGCCCTCGGCGTAGCGCTCGGCCATCGCCGAGATCACGACTTCGGCGATCCGCTCCGGTGTCAGCTTCGCGCCCAGTTCTTCGACGAGGTAGCGCGCCCATTCCGGTGTGCTCATCCCCTGCTGTGCGCGCGTCGCCTCCGCCGTCCAGGTGCCGCCGTGCTCGGCGACGATTCGCCGCCGCACTTCGTCCCAGGTCCGCTCCGAGTCGACCAGTACGCCGTCGAGGTCGAAAACCACCGCATCCATGACCGCGACCGTACCTTGTGGCCGGTACTACTTAGGCAAGCTAAGTTAAATTTGTTAGCATTACTAAGTGATCTCCGGAGTGGCCGAACTGGCCCAACAACTGCGCCCGCTGGTCTTCCGGCTGTACTACGTCGTCCGCCGGGAAACTCCGCAATACCAGCTCACCCTCACCCAGGGCTCGGTGCTCAGGGAGCTGGTCACCGACGGCCCGCGCCGGATGAGTGCGCTCGCCGAGTTGGAGGGCGTGCGGATGCCGTCGATGACCGACGTCGTGAGCAGGCTGGAGCGGCTCGGGCTGGTCAGCCGCGCGGCGGATCCAGCGGATCGGCGCGCCGTGCTCGTGGAGGTCACCCCGGAAGGGCGCCGGTTCTACGACGAGCTCGTCGTCGCCAGGGAGGAATTCCTCCGCGAACGGCTGCTGACGCTGGACGACGGCGACCGGGCGGCGATCGAAGCCGCGCTTCCGGCACTGCGAAAACTGTTGGAGAACTAGGAGGCGCTGGTGGGCGAAGAGTTCTGAGAGCATTCGGCTCCGAAGGGTCAATACATCCTTTGTTCACCTGGATGTCCTGGTCGGCTCGTTTTGGGCGCTTAGCGTCAGCGCGTTCCCGAACTAGTGACCCTGGAGGCCTTGTGTCCTTCGAGCCTGGGCGCTTGCTGCCCTTGTTCGCGCCCCATGCGGGCGGCCGATCGTCTGTGACCTGCGAATACCGCTGTGGCAACGCGTGTGCGCACCCCGAGCCGAACACGTCCGACAACGAGTACTTCGGCGACGTCGTCAAAGACGTGGTGTCCCGCCGAGGTGCCCTCAAGGCGGGTGCGGTCATGGCCGCGGCCGCCGGCGGGTTCGCCGCGCTGTCCGGCACCGCGGCCGCTTCGCCCGCCACCGGAGCGCACGTAGCCACCGGCTCGTCCCAGCCGAACCCCGGCCGCCCGGTGCCCGGCACCGACTTCGACGTCGTCCCGCCGAACAACTTCGACGCGGTGACGATCCCCAAGGGCTACGACCAGAGCGTGGTCATCCGCTGGGGCGACGCCGTCGAGGCGGATGCGCCGAAGTTCGACTTCGCCAAGCAGACCGCGGCTGCGCAGGCGAAGCAGTTCGGCTACAACAACGACTTCGTCGGCCTGATCCCGCAGGACGCGCTGGGCATCCGGAACCTGCTCGTGGTGAACCACGAGTACACCACCGAGATCCACATGTTCCCGGTCGACCAGTACGACCCCGCGAACCCGACCGAGGAACAGGTCAAGATCGCGTGGGCCGCGCACGGCCTGTCCGTGGTGCAGACCTTCCGTGACCCACTGTTCGGCGCGCTGCGCGCGGTGCCGAGCAAGTACAACCGGCGGATCACGCTGAACACCCAGTTCGAGGTGCGTGGGCCCGCCGCGGGCTCCAAGTACCTGAAGACCTCCGCCGACCCGACCGGCCGCAAGGTCTTCGGCACGCAGAACAACTGCTCGGGCGGCGTGACGCCGTGGGGCACCGTGCTGTCGGGCGAGGAGAACTTCAACCAGTACTTCGCGAACACGAACTCGGTCACCGATCCGGTCGCGCTGGCCCGACTCAAGCGGTACGGCTTCTCCGGCACGGCGTCCACCCGCAAGTGGGAGCGCTTCGACAAGCGCTGGGACCTCGCGCAGGAGCCCAACGAGTCCAACCGGTTCGGCTGGGTGGTCGAGATCGACCCGAACGACCCGAACTCGACGCCGATCAAGCACACCGCACTCGGCCGCTTCAAGCACGAAGCGGCGACCATCAAGATCGCCAAGGACGGCCGCGTCGCGGTGTACATGGGTGACGACGAGCGTTTCGACTACATCTACAAGTACGTGTCCGATGGCAAGTACAAGGCGGGCCAGAGCGCGCTCGCGCGACGGCACAACTCGGCGCTGCTCGACGACGGCACGCTGTACGTCGCCAAGTTCACCGGTGACAGCCCGGCCGGCGAGATCGACGGCACCGGGAAGCTCCCGGCCGACGGCGAATTCGACGGTGTCGGCGAATGGATCCCGCTGGCCAGTGGCGACAAGTCCTTTGTGGACGGCTTCACTGCCGAGGAGGTCTACGTCTTCACCCGGCAGGCCGCGGACAAGGTCGGCGCGACCAAGATGGACCGCCCCGAGGACATCGAGCCGAACCCGGTCAACGGCCGCATCTACGCCGCGCTGACCAACAACACCGACCGCGGTGCGGCGGGCAAGGGCGCTGCCGATGAGGCGAACCCGCGCAACGCCAACAAGAACGGCCACATCCTGGAGTGGGACGAGGACCGGGGCGACTCGGCCGCGACCAAGTTCTCCTGGCGTCTCCTGCTGGTCTGTGGCGACCCGAAGGCGGCGGACACCTACTTCGGTGGCTTCCCCAAGGAGCAGGTCAGCCCGATCTCCTGCCCCGACAACGTCGCTTTCGATTCGCGCGGCAACCTGTGGATCTCCACCGACGGGAACGCGCTCGGCGCCAACGACGGCCTCTTCTCGGTGCCCGTCGAAGGCCCGGAACGCGGCAACGTCAAGCAGTTCCTTTCGGTGCCGGTCGGCGCGGAAACCTGTGGTCCGGTGGTGACCGATCACCTGGTGCTGGTCGCTGTCCAGCACCCCGGCGAGAACGCGGTGAATTCGGGTAATCCGACTTCGCACTGGCCCGACGGCGGCGCCACGCAGCCTCGCCCGGCGATCGTGTCGGTCTGGAAAAAGGGTTCATTCGGATTGGTCGGCAGGATTGGTGTTCGTTAGTCTTTAGAGTGAACTGATTCGACGACGGGCGTCGCCGGTGGGAGTATTCGCACTGGCGACGCCCCTTCGTTTTGTGCCCTTCAAGGGAGTCTTCTGGTGAACAGCGCACACTCGGTCGTCGTTCTCTTGGCTGCGATCACGGCCGGGACGTTCGTCCCCATGAGCAGTGCCGCCATGGCCGCTCCGCCCGAGCTGGCTGCCGGCTGCACGGGTGGCATCGCGCCCAACCCGAGCGTCGAGCAGCGGGCAGGCAACGGCCAGCCGGTCGGGTACACGTTCGCGCCGGCAGTGCCGATTCCACCGACAACGCCCGCCAACCAGGTGCCGCGGCTGGCCACGGACAGCACGTACAGCGTCGACGGCAGCCAATACGCGCTGATCCAGACGCTGGACGGCCGGGTCAGTACGGCCTACGCCGACGTCCCGGCCGCTGACGTCGTTCCCGGCGGGGCGTACACGCTCACGGACTGGACGGGTACCCACGGTGCGGCGCTCGCCGCCAGGGGCAGCAGTCAGTACACCGGCCTCCAGTTCTACGACGGCGCCGGAAAACAGATTCTCGAAAACAAGCTCCCGGTCACGCATGACGTCGACAGCGATCGCAAGGTCGCGCGCCAGGATTTCGCGCCATCGGTGGCTCCGGCCGGGACGGCTTCGGTGAAGTTCTTCGCGAGCACCAATTACAGTCGGGTCGAATGGGATTGCGTTTTCCTGCAACTCGCCGCGTATACGGTGAAAAAGGAAATACAGGATCCGGTGACGGGAAATTGGGGCGGGCTCGCCACCATTTCGGCGGGTGATACCGCGAAATACCGGATCACCGTGACGAATGCGGGCACGCAGCAGCTATCGAACATCACCGTCACCGATCCGTGGTGCGCGCCGCAGCCCAAGGGGACGCCGTTTTCCCTCGCCGCCGGCGCGACCCAACAAGTGACCTGTGACCACCCGAACGCTTCAGTCGCCGACGACGCCAAAGCCAGCGCGGCCACCGTCACCGGCGTGACGTTCCCCGGCGGCAAGCTCGCCGACAAGACGGCGGCGGCGACCATCAAGGTCAAACCACAGGACAAGATCGGCGACCTCGTCTGGTCCGACACCAACGGCAATGGCGTGGCGGACCAGGGCGAGCCCGGCGTCCAAGGCGCGAAGCTGACGCTGAAGGACGACAAGGGCACGACGGTCGCAACGGCCACCACCGGCGAAGACGGTACGTACCTCTTCGACAAACTCGCTGGTGGCACGTTCCAGGTCTGCCTCGACACCCAAGCACTGCCGGCACCCGTCGCCGGGTACCTCGTGAGCAATGCCTGCACGGCCATGACGACGTTGGGCGCGAGCAAGCACGAGGACCTCGCGCTGGACTTCGGCCTGGTCGCGCCGGTGAAACGGCTGGGCGGATTCGCCTGGGTCGACGCCGATGAGAACGGCCTGCAGGACCCCGGCGAGGCCGCGGCGCCTGGCGTCAAGGCCTCGCTCGTCGTCGGCGGGGACGGCGTCGCCACCACTACGGTGACCGGCGAGGACGGCCAGTACCTGTTCGACAACCTCGGCGACGGCGGCTACCAGGTGTGCTTCGCCATCGAGGCGCCGCAGGCGGCCACCAAGCAGAACGCGGGCGACGACACCAAGGATTCCGACGCCGATCCCACGTCCGGGTGCACCCAGACGACGACATTGAGCGCCACCAGGCCCGAAGATCACACATTGGACGTAGGGCTCATGCCGCCGAACACCTTGCCGGTGTCGCCCACTGACGGGTGAGTGCGCGTTTTCCTGTGACCCCGCGGTGTCGAGCCGTCGCGAATAAGAGGCTCCGGCAATTGAGTCTTGGATTGGCGAGTCGGGTCCAGGTGGATGCATCGGTGCTCGGAGGGACCGGACCTGGACTGGACCGTCCGGTCCGGTTTCTCCGGGCAGCGAGGCGCCGCCTGGGCGCGACCTCGCCCAAACGCTCAATTGCCGGAGCCTCTTAGTAGCGTGAGCGTCATGACTCAACTCGCTCTGGTCACTGGTGCCTCACGCGGTATCGGTGCGGCCATCGCCCACGCCCTCGAACCCACGCACCAGGTGCTGCTCGGCGGCCGGGACGCCGACGCGCTGGCCGCTGTCGGCAGGCAACTGCCCGGTGCCCGGCCCTGGGCGGTCGACCTGACCGACGCCGGCGCGCTCGCCGCGGCCGCCGCCGAAATCACCGAGCTGGACGTCCTGGTGCACTCCGCGGGCGTCGCCGACCTGGGCACGGTCGAAGAGATTGACGCCGACGTGTGGCGGAACAACTTCGAGGTCAACGTGGTCGCCGTCGCGGAGCTGACCCGGCTGCTGCTCCCCGCGCTCAGGGCCGCGAAGGGACACGTCGTGGTGATCAACTCCGGCTCCGGGCTGAACGCGCAGGCCGGCTGGGGGCCGTACGCGGCGAGCAAGTTCGCCGCCAGGGCGTTTGCCGACGTCCTGCGTGCCGAGGAAGAGCCGCACGGGATCCGCGTGACATCGATCTTCCCCGGCCGCACCGACACCGAGATGCAGCAGACGATCGTCGCCGACGAGGGCAACGACTACGACCCCGCCCGCTACCTGCGCACGGATTCCGTAGCGGCCGCCGTGCTCGCCGCCGTCTGCGCGAGCCCCGAGGCTCACCTCACCGACGTCATCCTGCGTCCGCGCCCCGTCTGATCGGGGTCAGGAACGCAGGCGGGCGGAGACCTCGGCGACGTTGGCCTGGACCTTCGCCCGGTCGACGCGCAGCGACTCGCCCTCGCCGACGACCTGCTCACCTGCGACCCAGACATCCCTTACGCGCCGGGATCCGGCGGCCCAGACGAGGTTCGACATGAGCTGCTCGTCGGGCACGTCGAGCCCGGCGGCGAATGCCGGGTCGTCGAGGTCGACGTGCACCAGGTCGGCCCAGCGGCCGGCTTCGAGCGCGCCGATGTCGTCGCGGCCGAGGGCTTCCGCGCCTCCCCGCGTGGCCAGCAGGAACGCCTGTGCCCCGGTCATCGCGGTGGAATCGTTGGTGGCCAGTCGGGTGAGCATGGTGGAGAGCTGGATCTCCTCCCACAGGTCGAGGTCGTCGTTGCTGGCCGGGCCGTCGGTGCCGAGGCCGACCTTGACCGACGCCGCGCGCAGTTCGGCCAGCCGGGCGATGCCCGAGGCGAGCTTCGAGTTGGAGCCCGGGCAGTGCGCGACGCCGGTGCCGCGCGCCGCGAACAGTGCGATGTCCTCGTCGGACAGGTGCACCGCGTGCGCGGCCAGCGTCCGGCCGGCCAGCATGCCGACCTCGTCGAGCAGCTTCGGCACGGAACCGTGCTCGGCGCGCTGCTTCTCGTCCTCCAGCGCCGCCTCGGCGACGTGGATCTGTACGAGGGCGCCGCGCTCGGCCGCCGACTCCGCTGTCAGCCGGAGCGCTTCGACGGGAAGCGTGTACGCGGCGTGCGGGCCGTAGCCGAGCTCGATCCGGTCTCCGGGGCCGAAACGCACACCGTCGGCGTCGATCCACTTGTCGATGTCGGCAAGCATGGTGCGCCAGTTCATCCCAGGCAGATCCATGATCGGTGGCCCGATCACGACCCGGGCGCCCGTGGCGAGCACGGCGTCGACGATCTGCTCGCCCTGGAAGTACATTTCCGCGCTCATGGTGACGCCGTGGCGCAGCATTTCGACCGAGCCGAGCAGCATGCCCGTCTGCACGTCCGACGGCTGCAGCTTCGCCTCGACCGGCCAGATGATTTCGTGTAGCCAGCGCAGGAGCGGCAGGTCGCCGCCCATGCCGCGCAGCAGTGTCATCGGGCTGTGGGCATGGGTGTTCACCAGGCCGGGCAGCAGGATCCCCGACAAGTCGGTGACGAAGGCGCCGCCGAGATCCGGGGCGTCCAAAGCCGGTCCGCAGAAGGTGATCCGCCCACTGTCGTCGACGTCCACCACGGCGTCGCGGAGGATCGAACAAGCGGGGTCGGCGGGCAGGACAACGGGGGCACGGAAACGACGAGACATCTAAGGAAGCTTACTGACTGTGTATGAACCCGCCGCGATAGCGTGGCCTTCGGCCTCAAGCGGGTTCCAGCTTCCTTTGTGCAGGTCACGAACGTTCGGCAGAGCTCTTGTTACTGATCCATGATTCCGCTCTGCCACGCCCAAGCGGCTATCTCGACCCGGTTGCGCGCGTCGATCTTTCCTTGAACAGCGGCAAGGTGTGTTTTCACCGTCGAGAGCGACATGAAGAGTTCACCCCCGATTTCGGTATTGGTCAGCCCCCGTGCGGCGGCCTTCGCGACGTCGAGCTCGCGCGCGGTCAGCGGCTCGTTCGGCGGCGCGACGGTCCGTTTCACCGGGCCGCCGTTGAAATGTTTCAGCAGCCGCACGGTCACCTGCGGCGAAACCAGCGCGTCGCCGCGGTCGGCCGCACGGACGGCTTCGATCAGCAGCGCGGGCCCGGCGTCCTTCAGCAGGAAGCCGCTGGCGCCGTTGCGCAACGCCGTGTGCACGTACTCGTCGAGGTCGAAGGTGGTGACCACGACGACCTTCATCGGGTCGGTGACATCCGGCCCGGCCAGTTGCCTGGTCACTTCGAGCCCGTCGAGGCCGGGCATACGGATGTCGAGCAGGCAGACGTCCGGGCGCAGTTCGCGGGCCTTGCGCACCGCGGAGACGCCGTCCGCGACATCGGCGACGACCTCGATGTCCTCTTGCGCTTCGAGGATCATGCGGAACCCGATGCGCACCATGTCCTGGTCGTCGGCGATCAGTACGCGGATGGTCACTAGTCCCCCTCAAGCGGTAACCAGGCCTCGACGCGCCAGCCGCCTTCCGGCCCGCGTCCGGCGAACAGCCTGCCGTGCAGCAGCTCCACTCGCTCGCGCATGCCGATGAGACCGTAGCCTCCGGAACCTCCGACCGGCGGCCGGTCCTGTTCTTTCCCGTCGTCGCTCACCCGGAGGTGTAGTTCGCCGTCGGCCACCTCGGCGAGAACGCTCGCCGAACTCGCCCCCGCCGCGTGCTTGCCGACGTTCGTCAGCGACTCCTGCACCAGCCGCAATGCCGACCGCCCGACCTCCTGCGGCAGATGCGCCGGCAGGTCGAGCTCGACGGTCGTGGCCACGCCGTGGTTCGCGCCGTCGACGAGTTTGCGCAGGTCGGCGGCCAGATCGGTGGTCGCCTGCTCGCTGAAGTCGCTGCTGCCGGCCGCAGCCTCGCCGCGCATGCTGCGCACCAGCCGCCGCATCGCGGCCAGCGCTTCCGTCCCGGCGACGTCGATGCGCCCCAGTGCCTCCGCGGCGATCTTCGGGTTCGTCTCGGCCGACATCTTCGCGGCCTGTGCCAGTACGACGATCCCGGTCACGTGATGCGCGACGACGTCGTGCAGTTCGCGCGCCAGCGCCATCCGCTCCGACGTCTGCGCTTCGGTGACCGCCGAGTGCACTAGCTGTGCGCGTTCGGAATCCCGCGACTTGAGGTACAACCCGGTGGCCACCGAGATGCCCAGCAGCAGCAGCGCGGCGACGACCAGCTGGCTCAGTGACGCGCCGCCCGAGTTTTCCGCGGCGTCCACGATCGCGACGATCGCGATGACCCCCGAAAGCAGCCCGATGGCCGCCCAGGCCTTTTCCCGCTGGACGACTCGGATCAGGACCACGACCACGATCATCCCGCTGACGATCTGCGTGAAGGTCAGCCCGCCGACCTGCGCGTATTCGTTGCGGAGGTTGATCTGCCCGGTGAGCAGGCCGGAGAACAGGAACAGACCGGACATGCCCAGCGCGGCGGGGATCGGGGTGTTCACCGCGAGCACGGCGAGCACGGCGGCAGCGATCGAGCAGGCGAGGATCGGGACGGCCCGCGGTCCGACGCTCGCCGTCGCCACCAGCTCGAAGAACAGCGACAGCGTCAGTCCGCCGATGATCGGCCCTTGGTCGCGGAGGATCTTCGCGACCAAGGGGTTGGTGCGTTGGGGATGGCTGCGCCGTGATCGAAGGCCGAGCAGGACCGCCGTGCCGAGGATGAACAACCCGAACAATACGGACATCACGAACTTGCGGTTGTCGAACAGTGCTTGCGTCGAGCGGCCGGACACCGCGATCAGGCAGGACACCACCAGCGAACTGACACCGACGAACGCGATCCCGGCTCGCACATGCCGCACGCAGTAGTAGACCAGCTGGAAACCGGCGACCGTTTCGGCCAGTGAGATGTTCGCCAGCACCGGCCCGTACGGCTGCACGTCGAACACCCGGAGCACGAAACTGGACGCCAGCAGCACCCCGGTGCCGAGGTAGACCGCGACGGCGGGTCGCTTCTGCGCCCACAACGCGCACGCCGTAATCGCGAAGATCCCTGGCAGCATAAGGAGATCGCGTCCGCGCGGGCCGTAGTCATCGAACGCCGCGCCGATCACGATGGCCACATCGCAGACCAGCGCCGCCAAGAGCACGGCACCGGCAGGCCCGAACTTTCTCGCCAGTGCGGCGAATTTGGCCGACATCGTTTCGGGTGGGTGCACAACAAGACGTTAGAGGATTCCGGACTGTTCGCACCTTGGCCGGTCGGCCCTGGCGGGTCGGCCGATCGGCTGATACCCGCGCTCCCGGCGATGGCCGTCTGCCCGAAGTGGACACACCCCTCGATCGGTGAGGCTGAGCCCCGACATCGAGACCGACGACCCTTGAGGAGAACGTGGTGGAACCGCGGACGCCCAACTCACAAAGTCCTGATCGGACAGTGGTGCTTTCCGGTCGCGGACTGGTGAAGCGCTACGGCACCCAGCACGCGCTGGCCGGAATCGACATCGACATCGAGGCCGGTGACGCCGTCGCGATCGTCGGCCCGTCCGGCTCGGGCAAGACGTCGCTCCTGCATGTGCTCGCCGGTATCCTGCGCGCCGACGCCGGGGAGATTTTCCTTGCCGGGAAACGGATCGATCAGCTGAACGAGAAGAAGCGCAGCGAACTCCGCCGCAGCGAATTCGGTTTCGTGTTCCAGTCGGGAATGCTCGTCGCCGAGCTGACGGCCGAGGAGAACGTGGCGCTGCCGCTGCTGCTCGCCGGCGTCGGCCGCAAGGAAGCCGTCTCGGCCGGACGTGTCTGGCTGACCCGGCTCGGGCTGGCGGGCAAGGAAGGCAGACGCCCTGGCGAGCTTTCCGGCGGTGAGGCGCAGCGCGTCGCGATCGCTCGTGCGCTCACGCACCGGCCGAAGGTCATTTTCGCCGACGAACCGACCGGCGCGCTCGACACCCGCACCGGCCGCGACACCATGGACGCGCTGCTGAACGCGGCCGCCGAGTCCGGTGCCGCGGTGATCGTGGTGACGCACGACCGTGAGCTCGCCGAGTCGATGCCGCGCACCGTCGCGATCCGTGACGGCCTGATCGCCGCGAGGTTGGCAGCATGAACGCGGTGCAAATCGCCCTGCGCGTGCTTCGGGTGGACAGCCGGACGCGGACGTCGGCGATCCTGACCGGTGCCGGCGTGGCGGTAGCGACCGGACTGGTGCTGCTGCTGGTCAGCCTGCCGTTCGCCACGCAGGTCCGGGCCGAGCGCGCGCAGTGGCAGGAACAGGGCTACTCGAGCAATTCCGAAGTGCCCGCGCCGCTGCTGATGTCGTACAGCGAGGACTTCGTCAACGGCAGGAAGATGACCCGCATCGACGTCGCCGCGCTGGGCGATCCCGCCTCGGTGACGTTACCGGCGGGGATGCCGAAGCTGCCCGCTCCCGGTGAAACGTTGGCTTCGCCGGAGCTCGCCAAGCTGATGCGCGAGCTCCCGGCGTCGCAGCTGGCGGACCGGTTCACGCCGAACATCGCCGGTTCGCTCGGTAACGACGCCTTGCGGTTCCCGGAGCAGCTGGTTGCCCTCGTCGGGCACACACCGGAGGACATGCCGTCCGACGCGACCCCGGCGATGGGTTTCACCCACGGGGACGCCAGGCCGGACGGCCTGTTGCAGCTGCTTTCCGGTGTCGGGGTCGTCGTACTGCTGGTGCCCAGCCTGGTGCTGGTCGCGTCCGCCGCCCGATTGACCGCGGCGCGCCGGGAGCGTCGGCTGGCCGCGTTCCGGCTCGCCGGGGCCACCCCGGGACAGGTGACCGGCATGGTCACCGCGGAGACGATGATCTCGGCCGTCGGTGGAGCGCTGGTCGGGCTGGCGCTGAGCCCGGGGTTGCACGCGCTGGCGACGCTCGTGCCGTGGGCCGGCGGCACCTGGCAGGCGACGGACTTCAACCTGCCGGTCGGCCTGACCATCGTGCTCGTCGTCGCGATCCCGCTGCTCGTCGGCCTCGCGGCCGTGCTCGGCCTGCGTCGCGTGTTCTCGACCCCGCTGGGCGCGGTGGGTGGACATGCCCGCAAGCCACTGCACTGGTGGCGCCTGCTGGCGCTGCCCGTCGCCGGGCTGTTCTTCCTGCTGGCAATCCGGTACGCATCGTCGGACGGCGCCGGTGACAACAGCGGGCTGCTGGTCCTTTTCGGGCTCGCGTTGCTGGTCGGCTCGGCGTCGGTGGTAGGCCCGTGGATCACCTCGGCGGTGGGGGGAACCTTCGTCAAGGTGTGGCGGAAACCGGCGGGCCTGCTGGCCGGGAGGCGTCTGCGTGACGACCCCAAGGGGGCATATCGAGCATCCGCAGGGGTGGTGCTCGCCGTGTTCGCCGGGGCGATGGCGCTGACGCTGATGCCGAGTTTCGAAGCGCAGGCCGGTGGGGGCCGGGCGTTCCAGGATTCGGTGCTCTACGTCGAAACCAACCTGGCCGACGCCGCGCAGACCGCCGAGCGAACCGACGCGTCGCTGGCCAAGTACGGCGAGCAGGCCCGCAGCCTGGTGGTCCATCAGGTGTCGGTGCAAGTCGACGAGGGCCAGAAAACCACCTACAGCGCGCTGGTCATGGACTGCCCGACGGCTAAGCGGGTGACCAGGTTCAACATCGGCTCTTGCGACGCGGCACCGGGCATCTACAGCTCGTACCCGCTCGACACGCGGGCAGCGTCGGTCATTTCCTACAACAGCGGCGAAGAGATGGGAACGCCGCTGTCCGCCGGGCTGCCAGTGCATCTCCTGGGTGAGACCACAGACCGGGACGTGATGTATTCACTGCTCATCGACCCGGCAGCATTGCCGGCGGGGCTCGTTGCGTCGCCGGAGGAGCGGGTGACCATCGCGGTGCCGTCCACCGACGCCAACCGTGAGGTGATCCGGACCGCGCTCGGCGGGGCCGCCGGCGGCGCGCAGGTGTACAGCCGGGAACTGCGGCTGGAGAACCAGCAGACCGAGCTTTCCGACCTGCGCCGTGTCACCGTGATCGGCCTGATCGCGGCCGGCGTGCTCGCCGGGTGCAGTGCGGCTGTCGCGACGGCGGGTTCCGTGATGGACCGGCGCCGGACGTTCGGCGCGCTGATCGCGGCGGGAACGCCGGTGAGGGTGCTGTCCCGGGCGTTGCGGATGGAAGCGGCGCTGCCTGCGATGGTGGCCACGATCGGCGCCGGTGTGGTCGGCGTGAGTGTCGGGATCGGATTGTTCAGCCTCGTCGACACGGACGGGATCGTGCTCAGTCCGTGGATCCTGGCGCCGGTAGCGCTGGGCGTGGGTGTCGCCCTGCTGGCGGCGTCGGTCTGTACACCGGCGTTGAACCGGGTGCGCGCTGAACCGCTGGCCGACGAATAACGGAAAGCACGTCGTACGCCCTCTTCGTCGGGGGGAGGGCGTACGACGTGGTTTCCATTCAGACCTTTTCGAAGATCAGGTCGTGGCAGACCCGGCCCTCGTCGTGGGCGCGGTTCTCGAACTTCGTGACCGGGCGCCACGCGGGACGCGGAGCCCAGCCGCCTGGCTCGTCGGCGTAGCAGTTACGCAGGGCGGGTTCGGCGGAAACGACCTCGAGCATCTGGTCGGCGTAGTGCTCCCAGTCGGTCGCCAGGTGGAAGGTGCCGCCGGGAGTCAGCCGCGACGCGACCAATGCGGTGAACTCGGGCTGCACGATCCGGCGTTTGTGGTGCTTCTTCTTCGGCCACGGGTCCGGGAAGAAGAGCCGCACTCCGGCCAGCGAACCTGGCGCGACGTGCTCGGTGAGCAGGATGACCGCGTCGCCGTGCATCATGCGCAGGTTGGTCACGCCGAGGTTCTCCGCCCGCAGCATCAGCTGGCCGAGCCCGGCTTCGTACACCTCGGCGGCGACGTAGTTGATCTCCGGCGCGGCTGCGGCGAGCTGAGAGGTGGTTTCGCCCATCCCGGAGCCGATCTCGAGCATCACCGGTGCGGAACGTCCGAACCACTCGTCGAAATCGACCGGCCCCGGTGCCAGTTCGCCGACCGTGCGGCCCAGCCGCGGCCAGTGCTTCTCCCACGCCCGCTGCTGGCCGACGGTCATCCGGCCACCACGCTGGACATAGCTGACCACACTGCGCAGGCGCGGCTGCTCCTCGTTCTTCAACACGTTTCAACTTCCCGGTCACGCCTGAAAAAAATCGGAAAGCTGAACTCTACTTCACCAGCCTTTTCAGCGGACCGCTTCGAACTCGCCCAGCCGGGAACGCAGACCGGCCAGACCCGCGACAGCGATGGGTGCCGGTGTGGTCCCGCTGTGTGCGGGAAGAAGGTCGATCCAGCCGTCGTGGCGATCGGTGTTCAAGACGGTCGTCGGGATGCGATGGCCCGACGCCCCGCGTTCGGACGGCATGAATTCCCAATAACCGGATTCGCCGTCGGCGGCCCACGGCACATATTCCCAACCGGGACGTGGTCCGAGCAGCTGGGAAATACGATCTTCGATCCGGAAACCGTCGGCTCGCGAATTCAGTCGGCCGGTCGCGACAGCGCGCAGCCACCACGGCGCGGGGAGTGAGTCGTTCGTCTGGCTGGAGGCCAGGAACAGGGCGATGACATGATCTTCAGGGGCTCGGTGCACCCAGGCCCGCCGGATTTCGGCGGGACGCGTGGCGGAATCCGCGACGCGGGGAAGTTCGATGGCCTGTGACCATTCGAGGCCGAGCATCGGCTCCAGTCGCGGCTCGTTGAAAGCGCGACGAGCAGCGGGAATGGGACTTTCGACTCCTCGACTGGCATCCGCCGTCAAAGGTCACCTCCGTAGAGCTGTGACTCTGATTGAGTTGTCCAACAGCGTTTGTAAAGCTGTTGTATTAAATATCGCCTGGTCAGGGGTAGTACGTCTGCGCTCTGTGAGGCATCCCACATCTTCTTAACATGGTCTTAACCCGCCGCAATACGATAATGCGTGTTACACGTCACGTACCAATCATTCACCGGTTTCCGCGTGGTACTCCACGGCTTCGCCGGTCAGCTGGAGGAAGGCTTCTTCGAGCGAACCGCGGGTCGGGCTCAGCTCGTGCAGGGTGACGCCGGCGGCGAACGCGAGCTCACCGATTCCATCACTGTCCATTTCGGACACAAGTAGGAAGTCACCTAGATCGTCGAAAGTGACGTCACGCTCGGAAAGTGCCGTCCGGAGCACCGGTAGGTGCGGGCTGCGAACCTTGACCGATTCCGTGGTGGCGCGGGTGACGAAATCGTCCGTGGTGCCCTGGTACATCAGCTTGCCACGGCCGATGACCACCAGATCCTGCGCGGTCTGCGCCATTTCGGACAGCAGATGGCTGGAGACGAACACCGTTCGGCCTTCGGCGGCCAGCGCGTGCATGAACTGCCGGATCCAGAGAATGCCCTCCGGGTCGAGCCCGTTCACCGGTTCGTCGAAAAGCAGGACCTGAGGATCACCCAAAAGGGCGGTCGCGATACCGAGCCGCTGCAGCATGCCGAGGGAAAAACCACCGGCCTTCTTCTTGGCGACCGAGGTGAGGCCGACGATGCTCAGTACTTCGTCCACCCGCTTGAGCGGGATCTTGTTCGAGGTGGCCATCCAGCGGAGGTGGTTACGCGCGGAGCGCCCGGGGTGCCGCCAGTTCGCGTCCAGCAGCGCGCCGACCGTCCTCAATGGATGGTAGATTTCGCGGTAGTCCTTGCCGTCTATGCGTACGTTCCCGGCGTTCGGGGTGTCGAGACCGAGGATCATCCGCATGGTCGTGGACTTGCCCGCGCCGTTCGGGCCGAGGAAACCGGTGACCCGCCCGGAGTTGACCTTGAAGGACAGCTTGTCCACAGCCACCGTGGCGCCGTAACGCTTGGTCAATCCGGTTGCTTCGATCATTTTTTCATCCTGCCAGAATTCACCGCACAAGGCCCGGGTCGCCCCCCGACAAGCGACCCGGGCCTTGTTCCCCTATTTCCCCTTTTTCATCCCCACCTCCGGCGAGGTATCACGGCCCCGATTCCGTGACGACCGCCGGATTCCCCTGTGGCGAGTTTCTTGGTGCCTACGCGTCCCGTTTCTTGGCCACGTAGATCGCGATTCCGAGCATCATCAGCGCGAAGGCCGCGAAGTAGGCCAGCGACCAGGCCGGGCTCAGCGGCGACGTCGACAGCGGTGGCCCGTTTTCGCCGCCGTGTCCGCCGTTGGAACCACCTGTCCCGGTCAGGAACTTGTGGGCGACGTTGAACGGCATCCACTCGTGGATCTTGGGGCCGATGTTCGGGATCAGCTGGATCAGGCTCTCCACCGCCAAGTTGTAGATCAGCAGCAGAGAAATCGCGCCGGCGCTGTGCCGGAGCAGGATGCCGACGGCCACCGCGATCACCGCGGTGAAGGCGTAGACCACGCTGATGCCGGCGACGTTGATCCAGTCGTCCGTGCTGTTCAGGGCGAGGTCGCCGCCGGGCTTGATCAGGTAGGCCATCGCCCAGGAGCCGAAGCCCGCGAGCAGGCCGAGTACCAGCGCGAGCAGTGCGACGACCGTGGTCTTCGCACCCAGTGCGGCGCCGCGGTGCGGGATCGCCTGGAACGTTGTCCGGATGGTGCCGAAGCGGTATTCGGTGGTGACCGCCAGCGCGGCGAGCACCATGATCACCGCCAGCCCGAACGAGTAACCGAATTCGGCGCTGGAGACGGTGATGAACGCGGCGTCGCTGGTGCTTCCGACGATGAGCGCCGAGAACCCGATGGTGAGGATCAGCGTGAGCGCCGCACACCACCACGGTGACCGGGTAGTGAACAGCTTGATGCGTTCAACTGCGAGCAGAGTCATGGTCTCTCTTCAATCCTTCAGTGGTGACCGGTGCGGTCAGCGGCCGGTGGGTGCGAGCGGTTGTGCGGCGGCGCCGTCGATTTCGGTGTGGTACTCGACCGAGTCGCCGGTGATCTGCATGAATGCCTGCTCCAGCGAGCCGACGTGCGGGCTCAGCTCGTGCAGCACGATCCGGTTGGCCGCCGCGAGCTCACCGATCTTGTCGCTGTCCATCCCCGACACCACGAGCGCCGGACCTTCCTCGACCACCGTCGCGCTGGCTCCCACCAGCGCGTCGCGCAGCAGCCCCAGCTGCGGTGACCGCACCTTCACCGTGTTCTCGGCGGCCCTCGCGACGAAGTCCGACGTCGATGACTGCGAAATCAGCTCACCGCGCCCGATCACGATCAGGTTCGTCGCGGTCAGCGCCATCTCCGAAAGCAGGTGAGAGGAGACGAAAACCGTGCGTCCCTCCTCGGCCAGCCGGTGCATGAACTTCCGGATCCAGAGGATGCCCTCGGGGTCGAGGCCGTTCACCGGCTCGTCGAACAGCAGAACCTCCGGGTCACCCAAGAGCGCCGCAGCTATCCCCAGGCGCTGCGACATGCCCAGCGAGAACCCACCGGCGCGTTTCCCCGCCACCCCGGTCAGTCCCACGATCTCCAGCACCTCGTCGACGCGGCGCGCCGGAAGTTTGTTCGACTTCGCCATCCACGCCAGGTGCGCCCGCGCCGAGCGGTTAGGGTGCACCCACTTCGCGTCCAGCAGCGCCCCGACCGTGCGCAGGGGCTGCTTCAGCTCGTGGTACTTCTTCCCCCCGATCGTCACCTGTCCCGACGTCGGATTGTCCAACCCCAGGATCATCCGCATCGTCGTCGACTTGCCTGCTCCGTTGGGACCCAGGAACCCGGTCACCTGGCCGGCCTCGACACTGAACGACAGATTGTTCACCGCCAGCGTCTTGCCGTACCTCTTGGTGAGGCCCACTGCCTCGATCATGTCTACTCCTTAAGTGCGGGTTTACCGCTTTGACGCCTGGCGGGTCCGTGTCAATGCTCGTGAGGCTTTGTCGCTGCCCCAGCCCCCGTGCCGAAACCATCCTGGCCTCTCGGGCCGGTCCGGCGCGTCATCCTGAAGACCGAACCTGTCCTCGACCTTGAGAGGTAGCTTGGCGGTTATTCCGGTCCGCCGCGATCCGTGATGACCCTGAGTCGACCCTGAAGTGTGACCCCGGGAGTCCCCTTGTCGTGGTTAATGAACCGTGATTCAATAATCAGGTGGCGAGACCCCGAAGTATCAGCGACGAGCGGTTGCTGACCGCCACCGAAGAGGTCATCGGGCAGGTCGGCCCGGGTTTCACGCTGGCCCAAGTGGCGGCGGAAGCGCAGGTCGCCGTGGGCACGGTGGCGCAGCGTTTCGGCTCGAAAAGCCTTCTGTTGCAGGCACTTAGCCGGATCACGACAGTGCGCACGGTGGAGTCGATGCGAGCTGTGGCTGCACTTGAGGGCAGCCCGTTGGACGGATTGCGCGCCGCGGCTGTGAACGTCTACGCGGGACTGGGAGACGCGGAACGGACGGCGAACCACCTCGGGCAGTTGGGCGTCGACATCGGCGACCCCGAACTGCGCGCCCTGCTGGGAGAGCACTACGCGGCCATCGAAAACGAGTTGCGGCGCCTGGTGCGCGCGGCTGTCGGCGAATTGCCGGGCGCACCGGGGCCCGCGCGGGCGGCGAGGACGTTGTTGTCGGTGATCAACGGGGTCTCGATCGATTGGTCAGTTCGCCCGAAAGGGCGACTAGTGGATCGGCTGGAACAGGACATCGACGCCGTGCTGGTGGGTTGGCGCCGGAAAGAGGAGTGAGCATGGAACTTTCGAACAAGGTGGCCGTGGTGACCGGTGCTACCAGGGGATGCGGCCGCGCGATCGCGGTGGAACTCGGCCGCCTCGGCGCGACGGTGTTCGTCACCGGTCGCACCACGCGCACGTCGGCGTCACCGATGAAACGCGCGGAAACCATCGAGGACACCGCGGAACTCGTCGACGCCGCGGGCGGACGTGGAATCGCCGTGAAATGCGATTTCACCTCGCTGTCCGATGTGGACGCACTGCGGGCACGTGTCGAGTCCGAGGTGGACGGCCGGATCGACATCCTGGTCGACGACGTCTGGGGTGGCGACCCGTTCGCCGACTTCGAACGGCCGTACTGGGAATCCGATTTGGACGACGCGCTGACGCTGGTGCGAAACGCGGTCGACACTCACCTGATCGCACTGCACCGGCTGTTGCCACTGGTGGTCCGGCGCGAGGGCGGCCTGGTCATCGAGGTCACCGACGGCGACAACGACAACTACGTCGGGACCGGGATCCCGTACTACCTCGCGAAGTGCAGTGTGCGCGCGATCGGGCGCGGCCTCGGCGCCGAACTGGCGAAGGTGGGTTGCATCGGTATGACCGTCACGCCCGGCTTCCTGCGGTCCGAGGCGATGCTGGACCACTTCGGCGTCACCGAGGAGACCTGGCGCGACGCCGTCTCCACCAGTGCACCCGCCGAGTTCGCGTTCTCCGAAACGCCCAGCTACCTGGGCCGCGGCGTCGCCGCCCTCGCCGTCGACCCGAACGTCTCCCGCTTCGCCGGCCAAACTCTCGCCTCGTGGACCCTCATGCACGAATACGGCTTCACCGACCTGGACGGCACCCGCCCCGACTTCAGCACCGCCCTCACCCCCACTTCCTAACCCCACCCCGACCCCAGAAACTTCCGAATATGTCGACAACTTCCGGGCGCCCGAACTTCGGAAGTTGTCGACATATTCGGAAGTTATCCACAGGGGTCGTAGGTGTGGATAACTGGGGTGATGTTGATCTTGGTGGGCGTTTTTTGTCGCGGGTGGTCCTCATCCTGACGGGCGTGGATTACGAACCAGATTTCGACTTCGGAGACATCAACGGCCCCTTCCTCGGAGGGCAGGCGGTCAGCGAGGGAATGCTGACCAAGGAGGAGCTCTATTCCCCGCTGTTCCGGCAGCTGTTTCACAACGTGCACATACCGGCCTTCATGCCGGTGACGCACGAGTTGCGTTGTAGAGGCGCTGTTTTGATAGCGCCACCAGGCGCCGTCTTGTCGGGTTGCTCCGCCGCGGCTGTGCGTGGCGTCGACTTCACCACCGCACGAGACCCGGTTGAGTTCATCGTGCCCGAGTCGGCGAAGTTCCTGAGCAGGCGGGGACTGGATATCCGCCGTACCAGGATCCCCGGAATCGATGCCGAACCGTGGTCGGACGGCCTACTGGCTTCCCCACTGCGGCTGGCCATGGACATCCTGACCCACAACAAGCTTCGAAGATCGTTCCCTAGAGTCGTAGGTATTTTGGACGCGCTTCTACGAGCGAAGATGGTCGATCACGCAGCACTTGAACTTCTCGTTCGAAACCGGCACGACCATGGCATCCGGCGAGCCCGAGAAGCAGTGGCGCTGGCGGATCCTCGTGCGGAGTCGATTCCCGAATCCGAACTGCGGGTGTTGCTGGTGCGGGCGGGCTTCAGCCCTGTGCCCCAAGTGGTTGTGTACCAGAACGGGGTGTTCCTCGGACGGCTTGATCTGGCTTTTGCAGAGTTCAAGCTGGCCGTCGAGTACGACGGCGAATGGCACAAGGACAGTTCCCAAGCAAAGCGGGACGCGCGTCGACGTGCCGCTTTCCGCGCCGCCGGGTGGACGTTCATCATCGTCACGAAGGAGCAGCTCTACGGAGATCCCGGTGCCATCATTGCCGCCGTCCGCTCCCGAATATGTCCACAAGTTCTAGCGGCCTGAACTTCGGAACATGTCGACATATTCGGAAGTTCGGTCAGGCGAGGCCGGGGCGGGCGAGGCCGGTTTCGTAGGCGAGGACCACGGCCTGGACGCGGTCGCGCAGGTCCAGTTTCGCCAGTATGCGCCCGACATGGGTCTTCACCGTGGCTTCGGACAGGAACAGCGCTTCAGCGATCTCCAGGTTCGACATCCCCTTCGCGATCAGCACGAACACCTCGCGCTCGCGATCGGTCAGCACGTCGAGTGTCGAAATGTCCCGGATCGGTGTGCCGCCGGCGCCGACGAACCTGTCCAGCAGGCGCCGCGTCACGCTCGGCGAGACGACGGCGTCGCCGACGGACACCGCGCGCAGCGCCGACACCAGGTGGCTCGGCTGGGTGTCCTTCAGCAGGAATCCGCTGGCTCCGCCCTGCAACGCCGAATAGACGTACTCGTCGAGGTCGAACGTCGTCATCACCAGCACACGGGCCGTCCCGGCCTCCACGATCCGCTTGGTCGCCTCGACGCCGTCCAGCACCGGCATCCGCACGTCCATGAGCACGACGTCCGGCCGCAGTTCCTCGGCGAGCTTGATCGCCTCGGCGCCGTTCGCGCCTTCACCGACGACGTCGATGTCGTTCTGGGCGCCCAGCACCATCCGAAACCCGACCCGCATCAGCTCCTGGTCGTCGACGACCACTACGCGTATCACTGGGCCAACTTTATGGGCAGCTTCGCGTGCACTCGCCAGCCGCCACCCGCGCCGGGCCCGACATCGAGCGTGCCGCCGAAGACGTGCGCACGTTCCCGCATACCGATCAGCCCGTTCCCGCCGGGTACCCCCGCGGCAGCGGACGCCGTCACCAAGGAGTTCGCGCGCCCGGCGCCGTCGTCGGTCACGTCGATCTCCATCACGTCCCCGTTCCGGTGCACCAGCACCGAAGCTTTGGCCCCGCGCCCGGCATGCTTGAGCGCGTTGGTCAGGGATTCCTGCACGATCCGGTACACCCCGAGCGACACACCCGCGGGTAGGTCGCCGAGGTCTCCGTCGATGTCCAGATTCACCGCGAGCCCGGACGCCCGGATCCGCTCCGCGAGCTCCACCAGCGCTTCGGCGTTCGGCTGCGGCACGCGGGGCTCGCCGTCGCCGTCCTCGTTGCGGAGCACATCGAGCAGCCGCCGGAGTTCCGCCAGCGCGCCGCGCCCGGTCTCCGAGATGGTGGTCAGCGCCCGCGCGGCCAGTTCCGGGTTGGACGTGATCGCGTAGGACGCGCCGTCGGCCTGCACCACCATCACGCTCACCGCGTGCGCGACCACATCGTGCAGCTCGCGCGCGATGCGGCCGCGTTCCTCACCGACGGCGATACGGGCCGCCTGGTCCCGTTCGGTTTCGAGGAGGTGCAACCTTGCCTCCACTTCGGATTGGTAGGCGCGCCGGGCCCCGACAAATTCGCCGAGCACCCAGCACAGCGCGATCGCGAACACCAGGAACAGCGAGATGACCACGATGTCCTGCTGACGTTGGAGCACCAGTTGGAGCCCGGTCACGCTCACCAGTGCGAGGACGTACAGCGCCGCCTGCCGTCGTCCCGCGTAGACCACCGCCGTGTACAGGGCGATCATCCCGGCGAACGCGCTCGACAAGCCGAGTTCCAGCACGCTGTGCGGGATGCTGACGACGAGTACCGCGTACGCGACCGTCAACGGGTACTTCCGGCGGAAAACGAGCGGCGTGACCATAGCGACGTCGAGCGTGATCACGACGAACCAAGGGAGCGTCCCTGGGGGCGTTGTGGCCGGCAAAGGCTCTGCCGACGGGGGCACCGACGGGGGCAACGAGGCGACGTAGATAGCCAGGTCCATCAGTCCGAGTAGCGCGGCGAGCACGCTGTCGCCCACCATGGGCCTCGCCCGCATCCAAAGACTCAACTGTCGCACCTGACCACAGTAGGTCGCGTCCGGGCCTCCGGCGCGTCGCCTGCGGGTAGCACCTTCGGTGCGACCCGAGGATGACGGGCATGGCACGATTCGTGCGGACGAGAAGACCGGGAGGGGACTGGGGCGTGACGGCACCGACCGAGGGACGGCTGGCCGGCCCGCTGTCGATGTCGGTGGCGAACCTCTGTCATCGGCTGCAGCCGCAGGTCTCGGCCCGCACCGCCGCCGGGTTTGCCGAGGTGCTCCGCAGACTGGGCGGGCCGTTGCAGGTCGCGGTCGCCGGTCGCATCAAGTCGGGGAAGTCGACGCTGGTCAACGCGCTGATCGGCCGCCGGGTCGCGCCTACGGACATCGGCGAGTGCACCCGACTGGTCACCCGGTTCCAGTACGGCACGGTCGACCGCGTCGAGGTGGTGTTCACCGACGGGCGCAAGCAGGTGCTGCCGTTCGCCCCTGACGGGATGATCCCGGCCGAGCTGGGGGTGGACATCGCGGAGGTGTCCCATATCGAGGCGTACCTCACCAACGCCGTGCTCCAGGGCATGACGGTGATCGACACCCCCGGCCTCGGCTCGCTGGACGCCGCGTCGGTGTCGCGAACCGAGGAGTTGCTGGGCGCGGCGAAGCACGGGAAAGGCGACGAAGAGGGTTCTGACGACCTCGACGACACCTCCCGCAACGCCGTCGCGGGCGCGGAGGCCGTGCTCTATGTCGTGACCCAGGGGGTCCGCGCCGACGATCAGCAGGCGCTGGCCGCGTTCACCGCCGCAACGGCGAGCCGCGAGGCCGGCCCGGTCAACGCGATCGCGGTGCTCAACAAGGCGGACACCATCGCGCCCGAATCGGTCCTCGGTTCCGGCGGTGATGTCTGGAAGGCCGCCGGCCTGCTGGCCGAGAAACAGGCCGCGACACTCAAGCCCCGAGTCGCCGACGTGCTGCCCGTGATCGGCCTGATCGCCGAGTCCGCGGAGTCCGGCGGCTTCACCTCCGCCGACGCCGACGCGCTGAAGGTTTTGTCCACAATGGACGACGATGTTCTTCAGACCATGCTGATCTCGGCGGATATCTTCACCAGCTGGGAATGCGACGTCCCGTCCGGAACTCGCCTGCGGTTGCTGGAAAAGCTCGACCTCTACGGGGTCGGCAAAGCCGTTGCGGCGATCCGCGCGGACCCGGAGATCACCGCGGGAGCACTGCGCCGCACCCTGCTCGAAGCCTCCGGTCTCGCCGCCGTCCGTGCCCGGCTCAATCTCGTGTTCGCCGCCCGTGCCGACGGGATCAAGGCCGCCGCCGCGCTCGCGTCGGTCACCGCGCTGGCTCACGCCTCCGGCGATCCCGGTGAGCGGCAACGCGTGCACGACGCCATCGAAGTCCTACTGGCGAAGCCCGAAGCGCACCAGCTGCGCCTGCTCGAAGCGCTGACGCTGGTCGCGTCCGGCGCCGTCGACATGCCGGAAGACCTGACCGAAGAGGTTCTGCGTGTCGGTAGCAACGCCGATATCGGCGCACAGCTCGGCATGCCCGGCGGCTCACGCGCCGAACTCGCTCCTTTCGCGCTGGAACGTGCCGGCTGGTGGCGCTCCTTTGCCTCCTTCGGCGCCACGCCCGCCCAAAGCCGCGTCGCCCACGTCGTGCACCGCGCCTACTTCCTGATCTGGCAGCAGATCCGCGAAGTCTGACGGTGAAAGCCTCCCATCGGGTCTGCCGGTTTCGGCCCCAGATGCCGGGCTCCTCGGCGACACTGGTCCAATCTGGCAACAGGTTCGGTGGGACGGGGTGATGGGCGATGCCTGCTTGGTTTCGCAAGGACGAGAATCCGGATGACGTGCCGACGGGTCAAATAGCCGCGGTCAGCCTCACGCAGATCATCGAGGACGTCGATGGCAAGCAGAGCAAGGACAGCAAGGAGAGCTCGGGAACCGACTCGGTCAAGGCCGCGTCCGAAACCGATGTGTACGCCGTAGCTGTCATCGCCCCCGGGTCGGAACTGGAGCAGGCGCTCGCCGAACGTCAAGCCCTGATCCAGCTCTGCCTTTACGCCATGGATCGGGCCAAGAGCAGTGGCGTGGTGGAGCGACTGGAACAGGGCTTGGCCGGGATAGGCGTGCGCGCCCTCCGCCCTGACGGTGAGAGGTTCGACCCTGCGGTCCACGAGGCCGGCAGCGCGATGCCGACCGACAGCGCCGCTCAGGACGGCACGGTCGCGGAAACCGAGGTCGCCGGGTTCGCCGATCGCGAGCGGTTGCTGCGGGTGCCGATCGTCACCGTCTATACGAAACGCACCTCGTGACCGCGCCTTCGCTCGGCGCAAGTCTGCCCGATCAGGTGAAAAACGTGCGCGAGCAGCTGCTCGCGTTGTTGCGTGACGCGGATCCGCAGGCAGCCAAGTGGGTCGAGGACATCCGCCGCACCCGGCAGAAGAAGCCGTCGGTGGTTGTGGTCGGGGAAACCAACCGTGGCAAGAGTTCGCTCGTCAACGCGCTGCTGGCGATGCCTGGCCTGTCCCCGGTCGACGCCGATGTCGCGACGGCGACCTATCTCGTCTTCGAGCACGCCGAGCAGTGGAGCGCGCAGGCATGCTATCCCGGTCAGCTGGCGCCCGTCCCGATCCGGCTCGATGAGCTGATCTGCTGGGTTTCCGCGGCGCACGAACTTCCCGAGGGGCAGCTTCCTCCGCGCTACGTAGAGGTTTCCGGGCCGGTTCCACTGTTGGAACGAGTATCTATTGTGGACACACCGGGTGTCGGTGGGCTGGATTCGATGCACGGCGAACTGGCGCTGGAAGCCGCCGCGAACGCCACCGCGCTGCTGTTCGTCGTCGATGCGTCCTCGCCGTTCACCTCGACCGAGCTGCAGTTCCTGCGCAACATGGGCGACCGCGTGGAAACCGTGCTGTTCGCGCTTTCCAAGGTCGACGGTTTCCGTGGGTGGCGCGAAGTACTGGAGGCAGACCGTCAATTGCTCGCGCAGCATGCGCCGCGCTTCGCCGACGCCATGTTCCATCCGGTGTCGGCGCGCATGTTCGAAAGCGCGGGGAAGGCGCCTAACGAGCAGATGGCCGTCATGCTGCGCGAACGGTCCGGCATCGCCGCGCTCCAAGGCGCGATGCAGCAGTTGCTGATCGGCCGTTCGGCGATGCTGGCCGAGGCCAACACCCTGCGCGCGCTGTCGAGCGCTTTGGGGGGGCAGAAGTCGAAACTGCAGGCCGAAAGCCGGGCGCTGTCGGCGGGCGAGGCCGAGGCGGAGCTGCTGCGGGAACGCCGTGACCAGCTCACGGCCGAGCGCCGGACGTCGACCCGCGGCTGGCAGCTGAGGCTGCGCGGCGAGGTCCAGCGGACCCGGGTCGAGATCGGGCACGAGAGCAACCGCCAGATGCGCGACGCGCAGGCGCACTTCCGGCAAGTGATCGACTCCGCGAAACGCGACCAGCTCGCGGCCCTGCCACAGCAGGTCGACATCGCCCTGCAGACCATGTCCCAGCGGGTTTCCATGGCGCTTTCGGAGCGGCTCAACCGGGTCACCAACGTGTCGCTGTCAGAGCTCTTCTCCGCAGAGGAGCTCGACGTCATCCGTGCCCAGTTCGCCCGCGCGGGCGGGCCGCCGGTGATCCTCCGGCCGCCGGAAAAGCGCCCGCCGACAGCCGAGGACAAGCTGCTCGTCTTCATGGGTATCTCCGGCGGGGTCGGCGCTGGCAAGATCGCGGCGTTGCCGCTGGCAGGCGTCGCGATCCTCAACCCGGTCGTGCTCCCCGCGACGATCATCATCGGCCTCGGTGCCGGTTGGTGGATGGCGCGGACCCGCAAGCACGCCGCGGACAAGCAGCACATGAAGCAGTGGCTGGTCGAGGCGATCGCCGACGCGCGGTCCACGCTCGACCAACTGGTTGCCGAGCAGCTCATCGAAGCCGAGCAGCAGCTGTCGATGGCGCTGGACGAGGCGCTCAGCAGGCGGATCGACGCCATCGAGGCGGAGATGAAGGAAGTCGACAAGACGATAAAGATGGGGGCACAGGAGCGCACCAAGAAGATCTCGGTTGTGTCCAAGCAGCTCAGAGAGGTCACCGAGGGGCGCGAGCGGGCAGAGATGTTCCTGTCCAGGATCCGTTCACTACGAGACAAGGCGTGAGCGCATGACCTATCCACCCCAGCAGCCCTACGGTCAGCAGCCGCAACAGCCCTATGGCCGGCAACAGCCGTACCCGCAGCAACAGCCTTATGGTTATGGCCCGCCGCAGGGCTATCCGCAGCCGCCGAAGAAGGTCCGTACGGGCCTGATCGTCGGGATCGCCATCGGCGCGGTCGTTGTCCTCGGCGGCGGCGCCACCGCGCTCTTCCTGTTCATGAACGGTGGCTCCAGCGGTCCCAGCGGCGATCCGGCCGCCACCGCCCAGCAGTACGTCGACGCCGTGAACGCCCGCGACGGCGCCGCGGTACGTGGCCTCGCCTGCACCCCGATGAGCGAGTCGGACAGCAAGTTCGCTGCGTCGGAGTTCGCGAAGTTCGGCCTTCAGATGACTGTCGCGGGTCCGTCCGGCACACCGGACGGGCGGCAGGCCTACTTCTGGGTCGACGCCAAGCGCACTACCCCCTCCGAAGGTGAGCGGGCCGAGCAGCGGTACATGCTCCCGGTCCGCGCCGATGGCTCGCGCTGGTGCGTGAGCATGGGTGCCACGGGTCTACCGGGCTGAGAACTGCGAACCGACGGTCCGACCGGAGACCCCGAACGGACCCGCTGCGCGCGGTTGTGGACGGGAACCGAAGCGGCCTACGGTGAGTCATAACAAGGTCAAACGCCAGTCCAGCAAGAGGGGGAGTTTCCCGTGTGGGTCGACGAGAGTGGCGGAACGGACACCAACGCCAGTAACACCGACGGCATGACGGTCCACGTCGACGGGGAGGACTACGCGGCCGAGGTCAACTACGACATCGACCACGACGGGGTCAACGACACCGCGATCATCGAGCACGAGGACGGCACCGGCCAGGCGTTCGGCGACACCGACCACGACGGCGTCGCCGACCACTACGCCGTACTGGACGAAAACGGCAAGGTCGTCGAGATAGCGACCTACGACCAGGCCAGCGGCCAGTGGGTCGAAGCGGGTGACGGCGGTCAGGGCAGCGATCAGCAGGCCGACTCCAGTGGCACGATCCACGCGGACATGCCGAACGGCGATGTCGAGGTCGGGCCGGCCACGATCGATACCGATCACGACGGCTCGAACGACACCGCGGTGGTGCAGACGCAGGACGGCGGCACGATCGCGTTCACCGACTCCGACGGCGACGGCCAGGCCGACGTCGCGGTCGAGATCGACGCGAACGGCAACGCGACGACCTACGAGCACACCGGTAAGGGTGAGTGGACGGAGCAGCCCAGCGGGCTGATGGCCGAGCCTGCGCCGGACAGTGACGCGGCTTGGGGAGGCGGCGGTACCCAGATGCTCGAAGGTGTCGCGAAGATCGACTCGATCACCGGCCAGTGGATCAGCCCCAACTGAGCTGTCACCTGAACTACGAAAGCCCGGCGGTCGCCGTGACCGCCGGGCTTTTGTGTTTTGGATCACCTATTTGTTGTCGCGCCGTCGGAATCCGAATGTCTCATTCCGAGATCGGTTCTTGCGCGCGTGCCGGAAGATTTTCGGCCGATGGACCATTCTGGTGACATCTGAATCGATTCCCTTATCGTTCTTGTGAGAGAACCGACAGGACAGCCCTCGGCTACCTGCGGTTCACCGGGTTACTCTCGGGGAATCCCCAATTCAGCACACCGGCTTTCCCGCCGGTGTGCGAAGCCATTCGGTCGCCGGCAATGACGCCCGCACCAGAACAGCGTCGTTCGGTGTGGGCTTTTTGTCGTCGGAGTCAGGAGAAAGAGATGACTGCAGTAGCCATCCCAGGACTGGACACCGCGCCGACGACGCACAGTCGCGTGTTGTCGTGGGTGCGGGAGGTCGCTGAGCTGACCAACCCGGACCGAGTGGTGTGGGTGGACGGCTCCGACGAAGAAGCCGCGCGCATCAACGCGGAGCTCGTCGAATCCGGCACGTTCGTGCAGCTGAAGTCGAAGCCCAACTCGTTCTGGGCCGCCTCCGACCCCAACGACGTCGCTCGGGTCGAGGAGCGCACCTTCATCTGTTCGAAGGAGCCGGAGGACGCCGGTCCCACGAACAACTGGATGCACCCCGACGAGATGAAAGCGACGATGACCGAGCTCTTCCGGGGCTCGATGCGTGGTCGCACGATGTACGTCATCCCGTTCTGCATGGGCCCGCTGGGTGACGAAAACCCCAAGCTGGGCATCGAAATCACTGACTTCGCCTACGTCGTCGCGTCGATGCGCGTGATGACCAGGGCCGGCACCGCGGCGCTGGAGAAGTTCATCGCGCCGGACGGCAGCGAGCGCGAGTTCGTGCCCGCGCTGCACTCCGTCGGTGCGCCGCTGGAAGAGGGCCAGGAGGACGTTCCCTGGCCTTGCAACACCACCAAGTACATCAGCCACTTCCCCGAGGAACGTCTCATTTGGAGCTATGGCTCCGGGTACGGCGGAAACTCCTTGCTGGGCAAGAAGTGCTATTCGCTGCGCATCGGCTCGGTCATCGCCCGCGACGAGGGCTGGCTCGCCGAGCACATGCTGATCCTCAAGCTGATCTCGCCGGAGAACAAGGTCCACTACGTCGCGGCCGCGTTCCCGAGCGCATGCGGCAAGACGAACCTCGCGATGCTCCAGCCGACCATCCCGGGCTGGCGCGCCGAGACGCTCGGTGACGACATCGCGTGGATGCGGTTCGGTGAGGACGGCCGGCTCTACGCCGTCAACCCGGAGTTCGGCTTCTTCGGTGTCGCACCGGGTACCGACTGGCACACCAACCCGAACGCGATGCGCACCATCGAGCAGGGCAACACCGTGTTCACCAACGTCGCGCTGACCGACGACGGGGACATCTGGTGGGAGGGCATGGAGAACAAGCCCGAGCACGCCATCTCGTGGAAGCACCAGGACTGGACGCCGGACTCCGCGGAGAAGGCGGCGCACCCGAACTCGCGCTACTGCACGCCGATGTCGCAGTGCCCGATCCTCGCGCCGGAGTGGGACGACCCGAAGGGCGTGCCGATCTCGGCGATCCTGTTCGGAGGCCGCCGCAAGACCACCGTGCCGCTGGTGAACGAGGCCCGCGACTGGCAGCACGGTGTGTTCATGGGCGCCACGATGTCGTCGGAGACCACCGCGGCCGCGGCCGGTGCCGTCGGCAACGTGCGCCGCGACCCGATGGCCATGCTGCCGTTCCTCGGCTACCACGCCGGTGACTACTTCAAGCACTGGCTGACGCTGGGCAAGAACGCCGACGCGAACAAGCTGCCGAAGATCTTCTACGTCAACTGGTTCCGCCGCGGCGACGACGGCCGGTTCCTGTGGCCGGGCTTCGGCGAGAACTCGCGCGTGCTCAAGTGGGTCATCGACCGGGTCGAGGGCCGCGGCAACGCGGTCGAGACGCCGATCGGCTTCGTGCCGACCGCCGCCGACCTCGACACCGAGGGCCTGACCGAGCCGGCCGAGGACATCCAGGCCGCGCTGGCCGTGGACCCGGCCGAGTGGCGCGAAGAGCTGCCGCTGATCGAGGAGTGGTTCGAGAAGATCGGCGAGGTCCCGACCTCGCTGCGGGACGAGCTCGACGCGCTGGCCCAGCGTCTGGGCTGACGCCCGGCCGAGAAAGTCCGTCAAGGCCTCCTTACCCGCGTCCGACGCGGGTAAGGAGGCCTTGACGGCTTTCGGATCAGCTTGTTGCGCCGGGCGGGAAACACCTCGGACCTGGTCGGGAGCGTGGGGTCATGACCACTTCTGGGGTGAAGCCGTTCCGGTTCGGCGTGAACATGCTGCTGCCGGACTCGCGTGACGCTTGGGTGGCGAAGTGCCGCCG
>JAVXWP010000003.1:0-47173 GCA_032230695.1 Actinomycetota bacterium | reverse complement strand
CGCGGGGTTCTAACCCCGCGAAACACTCACGAGCCACGCTGGGTCAGAGGTGACTTGCTACGCCTGTTCGGCGAGTAGGTCGTTCATGGACGTGCGCAGGTCGCGGAGGAAGTTCTCGAACTGTTCGACCTGCTCGGGCGGGTACTGAGCCACCAGGGCTTCGAGGTTTCCGGAGAAGGGGCCGAAGAACTCGCGAGCGGGAACCTCGATGCGCGAACTGCTGCGCAGGGTGACGACACGCCGGTCGGCGTGTTCCCGGGTGCGGACGACGTGGCCGAGGCGCTCGAGACGGTTCAGCAGGTTCGTGGTGGCGCCGGTGGTCAGCGCGAGGCGCTCACTGAGGCGGGTCGGCGACAGCGGCGCGCCCTTGTCCTCGGCGTACAGGATCTCCACCAGGGCGGTGGCGTCGGTCGAGTGCAAGCCCAGCGAGGTGGCGAAGCGGCGGGTGAACTCGGCGTAGTTCGCACCGAAGGCGCGGAGTCCGTCCAGGATCCCGGCGCTGCGTTCGGCGACATCGCTGCGCTGCTGTGCCTCCTCCATCGGCCGTTCATCTCCTCAGTCGTCGCGGTCCGCGCTGACCGCGCGCGTTGACAATCTAGCTGCCTCGAATATACCTTCATGATGAAGCAACTTCATGATGAAGGAGTTCTGGATGCTCGATCCGTTTGCCGCGACCACTCGCGGCATCACCGAACCCGATCCGGTCCGCATCGCGTTGCGCGCGGCCGGACCCATCGTGCAGGTGGACGCACCCGCCGGAGGGCCGGCGTGGATCGTGACCGAGGACGCGCTGGCCCGGCAGGTCCTGGCTGATCCCCGCATCGCCAAGGACCCCACATGGGCACCTCTGGACTGGGATCCCCGCATCGCCGGTCTCGAACAGACCGCCGCCGAGCAGCCGTCGCTCACCACTTTCGACGGCCCGGACCACACACAGCTTCGCCGCGCGCACGCCCCGCTCCTCAGTGCCAGCCGTATCCGCGAACAATCCGACCGCGTCCATGCGATCGCCCGGCAGCTCCTCACCAGGGCCGACGACGGCACGGTCGTCGACCTGATGGCCGACTTCACCACCCGCTTCCCGCTCACCGTTCTGCTCGACCTGCTCGGCATTCCCCTCGACCAAGTTGACGCGGCCACCGACGCTTGCCGTCAGATGCTCAGCGGCGACCAGGGCCGGGCCATCGGCGCACTCGCGGAACTCGCCGCTTCCGGGCTCGGCGACGGCAGCCGGGGGCTCGCGGCCGAGTTGCGCGACCGGGTCCCGGCGGAAACCACCCAGGACCAGTTGCAATACCACCTTTTCGCGTTGATCTTCGCCGGACAGCTCACCACCGACGCGTCTCTCGGCTTCCTGGTCGCACGCGCGCTCACTGAAGACTTCGACGCTGTCGACGAGCTGGTTCGTGACACCCTTCGGCAGTGCCCGCCCGCACCGCTGACGCTCTGGCGGTTCACCACCACCGAGCTCGAGCTCGCCGGCGCACGGCTTCCCGCCAGGGCCCCCGTGCTCGTCGACATCCAAGGCATCAACACCGACCCCGCCCGCGTGTCCGGCCCGGATCTGACCTTCGGTGCCGGACCGCATTTCTGCGTCGGCGCTCAGCTCGCCCAGCTGGAACTGCGCGCGGTCGCCAACGTGCTGCGAGCGGATTTTCCCGATGCCCGTCTCGCAATTCCCTTCGCTGAGCTACGGCAGACGACCCTCGGTGGTATCCAAGGAAACCGGTTGATCAGCCTTCCTGTCGAGCTGCGCGGTAGGCATGGAAGCGGGCGGTGAGGAGGGCCGCGCCGCCGGTGAGGGCTGGGAGTTGACGCTCGAAGGCGCGTAGGCGCGCGGTGGGGATGAGTGCGGTGAGGGTGTAGGACTCGCCGTGCGGGGTTGGTGGGTCGGGCTGGGCGCCGCTGGTGGTGAGGGCGGTGAGGACGGGGCTGAGAGCTGCAGCGGGGATTTCGAGGGTGAGGCTGTCGACGGGTTCGCAGACGGCGGTGCCGGCCCGGCACAGGGCCGCGGTGAGGACTTCGCGGGTCAGGCCGCGGAAGTCGGCGGCGACGCTTACGG
The DNA here is from genome assembly GCA_032230695.1 of Actinomycetota bacterium. GTDB lineage: Bacteria > Actinomycetota > Actinomycetes > Mycobacteriales > Pseudonocardiaceae > Amycolatopsis. The sequence continues at coordinate 45,111 of JAVXWP010000003.1, read as the reverse complement.
GGGCGTCGAAGCCGGTGTGGGTGAGGGTGACCGAGCAGTCGGTGACCTGCCAGCCGTGGAGGCCGTCGCGCAGGGTCGCGTGGACGGTTTCTTCGATGGCGGTCAGGAAAGCGCGGGGGAGTGAGCCGCGTTCGGCTTCGAGGAGGAACCGGTTGCGCGCGGCCGAGGGTTCGACTCGGAGACCGACGGTGGCGGGATAAGGGTTCTGGCCCATGAACTCCACGGCCGAGCCGACGCCGAGCGGGCGTTCGATGCAGATGGTCCGGGGTGGCGAGAAATGGGCGTCCACACCGTACTCTTCGGACAGTCGTGCGGCGAGGACCTCCTGTTGTACCTCGCCGTAGAGGGCGACCGTGATGGTGCGCTGCCGGGGTTCGCGGCGGACGTTGATCAGCGGGTCCTGTTCGGCGAGTTCGGTCAGCGCTGCGTAGAGCTCGCTGGGATTGTCCGACGTCACAACGGTTTCCAGGGTGGGTGGCCGGAAGTGTGGCGGGTCGGGCCTGGTCGACGCGGAGCCGAGGCGGTCGCCGACCTTGATGCCCCGCAAACCGTCCAGACGTGCGATTCCCCCGGCGCCGACGAGGGTCGGGTGGACGGCGGTGACCTTGGCTGATCCTTCGGCGATCGCGCCTGACGAGCCCCGACGCGAGTACGTGACGGTGTCGCGAGCTGTGACGGAACCGGAGAAAATCCGCGCTATGGCATGCTTTCCGCCGCCTGGGTCTCGTTCGATGGCGAAGACCGTGCCGTCCAGGGGAGCGGTGTCGTGGCCTTGGGCCGAGGGGAGGAAGTCCGTGATTCCTTGGAGCAGGGCGCCGATACCGGCGCCGGTGACGGCTGAGCCGAAGATGACCGGGTGTACCAGAGCAGCTCGTGTTTGCGCGACGAGTTCATCGTGCAGGGTCTCGGCATCGAGGGTTTCTGGTTCGTACAAATAGGATTTGAGGAAGGAATCGTTGTTCTCAGCGAGGATTTCGGCGCCACTTTGTGGATCTCGCATCGAGATCGCGGACGGGCTCAGCCACCGGCGGACGTCGTCCAGCAAGGATTGATAGCGGGCGCCCGGACGGTCGATCTTGTTGACGAAGAGCAGGGTCGGCAGGCCCATCTCCCTCAGCGTCCGCATGAGGAGACGGGTTTGGGCCTGGACTCCTTCGACCGCGGACAGGACGAGGACCGCGCCGTCGAGCACGCCGAGCGCGCGTTCGACCTCCGCGATGAAGTCGGCGTGGCCGGGGGTGTCGATGAGGTGGATCTCGTGGTCGCCGCTGGTGAAGGTGGCGACGGCGGAACGGATCGTGATGCCACGCCTGCGTTCCAGGTCCATGGCGTCGGTCTGGGTGCTGCCTTCGTCGACCGCACCCATGCGGGCGATCGCGCCGCCCTCGAAGAGGAGGCGTTCGGTCAGGCTGGTTTTACCGGCGTCTACGTGCGCGAGAATGCCGAGGTTGAGCATCCGCATGTGGCGGGGTGTCCTCACGTGCGAGCGTCCGACAGAAGGTGGGGCCTGTCGAAACTCGCCGCATGTACCGCTCCTCGCGCTCGGACACTCTTACCCGGCGGACGCTAGCAGGACTACGCCGTGATGCGCCTCTGATTTTCCAGCAGGGCCGCCCAAGCGGAGATGGGGAGGGTGAGGGTGCCGCCGTCACGGTCCTTGGTGTCGCGGACACCCACGATGTTCTTGGTGACCGCGACCTCGACGCACTCGGTCTGCGTACCGCTGTAGCTGGACTTGCGCCACATCGTGTTTCACCCTTTGCCGTAGTCAGCCGCCACCGAGGCAAGGAAATTCAGTGAATCCCCTGCTCCCAGCGCCATCCGTAGCAGTGTATCCGTCGCTTCGTGAAACGGTGCCACGTCCTGGGGCTCATCGAGGAACAGCGAAGACCGTTTGTGCTCGAGGTGGACGATCGTTCGGGCTTTGAAGAATTCAAGAAGGACGTAGGTGCCGTCCAAACCTGTGTGAGGTCCGGCCGAGAACGGCAGGATTCGTAGCTCGATGTGTGGTCTGCCAGCGAGTTCGATGATGTGGCGAATTTGAGCAGCCATCACTTCGGGACCACCGACCGGCCTGCGAAGCGCCGCTTCATCGATGATAACCAGATAGCCAGGCGGCTTGGGTCTGGAGAGAATGGCTTGTCGGCCTAGTCGCGTCGCGACCATGGTTTCTGTCTCGGGCTCGGTCACCTCACCTGATGACATGACGGCTCGGATGTACTCAGCTGTTTGCATCAGTCCAGGGACGCGGAGCATTGAGGCGTGAACGATCCGGGTGGCTTCGGATTCGAAGCGGATAAACGCTGGAAGTTGTTGTGGCAGCGGGGTTCCGCCGGTTTCCCACCAGCCCGGGAGGTGTGGCTCGCGCGACAGATTCAAGAGCCTGTCGCGCTCTGGGCCGGTTACGCCGTAGGCAACCAGAAGTGCCGAAACATCCTCCGGCTCGATTACCTTCCCGCCGTTCTCCAACCGGTTGAGCGTCGACGCCGACATCCCTGCCAGCTTCGCGGCGCTACGCGTGTTTAAGCCTGCTTCGCCCCGCAGTTTCACCAATTCCGTTGCTAGACTGCGCATCCGCGCGGTGCCGTGTTTGGCATTCATCGGAACATCTCACCGAATTTTCGAATATCGCGCTATCACTCGATCGGATGGGTTGTTTCAGGTTTTGGGACAATGTTGATTCATGCCAGCCTGATCCCATGACGACTGAGCAAGACCTCGAAATCGCGCAGTGGATCGACCAGGCACCCCCTGGCCAGATCGTCACCTACAACCGTCATCAGGTCGGTGCTCTCATGCGCACCTGGGTCAAGCAGAACTCGCCACGCCGCTTCGCCATGTACGAGTATCACGACGACCAGTACGGGCTCGATGCCGAGGTGATCGCCTGGGGACTGGACTTCGGTGATCGGGTCATCACCCAGTCGCCGGACCAGCGCACGAGAGGCTGGTTCTCGTCCCTCGACAGTGTCCACTTCGTCCTGGCGTACGGCAAAGACGTCGAGTTCGTCTGGATCGACGAGCTGCCCGTGGAAGAATCCCCGGATGACCAACGATCGCTCCTCGGCCGAGCTGCTCTGGGGTGCCTGGCGGACCGGTACTCAGCTGACGTCGCTGCCGGAGGACATCCGGCCGCTGAACGCACTTGAGGGCATGGCCGTTCAGACCCGGCTGGAGGAACTCGCCGGGCCCGGTTTCGGCTGGAAGATCGGTGCCACTACGGCGACGGCCCGCGCGTTCCTCGGCGTGGAACAGCCGTTTCCCGGCCGGATGTTCGAGCAGTTCCGGCACGATGAGGGCGAGCTGGTGCCCGCCGACTCGGTGATGCTGCCGGTGGCCGAGCCCGAGTTCGCGTTCCGCATGGGACGGGATCTGGATCCGGACGTCGAACACACGCTGGACGACGTGCTCGACGCCGTCGACTCGATGCTGCTCGCGGTGGAGATGCCGGATTCACGGTACAAGGACTACGCGAGTGCCGGGCACGAGCAGATCCTCGCGGATTCGGGGTACAGCAAGCGTTTCGTCGCCGGGCGTGACGTGCCGGGCTGGCGGGAGCTCGACCTGGCGGCGCAGCAGGTGATCCTGCGGCTCGACGGCGTCGAGTTCGCACACGGGTCCGGGGCCGCGGTGCTCGGTGATCCGCGGATCGCGCTGCATTGGCTGGCTTTGGAGCTGCCGAGACTGGGACGGCGGCTGAAGGCGGGCGAGATCGTCACCACCGGGACGGCCACAAACCCGGCGCCGATCGTCGCGGGCTCGCACATCGTCGCCGACTTCGGCGCCCTGGGCACTGTCGAGGTCCGTTTCGCCGCCTAAAGGGGCTACCGTCGACGGCAGTCTGGAAGGAGCGTTGGCGATGGGTCCTTTAGGGCAGGTTTCGCGCACAGTGAGCGACCTCGGGCGAGCGGTCGAATGGTACGGCGAAGTGCTGGGGCTGAAGCATCTCTACACCTACGGCGACCTGGCGTTCTTCGACTGCGACGGGACCCGGCTGTTCCTCAGCGCAGTGGAGAAGGTCGCGAACGAGTCGATCCTGTACTTCCGGGTCGAGGACATCAACGCCGCTTACGACGATTTGCGCTCTCGTGGGGTCGAGTTCGTGAAAGCACCACATATGCTTTTCCGTCATGAGTCCGGTATCGAAGAGTGGATGGCGTTCTTCAAGGACCCGGACGGCCATTTCACCGCGATCATGGCCCAGGTCCAGGGCTCGTGAGTGTTTCGCGGGGTTAGAAGCCCGCGAAACACTCACGAGCCACGCTGGGTAGGCCCCTACTTCCCGAACCCAGCCTTGCGCAGCGCATCAGCCAGCGAGCCCGTGGGCGCAGGGGCGGAGGAACGCGAGCCACCGCGGTTCTGCGGCGGCTTCCGCTGTCCCTGCTGCTGACGACCGCCACCACCACCCGAAGAGCGCTCGGGCTTCGCGGCGCCGGGTTCGTCGTCGAGGCGCAGGGTGAGCGAGATCCGCTTGCGCGGGATGTCGACCTCCAGCACCTTCACCTTCACGATGTCGCCGGGTTTGACGACCTCACGCGGGTCCTTGACGAAGTTCTTCGACAGCGCCGAAACGTGGGCGAGGCCGTCCTGGTGCACGCCGACGTCGATGAACGCGCCGAACGCGGCCACGTTGGTGACCACCCCTTCCAGGCGCATGCCCGGCTTGAGGTCCGAGAGCTTGTCGACGCCCTCGGCGAAGGTCGCCGTCTTGAACGCCGGACGTGGGTCGCGGCCCGGTTTTTCGAGCTCGGCGAGGATGTCGGTGACCGTCGGGAGACCGAACGTCTCGTCGACGAAGTCCTGCGGGCGCACGGCCTTCAAGGCACGCTCGTTGCCGATCAGGCTGGGCAGGTCGGTGCTCGTGGCCTTCATGATCTTCCGGACGACCGGGTACGCCTCGGGGTGCACGCTGGAGGAGTCGAGCGGGTCGTCGCCGCCGGGGATGCGCAGGAAGCCCGCGCACTGCTCGAACGCCTTCGGGCCGAGCCGCGCGACCTCCTTGAGTGCGAGCCGCGTCTTGAACGGGCCGTGCTCGTCGCGGTGCCCGACGATGTTCTCCGCCAGGCCGGTCGTGATGCCGGAAACGCGTGTCAACAGGGGAGCGGACGCGGTGTTGACGTCCACGCCGACCGCGTTCACGCAGTCTTCGACCACCGCGTCGAGTGAACGCGACAGTGAAACCTCGGACAGGTCGTGCTGGTACTGGCCGACGCCGATCGACTTCGGGTCGATCTTCACCAGCTCCGCCAGCGGGTCCTGCAGCCGTCGCGCGATGGAAACCGCGCCGCGCAGCGAGACGTCCATGTCCGGCAGCTCGGCCGATGCGAACGCCGACGCCGAGTACACCGAAGCGCCGGCCTCGGAAACAATGGCCTTGGTCAGCTTCAGCTCGGGGTGCGCCTTGATCAGGTCGATCGCGAGCTTGTCGGTCTCACGGGACGCGGTGCCGTTTCCGATCGAGATCAGGTCGACCTTGTGCTCGGCGGCGAGCTTGCCGAGCACGGCGAGCGAGCGATCCCACTGATTCTGCGGCTGGTGCGGGTAGATGACCTCGGTCGCGACGACCTTGCCGGTGTCGTCGACCACGGCGACCTTGACGCCGGTGCGGAAGCCCGGGTCCAGGCCCATGGTGGCGCGAGTGCCGGCCGGGGCGGCGAGCAGCAGGTCACGGAGGTTGGCGGCGAACACGCGCACAGCCTCGTCCTCGGCGGATTGGCGCAGCCGCATCCGCAGGTCGATGCCCAGGTGGAGCAGGATCTTCGTGCGCCACGCCCAGCGGACGGTGTCGGTCAGCCATTTGTCGCCGGGCCTGCCGTTGGCGGCGATCCCGAAGCGCTGCGCGATGCGCGTCTCGTAGTCGCTCGGGCCGGGCTTCGGCTCGTCCGATGGCTCCTCGGGCTCGATGTTGATGTCGAGGATGTCTTCCTTTTCACCGCGGAACATCGCGAGGATCCGGTGCGACGGCATCTTCGTGAACGGCTCTGAGAACTCGAAGTAGTCGGAGAACTTGGCGCCGTCTTCGGCCTTGCCCTCGCGGAGCTTCGACGACAGGCGGCCCTGCGACCACATCTTCTCGCGCAGCTCACCGATGAGATCGGCGTCCTCGGCGAAGCGCTCGACCAGGATCGATCGGGCGCCGTCGAGGGCGGCCTGGGCGTCGGCGACGCCCTTTTCGGCGTCGACGAACACCGCGGCGGCGGCCTGCGGGTCTGTTGTCGGGTCGTTGAGCAGGCCGTCGGCGAGCGGTTCGAGACCGGCTTCGCGCGCGATCTGCGCCTTCGTGCGCCGCTTCGGCTTGAACGGCAGGTAGATGTCCTCGAGCCGGGACTTCGTGTCCGCGGCGAGGATCGACGCTTCGAGGGCTTCGTCGAGCTTGCCTTGGCTGCGGATCGACTCCAGCACCGCGGTGCGCCGCTCGTTCAGCTCGCGCAGGTAACGCAGGCGTTCTTCCAGCGTCCGCAGCTGCGTGTCGTCGAGCATCCCGGTGACTTCCTTGCGGTACCGGGCGATGAACGGCACGGTGGAGCCGCTGTCGAGCAGGTCGACGGCGGCCTTGACCTGCCCTTCGCGCACATTCAGTTCTTCGGCGATCTTCTGCTCGACCGACTGCAAGCCCACTGTCACGATCCCTTCGGTTAAGTCAGGCCTCACATTGTGCCGCTGAGGGCCCCGCGACTTTCGTATGACCCTCTCGAAGCCACCCCTTGACACCTGGATTGGTCTAGTCCATTTTTAGGTGGTCCATATCACCCGTTCAGGTGGAGGTACCGTGGCGATCAAACCCAGGCACGCACTCACGGCGCTGCTCTCCGCCCTCGGGGTATGCGCAGGTCTGCTGCTTGTCGTCTCCGGCAACGCGGCGGCCGCAAACATCCTGACCAACCCCGGTTTCGAAGCGGGGAACCTCAGCGGCTGGACGTGTACCGGCAGCGGCGTCGTGAGCACGCCGACGCACACCGGCACGAAGGCACTCGCGGGCACACCCGCAGGTCAGGACAACGCGAAGTGTTCGCAGACCGTCTCGGTCAAGCCGAACACCGCCTACAAACTGACCGCCTGGGTGCAGGGCAGCTACGTCTACCTCGGCGCCGCCGGCACGGGCACCACCGAGGTCAGCACCTGGACGCCTTCAGCCACGTCCTGGACGCAGCTGACCGTCAACTTCACCACCGGCGCCGCCAGCACGAGCGTGGGTATCTACGTGCACGGCTGGTACGGCCAGCCCACGTACTTCGCCGACGACGTCAGCCTCGACGGCCCCGGCGGCACCCCGCCCACCACGACGCCCACCACGCCCCCGACGTCGACGACCACCCCGCCGCCGACCACCACGACCTCGCCGACCACGACCACAACGCCGCCGAACACCGGTTCGCTGCCGAAGCACCTGCTGACCGGTTACTGGCAGAATTTCTACAACGGCGCGAAGGCATTGAAACTGGCCGATGTCCCGACCAGCTACAACATCATCGCGGTGTCCTTCGCCGACGCCGACCCGAGCAAGCCCGGCGCGGTCAGCTTCACCCTCGACTCGGGACTCTCCAGCCAGCTCGGCGGCTACACCGACGCCCAGTTCAAGGCCGACATCAAAACCGTTCAGAGCCGCGGCCAGAAGGTGATCATCTCGGTCGGCGGCCAGAACGGCACGATCAGTGTCGGCGATTCGACGTCGTCGGCGAACTTCGCGAACAGCATCGGCACGCTGATCCAGAACTACGGCTTCAACGGCGTCGACATCGACCTCGAGAACGGCATCAACGCCACATACATGGGTTCGGCGCTGCGGAGCATCTACGCCAAGGGCGGCACGGTCATCACGATGGCGCCGCAGACGATCGACATGCAGTCGACGTCCGGTGGATACTTCCAGCTGGCGCTGGGGATCAAGGACATCCTGACGATCGTCAACATGCAGTACTACAACTCCGGCTCGATGAACGGCTGCAACGGGCAGGTCTACGCGCAGGGCTCGGTGGACTTCCTCACCGCGCTGGCGTGCATCCAGCTACAAGGCGGGCTGCGAGCGGACCAGGTCGGGCTCGGGCTGCCGGCGTCACCTCAGGGTGCGGGCAGCGGCTACGTGTCCAACACCATCGTGAACAACGCGCTGGACTGCCTCGCCAAGGCCGTCAACTGCGGTGCTTACAAGCCGTCGACGCCGTATCCGGCGATCCGCGGGGCGATGACCTGGTCGATCAACTGGGACGCGTCGAACAACTACGCCTTCGCCAACGGCGTCGGCGGCCACCTCTCCACCCTCCCGTAACTGTCTCCCTGCCGTGAAGGCCACATTGAGGGACACAGAGTCCCTCAATGGGGCCTTCACGGCTTTTAGACGGGAGTGATGGGCAGGCGGCGGAGGGCAGCGGGGGCTTCTGCGGGGACGACGGGGTTTTTCGGGGCGATCGGGTTCAGGCGCTGGTAGGGCGCACCGAGTTCCGGGCGGTCGTCGCGCTCGCCGTTGTTGGGCCAGAGCGACATCGCCCGTTCGGACTGCGCGGTGATGGTCAGCGACGGGTTGACACCGAGATTCGCCGAGATCGTCGAGCCGTCGGCGATGTGCAGCCCGGGGTAGCCGTAGAGCCGCTGGTACGGATCGACGACGCCGGTTTCCGGGGAGTCGCCGATCGTGCAGCCGCCGATGAAATGGCCGGTCATCGGGATGTTCGCCATATCCGTCCACGCGCCTTGGGGCAACCCGCCGATCTTCTCGGCGACCCGCCGCGTGACCTCGTGCCCGGCCGGGATCCACTCCGGACTCGGCGCGCCCGCGCCCTGCTTGGTCGTCATCCGGCGGCCGAAGAGCCCGCGTTTGGTGTACGTGGTGACCGAGTTGTCCAGTGTCTGCATCACCAACAGGCCGATCATGCGCTCCGACCAGTGCCGCGGGTTGTGCAGTTTCGGGATGTTCCGCCACTGTTTGCCCAGCTCACGCAGGCCCAGCGCCCAGCGCCGCTTGCCGGTCTGCGCGTCGACGAGCACGGTGGTGAGCAGCCCCATGAAGTTGCTGCCCTTGCCGTAGCGCACCGGCTCCACGTGCGTGACCGCGTCCGGATGGATGGACGACGTGATCGCGACACCGCGCGTGAAGTCCGTGTCCTTGCGGAGCGACCGCGCGGCCAGCACGGCTTCGGAGTTGGTGCGGGCGAGCAGGCCGAGCCGCGGCGAGACGTCCGGCAGCGTGCCGTTGTCGCGCAGTTCGTGCAGAAGACGTTGGGTGCCAAGGGAAGCCGCGGCGAACACGACCTGCTGGGCGGTGAACGAGCGCTTTCCCTTGCGCAACCAGCGGCCCGTGCGTTCGGTGTCGACAGCGTAGCCGCCGCCGACCTGGCGGACCTTCGTCACCGTGGTCAGTGGGTGCACGTCGGCACCCGCTTTTTCCGCCAGGTAAAGGTAATTCTTGACCAGAGTGTTCTTGGCGCCGACACGGCAGCCCGTCATGCATTCGCCGCAGAGCGTGCAGGTCTGGCGCTGCGGACCGGCGCCGCCGAAGAACGGGTCCGGCACATCCTGGCCAGGGCGGGAGCCCGCGCCGCCGAAGTACACGCCGACCGGCGTGCGGCGGTAGGTGTGGCCGACGCCCATGTCCTCGGCGACCTCCCGCAGCACGCGGTCCGCCGCTGTGGTGGCCGGGTTTTCGACGACGCCGAGCATGCGTTTGGCCTGGTCGTAGTGTGGCGCGAGCTCGGCTTTCCAGTCGGTGATGTGCGACCACTGCGGGTCGTCGTAGAACGCGTCCGGGGGTTCGTAGAGCGTGTTCGCGTAGACGAGTGAGCCGCCGCCGACGCCGGATCCGCTCACGATGAACGTGTTCTTCAGCATGGTCAGGCGCTGGATCCCGTAGCAGCCCAGTTTCGGGGCCCAGAGGTACTTTCTCAGCCGCCAGGACGTCTTCGCGAATTCGTTGTCGGCGAAGCGCCTGCCGGTTTCGAGCACGCCGACGTTGTAGCCCTTCTCGGTGAGCCGCAGTGCGGTGACGCTGCCACCGAAGCCCGAGCCGATCACCAGTACGTCGTAGTCGAAATCGCCGCTCATCGGGTACCTGCTTCCACCGCCACACTGCGGTATTCGGTCAGTTCGAGCTTCCGGGTCCTGCGGTCGTACTCCGAGACGAGACCGGGCCAGTTGGTGGGGACGCGGCCGTTGTCCTGGCGATACCAGCTGGCGCACATCGTCCACACGCTCTTGGCGAGACGGCCTTGGATCTCCTTGTCGTAGCGTTCTTCCACTTCGGGCTCTACGTCCACATAGGACACGTCTGGTCGGGCGAGGTGTTCGACGGCCTGGCGGATGTAACGGGCCTGGCGTTCGATCATGTAGATGATGGAACCGGCGCCGAGGTTGGTGTTCGGGCCGTAAACGCAGAACATGTTGGGGAAGCCGGGCACGGTCATGCCGAGATAGGCGCGGGCGCCTTCCTTCCACGTGTCGGACAGTGCGCGGCCGCCGAGCCCGCGGATGTCGAGCTTGGCGAGGAAATCCGTCGCGGCGAAGCCGGTGCCGTAGATCACGACGTCGGCTTCGTGCTCGACGCCGTCCGCGGTCCGCACGCCGTTCGGGGTGAGCTCGGTGATCCGCCCGGTTTCGACGTGGACGTTGGACTGGGTGAGCGCGGGCAGGTAGTTGTTGGCGAAGAGGACCCGTTTGCAGCCGAGCTGGTAGTCGGGCTTGAGCTTCGCGCGGAGTTCCGGGTCCTTGATGTGGCGACGGCGCAACTGCGCGGTACGAAGCTCGAAGATCTTGGTGAGGAACGGATGCGCTGTCATCGCGTAGGTGGCGAACTCCCCCAGCAGCCAGATGCGGAGCCTGCCGAACAGCTGAGTCGCCGGCAGCCGCTCGAAGAGACGGTGCTGCCAGCGGCGGTAGCGGGTGTCGCGCTTCTGCATGATGTACGGCGCCGAGCGCTGGAACAGCGTCAGGTGACCGGCTTTCGGCTGGATCTGGGGCACGAACTGAATCGCGCTTGCGCCGGTGCCGATCACCGCGACGCGTTTGCCGGTGAGGTCGTGCTGGTGGTCCCACTGCGCGGAGTGAAAGCTGTGCCCGGTAAAGGTTTCGCGGCCGGGGATGTCCGGCCAGGCCGGGGTCGAAAGCTGGCCGACGGCGGGAATGAAGACGTTCGCTTCGAGGATCTCGCCGGTGGCGGTGGTGACTCGCCAGGTGCCGTCGTCGAACTTCGCCGAGGTGACTTCGGTGGCGAAACGGATGTGCGGTTCGAGGTCGAACTCGGCGACTACGCGTTTCATGTAGGCGTGGATGTCAGGCTGGAGTGAGAAACGCTTGGGCCAGCGCGGATTCGGGGCGTACGAGAAGGAGTACAGCGGGGACGGGATGTCACAACCGGCGCCGGGGTAGGTGTTCTCGCGCCAGACGCCGCCGATCCCGGACGCGCGTTCGAGGATGGTGAAGTTGTCGAAACCGGCGCGCTTGAGCTCGATCGCCATGCCGAGCCCGCCGAAGCCGCTGCCGACGATGAGCACGGACGGGGACGACGGGTTGGCCATGTCCCTAAGTTACCGGCCGGTCCGGGCCGCTGGAAGTACCCGACCGGTCAGTAAATCGATATTTCCGGCCACACTGTGTCGGTCAGATGAACCGGATGTCGTGGGTGGCGCCGGGTTCGGCGAAATTCAGGAGTCGGGTGGCCGCGGAGGCGAGTGCGGCGGTGTCCTTTTTGGTGAGCGGGAGGAACTGGGTGACCACCAGCGTGGCCGTGTCGCGATTCCGGGTGATGTTCCACTGGCCGCGGATGGCGCCGTCGACCAGCACAGTGCCTTTGACCAGGCCGTTTTGCGTGATGACGAGCTTGCGATAGGCGTCGTCGAGCACGCGGGTGCGGTCGGCGTAGGACAGGATCATCTGGTCGAACGGGCCGAGGAGTCGCGGCGGGGCGGGCGTTTCGGGATCGGGACGCGGCGCGTCGGGCAGGTCGAACAGCTCGCGGCCGTTCTCGTCGCGGAACGTCCGCAGCGAAGGCCGCAGCCGCTCGAAGACCTCGCCGAGCCTGGTCAGCCCGGCCCACGCCTGCGCGTCCAGCACGCTCGCCGGGCCGAACGCCTTGAGGTAGCGCAACATCATTCTGTCCGGATCGGGTTCGGCGAGCGGCCGGCCGAGCCACGTCTCGGCTGTCGCGTACGCGGGCTGCCCGGACTTGCCCCAGATCCCGCGCGGCGGAACCTGGACCAGCGGCAACAGTCCTCGTGCCACGTGTGCCAGTGCCGAAGTCGCCCGGCCGGGCCACCGCTCGCCGAGCGCGGCACCGAGTTCGGCGTTCGTGTACTGCCGTTCGTCGAGCAGTTTCCTTGCCATGGCGGCGACTTCTTCGACGTCCAACCCGGCGAGGTGCGGGGTGTGCTGCGTGTTGAAGGACAGGTCACGGGTCATGATCGGCTGCACGAGCGGTCGCCATGCCAGCGCATCCCCGGCGGTGACGAGGTGGACCGTGCCCCGCATCAGCACGATCCGCACCACTGCGCGGTCGAGGATCAGCTGGGAGAGCTGCTCCGGCTGGAAGCCGTGCAACCGCGTCCACAGCCCGAAATACGGCGGGAACGGCGCCTGCGCTTGCAACCCGCCGAGATGCTCGACGGCGTCGAGCGCCGACATCTTGGCTCGCCGCAACAGAAGCTGACGATCCAGAGTGGCCCGGTTCAGCGCGCGCCGCGTCAGTAGTTCGGACATTCAACGCACCTGGGCGAAGAACTTGCGGACATCGCCGACAAGCAGCTCCGGCTGTTCCATCGCCGCGAAATGGCCGCCGCGGTCGAATTCGGACCAGTGCACGATGGTCGGGCTCGACTTCTCCGCCAGATGCCGGACGGGAAGGGCGAGGTCCTTCGGGAACACCGCGACCCCCATCGGCACCGCAGTTTTCGGTGCCTTGCCGATGGTCCTGCCCGACTCGTAATACAGGCGCGCGGACGAGGTCGCCGTGTTGGTCAGCCAGTACAGCATCACGTTGGTGAGCAGCTGATCCCTGTCGACGGCGTCCTCCGGGACGTCGGTGGAATCGGTCCACTCCTTGAACTTCTCCGCGATCCACGCGAGCTGGCCGACCGGGGAGTCGGCTAGCCCGAAGCCGAGTGTCTGCGGCCGGGTCGACTGGATGCGCAGGTAACCGGAAAGCTCGTTCAGGTAGTGGTCGCCGGTGGCCAGGCGGCGCTTGTCCTCTTCGGTCAGCTCCTGATCGGGCTCGCCGCGCAGGTAGGTGAGCATCATGTTCACGTGCACGCCGATGACGTGCTCGGGCGCGATCCCGCCGAGCACGCGGGAGATACCGGAGCCCCAGTCCCCGCCCTGCGCGCCGTAGCGTTCGTAGCCGAGGCGGCTCATCAGCTCGGCCCATGCGCTCGCGATCCGCTGCACGCCCCAGCCGGTTTCGGCGGTCGGGCCGGAAAAGCCGAAGCCAGGGATCGACGGGACGACCAGGTGGAACGCGTCCTCGGCGCTGCCGCCGTGCGCGACCGGGTCCGTCAACGGGCCGACGACGTCGAGAAATTCGGCGACCGAGCCCGGCCACCCGTGGGTCATGACCAGCGGGGTGGCGTTCTCCTCCGGCGACCGGATATGGAGGAAGTGGACGTTCTGGCCGTCGATCGTGGTGGTGAACTGCGGGAACCCGTTCAGCCGGGCCTCGTGCACACGCCAGTCGTAGGAGCGGCGCCAATACTCGGCGAGGTCCTTGACATAGCCGAGGGGGATGCCGTAGCTCCAGCCGACGCCGGGCAGCTCGTCCGGCCAGCGCGTCGCGTCGAGCCGCCGGTGCAGGTCGTCCAGCTGCTTCTGCGGGATGTCGATGCGGAACGGGCTGATGTCGTTCATGGTCCCAACATATTTGAGGGGTCCGACAATCCCGGCAAGACCTCGCCGAAAGGCGCGGCCGGTGGGGAAAAGCTGAGGCGGCCAGTGCGCTGCTTGGTTAACGTGAGCGGGTGCGGGATGACGAAGTACTCGAGCTCTGGAACCAGCGATGGCTGAACTGGCCGCCGTCGATGCCCGACGGGCTGAGGCAGGGCTTTCCGAACCGCTGGGTACGCTTTCACAGCCTGCCGGAATCGAAGCGCTATCCCTCGACCGAGGGCGAATATGAGACAGCGCTGGATCGCTACAACACTGTCCTCGACGAACTGTTCGCTGGGCACGAAATCTACCTCATCACCTCCGACTGGTGCGAGGCAGCGGAGCCAGGTCCACGTCCCGTCGACCATGCCCGTTGGCATCCCGACGCTCGCTATTGGACCTCGACCTGCCGCGATCCGGACAACGACCCGATCTACACCCACGTGTACCTCAGCCGGATGGCCTGGCATCACGGTTGCCTCGACGACCTGTTGCGCGCGGTCGCGGACTACGCCACCGCTGGGGTTGTCATCGCCGATCTGACCCTCGAGTGCATTTATCACCCTTATGACGGAGGCGCCGACGTTCTGCTGCCAACTGTCGAGCGCGATGTGCTTCGCTCGAGGCACTCCGGGTGGCTGTCCGTGCATCCGGCGGGGTTGTGATCCATACTTCCGGCCATGGCTGAGCTTGCCGCGCCCGCGGTCCGCGATTGGGACTTCCCGCGCACCGCCGCGAGCATCCTGCTGATGACCCGATTCGGCCAGGACCGTGGAGTCCGGGTCGCCGACACGCTGCGCGGGACGTCGCTGGAGTTCTCCCAGTTGCGTGACCCCGGCCTGCTCGTCGACGCGCGGCAGGAGCTCGCGGTGGTGCGGAACCTGGTCCGTGAACTCGGTGACGGCGCCGAGGTCGCGATCGAGCTGGGCCGCCGCTATCACGTCACGACGTTCGGGATCTTCGGGTTCGCCTGCGTCAGCAGCCCCACCCTGCGTGACGCGATGGCGTTCGCCCTGCGGTACCTCGATTTGAGCTTCACCTTCAGTATCCCGCATGTCTCGGTGGACGCCGACAAGATCTCGCTGGTCCTGCACGACGAACGCGTCCCGGACGATGTGGCCGCGTTTCTGGTCCTGCGTGACCTCACCGCGATCTACACGGTCATGCGCGACCTCCTGCCCGCCGTCGTGTTTCGCACCTTGGACTTCCGGCGCGCCGAGCCGTCGAGTGTGGAGTCCTATGTGGACCTCTTCGGTGTGGTGCCGGCCTTCGCGGCCGAAGCGAATCTCGCGACGGTCGATCTCGCGTTCCTCGACGAGCCGTTGCCGCAGGCCGACGAGCACACCGTGGCCATCTGCGAGGAACAGTGCCGCGATCTGGTGACGCGCAAACGCGCGCGGTCCGGTATCTCGCACGACGTCCGTGAGCGGCTCGTGCGGATTGGCGGGGTCGAGGCCGGGATGGACGCCGTGGCGCGCGAGCTGGCCATGAGCCCCCGAACATTGCGGCGACGGCTCACCGAGGCCGGTACGAGCTACCGGCTGCTCGTCGACGAGGTCCGCCAGGCGCTGGCCGAGGAAATGCTCGCCACCGGCGCGTTGTCGGTCGAGGATGTCGCGATCCGGCTGGGCTACGCCGAAGCGTCCAGTTTCATCTTCGCGTTCAAGCGCTGGAAGGGCATCACTCCGGCGGCGTTCGCCCGTCGCGCCGCTGCTCGAGGATCTTCGGGTAGGTGACGTTGAGCAGGTGCAGGATCGAGCCGGTGAGGAACGTGCGGAGGGCTTCCCGGTCGAGCGTGCCGCGGATCAGCCATTCGCGGGACGCCGCGCGCAGCATGCTGCCGTAGGAGCGGATCATCGCGCGCAGTTCTTCGCGGCCTTCGACGATGCCGGTCATCAGCGCGGCTTCGAGCACGTGGTCGGCGGCGATTTCGTCGGCCTCCAGCATGATCCGTTCGACGTCGGGGTCACGGCCGATCGCCTCGGGACCGATCGCGGTCAGCCACGTCCGTTTGTTGCGTTCGACGACGTCGAGCCAGCGGTCGACGCTGATCGTGAGCCGGTGTTCCCGGGTCGTCTTCGGCAGGTTCTCGGTGACCGGCGCCGGTACGACCATAATCTGTCGCACCACTTCGAGGTACAGTTCGCGTTTGCCGCCGAAGTAGTGATTGATCAGCGGGCGCGCCACTCCGGCGGCCTTCGCAATGTCCGAAGTGGACACCGATGCGTAGGTCCCGGCGTCGAACAGCTTGCGGGCGGCGGCAAGAATTTCCGCCCGTCGCTCCTCCGGCTCCAACCTGCGCCGTTTGGCCGCCGCCTCCGTGCTCATGTCTCCAGCGTCGTGGGGTTCCGGCCCAATGTCAACGTGCTATTGACATGGCGTCAAAACTATGGGCAAATACTTGCGGTTAGCCCAAGACAATTCTTGTCATGAGGGTACTTTGACCCACAGTTATCAAACCGTGATAATCCGCTGGTAACTACGGCGGGCCCTCGGACGACGTCAGGAGCAGGGTCCGCGCGCGCCGTTTGGGGTTATGGATGAACAGCTCGGATGGCGGCGACCCGGTAAGCCATGACGGCCGCTGGGTCGGGGTCACGCTCGAACACAGACAGGTCTGTCTCGACGCCGACGAGGCCTCCAACGAACTCTCGTACGCCGGGATCCTCATCACCCACTATGACTCCAGCGAGAAGGTTTCCGAGGCGTGGGTGCCGTTGGGCGTCGATCCGTCCGAGGCCGACGACGAGCAACTGATCCAGCAGTTGCGTGGCGCCCTCCTGTGGCAAGAGGGCAACCAGCCCAATGCGGCCTCCGAGCAGGACACCGCCTAGGACGCCGTCAGCCGGAGGCCGTCGAACGCGATCTTGCAGACCGCGTCGGCGAGATCCGTGCCGGTGGAACCGCGCCGCGGGCGGTACCACTCGGTCAGCGAGTTGACCATGCCGAACAGCAGCCTGCTCGTCACCGCCGGATCGATGTCCGGCCGCACATCGCCTTCCAGTTCGGCCTGCTTGACCAATTCCGTGACGATCTGGTCGAACTCCCGGCGCCGGGCCAGTGCCACGCGCTCCGCCTTGGTGTTGCCGCGTACGCGCAGCAGAAGCGTCACGAACGGGAGTTGTTCGACGAGCACGTTCACGCTGCCGCGGACGAGATGTTCCAGCCGGTCGATCGCGCGGCCCTCGACGAAATCGGCGTCGTGGGCGACGGCGAACAGCCCGTCGAGCGCTCGGGCCACGGCCAGCCGGAGCAGTTCCTCCTTGCTCGGAACATGGTGGTAGATCGCGGATTTCGAGATGCCGAGCTTGCGGGAGAGGTCCTCCATGCTCGTGCCGTCGTAGCCGCGTTCGTTGAACAGCTTGACCGCGACTTCCAGCAGCGATTCGAGGTCGTAACCGGGGCGGCCGCGACGGGCCGGGGGGATCGCCGTCATCGATCGCCTTCCCGCTGGTCGAGTACGCGGCGCATCTTGCCGACCGACCGTTCCAGGGTGTCCGGGTCGAACACGGTGACCTCGACGCTCACGCCGACAGCGTCCTTCACCCCGGCGACCAGTTCCGCCGCGGCGGCCGGACGTCGCCCGGCCGGGGTGTCGTGGCGCGCTTCGACGTGGACCGTCAGGTGGTCCATCCGCCCGCGGGTGGACCGCACGAGCTGGAAGTGGGGGGCGAGCCCTTCGGTGCGGAGCACGATTTCCTCTATCTGCGTGGGAAAGACGTTGACCCCGCGCAGGATGATCATGTCATCGGTGCGGCCCGTCACCTTTTCCATCCGGCGGAACGCGGGACGAGCGGTGCCCGGCAGCAGGCGGGTGAGATCCCGGGTGCGGTAGCGGATGATCGGCAGTGCCTGCTTGGTCAGCGAAGTGAACAGCAGTTCACCACTTTCCCCGCTGGGCAGCACGCCTTCGGTGAACGGGTCGATCACCTCGGGGGAGAAGTGGTCCTCCCAGATGTGCAGGCCGTCCTTGGTTTCCACACATTCCTGTGCGACACCGGGGCCCATGACCTCGGACAGGCCGTAGATGTCCACCGCGTCGATGGCGACGCGTTCTTCGATCTCGGTACGCATCTGCTCGGTCCACGGTTCGGCACCGAAGATGCCGATCTTGAGCGAGCTCGCGCGCGCGTCGAGACCTTGGCGCTCGAATTCATCCAGCAGGGTGAGCATGTACGACGGGGTCACCATGATGACCTCCGGCTCGAAGTCGGTGATGAGCTGCACTTGGCGGCTCGTCATGCCGCCGGACGCGGGAATCACCGTGCAGCCCAGTTTTTCGGCGCCGTAGTGCGCGCCGAGCCCGCCGGTGAACAGGCCGTAGCCATACGCGACATGCACCTTGTGGCCAGGGCGCCCACCGGCGGCGCGGATGGAACGGGCCATGACCGTCGCCCAGGTGTCGATGTCCTGCGCGGTGTAGCCGACGACGGTGGGCTTCCCGGTGGTGCCGCTGGAGGCGTGGATGCGGCGGACCTCGGCCTGCGGCACGGCGAACATGCCGAACGGGTAGTTGTCGCGCAGGTCGTGTTTGGTGGTGAAGGGGAACTTTGCAAGGTCTGCGAGTGACCTGCAGTCGTCCGGGTGGACGCCGGCGCCGTCGAACTTCTTGGTATAGAACGGGACATTCGTGTAGGCGTGCCGGAGAGTCCACTGCAGACGTTCGAGCTGCAGCGCGTGGAGTTCGTCCAGGCTCAGTTCCTCGGCGTTGTCGGTCACTTCGTTTCTCCGATGCTTCTGCTGCGCCCGCGAAATTCGGCGATCACGGTGTCTTCGCGGCGGACGGTCACGTCGTAGATCCCGTTGCGCCCGAACAGGGTCCGCTCTTCGGCGGTGGCGACGAGAAGGTCGCCGAGCTCGGCTGCGGCGACGAACGAGACCTCCGCTCCGGCGGCGACGGTCACCGGGCCGCGGCTGTTGCACGCGTAGGCGAAGGCCGTGTCCGCGAGCAGGAAGATGTAGCCGCCATGGGCGATCGCGTGGCCGTTGACCATCGTGCCGGTCACGCGCATGCTGGCGATCGCCCGGCCGTCGCCGAACTCGGTGAGCGTGATGCCGAGCGATCTGGCGGCCTCGTCGGTCTCAAGCATCGCTTCCGCGGCATTACTGGGCACGGGTACACCGCCTTGCTACTGACCGAATGGACGGTTGCTAAAGCTGTCGCTCAGTAAAGGCAACGACCCTTCGGGTGTCAAGGTTCCCGGCGCGTACCCAGCTTGTGTTCGGGCGTGCACAGACTGCACTTGGGGGCGCGTGGATTGCACACAGGCGCGCGTGGGTTGCACTTGGGTGGGAGGGCGAGCTACGGTGAATTACCGAACGGACGGTTGGTAATTCGAGAGGTCGGGCTGAGATGGCTGTACCGCAGATGGCTTTGCTGCGTAGTTACGTCTCCGGTGGTTGGCACACGGCGGACGCCGAGGGCGTGCCGCTGCATGACGCGGCGACCGGCGAGGAGGTCGCGCGGGTTTCGTCCGACGGCGTCGACATGGCCGCGGCGCTGGACTACGGCAGGCGCACCGGCGGCCCCGCCCTGCGTGAGCTGACATTTCACCAGCGGGCGGCGCTGCTCAAGGCACTCGGTTCGCACCTGCGCGAGCACCGCGACGAGCTGTACGCGCTTTCCGCGCGCACCGGGGCGACGCTCGGCGACTCCAAGTTCGACATCGACGGCGGCATCGGCGTCCTGCTGACCTACGGCAGCAAGGGCAAGCGTGAGCTGCCGAACTCGACTGTCTACGTCGACGGCGCCGTCGAGCCGCTCAGCAAGGGCGGCACGTTTGTCGGTCAGCACATCGCGACCCCGCTGCGGGGCGTCGCCATCCAGATCAACGCGTTCAACTTCCCCGTCTGGGGCCCGCTCGAAAAGTTCGCCCCGGCGTTTCTCGCCGGCGTGCCGAGCCTGGTCAAGCCCGCCAGCCAGACCGCGTATCTCACCGCGCGGCTGGTCGAGCTGATCATCGAGTCCGGCATTCTTCCCGAGGGCACGCTGCAGTTCGTCGCGGGCAGCGTCGGCGACCTGCTCGACCACGTCACCCCGCAGGACCTCGTCTCGTTCACCGGTTCCGCCAGCACCGCGCAGAAGCTCCGTGCCCACCCCGCGATCGTTCGCAATTCAGTTCGGTTCAACGGCGAGGCCGACTCGCTCAACTGTTCGATCCTCGGCCCCGACGCCCAGCCCGGCACGACCGAGTTCGACCTGTTCGTCAAGCAGCTCACCACCGAAATGACCGTCAAGGCAGGCCAGAAATGCACCGCAATCCGGCGCGCGTTCGTGCCCGCCGAGCTGCTCGACGCCGTCGCCGAGGCAGCCAGTGCGCGGCTCGCGAAGGTCACCGTCGGCCACCCGGCCGCCGAGGGCGTCCGGATGGGCGCACTGGCCAGCCTTGAACAACGCGAAGAAGTCCGCCGATCCTTGAAGTCCTTGCTGGATGCCGGAAGCATCGTGTTCGGTGACCCCGACAACGTCGACGTCGTCGGCGCGGACGCCGAGACCGGCGCCTTCCTCTCCCCGATCCTGCTGAAGGCGGACCCCGAGCGCGCCGAGCCGCACGAGGTCGAGGCGTTCGGCCCGGTGTCGACACTGATGCCGTACACCTCCACCGCGCAGGTCATCGAGTACGCCGCGCGCGGTCTCGGCAGCCTGGCCGGCTCCGTGGTCACCGGCGACGCGGAGTTCGCGCGTGAGATCGTCCTCGGCCTCGCGCCATGGCACGGCCGCCTGCTGGTGCTCGACGCCGACGACGCGAAGGAGTCGACTGGCCACGGGTCGCCGATGCCGCAGCTCGTCCACGGCGGTCCCGGACGCGCCGGTGGCGGCGAGGAGATGGGCGGCATCCGCGGCGTCCTTCACCACATGCAGCGCACCGCGATCCAAGGCACACCGCAGGTGCTCAGCACGATCACCGGTCAATGGGTCCCGGGCGCCGAGCGGACGATCAGTGATGTCCACCCGTTCCGGAAGTCGTTGGCGGAGTTGAAGGTCGGCGACGCCGTGGTCACGGAGTCCCGCGCCGTCACGCAGGCCGATGTCGACCACTTCGCCGAGTTCACCGGCGACACCTTCTACGCGCACACCGATCCCGAGGCCGCTGCGGCCAACCCGCTCTTCGGCGGGATCGTCGCCCATGGGTACCTCGTGCTGTCGTTCGCCGCCGGGCTGTTCGTCTCGCCCGAACCCGGCCCGGTGCTGGCCAACTACGGGCTGGAGAACCTGCGGTTCCTGACGCCGGTCAAGCCTGGGGACGAGCTGACGGTGACCCTTACCGCGAAGCAGATCACCCCGCGCGACAGCGCCGAGTACGGCGAGGTCCGCTGGGACGCCGATGTCGTCAACCAGACCGGCGAATCGGTCGCGAAGTACGACGTCCTCACGCTCGTCGCGAAGGAGGCAGCGTGACCGAAACATTGTCGGAAGAAGAACTGCAGCAGGACTTCGAGCACACCATCGCGCGTGACCAGCGCCTCGAGCCGCGCGACTGGCTGCCCGAGGGCTACCGCAAGACGATGATCCGGCAGATCGCGCAGCACGCGCACTCGGAGATCATCGGCATGCAGCCGGAGGGCAAGTGGATCACCCGCGCTCCTTCCTTGCGGCGTAAGGCGATCCTGCTAGCCAAGGTGCAGGACGAGGCCGGGCACGGGCTGTACCTGTACTCCGCGTCGACGACGCTGGGCGCGGACCGCGCGGACCTGACGGACAAGCTCATCAGCGGCAGGCAGAAGTACTCGTCGATCTTCAACTACCCGACGCCGACCTTCGCCGACGTCGGTGTGATCGGCTGGCTGGTCGACGGCGCGGCGATCTGCAACCAGGTTCCGTTGTGCCGCAGCTCTTACGGACCGTATGCGCGGGCGATGATCCGCATCTGCAAGGAGGAGTCTTTTCACCAGCGGCAGGGTTTCGAGCTGCTGATGACGATGATGCGCGGGACTCAGGCGCAGCGGGACATGGTGCAGGAAGCAGTCAACCGGTGGTGGTGGCCGTCATTGATGATGTTCGGTCCGCCCGACGGCGATTCGCCGAACACCGAGCAGTCGATGGCGTGGAAGATCAAGCGGCACACCAACGACGAGCTGCGCCAGCGGTATGTCGACATGTCCGTCCCGCAGGCCGACGCGCTGGGTGTCACCTTCCCGGACCCGGACCTCAAGTGGAACGCCGAGCGCGGCCGTTACGACTTCGGGCCGATCGACTGGTCCGAGCTCAAGCGCGTGATCAGCGGTGACGGCCCGTGCAACGCCGAGCGGATTGCCCGGCGCCGTAAAGCGCAGGAAGAAGGTGCGTGGGTCCGCGAAGCTGCGAGCGCACACGCCAAGAAGCGGGAGAACCGATGAAGCACGACTGGCCGCTGTACGAGGTCTTCGTCCGGGGCAAGCGCGGCCTCAACCACGTGCACGTCGGCTCCCTCCACGCCGCCGACGACGAAATGGCGCTGCATCACGCCCGCGACCTCTACACGCGGCGAAACGAAGGCGTGAGCATCTGGGTCGTCAAGGCCGCCGACATCACCGCGTCGAGCCCGGACGAAAAGGATCCATTCTTCGCGCCGAGCGGGGACAAGGTCTACCGGCACCCGACGTTCTACGACATCCCCGACAACGTTCCGCACATGTAGGGGAGGGGAACCGATGAGCTTTGACAACGCCTACGAGGCGCTCGGCGAGAGCACCGACGACTCCCACTGGGCCTTCGGGACGGGCTTCGACGATCCACTGTCCGGAGTGGACACCACGGTTCCGTCCGGTGTGGACGGTTTCGACCTGGCCGCGTACTGCCTGATGCTGGGTGACGACGCGCTGATCATGTCGCACCGGCTGCAGGAATGGTGCACCAACGCGCCCGAGCTCGAGGACGAGGTCGCGATAGCCAACATCGGGCTCGATCTGCTCGGCCAGGCGCGGCTTCTGCTTGCGCGCGCGGGTAAAGCCGATGGCAGCGACCGCGACGAGGATTCGTACGCGTACTTCCGTGACGCGCGGGAGTTCCGCAACGTGCGGCTGACCGAGGCCGGCGGTGGGCACTTCGGGGATCTCATCGCGCGGTTGCTCGTGTTCTCGACCTGGCGCCTGGCGTTGTTGCAGCGGCTGGCTTCTTTGTCAGAACCAGCTTCGGTCGACCCGGTGCTCGCGGCGATCGCGGCAAAGGCGGTCAAAGAGGTCACCTACCACCGCGATTACGCGGCACAGTGGACAGTGCGGCTCGGCGACGGCACCGAGCTGTCCCGTGAACGCATGCAGGCCGGGCTGGACACGGTTTGGCCACTCATCGGCGAGCTGTTCGCCTCACACGAAATCGAGCAGCGAGTCGGCGTTGATCCGGCGGGACTGCGCGAGGAGTTCGACGGTGTGCTGGCCCAGGTGCTGTCCGCGGCGACCTTGACGCGGCCGAATACGGACTCACCAGCTCGGATTCTCGGGCGCGCCGGCAATCACACTGAAGAACTGCCTGTCCTGCTGAAAGAACTGCAGAGCGTGGCCCGCGCGCATCCGGGTGCGACATGGTGACCGCGCTCGCGATCGCGGCGAAGGTCACCGACCCGGAACTCCCGATGATCACCCTCGCCGACCTCGGCGTGCTGCGTGAGGTGTCCGAAGTAGACGGACGGGTTGTGGTGGCGATCACGCCCACCTACACGGGCTGTCCGGCGATGGACACCATGCGCGACGACCTCGAATACGCGCTGCGGTCCGCCGGGTACCGCGAGATCGAAGTCCGGACGGTCCTGCAGCCGGCCTGGAGCACCGACTGGATCAGCGAGGACGGCAAGCGCAAGCTCGCCGAAGCCGGGATCGCGCCACCAGGCGCGGCGCCGAAACCGGTCACCGGCCCGATCCCGCTTACCCTGAGTGCTTCGGTGCGGCAAGTGCGTTGCCCGCTCTGCGACTCCGCGGACACCGAGGAGCTTTCCCGGTTCAGCGCCACCGCCTGCAAGGCGTTGCGCCGCTGCCGCACCTGTCTTGAGCCGTTCGAACATGTCAAGGAGCACTAGTGAGCGCCCCGACCCTCCGGCGCCGGACGGGTTTCCACACCCTGACCGTCGCCGCCGTCGAGTCCCTGTGTGACGACGCCGTCGCCGTGACCTTCGACGTTCCGCTGGAACTCGCCGATGAATTCCGTTTCCTGCCAGGACAATCCCTGACACTCAGGCGGACGATCGAGGGCCGCGACGAGCGCCGGTCGTACTCGATCTGTGCCGCCGTGGGGGATCGGCCGCGCGTGGGTGTGCGCGAAGTACCCGGCGGGATGTTCTCCAGCTGGCTGGTGCACGACGTCCGGCCCGGTGACGAGATCGAAGTCCAAGCGCCGACCGGAAGTTTCACCCCGGATCTGGACACTGCCGCGCATCACGTGCTGATCGCGGCCGGTTCCGGGATTACGCCGGTACTGTCGATCGCCGCTTCGCTGCTCAAGAACCCGGACGTCACGGTCACCGTGCTCTACGGCAACCGGCGGGCCAACACCGTCATGTTCGCCGACGAACTGGCCGATCTGAAAGACCGCGCACCTAGCCGTCTCGAGCTCGTGCACGTGCTTTCTCGCGAACCGCGTGGCGCCGACCTGTTCAGCGGGCGCTTGGACATCGAGAGGCTGCGAAGCCTGTTTTCCTTGCTGCTGCCCGTCGAAGACGTCGCGCACTGGTGGTTGTGCGGGCCGTTCGGGATGGTCACCGGCGCCCGGGAGGTGCTGACCGAACTCGGTGTCCCGGCCGAGCGGGTGCATCAGGAACTGTTCTATGTGGACGATCTCCCGCCGGAGCCGGTGCGGCACGAGGAACCCGGGATCGAAGGGGCTTCCAGCGAGGTCACGCTGGTCCTCGACGGCCGCTCGACCACGATGACGCTGCCCCGCGACATCTCCGTGCTGGACGGCGCGCAGCGGTCGAGGCCCGATCTTCCGTTCGCCTGCAAGGGCGGCGTTTGCGGTACCTGCCGAGCGAAGGTGTCCGGCGGCGAGGTGAACATGCGGCGCAACTTCGCGCTCGAGAAGTCCGAAGTGGACGCCGGCTTCGTGCTCACCTGTCAGTCGCTGCCCGTCTCCGACGCTCTCACCGTCGACTACGACGCCTGACCCCAGTGCCCTACTCGGACTCCAGGTCGCCTTCGAGCTGGAGGTAGATCTCGCGCATTTGGGCGAGGAGGTCCGGGTCGGGTTCGGCCCAGAGACCGCGGTCGGCGGCTTCGTTGAGTCGCTCGATGATGCCGCGCAGCGCCCAGGGATTGGCCTTGGTGAGGAACTCCTGGTTTTCCTTGTCCAGCACATAGGACTCGGTGAGCTTCTCGTACATCCAGTCCTGCACGACCCCGGCCGTGGCGTCGAAGCCGAACAGGTAGTCGACGGTCGCGGCGAGTTCGAACGCGCCCTTGTAGCCGTGCTTGCGCATCGCGGTCAGCCACCGCGGGTTGACCACCCTGGCCCGGAACACCCGTGCGGTCTCCTCACCGAGTGTGCGGGTGCGGACGGCGTCGGGTGTGGTGCTGTCGCCGATGTAGGAGGTCGGCGCCTTACCGGTCAGCGCGCGGACGGTGGCGATCATGCCGCCGTGGTACTGGAAGTAGTCGTCGGAGTCGGCGATGTCGTGCTCGCGGGTGTCGGTGTTCTTCGCCGCCACCACGATCCGCTTGTACGAATTCTCCATGTCCTCGCGCGCGGGCCTGCCGTCGAGTTCGCGGCCGTAGGCGAATCCGCCCCACACCGCGTACACCTCGGCGAGGTCGGCGTCGTCGCGCCAGTTGCCGGACTCCATCAGCGGCAGGAGCCCGGCGCCGTACGCCCCCGGCTTTGAGCCGAAAATCCTGGTCGTGGCACGGCGTTCGTCACCGTGCGCGGCGAGATCCGCCTTGGTGTGCGCGCGGACGAAGTTGTCCTCATCGGACTCGTCCAGCCCGGCGACCAGCCGCACGGCATCGTCGAGCAGGGTGATCACGTGCGGGAAGGCATCGCGGAAGAAGCCGCTGATACGCACGGTGACGTCGATGCGCGGCCTGCCGAGTTCGGCGAGCGGCATGGCTTCGATGCCGGTCACGCGCCGCGAAGCCTCGTCCCACACGGGCTGAACACCCAGCAGCGCAAGGACTTCCGCCGCGTCGTCGCCGGAGGTCCGCATCGCCGAGGTGCCCCACACCGACAGCCCGACCGACCGCGGCCAGTCGCCGGTGTCCTCGCGGTATCGGCGCAGCAGTGAGTCCGCCAGCGCCTGTCCGGTTTCCCAGGCGAGTCGACTGGGGATGGCCTTCGGGTCGACGGTGTAGAAGTTGCGGCCGGTCGGCAGCACGTTGATCAGGCCACGCAACGGCGAACCGCTCGGGCCCGCCGCGATGTAGCCGCCGTCGAGCGCATGCAGGATCGCCGTGATCTCGGCGCCCGTCCCGGCGAGCCGGGGGACGACCTCGGTCGCGGCGAAGTCCAGCACCCGGACCACCTGTCCGTCCGGGTTGCCCAGGATCTCGGTGCAGACGGCGGAAACGACGGCGGGGTCCCAGGAGTGGGCTTCCATCGCGACGACGAGTGAGCGCGCTGTCTGTTCGATGGCGTCCACTTCGGACATGGGAGCGTCGCTGTTTTCCTTCAGCCCCAACGCCGAGCGCAGGCCGGGGACAGCACCTTGCGCGCCGCCCCACATCTGCTGCGCGCGCAGCATCGCCAGCACCAGGTTGATCCGCGCCTCACCAACGGGGGCTTCACCTAAAATATGGAGCCCGTCGCGGATCTGCGCGTCCTTAACCTCGCACAGCCAGCCGTCGATGTGCAGCAGGAAGTCGTCGAACTCCGCGTCGTGCGGGCGGGCGTCGACGCCGAGGTCGTGGTCGAGTTTCGCGGCCTGGATGAGGGTCCAGATCTGCGCGCGGATCGCGGGCAGCTTCGCCGGGTCCATCGCGGCGATGTTGGCGTGCTCGTCGAGCAGTTGCTCCAGCCGTGCCATGTCGCCGTAGCTCTCGGCGCGGGCCATCGGCGGGATGAGGTGGTCGATGATCGTCGCGTGCGCCCGGCGCTTCGCCTGCGCGCCCTCGCCAGGGTCATTAATGAGGAACGGGTAGATCAGCGGCAGGTTGCCGAGTACCGCGTCCGGCGCGCAGGACGCGGAGAGCCCGGCGGTCTTACCTGGCAGCCATTCCAGCGAGCCGTGCTTGCCGAGATGCACCACGGCGTGCGCGCCGAACTCCTCTTCCAGCCAGCGATAAGCCGCGAGATAGTGGTGGCTCGGCGGGAGGTCCGGATTGTGGTAGATCGCCACCGGGTTCTCGCCGAACCCGCGCGGCGGCTGGATCATGATGATGACGTTGCCCGACTGCAGCGACGCCAGCACGATGTCACCGTCGGAATTGGACGACTTGTCGACATAGAGTTCGCCGGGCGCCGGACCCCAGTGCTCTTCCATGCGTGCACGCAGATCCGCAGGCAAACGAGCGAACCACTCCTTGTACCGCGCGGCGGGAACACGGATCGGGTTGCCGGACAGCTGCTCTTCGGTGAGCCACTCGGGATCCTGCCCACCAGCGGCGATCAGCGCATGAATCAGGGCGTCGCCATCAGGCTGCTCGGTGCCGGTCGGCACCACGCCCGGGAACGACTCGGTGCCGAGGTCGTAACCCAGCGTTTCCATCTCCCGCAACAACTTCACCGCCGACGCGGGCGTGTCCAGTCCGACGGCGTTGCCGACCCGCGAGTGCTTGGTCGGGTACGCCGACAGCATCAGCGCGATCTTCCGCTCGGCGGGCGGGGTGTACCGCAGCCGCGCGTGCGCCAGCGCGATCCCGGCGACGCGGGAAGCGCGCTCGACGTCCGGGACGTACCGTGGCAGGCCGTCGGCGTCGATTTCCTTGAAGGAGAACGGAACCGTGATGAGCCTGCCGTCGAACTCGGGCACCGCCATCTGGTTCCCGGCGTCGAGCGGGGACAGGCCCTCGTCGCTGGCTTCCCAAGTTTCGTGGTCGCTGGTCAGGCACAACGCCTGCAGGATCGGGATGTCGAGTGCGGCCATCTCGGCGACGTCCCACGCCTCGTCGTCACCCCCGGCGCCGGCCTCGGCGGGCTTGGTGCCCCCGGCGGCGAGCACGGTGACCAGCAACGCGTCGGCTTTTCGCAGCTCTGCCATCATCTCCGGCTCGCGGCTGCGCAGCGACGCGCAATGGATCGCCGTCGCCTGCCCGCCCGCGTTCTCGATCGCCTCGGCCAAGGCGTCGACGAACGCCGTGTTCCCGGAAAGGTGGTGTGCGCGGTAGTAGAGGATCGCCACGACCGGGCCCTCGGAGCGACGGCGTTCGCGCTGGAGGATGCCCCACAGCGGCTGCTCGGCGGGCGGCTCGAAGCCGTCGCCGGTGAGCAGCAGCGTGTCGGAGAGGAACCGGGACAACTGCGTGAGGTTCTCGGGGCCGCCCTGCGCGAGGTAGGTGTGCGCCTCGGACGCGATGCCTGACGGCACGCTGGACAGCTTCATCAGCTCGGCGTCCGGCGCCTGCTCACCGCCGAGGACGACGACGTGCGCGCCGCTCGCCCGCACAGTGTCCAGCCCTTCCTGCCACATCCGCTCCGAACCGAGGATGCGGACGACGATGATCCGCGCACCCTCGAGCAGGCCGGGGAGCTCCGCGAGATCGAGCCGGGAAGGATTCGCCAGCCGGTATTCGGCTTCGCTCGACCGCGCGCTGAGCAGGTCGGTGTCCGAAGTGGACAGCAGCAGGATCACGGGTGCTCCTCCTCGGGGTTTCCTCGCCCCGGGTAGTGGTGCGCGACGACGGGAGTTCCTGGCTGCCTGGACATTCGCCGGGAGGCGGCTGTCCAGGGTCACAGTGGCGGGACCGCCCCGGATTCGCACCGGGTTCCTCCACCTGCCCTCGCGTAGGTTCAGCTCAGCATAGGACGTGAGTCGGAGGGCGGCTCGCGACCCGGAAGCCGGCGCGTATTTCCCGCCCTGGTCGATCAAGGACTTGCCGCCGGTGTCCCCGAAGGTCAGGGCCGTTCGCCACTTGACGGCTCGACAGCACCCGGTGGTGAAGGGATCGCGGTTGAGGAACAGCAGGTCACCGGGCTGCAGCGCGGCGTAGTCAAGCGACCGCTGCCCGGAATCGGGGATGACCGGCGTACCGGGGCCCGAACGTCCAGCGTTAATCGTCTGCGTGGGTCATTACACTCGCGCTGGTGCTCCTCCGACCGCTCACCGTTGTCACCGCGATCGGGTCCCTAACCGCCGTCGCACTGGTCGGCAGGCTGCTCATCGTCTTGGGGAGCAAGACCAGGCAGAACACCGGCGAACCCGTCTTGGCCCAGGAGGACACCCTGAACGACCACCTCGCGGCGTTCACCGCGAACCTGCACGCGGGACAGCCCTATCGCCAGCCGAAAGCCGCGGAACGAGAGGCCGGGGAGCAGGCGTTTTCGGCACTGCTGGACGCCGGCCGGGACGGCCCCGCGGAGCTTGCCGGACTCGGGTTCTCCGTCCAGAACGGCGTCGACACGGCGACCGGCCGACCGTACACGCTAGCGATGAACGCGCCCGACTCCGAACGGGCCTGGGGGCTGTACCTCATCGACCGGTCCGCGCCGCCCTCGCTGGTGGTGGAGGTGCCACATCCGGCGTCCGATCTGCGGACCGAACTGTTCGGCCTGGCGTACTTCCGGAAGGCACCGGGCGCGGTGATGCTGATGGCCGGGGCACACCGCCGGGCCGACGGAAACCGGGGCGATGTCGCCCACGAAGAGGATTCGCTGTTCCACGTCATCGCCGCTTCCCTGGCCCGGCGTGGGTTGCCCCAGATCCAGCTGCACGGGTTCGACGACCAGAGCATGCCGGGCAAGGACTTCGTCCTCTCGGCGGGCGCGACCCAAGCCGGTGCGCCCGCGAGGCGCGCCGCCGACGGTCTCAGCGAGGCGGGCTTCGAGGTGTGCCGAGCCTGGGCGGAGCCCTGCAAGGAACTCGAAGGCACCACCAACGTGCAGGGCAGGACGGCCGCGGCGGAGGGGACGACGTTCCTCCACGTCGAAATGAGCCGGACCGTGCGCGAAGACGCTGGGCGCCGGGCCGCGGTCGTCGGGGCGCTCGCCGAAGCGCGCCTCAGCGAGCACTAAGTGGTCACGGCTGGCACGGGAGCCGCGACTCCGTTCCGAAGGCACCATCTAAAGTGGCGAGCATGGACACCCCCGCGCGCGCTCGAGAAGACGCGTGTCCCGGTGTTTTCGCTGTTCACGACGCCGCGGACGGCGCGCTGGCGCGAGTCCGGCTGCCCGGAGGCGCCGTTTCGGCCGCACAGCTGATGATCCTGGCTGGATGTGCCGAAGATCTCGGCGACGGGTTCGCGCACCTCACCTCGCGGGGCAACATCCAGCTCCGCGGCCTCGATAGGGGTGCGCCACTCGTGCCGCGGCTGGCCGCGGCCGGGCTGCTGCCCTCGCCCGCGCACGAGCGGGTCCGGAACATCCTGGCTTCACCGCTGAGCGAGCAGGCCGCTGTGCTTGCCGCCCAGCTGGACCAGGAACTTTGCGCACGGCCAGAGCTGGCTGCCCTGCCGGGGCGCTTCCTGTTCGCGCTCGACGGCGGCGGTGGCGATATCTCCGGCGAAGGTGCCGATGTCTGCTGGCGAGCCGTGGATGACACCGGCGCGCTGCTGCTGGACGGCGTCGACACCGGGTTGCGCGTCCCCGCCGAGGCGGCGGTCGAGGCGGTACTGCAGGTGGCACACGAGTTTCTCGCTCTCCGCGGGAGTGCTTGGCGCGTGCGGGAGTTGGCCGATCGGAGGCCGCTCCTGCGCGGGGTGCGGGGAACGAAAGTCGAGCCGGTCGAGATGACGGCGGCACCTGGCCTGCCTATCGGTGTCCTGGACCAGGGGCTGGGCGTCGCGCCGGTTTTCGGTCGGTTGTCCTCGGGGCAGCTCAGGTTGATCGCCGAGGTCGCGGAGCGGGCGGTGGGGACGCCATGGCGTTCGCTGCTGCTGCCGGACGTCCGCGACAGCTCGCCGCTGGCCGCCGCCGGACTGGTCGTCGACCCGGATGCGGCGTCGACGTCGGTCAGCGCCTGCATCGGGCACCCGGGTTGCGCGAAATCCCGCGCGGACGTGCGGGCCGATGCGAGCAAAGTGCTGCCAGGTCTCCCGGCGCGGCTACGCGCGCATTTCGCCGGTTGCGAGCGCCGCTGCGGGAAGCCCGCCGGGCAGCACGTCGACGTGCTCGCCGAGGACGGCGGCTATCGGGTGGACGGCGTCTGGGTTCGGGTCACGGAACTGACGGAATCGTTGCTACGGAAAGGGCTTGAGTTGCCTTCAAAGCGGGAAGTGACGGGCTATCTCCGCGACGGCGCGGAAATCTACCGGCATTCGTTCGCGACGATCCGGGCGGAAGCCGATCTGGCGATCCTGCCGGAAGACGTCGCCTACGTCGCTGTCCGGATGATCCACGCGTGCGGGATGGTCGACCTCGTCGACGATCTCCGGTACACCTTCGACGTCGTCGAGGCCGGCCGCGAGGCATTGGCCGGCGGCGCGCCGGTGCTGTGTGACGCCACCATGATCGCCAGCGGAGTGACCCGAGGGCGGCTCCCGGCGGACAACGAGATCCTGTGCACGCTGTCGGACCCGAAGGTTGCCTCGCTCGCCGAGCGGATGGGCACCACCCGGTCGGCCGCCGCGCTGGAACTGTGGCGCGACAAGCTCGCCGGTTCGGTCGTGGCTATCGGCAACGCGCCGACGGCGTTGTTCAGGCTGCTGGAGATGATCGAAGAAGGAGCCGGGGTGCCGGCCGCGATCCTCGGCCTGCCAGTGGGTTTCGTCGGTGCCGCGGAGTCCAAAGAGGAATTGGTGAAGCGCGCACCGGCACCGTATCTGGTGGTGCGAGGGCGTCGCGGTGGTAGCGCGATGGCGGTCGCGGCAATCAACGCGCTGGCGAGTGAGGTCGAATGAGCACCGACGACGTGTTTTTCTCAGCGGAGGAGTCATTGAGCACTGGAAAGCTTTGGGGTGTCGGACTCGGTCCGGGTGACCCGGAACTGGTGACGGTGAAGGCCGCGCGGCTGATCGGCGCGGCCGATGTCATCGCCTTCCACAGCGCGCGCCACGGCCGGAGCATCGCGCGCTCGGTTGCCGAGCCGTACCTGCGCGACGGCCAGATCGAGGTCGCGATGGTCTACCCGGTCACCACCGAGACCACCGACCATCCCGGCGGTTACGAAGGCGCGATCGCGGATTTCTACACCCGGAGCGCGGAAAGGCTCGCCGAGCACCTGGACGCCGGGCGTGACGTCGTCGTGCTGTGCGAGGGCGACCCGTTCTTCTACGGCTCCTACATGTACATGCACGAACGCCTTTCCGGCCGCTACGAAGCCGAAGCGGTGCCCGGCGTGACGTCGGTGAGCGCCGCGTCGGCCGTGCTGGGACGCCCGCTGGTGCAGCGCGACGAGGTGCTCACGATCCTGCCCGGCACGCTGCCCGCGCCGGAGCTGGCGCGGCGGCTCGCGGACACGGAGTCGGCGGCGGTGATCAAGCTCGGCCGCACCTTCGGCTCAGTGCGCGACGCGCTCGTCGACGCCGGCAAGCTCGACGACGCCTGGTATGTGGAGCGCGCGACCTGGGCTGCCCAGCAGCGCATCGAGCCGTTCGCCAAGGTCGACCCCGGCACCGTCCCGTACTTCTCGCTGGCCGTGGTCCCGAGCCCTGCTTACGCCGCGCGTGCCGCCGGGATTCCCGTTGCGGAGCGGGAAAAAGCCGGGGGCGACGCGCCGGCCGGTGAGGTCGTGGTCATCGGGCTCGGCCCGGCCGGGCCGCAGTGGCTGACGCCCGAAGCCGAGCTCGAACTCGGGCAGGCGGAGCATCTGGTGGGTTACGGACCGTATCTCGCCCGGGTTCCGCAGCGCGCCGGGCAGAAGCGGCACGCGTCCGGCAACCGCGTCGAGGCGGAACGCGCAGTGGAAGCGTTGGAGATGGCGGCCACCGGCGCGCGCGTGGCCGTGGTGTCCTCGGGTGACCCGGGCGTGTTCGCGATGGCTTCCGCGGTGCTGGAACAGGTCGAAAACGGGCCGTGGAGCGGGGTTTCGGTACGGGTCGTACCGGGTGTCACCGCGGCGCAGGCGGCCGCGTCCAGGGTCGGCGCGCCGCTGGGACACGACTATTGCGTGCTTTCGCTGTCCGACCGGCTCAAGCCGTGGCCGGTCATCGAGCGCAGGCTCGACGCCGCGGGTGCGGCCGACCTGGTGCTCGCGATCTACAATCCGGCGTCACGCACGCGCACCACGCAGCTCGCGATGGCACAGGAAGTGCTGCTGCGCCACCGTTCTCCCGAGACACCGGTCGTCATCGCCCGTGACATCGGCGGTGCGGAGGAGTCCGTGCGGGTCGAGACGCTCGGGGTACTGCATGAGTCGTTTGTGGACATGCGGTGCCTGCTGATCATCGGATCGTCCCGGACCCGGGTCGCCGCGAGGCCCGACGGGTCGCCGATCGTGTGGACGCCGCGCCGGTACGAGTGAGGCTTGCCGATGGGGAAGCACTGGCACCACGCCGCCCGGCGATCTAGTGTGGTGTGATCTCCGACCGAGGAGGCGCTATGGCCGAGCGTACGAAGTACATCCTCGACGAGTCCGAAATGCCGACTCGCTGGTACAACGTCATTCCGGATCTGCCGTCGCCGCCACCGCCGCCGCTGCACCCCGGCACGCGTGAGCCGATCGGTCCCGACGACCTCGCCCCGCTGTTCCCCCAGGCGCTGATCGCCCAGGAGGTCAGCACCGAGCGGTACATCGATATCCCGGAAGAGGTTCAGGAGGTCTACCGGCTTTGGCGGCCGTCCCCGCTCTACCGTGCCAGGCGGCTGGAGAAGGCACTCGGCACACCGGCGCGGATCTACTACAAGTACGAAGGTGTGTCCCCCGTCGGCTCGCACAAGCCGAACACCGCTGTGCCGCAAGCGTTCTACAACGCTGCCGAGGGTGTCACCAGATTGACCACGGAGACCGGTGCCGGGCAGTGGGGGAGCGCGCTGGCGTTCGCGTGCGCGACTTTCGGCCTGGAGTGCGAGGTGTGGCAGGTCCGCGCGTCCTACGACCAGAAGCCGTACCGCAAGCTGATGATGGAGACGTTCGGTGCCACTGTGCACCCGAGTCCGTCGAACCTGACGGCGTCCGGGCGCGCGATGCTCGCCGCCGATCCGGACTCCAGCGGCAGCCTTGGCATGGCGATCAGCGAAGCCGTCGAGAAGGCGGCGGGCGACCCGGACGCGCGGTACGCCCTGGGAAGCGTGCTCAACCACGTCCTGATGCACCAGACGATCATCGGCGAGGAGGCGGTCAAGCAGTTCGAACTGGCAGGCGACACCCCGGACCTGCTGGTCGGCTGCACCGGCGGCGGGTCAAACTTCGGCGGGCTCGCGTTCCCGTTCCTGCGTGAGAAACTCGCCGGGCGGATGGACCCGGTGATCCGCGCGGTCGAACCTGCCGCGTGCCCGACCTTGACCCGCGGCGTCTACGCCTACGACTTCGGCGACACGGCCGGGCTCACGCCGTTGCTGAAGATGCACACCCTGGGCCACGACTTCGTGCCCGACCCGATCCACGCCGGCGGCCTGCGCTACCACGGGATGTCGCCGTTGATCTCGCACATCTACGAACTCGGCCTGATCGAGGCGATCGCGGTGGGGCAGCAGGAATGCTTCGCCGCGGGAGTGCGGTTCGCCCGCGCGGAAGGCATCATCCCGGCGCCGGAACCGGCTCACGCGATCGCCGCGTGCATCCAGGAAGCCTTGCGGTGCAAGGAAACCGGTGAGGAGAAGGTGATTCTCACCGCGCTCTGCGGCCACGCGCACCTCGACCTGCCCGCCTACGGCGCCTACCTCGCCGGGGACATGGTCGACAACGACCTGTCCGACGACGTCCTCCAGCGCTCGCTCGCCACCCTCCCCTAGAGTCCACGGTGATTACCCCAAAGCGGCGTTGGGAGCACTCAACGCCCCCAATGCCGCTTTGGGGGCACTCAACGCCCTGCTGGAATGTCAGCGCTCCTTGGTGACCGTCGCCAGCAGTTCGGGGCCGTGCGAGACAAGGCGGTTCACCGCGACGGCGCCCCACCACCAGGCGAGCACCGAGCCCGTGGCGATGCCGACGGGCACCCCGGCCCACATCAGGGCCGGGAGGTCCGCGACGGCGCCCGCGACGAGCACCGCGAACACCGGCAGGGTGGAGAAGGCCAGCAGGAACATGAGCCCGATGGACAGTAGGACGTTCGCGCAGCCCGGCCGTCCGCTGGTGGACAGCGGGCTCGCGTTGCGCCGCGGGTCAGGCACCGCCGTCGCGGCGAACACCGACTGCAGCATCAGCGTCCCGGTGCCGGCGCCCAGCACGGCGGGCAGCAGCCCGAACACCCATGGGTACGCGGAAGGCGACGAGACCACTGCCGGCAGCACCGCGGCGAGAACCAGCCCGAGCGGCGCGATGATCAGGGCCCAGGCCAGCTGCCTGCCACGGACGTCGGCGCGCTCGGCGCCGGGAGTCACCAGCGTGTGCCATAGCGCGCTGCCGTCGTAGCCGTACAGGTTGGCGGACTGCATGCAGGCGAAGAACACCACGAGCACGCCAAGGTAGGCGATGCCCTGGCCACCGGTGCCGGAGGCCGACGGCACGACCGTGATGACCACGCCGATCATCACCGACCCCAGTAGGGCGACCCGTCGCCGGGTGTCCCGCTGCCACGTCCGCAGTTCCTTGCGGGCCACCGCACCGATCGGGGTGTCGGGCAGCAGCGAACGCCGCTTCGGGCCGTCCGCCTTCGCCGAGTGCTTCCCGGACGAGCCGCGGAACGTCGTGTTCGTCGTGCGCCGGACCAGCAGCACTCCCCACAACGCCAGCAGTCCCGCGATCAGCGTGACCATGGCGAGGAGCAGCAGCAGCGCCCCGAGCCAATTGCCGATACCCGCTTCGCCTACGGCCACCGCACCCCAGCCGGACGGGAGGACGCGCACCACAGCGGCGAATTCGGACGCCCGGCCGTCGATGATGGCGGGCCCGAGAGCGTTCAACACGTAGTTGACGCCGACGCCGGAAAGCCCGAGCAGGGCGATCAGGGCGATGCCAAGGTCCTTGCCCTTGCGGGTACTCAGCAGCGCTCCCAGCAGGGCCATCACGACGCGGTAGACGAGGATGGTGAAAACGAGCTGGAGCACGGCGAACAACAGCCCGACGATCGCCGGGCCGGCACCGAAGGTCAGCCCGTAGACGAAGAGCCCGAGAAACGCGACCAGGCTGACCACGGCCGGCACGCCGACAAAACTGGCGGCGAGGAGCCCGGCAGCCAGCTTCCGCTTGCCGATCGGGAGCAGGGCGAAGTGTTCGGGGCGCAGCGTTTCGTCGCCACCGCCGGTGGCCACCGGCGCCAGCACCCAGCCGACCAGCCACCCCGCGTACAGCGAAGCCATCAGGTCGACGGTGATCGACGGGTCGTCGAACCCGGCCAAGCCGGTCAACAGGGTGATGACGGCGATGAGCAGGCCGAACAGCCCGCCGA
Organism: Actinomycetota bacterium; assembly: GCA_032230695.1. Taxonomy (GTDB): domain Bacteria; phylum Actinomycetota; class Actinomycetes; order Mycobacteriales; family Pseudonocardiaceae; genus Amycolatopsis. The sequence goes on along the minus strand of JAVXWP010000003.1, from coordinate 8,796 downwards.
AGACCATCGCGACCACTCGCTTGCCGCGCAACGAATTGCCCAGCACGCGCAGCTTCATTCGGACGAGGACGCCAACCACGACAGGCCTTCCGCGCCGCCGGTCCGCCCGCCCACGATGTGCACGAACGCTTCTTCCAGGCTGCCCTCGCCGCGTACGTCGCCGACCGATCCCGTGGCCACGACCCGGCCCTTGGTGATCACCGCGACATGACTGCAGAGCTGTTCGACCAGCGCCATCACGTGGCTGGAGAGCACCACCGCGCCGCCCGAAGCTACGAAGCGCTGCAGGATCGTGCGGATGGTGGACGCCGACACCGGGTCGACGGCCTCGAACGGCTCGTCGAGCACCAGCAGTTTTGGCGCGTGCAGCAGCGCCATCGCCAGGCCGATCTTCTTGCGCATCCCGGCCGAGTAGTCGATCACCAGTGTGCGCTCCGCGTCGAGGAGCTCGAGCACGCCCAGGAGTTCGTGACCGCGTTCCGCCACGGTCACCCGGTCCAGGCCGCGCAGCAGGCCCATGTACGTCAAGAGCTCGCGCCCGGTCAACCGCTCGGGGATCGACAGGCCGTCGGGCAGTACCCCGACCATCGCCTTGGCCCGTTCCGGCTCCTTCCAGACGTCCACGCCGAAGATCCGCGCGCCACCGGCGTCGGGCCTCAGCAGGCCGACCGCCATCGACAACGCCGTCGTCTTCCCGGCGCCGTTGGGGCCGACGAGGCCGAAGAACGACCCGGGTGGCACCTCCAGGTTCACGTTGTCGACGGCCTTGGTCGTGCCGAACTGCTTGTGCAGCTGGTAAAGCCCCATCGCCGGTTCACTCATGGCGTACCCCGTTCCCCTGCGGCAGGCTACCGTGGGCAGATCACGGGCAGGTGATTTTCGGCTGCGGGTTGTACTTGACCGTGCGGGTGTCGCGGCGGATCTCACGGCCGGTGCCCGCGTCCTTCAGCACACGCGTGTCGGAGGTCGTGAAGCCTTGCGCGCCGTTGCCGGCGTGGCAGTTTTCCGCCGGGCCGGGCTTGGTCGGCGGCTCGGTGAAGGTGTGTTTCTCCCCGGGGACCGACTCGACCTTGTACCGCTTCGTGCCCCACAATTTCACCGTCAGCGAGGACGGCGTCCAGATCGCCTGGATAGCGACGCCGGTCTGGCTGTCGTTGGTGAACTTCAGATCGATCACGCTGCCACCGCTGTGGTTCTGGAACACCGTCGCCTCGCGCGCGGCCGGGTAACGGCTGATGTAGTAACTGTGTTCCTTGTGCCCGGCGTCCTTCATGCCCGCGAAGTACGAAGCGTTGTACAACGTCGTGGCGAACTGCGAGATACCGCCGCCGACCTCGCGTCCAGGGGCACCGTCCTGGATCACGCCCGCCTCGACGTAGCCCTGCGGGGTGCCGCGCGGACCGGTGAACCCGTTGAGGCTGAAGGTTTCGCCGGGCTTGACGATGGCGCCGCTGACCTTCTGCGCCACCACCTTGATGTTGATGCCGGAATCCACGGCGAAGCCACCGGTGGTGAACTCGCCGATGACCTCCTTGACGCCGAGTTGGTTGGCCTGCTCGGTGGTCACCTTCGCCGGCTTCTTCGTGTACTCGGCCTTCAGCTCGCGGTTGTCGGCACGCTTGAGCACGTCGAGCATCGGCTTGACCGTCGGTTCCCAGTTGACGGCGAGCCCGTCCTCGGACGGATGGACCGTCGGCTGCCCGCCGTCGAAGACGACCTGGGCCTCCTTGCCTTCCTTCTCGGTCGGCTTCAGCTGGGGGCCCGCGGCCTCGGCGACCTTGCCCTGGTCGACCTTCGCGTTCAGCGTGCCGTCCTCGGCGACCTCGAAGACCAGCGTGGTGGCGATCGCGGCCGGAGCCAGCGTCGCGTCCTTGCCCTCGCCCTTGATCACGAGCGGGCCGGCCACTGCGGGCTTGGCGACCTGCTCGAGCGTCGCGTGTACCGCTTCGGACGACGCCCGCACCGGGACGGCCGCGACGGGGAGCTCGACGACGCCGCCCGACGCCCAGTTCTCGAGCAGCTCATCGGTGGCGGGACGGCTGTCCAGCTTCTGGCCGGTCTTGGGCTCCACGGCTACCGGCGTGGCCCCGTCGAACCGGATCGTGCCCTCCACGGGCTCGCGGTCGACCTTGGTACGCAGCTCTTCGACGGCGGCCGTGAGCTTTTTGTCGTCGCCGTGGGTGACCACACCGACCTCGCGCGTGGAGAAGAACGAGCCGATCCGGGTGATCGGGTTGAGCGGCTGGCTGCCCGCCTGGTCGAGCGTTCCGGGCCAGTCCAGGGTCAGGCCCGCGATGTTCGTCGGCACCGTGCCGGTGTAATCGCCAGCCCTGACCTGGACCGGGTTGGTGAGCCGCTGCTCGAGCTTGCCGCGCAGCTCCTCCTCGGCGGCGTCACGGCCCATGCCACCGATGCCGACCCCGGCGACGGTCACCCCGCGGGGCACGCTGCCCTGGCTGATGAGGAGGTCGACGCCGTAGAGCACGACCAGGACACCCAGTGCGGAACCTGCGATGATCGCGTATTTTCGCAGGCCACGGCGTTGCCGTGGCGATTTTGGTGACGATGTGGCAGGCTGTGCCGCCTCGTCGGCCATGGGCCTGACGACGGGCAGGATGTCGGTCTGCTCCGAGTGGGATTCGGGCCAACGGGGATCCTGAGACACGCTTTACCCTCTGTATTCATATCGCGAGCCTTCGTCGGAAGACGCGACTTTAAAAAACCGTGTGGTCGGCCATGGCACGGCATCGGGCGACTCCGGCGGACAGCTTAGCGACACCCCGGACAAGCCCGACGATTCGCCCGATTGGGCGATATGTCATTACTCACCGTGTGGTTGGTTCGGGTTTTGCCCTCTTTCGGGCGAGACTGCGCGGGTGCATCATGGACGCAACCTCAGGTCTGATATCTGATATACGGTTGCGGCCGAATTGCATTCGACCGGCCGGGCGACGCTGGGCAAGTAGATTTGGCACTATCTGCGTAAGCCTGCCGATGCGGAGACGAAATGCCAGGTACGTTCAGCTTGCCGGCTTCGCGCACCGAAGTGGTGCTCGAGGAGATCCGCCGGGGCATCCTCACCAGGGAACTCCTACCAGGTCAGCCCCTGGTCGAGGCCGAGCTGGCGCAGCGGCTCGGCGTGTCGAAGACGCCGGTTCGTGAGGCACTCAAGGTGCTGTCCAATTCGGGGCTCGTGACGTTCAGCCCGTACAAGGGCGCTTCGGTCTGCATTGTCGACGCGGCACTCGCGCAGGCGGTCTACGACGTCCGGCTCGTTTTGGAGCCCGAGGCGGTGCGCCGGACGGTCGAACTTCGCGACCCCGCGCGGCTCGACGAAGCGGCGGAAGTGCTGAAGGAAGCGTCGGCCGCTATTTCGGAGCGGGACCAGCCGGAGTTGAGCCTGCTGAACCGCCGGTTCCACCGCGCGCTCTACAGCGGCTGCGGGAATCCGTTGCTGGTGAACATTCTCGACGACCTCAAGGACCGGGCCGCGCTCATCAGCATCGTCGGCTGGGAGATGAACCCCAGCTGGCGCCGGGAATGGACCGAGCACAAGGCGATACTGACCGCGGCGAAGAAGGGTGACGCCGAGGGTGCGGCCGAACTGCTGCGGCAGCACATCGCGGACTTCCTCGAGCGGATCGTCGAGGCTATCGGCGAATAGCGAACGCGATGGCGCAAAGTCCCTGAAGGCCACCTTGAGGGCATTGGAGTCCCTCATGGTGACCTTCAGGGCACGTCACGAAATTGCGAATGAGTCGCCGTAGACCTTCCACTTGAGCGGGGTGTGGAGATCGAGGTTGCCAGCCTTAAGGAAGACGCGTTGCGCGGTGTCGATGCGTGAGGTGTCCGCGTGGGCTTCTTCCTGCTTCATGATCACGATGCGGGCGTCCATGAACGCGTTGAGGTACGTGGTCTCGTCGCCGCCTTGTGACGGGGGCTTCGCCTTCTTGATGGCCGAGGCGCGAATGCCACCGAAGCTGTCGGACGAGTTTCCCGGGCCGTGCATGACGATGGCGTCGTAGTAGACGAACTGGCCGAGCGCGCCGAGGCCGTCGGACTTGGCCTGGTTGACCGACGGGTTGAAGTAGACGCGGTCGCGTTCGCTGTTCTGGGCGTTCTTGAACGCGGTAGTCCCGGCCGCTTGCTTCCAGGCTGACACGAAAGCGCTTCCGAGACCGGCGTGCGAGTCGGTGCCGTCGACGTTGCGCAGTGCGGGAAGGTACTTGGCCAGCGGATTGCCGGGGTTGGCGCTGGTGTACCGCTCGACGAGTTCGAGCATGTCGCCGGTGCCGGAACAGAACCCGATGATCCCCGCGGTGTAGCCGCGGCCGTCGCCGATGTCCTCGATGTAGGAGTACTGCGCTTTCCAGTCCAGCGAAGAGTTTTCCGCGCTGGAGACCAGTTGCATCGCGTATTCCTTCTTCTCCGCCGACGCCAGGTCGCCACCGGAGGCGTTGATCGACACGGCGGAAGCGGGGGCGGTGGAAGCGACTGCGGACGAAGCGACTGCGGGTGTCGCGACGGCGAGTGCCAATACCGAGGCGACACCGACACCACAACGGACCACGGGCCCCATTTTGCGGTTGCTCATTACAGGATTTCCTTTCGCGCAGAATAGGTCAAAAAGCGGCTACTGATTTCCCTATTTCACAATTTCGCGGATGCGCCGAAGAGATTTTCTGGTATCCGCGTGGCGGCGACGTGAGCACGGTAACCCAGGCGCGAAAGAACATTCAAGGGCATTTGGAAGGTTATTTTACGATGGGGGAAAATCGTTGACCAAGTAGCGGCGTATACCGCTGACCTGCCTTGCGTTGCAAGAGTTGATCGATACAGACGGTGGTGTCGCGCAAAATAGGTAATATTCGGGTCGCCGTTTACCCTATTTGGCTATCCGGTTTTGCCGCTTCGCGGAAACCTGAATGGTGCCATTTCAGGCAGTGGAAGTCCGGCGCGTATCACTGGGGCCGAGCAAACAGGCGCATCACGTCGGGCAGCACGTTGACCGAAATGCTCGGATCGATCGCGCGCTGCACGCCCAGCCCGATTCCCAGGCTCAGCAACGCCGTCGCCGCGTCGTCCGGCGACATCGGCAGGGTGACGCCGAACTGCTCCGCGTAGTTCGCCAGCAGCGCGGCGATACCGTCCCGGATCGCCTTGTCGCGGACTGCCAGCTCGCGGCGGACCTCGGGGTTGCGTCGTGCGTTGGTGGCGAACTCGACCTCCAGCGCGGTCCAAGCCTCGTCGCCGATGCTCCGCTCCGCCCAGGCCTGGAACGCGGTGATCAAGCCGTCGACGCCGTCCGCGTCGACCAGCGCGACCGCGATGAGGTCGATCTGCTCCTCATGGATCCGGTCGAGCACGGCGAGGCAAAGCCTCTCCTTGTTGCGAAAGTTGGAGTACACCGCGCCCTTGGAGTACCCGGCTTCGTCCGCGACCTTCTCCAGTGAGGTCGCGGAGTAGCCGTCGCGCAGGAAGAGGTCCTTCGCCGTCGCGACGAGCCGTTCCCGGGTACGTGCCTGGCTTTCGGCACGGGTCAATCGGGCCATGCCCTTCAGAGCACCGTGAAGTTCAGTCCGGCGGCGATCAGCCTCGTCAGTAGCGCGTCACCCATCGCGGCCGCGGTGGTGACCTGGCCCGACGTCGTGGGCAGGTCGTCGTGGGCGAGGCACAGGGCGGACTCCGACAGCATCTTGGCCGTCTCGTCGTATCCAGGGTCGCCCCCGGAAACCTGCGTGACCACCCGTTTTCCGCCGCCCTCGGCCAGGAACTTCACCGAGAACCACGAGCCGGCGCGCTGCGCGGCGTCCGGTCCGTCGCCGGGCTTGCGCAGGTTCGACAGCGCCCTGCGGACGGGCGGGATCTGCGCGGCGGTGAACAGCGCGCCGAAGCCGACAGCTCCGGCGGCGATCGTCGGCAGGTACTTCACCGCGGCGAAATGGCGATAGGTGAAGTCCGGGCCATACTGCTCCAGTGCGGCGGCCGAGTGGCCGACGACCTGCGGGTCGACGGTCGGCAGCGGGACGGCCCAGAGTTTGGACCCCGGAATGCGGTGTGGCCGGCCGAAGGGTGTGCGCACCTTTCGCTTGGCCGGCCGGGGTTCCTGGCTCGCGCGCTGCTTGGCGACGCGGGCCGCGATCCCGGTGCGGGCGAAGGCGTTGAGCGCGGTGTTGAAAGTGCCCCCCGAAAAGGTGGCGCCCGCGCGGACATAGCCGTCGATCTTGATCGGGACATCGTCTGGCAGCTGCTTCACGGTGTAGAAAACGCCGAGGTCGTGCGGGATCGAGTCGAACCCGCACGCGTGCACCAGCCGGGAGCCGGTCTCGCGGGCGCGTGCGTCGTGCGCGAGGTACATGCGGTCGACGAACTCGGCCTCACCGGTGAGGTCCACGTAGTCGGTGCCGGTGTCCGCGCAGGCCGCGACCAGCGGCTCGCCGTACTCCAGATAGGGGCCGACGGTGGTGATCACGACTTTGGTGGTCTCCGCGACCGCGCGCAGCGATGCGGGGTCCGTGACGTCGGCGTGCAGCAGCGGCAGCTCGGCGCAGGCGGGGTCGATCTCGGCGAGCTTCGCGCGCAGGGCTTCGAGTTTGGGCTGGTTGCGCCCGGCCAATGCCCATCGGGTGCCGGCGGGCGCGTTGCGCGCGAGGTACTCGGCGGTCAGTGCGCCGGTGAAGCCTGTCGCGCCGAAGAGCACCACGTCGTGTACTCGGTCATTTGCCACTGGGGGACCTCCTGGCCGGGCCGGATGCCGCTCACCGTATCAGCTACCGTCGGTATCCGAAATTGGCGGACTGTGCTGTCATTCGGCCAAATGGTCAATGCTGGTACCGATTTTCCGATTGGTTGGCCAAGATGGTTATCGACAGTCACCAAGATCGAGGGACCAGCCGATGACAATGACCGCGCCACCGTGGGGCGCACGGGCGCGTGGCCTCGCCGACCGCCTTTTTGGTGACGGTGTGTTACGGGATCCGGCGTGGCGTACTGCATTGGAGGGCACGCCGCGACATGTCTTCGTCCCGAGCTTCTACCGTCAGGAGCACGACGCCGGTTGGGCCGAGATCGGCAGCGACCAGCCCGCGTGGCTTGACGCGGTGTATTCGGACCTGACGCTCGTGACAGCACTCGGCGGGGGCCCGCTCGTGCCCGTGTCGTCCGCCATCCGGCCCGGCCTGCTCGTGTCGATGCTGGAAGCGCTCGACGTGCGCGATGGCCACCGTGTGCTCGAAATCGGCACCGGCACCGGGTTCAGCGCCGCGATCCTGTGCCACCGGCTCGGCGCGGACAGTGTGTTCTCCGTCGACATCAGCGCGGACGTCGTCGAAGCCGCCCGCGAACGCCTCGCCGGTCTGGGCCACGCGCCGACGCTGACCGTCGGCCACGGCGCGCTCGGCCTCCCCGGCAGGGAACCGTACGACCGCGTCATGGCCACGTGCTCGGTACCGGCCGTGCCGTGGGCGTGGGCCGAGCAGGTCGCCCTCGGCGGACAGGTGCTGGTTGACGTCAAGCCCGGGTTCCGCGCGGGAAGTCTCGTGCTGCTGCGCCGGTACGAAGACCGGCTCGAGGGCCGCTTCCTGCCGGAATGGGCCGCGTTCGGGGCGATGCGCGACGCCGATTCGGCACCCCGCCGCGAGGTCCGGCCGTCGTACGCCCACGAAGGCGCTATCGCCTCGACGCGGCTCGAACCCCGCTTCGACGACCTGCGTGTGCCTTGGTTCCTGGCGCATTCCGTGCTGCCGCAGGTCGCCGCCTTCGGCTCGCGCGGCGAAGATGAGCCGGAGTGGGTCACCTTCGCCGCCCGTGACGGTTCCTGGTGCGAAGTCCGCTCGCACCCCGACGACAACGGCCTCCGCCGAGTCCGCCAAGGCGGCCCCATCCGCATCTGGGACCGCTTCGAACGCGCCCACCGCCAATGGAAAGCCCTCGGCGAGCCCGGCTGGGACCGCCTCGGCCTCACCGTCACCTCCGACGGCTTCCACCGCGTCTGGCTGGACCACCCCGACGGCGAATACCGCTGGCCCCTCCGTCCGCACGACTGACTCCGAGTGCAGTCTGCGCGCGCCCGAGCGCGATCCACGCGCGCCTGCGGGCAAACTGCGTCACTTCGATTGGCGGCATACGCCCGGGCCACCGCCCCGGAATAGACTCCACCCCGAGCTCGGACCGGGCCGGCAAGCAGGGGGAGAAAGCTGATGGTCGAGAACGGATTCGGTGTGCGGGCGGCGAAATCATCCGAGATGGACGGTGTCGCCGAGTTGCTCTCCCTGGCCTTCATGGAAGATCCGGTCAGCCGGTGGATCTTTCCCGACGAGAAGCGACGGCGTCAGGTGCATCCCGAATTCTTCGGGGCGTTCGCGGGGTTCGCCTTCGACCACGGCCAGGTCTGCGTAACCGGCGATTTCAGCGGCGCACTGCTGTGGATCCCCGGTGGCCGCAGGGATCTTGTCGACCGGTTCGCGACGCTGACCGGCAACGAGCGGGAGCGTTTCGACGCGCTCGCCGAGGTCAGGGAGGCGAACGAGCCGTCGTCGCCGCACCTGCAGGCGCAATGGCTGGGGGTGCTGCCTCGACGTCGGGGCGAAGGGATCGGCCGCGCTTTGCTGCGGCAGCGGCTGGAAAGGCTGGAAGTGCCGGTGTACGTCGAGGCCAGTTCGGTACCGGGTGAGGCACTGTGCCGGGGGCTGGGGTTTGAGACCGGCATGGCGTTCGGCGTGGACGGTGGGCCGGAGTTGGTGCCCAGGGTGCGGAAGGTGGGGGGCTCGTGAGTTTTTAGCGGGGGTTTGAACCCCC
>JAVXWP010000160.1:0-3068 GCA_032230695.1 Actinomycetota bacterium | reverse complement strand
GCGCAGCCAGCCGCGCGCGTCGAGGCGTTCGAAGGCGGTGTGGTTCACACCGGGCGCGACCGGGCTGTCCTGGCGGCTGGTGACGAGTCCCTCGCCGGCCGGGGCGATCGCGACATCGGCGATGTCGGAGGCGGCCGACGACTGCCGGAGCGACTCGACCGGGGCGAGCGCCGGGTCCGGTGCCGGGTGGGCAAGAGCTGGGGTGAAGGCGGTGGTGGCGAGCAGACCGCCCGCGAGGACGCTGACCGCCGTACGCCGGGCGGTTGACGGGTGGAACGGTGACACAGGGGCCTCCTCGGCGTGGGCGGACGCGGCCATCCGACGCCGAGAGCCCTACCGCCACGTGAGGCGCAGGTGTACGCCGATCAACCGACCGGTGACAAAGTAACGTCTCCGGTCGGCAATCGGAAGGTTTCTATCTTTCTTGGTGCCCTCAGTCGAGCGAGACCGGGCGGCCGGCGGCCTCCCAGGCCTGCATCCCGCCGTCGAAGTTGACCGCGTCGCGGCCCTGGGACGCCAGGAACTGGGTCGCCATCGAGGACCGGCCACCGACCGCGCAGACGCAGAGCACCTTCTGGTCGAGCGGCACCTCGCCGACCCGCTCCTGCAACTGGCCGAGCGGGATGTGCGTCGCGCCCTCGATGTGGCCCCGGTTCCACTCGTCCGGCTCCCGTACGTCGAGGACGAACGCCTCGGCCAGCAGCTCGTCGTCAAGGTCGGCCACGCCTACGGCAGGAATCTCCGGGTTCATGCCCCGATCATCGCAGCCCTGCGCACCAGCCCGGAAGGAACCCACCGGAATGCGGCTGCCCGAGCGGTGGATCGGAGGTCGACCTGACAAGTCGTGGCGACGAATTCTCGTCCGTAGGGGCTTCGCTGGCTCAACTGCTGAGCAAGTTTCGCCGACGGGTTGAAATCCGGCAGTACCTAACATCTACTGTCGGTGATCACTCGTGCGTCCGGAGTGACCTGGACACACGGAGATGACTCTTTTCCGCCCCGAATGAGGAGTCACCATGAGTAGTTCCACCATGCCCAGATCCAGCAAGATGCTGCGGCTCGCCATTGCGGCCGTCCTGCTCACCGCCGCCCCGATCTCGGCGGCCGTCGCCGCACCTGCCCCCGCAGTACAAGCTGCTGCCACGACCGGAGTACAAGCTCCAGCACTGCCGTCGAAGGCGCCCGCCGGCGCGTTGGAGGCGACCGGTTACTGGACGGCCGAGAAGATGCGCAACGCCATCCCGGCCGATCTACCGGGCGACAAGAACCCTTCTGCACAAGCGAGTCCGACGACGGCCGACACCTCGCCAACCATCGTTTCCGACCCGATCGCGCCGCTCGGGCACGGGAAGCTCAACGACGTCGTGCCCAGTACGGCGGGCAAGCTGTTCTTCAGCGACAACGGGCTGAACTACGTCTGCTCGGCGTCGACGATCGGCAACAACTACCGGAACCTGATCATCACGGCCGGCCACTGCGTGCACAGCGGCCAGGGTGGCAACTGGCACAGCAACATCGTGTTCGCGCCCAGCTACTACAACGGGCAGTCCAGCGCCGGCCTGTGGAACTGGTCCAACGCCCGGACCTTCAACTCGTGGATCAGCAACAGCGACTTCAGCCACGACCAGGCGTTCGTCACCTTCGGCCAGCGGAACGGCCGCAACCTGATCGACGTGGTCGGCGGCAACGGCCTGGTCACTGGCAACGGCCGGGCCCAGGCGAACACCCGGATCTGGGGCTGGCCGGCCGAGGCGCCGTTCAACGGTGAGGTGCCGTACTACCAGGACGGCAATACCTTCGCCTACGGCTCGACCGACGCCGCGATGGCCTCGAACATGAACGGCGGGGCGAGCGGTGGCCCCTGGTTGAAGGACCGGATCGACGCCAACCTCGGCTACGTCTTCGCCGTCACCTCCCGCCGGACGACAAGCGGTACGCCGTACCTGCTGTCCACGCCGAACAGCGCGGATGTCCGCACGATGTTCGATCAGATGACGTGACAAAGGCTGGAGCCGGGGCAGGTGTGAGCTGTCCCGGCTCCTCCCCTGCACTTTCAGAAGGTTGGCTATTTCAGGAGTTTGGAGAGCCGGCGGTCGGCAAGTGGTTTGCCGCCGGTCTGGCAGGTCGCGCAGTACTGCAGGGAGGAGTCGGCGAAGCTGACCTCGCGGACGATGTCGCCGCAGACCGGGCACTTCTGGCCCTTCCGGCCGTGCACCCGCAGCCCGCTCTTCTTCTCGGACTTCAGATCCTGCGCCGCCAGGCCCTTGGAGCGCTCGACCGCGTCGGTCAGGGTCTCCCGCATGGCGTTGTAGAGGACCTCGATCTCGTCCGCGGTCAGGTTCGAGGCCGGTTTGAACGGGCTCATCTTCGCCACGTGCAGGATCTCGTCGGAGTACGCGTTGCCGATCCCGGCGATCACGCCCTGGTTCCGCAGCACGCCCTTCAGCTGGACCCGGCCCTGCTGCTTGAGGATCTCGCCGAACTGCTCGGCGGTGAGCGTGAACGGATCCGGCCCGAGCCGCGCGATCCCCGGCACCTCGGCCGGGTCGCGGACCACATAGACGGCGAGCTTCTTCTGGGTGCCGGCCTCGGTCAGGTCGAAACCGGAGCCGTCGTCCAGGACCGTCCGGAGCGCGATCGGGCCCTTGCCGGGCCGGACCAGCCCGGTCGACTGCTCCTCCCGCCAGCGCAGCCAGCCCGCCCGGGCCAGGTGGATGACGAGGTGGACGCCCTGCGCGGAGATGTCCAGGAACTTCCCGTGCCGCTGCACGTCGTCGATCAGCAGGCCCACCAGTGACGAGATCGGCGGGTCGTAGGTCTTCAGCGCGGAGATCGCGGTGATGTCGGCACGCACGAACGCCCGCTCGACGGCACGTTCCCGCAGGAACCCCGCCAGCGATTCGACTTCCGGCAACTCGGGCACTCCCCAAGTGTGCCGTACGCCACCGACAACTCCGGGAAAGCAAGGGAAGGAAAGCAAAGGAAGGAAAGCGTGGGGGGAGGTCGGGGTAATTCGGGTGGATCACCCATACGGACTGGTTGCGGGGAGCGCTACCGTCTGTAGGAAG
>JAVXWP010000085.1:0-27819 GCA_032230695.1 Actinomycetota bacterium | reverse complement strand
CTTCGAAGGACTGCATCTTGGCCATCGCCACGTTGACTTCGTCGAGGTGGTAACGGTTGGACACCAGCCGGTCGAAGTCGAACTTGTGCTTGGTGCGGCTGAGGAACTGCATCGCGCGCCAGTACTGGGCCGCTTCCCCCGACCAGGAGCCGAGGATCGTCAGCTGCCGCCGAGTGATCGTGGTCGGGCGGATGGTGGCTTCTTGCGGGCCCACCTGACCGGTGATGACGAACCGGCCGCCGTCGCGGATCATGTCGAGGCCTTCGGGGAAGGCTGTGCGAGCCCCGGAGAACTCCATGACGATTTCCGAGCCGAGCCCTCCGGTCAGTTCGCGAACGGCCTGCACCCTGGCTTCCGAGTCGGGATGGTCGGCCACCGAGACCGTGTCGGTGGCTCCCCAGTCCCTGGCGAGCGCGAGCCGTTCGGCCGGGTCGCCGACCACGATGATGCGTCCGGCCCCGGCGTGGCTGGCGACCGCGGTGGCGAACAGACCCAGTGGCCCGGCGCCCTGGATGACGACGGTTTCCCACGGTTCGATGGCGCCGAGCCGTTGGAAGGAGCTGATCACCGACCGCAATGCGCAACTGGCCGCCGAGGCCCACTCGGTTTTGACGTCGTCCGGCACCTTGATACGGCCGGAGTTCGGGAACACATAGCAGTACTCGGCGAAACCCCCGACCAGATACGGGGGCCGTTCGCAGTTGCTGAAGATGTAGTACTGCCGGTTGCGGCACAGGCTGGGTTGCCCGGTGACCACGCAGTGATGGCATTTCCCGCAGCCGGCGTGGGTGAACACGATCCGGTCGCCGAGGTCGAGGTCGGCGCCGGCGGAGTCGGTGCGGCCGCCGTCACCGAAGGCGACGATGCGGCCCACCATTTCGTGGCCGGGAATGACGGGCAGGTCGATCGGCTGGCTGGCGCCGAGCGATCCGTCCCATAGGTGGACGTCGGTACCGCAGATGGACGCGGCTTCGATCTTGACCAGCAGTGCACCCGGCACGAGCTCGGGAATGGGGAGTTCCCGGATTTCCAGGGGCTCGTTGAAGGCCGTGATGACGGCGGCTTTGCTGGTCTTCGGGATTGCTGTCGCGGTGGCCATCACTCGGCCGCCTTCATCGCGAAGCCGGGATCACGCAACGCCAATTCCCGCGAGGCGCGTTCGGCAGGGGAGGCTTCCCAGTCGTAGGTCACGGCGCGGAAGGGTGGCCAGTTGTCCTCTTCCTTCGGCCGGTCGATGGCCAGCGCGTAGAGGCAGGTCTGGCATTTCGTCGCCATGCGCGGTCCGAAGTGGTTGGCGATGGGGTAACGCCGGATGTCCTCGCCGCCACAGCTGGGGCAGGTCAGCCCCGGCACGGGGACGCGTTCGACGTAGATCTGTGCTTCGGCGGGGGGTTGCTGGGTGTAGCGGTGTTGCCAGCCCATGATGCAGCGTCCTTTCGGGTCAGAGTCGCTCGAGTTCGGCCCAGGTCTGGGGCCAGGGGCGGAACCCGGCCACCGGCGGCGCCCAGTCACCGGCCGATTCGCGGGCACGCAGGCCTTCGCGGAGTTCCTTGGTGGCCACTTCGTCGACGGTCGATGTCGCCTCTTCGATCACCACTCCATAGGCGCGGCGGGCGAAGTCGGGCGACACCTTTTCGTTCCACACGTCCAGGCGGACCGCCTCCGGATCGCGCTCGAGCGGGCTGCCGCAGCCGCCACCGGTGGAGCAGATGACGAAGATGACGTCACCCTTCTTGATCGGGTTTCCGGTCAGCTTGAGGGTGTTGAACTTGGTGTCGCGACACCACTCGCCGAACTCGGGGTCCGGTGCGCCGGTGCTGTCGACCTTGCCTGCCAGCGGTTCGAGATCGGACATCGGGACCAGCCCGTGCCGTTGCCGGACGGTGCCGTCCTCCTGCCGTTTGATCATGTAGAGGTAGGCGGTCATGCCGGCGCCGCCGCCGTCGAGGCCGTCGCGGACGAACCTGCCCGAGTCCAGCAGATGCGACGAGGTCGCCTCGTCGCCCAGGCATTCGACCATGAGGGCGTTGGCGAAGCCGGAGCGGTGTTTGCCCGCGGCCGCGGCGTCCATCAGCAGGTTGCGGCCACGCACGACCACCGGGTTGTCTCGTTCGAGGAGTTCGATGGTGTTGTCGGCGATGTTGAAGATCGCGGTGATGTTGAAGCTGATCCCGTCGTTGGTGTTCGTGCCGCCCCACGAGGCGCCCGCGGCCAGGATCTGTCCCCACGGGGTGCCCTCGCGGCCGGGGCGGGAATCGATGCCGCCGAAGACGTGCACGTGGGTGTTCGCGCTTTCCACCGCGATGGTCTGCTCGCCACCCATCCGCCCGAAGATCGACAGCATCAGGTTGCAGGCGTGTGCCGCGACCTCGGTATGCATGCTCTGGCTGGCCGGCGGCAGCCCCATCACCACCGACCCGGCCGGAGCCAGGACGTGGAAGGGACGCATCGCGCCGGCGTTCATCGGGTGGCGGGGGTCGAGGATCATCTTCGACCCGATCAGCGACCGGTTGGTCTCCTCCCAGCAGGTCATGAGCGCGCCGAGGGGCTGCCGGTCGCTGCCGGAGTAGTCCACCTCGACCGAGTCGCCGACCTTGCGCACTGAGGCGTGCAGCCGGACCGGTTCGTCGCCGATCGCGTCGTCGTCGATGAACTCCTCGCCCTCCCACACCCCGTCGGGCAGCGCTTCGATCGCGCGGCGCATGCGTTTCTCAGCGAGGTCGAGCGAGTAGCGCGCGCCGGCCTTGACCGCGTCGAGCCCGTACCGTTCCAGCAACGCAGCCAGGCGCGACTCGCCCACCCGCAGGGTGCCGAACAGGGCCCGCAGATCGCCGAGGTTCTCGAACGGGGTCCGGGTGTTTTCCAGCAGCAGGTTGATGGTCGAGCGAACCGGTTTGCCTCCCGAGGTGATCAGGGTTGGCGGAACCCGCAGCCCTTCCTCGAAGAAAGTGGTCGCCCGCGCGTTGAACCCGCCGGCGACCGGTCCGCCGATGTCGGTGATGTGGGTGGCGTCGGTGAGCACGAAGGCGAGTTCGTCTTTCCAGAACACCGGGCGGAAGAGGTTGACATCCGGGAAGTGGATCGAACCGCGCCAGGGGTCGTTGCAGAACAGGGTGTCGCCGGGGCCGAGGTTCTCATATCCCCATTCGTCCAGCACCATATTCGTCATGTGCTGGTGGGTGAATGCGAAGTGACAGCAGCCTTCGGTGATCGCGGCCATTTCACTGCCCTCGTCGCCGACACTGTGCACGGCGACGCCGAAGTCGAGAATGTCGCGCACCACGTTGGAAAAGGCGCTGCGCACCAGGTTGTTGCGCATGTGCCTGGTGGTTTCGATCAGCCCCGCCCGGATTGTTTCGGCCGTCACGAAATCGAGGTCGTAGTCACTTTTGATGGTCTTGGCGGTCATGACCGCTTGAGTGCCGTTGTCCATGGTTGTCTCGAGTCCTTTCGTCACCGCAGGTCGATGATCACGTTTCCGTAGGCGTCCACCGAGGCCGTCGAATCCGGGGTGACCAAGATCGTCGACAGCCCGTCGTCCACGACAGCGGGGCCTTCGATCCGGTTGCCCGCCCGCAGTGCATTGCGGTGATAGAACGGAATCTCTTGCCAGGTGTGCCCGTCCAGACACACTTCGCGGGTCAAGACGAGCGCCTCGGCGTCGGGAGTCGCGCCACCGGCCGGGATCTTGGTGACCGGCATGCGGCCGGGACGGCCACTGCCGGACACGGTCATGGTGGTCACTTCGACGGGCGATTCCGGCGCCGAGTAGCCGTAGGACTTGTCGTAGAAGGCGTGGAATCCTTGCTTCCAGTCCTCGATGGCCTGCGTGGTCACCGGTCCCGAGGGGAACGCGATCCGGTTGGCGAAGCCCTGCCCGACGTAGTGCCCGTGCAGGGAGCGCTCGACGGTCATCTCGTCGGCCCGCAGACCCTGGCTGGTCAGGTCATTGGTGATCTGGATTTGCAGGTCGTCGAAGATCTCCTGCAGACGCTCGGGCCCGAGTTCGTCGATCCGGCCCACCACCGACACGGCGCGTTCGGCGCGCAGCGGCGCCACCACCATGCCCAGTGCGCTGAACCCGCCCGGGAAGTACGGGATGACGACGCGGCTGATCCCCGCGATGCGCGCGATGCTGGCCGCGTGCACCGGCCCGGCGCCGCCGTAACCGAGCAGCACGAAGTCTTTCGGGTCCACCGCCCGCTCGAAGATGATCTTGCTGGTTTCCTGTTCGATCTGCGCGTTCATCAGGTCGAATACGCCGCACGCCAGTTCCAGCGGCGACATCTTCAACGGTCCGGCGACGGTCTCCAGCGCTTCCATCGCCGCCTCGCGGGAGAGTTCCATCTTGCCGTCGAGGAACAGTTCGGGCTGGACGACGCCCATCGCCACCAGCGCGTCGGTCATCGCGGGTCGCAGGCCGCCGCGGCCGTAGGACGCCGGCCCGGGGTCCGCGCCGGCGCTTTCCGGGCCGATGCGCAGCGTGCCCAGTTCGTCGAGCTGAATGATGCTGCCGCCCCCGGCGCCGATGCTGCGGACGTCGAGTGCGGGGAACCCGAGCCGGATGCCGAACTCCAGCTCCCAGTCGTCGGTGGTCAGCGCCTGTCCGTCATCCACCAGGCCGATGTCGGTGCTGGTTCCGCCGATGTCGACGCAGACGAAGTTGTTCTCCTCGACCACTTCGCGGGCGTATGCCTCGGCGCCGAGCAGACCAGCGGTGGGCCCGGACTGGATGGTGTAGCCGGGCAGTTCCTCGATGGTGTGCTCGATCGTGCGCACCCCGCCATTCATCTGGGTGATGAGCACGTCCCCGTCGTAGCCGATGCCCTTGAGCCGGTCACGCAGCTGGTTGAGGTAGCGGGTGATCACCGGGCCGGTGTAGGCGTTGAGCACGACGGTGAAGGTACGGTCCAGTTCGCCGATGACAGGGCGGATCGAGGAGGTCTGCACGTAGGCGTCGGGCATGATTTCGCGGACGATCCGCTCGACCCGGTTCTCGTGGTCGGGGTTGAGATAGGCGTGCAGCAAGCAGATCGCGACCGATTCCACGCCTTCGTCCTTGAGGAACTGCACCTCTTTGCGGACGGCGTCCTCGTCGAGCGCGACGTGGACGGAGCCGTCGGAGATCAGCCGTTCGCGGATATCGCGGATATAGCGGCGGTGCACGAGCGGACGCAGCAGGTGTGGCCGGGTCCAGGTGGCGTCGTAGAGCTCGTCGCCAGGGGGGCGGACGAGGCCGCCCATGTCGAGCATGTCGCGGGTGCCCTCGGTGCTGATCAAGCCCGTCTTGGGACCCTTGCGCTCCAGCAGCGCGTTGATCGCCACCGTGTTGCCGTGGCTGAACATCGCGATGTCAGCGGGCGCGACGTCGAATTCCCCGATCGCGTTGAGCACCCCGATCGACTGGTCCTCCGGGGTGGTGCGCACTTTGCAGCGGCGTACGGAACCGTCGTCGAGTGATACCAGCACCGCGTCGGTGAACGTCCCACCGACATCGATACCGAGGTGGTATTTCGGCATCATTTCTCCTATCTGATAGCGACCGTCGCCTGGGCATGCGCCATCGACGGGCAAACAAACCTGATGACAAGGAGGATGTCCCGGGGGAATTCACCCGGGGTAAATAGCCGAGTCGCCTAACCGAGAACGAACGGGTCTCTCGTTTGATCCGACATATTGATCCACACCGCTTTCGTCTCGCTGTACTCACGGACGGCGTCGATACCGTTTTCCCGGCCGAGTCCGCTCTGTTTGTAACCGCCGAAGGGCACGTTGTAGCTCAGGACGCGGTAGCAGTTGACCCACACCGTGCCCGCCCGCACCTGGTGCGCAACCCTGTGCGCCCGGCGGACGTTGTCCGTCCAGATCCCGGCACCCAGGCCGTAGCGGGTGTCATTGGCGATCCGGACCGCCTCGTCTTCGCCGGTGAACGGCACGACCGCGAGCACCGGACCGAAGATCTCTTCCTGGGCTACCCGCATGTCGTTGCGCACGCCGGTGAGGATCGTCGGTTCGAAGAAGTACCCATCGGTCAGGTCGGCGGAGTCGGCCCGCTTGCCTCCACAGTGGACGCTTGCTCCTTCGGCGGAACCGATGTCCACATAGGACGCAATCTTGTCGAGCTGTTCTTTGAAGGCGACCGGGCCCATCTCGGTGTCCTGGGCGAGCGGGTCACCCAGTTTGATGGTGCGGGCCCGCTCCGCGATGCGGGCGATGAGTTCATCGTGGACGGACCGGTCGACCAGTAGCCTGCTGCCGGCGATGCAGGTCTGGCCGGTGGCCGCGAAGATACCGGCGATGACACCGTTGGCCGCGGCCTCCAGATCGGCGTCGGCGAAGACGATGTTGGGCGATTTCCCGCCCAGCTCCAGCGTCACCTTCGCCAGATGGTCCGCCGCGGTCTTCATCACGTTGATCCCGCTCTCGGTGGAGCCGGTGAACGCGATCTTGTCCACACCGGGATGGGCAGCCAGCAGGCGTCCGGTCGTGCCGTCGCCGGTGACCACGTTGAAAACTCCGGGCGGGATGCCCGCCTGCTCCACGAGTTTGCCCAACTCCAGCGTGGACGCCGGTGTTTGCTCCGCGGGTTTGACCACGATGGTGCAGCCCGCGGCCAGCGCGGGAGCCAGCTTGAACGTGAGGAGCAGGAGCGGGCTGTTCCATGGCAGGATCGCGCCGACCACTCCGATGGGCTCGTGCCGGGTGTAGGCGAACATGGACGGTTTGGACTCCGGAGGGGTGGAACCCTCGAGTTTGTCCGCGAGGCCGCCGAAGTAGTCGTACCAGTCGGGCAGGGAGTGCATCTGCCCGGTCATCTCCCGCAACAGCTTGCCGTTGTCCGTGGTCTCCACGACGGCGAGTTCGCCGGCGTGCTCCGCCACGAGCTCACCGAGCCGGCGGATGAGTTTCCCCCGAGCCGAACTCGACATCGCGCCCCACGGCCCGCTCAGTGCTTCGCGCGCGGCCCGCACGGCGTCGTCGACATCCTCGGCGCCGGCGTAGGGCACCGACGCCCACACCGCCCCCGTGTAGGGATTGGTCGTGTCGAACCTCCGGCCGGAGTGGGCGCCTGCCCACTTACCGCCGATGAGCATGTCGAATGCTCGCATTTGATTGGTGGCTCGGACGGCCTCGTCCGTGTGGGCCATGAATGCTTCTCCTCATCGTTGATGGAGACGGCAACGGGATTACTGGTTGGCGCGGTGCGATAAATCGCGGTGACCGGACAGGGCTGTTCCCCCGTCCGGTTTCCCGTTGCCGCCGGGGCTCGGTGGAACCTCCGATCGCGCGCGCAACTGTTCGGCTATGCCCCGGACCCCGGCGGTGGTGCCGAGCGCCATCACCGCGTCGTACACCCGGTCCGTGGTCTGGTCGTCGGCCACGGTGCCCATCGTCGCCCGGAACTTCTCGGTGATCTCGTCGTTGGTCAGAGGCCGCTCCTGGTGGCCGCGGTTGACCTGCTCCCGACGTGCCAGGCTGCGTCCGTCCTTCAGGATGATCTCGACGTATCCCGAGTAAGCGTCGGGGAAGGCGCTGTCGGTGTCATCGGACACCTCGACCCGGTCACACACGCCGAGGATCTCGGGATCTGCGAGCGCGTCTGGTTCGAGTTCGGTGAGGGTGAGCCGCCCACGCACAGCGGCGGCGGCCACCAGGTAGGCGAGGCTGAACTTCGCGTCGTAGTCGCTTGCCGGGCGGCGCTTGTTCGCCACCGGTTCGCACACGACCTTGCCGGGAATCGGATGGATGCGGCACCGAATGCGATCGATATCGGTTGCGGCCGCGCCCGCCTCGGCGAGCAGCTCCAGGGTCAAGTCGATGAAGGCGTGGGTGAAATGACAGCTCGGATAGGGTTTCACGGCCGTGGCGTTCAATTCCCATACCGATCCGAGGTCGCGGCTGACGGCGTCCACATCGGACTCGATACCCGGGAGATGGGTCGCGTAGAGACCGAACCTGCCTTCATAGACCGCAGGAGGGCCGACCCAGCCCGCTCCGGACAGCGCGGCCGCGGTGAGGCCGGATACCGCGGCCCACCCGGGATGCTGGCGCTTCGTCCACGAGCCGTCATCGAGGAACTCGAGCAAACCCGCCGCCATCGACCCGGCCACGCCCTGTGCGGTGGCGATTCCGGCTGCGTCGAGCCCGGCCAGCTTGGCCGCGGCGACCGCGGCGCCGAACGCGCCGGCGACACCGGTCGGGTGAAAGCCGACGTCATGGAACCGCCCCTGCGCAGCCATCCCGACCCGGGCGGCGACCTCGACCGCCAGCACGTAGGCCGTCAGCACATCCCGCGCCGAACTGTCGTTCAGGATGCCCGCGGCCAATGCGGCGGGAAAGGCGCTGGCGGTGGCGTGCACGATGCCGGCGGTGTGGGTGTCGTCGAAATCGAGCCCGTGCACGAGAATGCCGTTGAGGAACGCGGCGTCGCGCACCGGCAGCCGCTGCCGCATACCGATGACCGGGCAGTCCCCGGTCTCGAAGGTCGCCAGCCCCGCCACGGCTCGCTGGGCGAACTCGAACGCGGTGGAGGCATGGGCGATGGCCACGGAATCCAGCACGAGATGGCGAGCGCGGTCGGCGACGTCACCGGGCAGATCTTCGTACCGCAGCTTTTCGGCGAAGGCGCCGACCTCAGCGGCCAGTGTCGCTGGGTTGGACATCGCTCGACCACCACCTCGTGTCGTCGCCCGGCACGGCGGGGCTGCGAGTCAAGTGCGCAGCCCGGCCGTACCTGGGGCGGTATCTGTGCTGGCCACAGCCTCGCTGTGCCCTGCCTCATAGTTACGTTCGCATACCCAGCCAGACCTTCGCAAGTAAAAGTCCGAAGTTTCTCCATAGGCCACTTGGGTTAAAGGAAAGACCTGGTCTCGTGGCGCGCGGTCGTGTCGCATGACGCGGCGAAGGAAGGCAGGCCGGCGCACGGCGCCGAGCTGCTGGGGTGCGCGGAGGCGAGAGGAGTGCGGGCGGCGGCCGGAGATCAGGCAGGCGAGTCGGCGGCCGGCGGCTGGAGGGTGTCGATTTCCTCGTACAGCGGGAGCAGCTCGAGCAGGTGCGCGCGCATCAGCTGCTCCGCGCGCTCGCCGTCGCCGGCGGCGATGGCCTCGCCCAGGACGACATGACAGGCGTCGATCTCGTCCCACATCGTGCGATCGTGGGCCCGGGTCCGCTCCAGCCGGGTACGCAGTACGTCGCTGATCGGTTGCAGCATCATCGCCAGCATGGGGTTTCCGGTCGCCATGAGGACGGTCGTGTGGAAGTCGATGTGCGGGGCGAACCCACTGGGGTCCCTGGCGTCGCGCGGGGCGTTCGCGGCGACCCGGACGGCTTCGACGGTGTCCTGGTCGGCTCGCTCGGCAGCGAGCCTGGCGGCCCCCGGTTCGAGCATCAATCGGGCTTCGAGCAGGTTGGCCACCGACAGGCGGGGTGTCATGACGAGTACGCCGAGCGCTCCGCCGAGGTCTTCGATGAGCCGAGCCGGCTCTGGTGAGGCCACGAACGACCCACCCTGTACCCCGCGCGTGGTCTCGATGAGGTGCTGACTGGCGAGCACGCGTAGCGCCTCGCGGACGGTGCCGCGGCTGACGCCGAACATCTGCCCCAGCTCGGGCTCGGTCGGTAACCGCTCGCCCGCGGACAACACACCGGCCACGATCTGGGCGCGCAGTTCGTCGGCCACCTGCCGGTAGGCCGGTCGCAGGCGCTGCACCCGCAGGCGGGATGCGGTGCCGGGCTGACGGCCGGAAGCACTACGGCTGTCCGTGCCACCCGAGGTCTGCTGGGACCCTTTCAAGGTCATGATCGCCGCCACACTTCCGTCACGTCGCGCCAGCTGGTGCCACCGTGTCGACACCGCGTCCAGCTGTCCCGGGTTGTGAAGAACGTCCCGGTTCGCACCGACCGTACCGCAGCGCCCTTCCTGGGCCGCAGCGCATCGGCGTAATGGTTCCACATTACCAGTCGAACCGTTGACCATTAAACATCAAACTTTTACACTTGTGGCTGTGGCCCACCAACATGACGCGACTTTGACGATCAAGCAGGGTTGGCAAGGGCGGTTCTACGAAGACTTCGAGATCGGCGACGTCTACCAGCATCCGCTGGGACGAACGGTGACCGAGACCGACAACACGTGGTTCACGCTGCTGACGATGAACACCAACCAGGCACACTTCAACGCCGAGGTCGGACGGGCGTCCGAGTTCGGCCAGACCCTCGTGGTGTCCACGCTGACCATCGCCATCGCGATCGGTCAGTCCGTCACCGACACCACTCAAAACGCCTTCGCCAACCTTGGCCTGGACAAGCTGGCGCTGACCCATCCCGTGTATGCCGGCGACACCCTGTTCTCCGAGTCGCTGGTCTTGGTGAAGCGGGAATCCGCCAGCCGGCCGCAGGCCGGGATCGTCACGGTCAAGACGCGGACGCTCAATCAGCACGGCGACGAGGTGCTGTCGTTCGAACGGACCTTCTACGTGCACAAACGAGGGGCCGAGCTGGCACGGGCGACTTTTCCGCGAGCGAAGAAACCACTGGAGCCGTGATCATGAAACCGTTGGAGGACATTCGGATCCTCTCGCTGGAGCAGTACGGCGCCGGCCCGTTCGGCTCACTGCACCTGGCTCACCTCGGTGCCGAGGTGATCAAGATCGAAGACCCGTCCGTCGGCGGCGACATCGGCCGCTACGTACCCCCGTATGCCGAGGGGCAGGACTCCCTGTTCTTCGAGACGTTCAACCGCAACAAGCGCAGCATCTGCCTCGATGTGCGCAACCCGAGCGGCCGGGCGGTGTTCGAAGAACTGGTCGGCCACGCCGACGCGGTGTACTCCAATCTCCGCGGGGACGTGCCGGAAAAACTGCGGATCCGCTACGAGGACCTCAAACACCTCAACCCGCGGATCGTGTGCTGCTCACTGTCCGGGTTCGGCATGAGCGGGCCACGCGCCACGGAGCCCGGCTATGACTATGTGCTGCAAGGTTATGCGGGATGGATGTCACTGACCGGGGACCCCAGTGGGCCGCCGGAGAAGACCGGGCCCTCACTGGTGGACTACAGCGGCGGGTTCGTGGCGGCGCTGTCCCTGCTCGCCGGGGTGCACGCCGCCCGCCGGGACGGGGTGGGCATGGATTGCGACGTCAGCCTGTACGACACCGCGATCAGCCTGCTCACTTATCCCGCGACCTGGCACCTCACCGCGGGCTACACACCCGTGCGCACGCGCCGCTCGGCGCACCCGTCGCTCGTGCCCTTCCAAGCCTTCCCCGCCAAGGACGGCTGGCTGATCATCGCCTGTCCGAAGGAAAAGTTCTGGCGCCGGCTGATCGAGGTCCTCGGGCTTCCCGAACTCGCCGACGACGCCCGCTTCGCCACCTTCACCGACCGCGCCGCTCACCGCGCGGAGCTGGAGGACGTCCTCGACGCGGTACTGACGCGCCGCACGGTCGGAGACTGGCTGGTCGCACTGGGGGAGGCTTCCGTGCCGTGCGCGCCTGTCAACGACGTCGCGCACGCGCTGGCCGAGGAACACACCCTCGCCCGCGACCTGGTGATCTCGACCGAACATCCCCGTTTCGGCACGGTCAAACAGGTCAGCTCACCAGCCAGGGTCGGTGAGCCGCCCCGGGAACATCGTCGCGCACCGCAGCTGGGCGAGGACACCGGTGACGTCCTGCGCACCATCCTCGGCTACGACGACGCCGCCGTCGACCGGCTCACCGGTGACGGCGCGTTCGGGACCCCACCTTCGCCATAGGAGAATCATGGATTTCGCACTCAACGCCGAGCAACGCCTCTATCGCGACACGATCAGGTCCTTTGTGGACAAAGAGATCATTCCGGTGGCGCGGGACTGGGAGCACTCCGGGCGCTACCCGACCGAGATCGTCGCCACGATGAAGGAGCTCGGGCTCTTCGGCCTGCTCGTGCCCGAGTCCTACGGCGGGATGGGCGCCGACAGCGTGTCCTTCGCCTTGACCTTCGAGGAGATCTCACGCGGCTGGATGGGAATCGCCGGGATCCTCGGCAGCCATTCGGTGTCGTGCTGGATGATCGCCAAACATGGTACCGAGGAACAAAAACAGAAGTACCTGCCCGATCTGGCGAGCGGCGTCCGCCGCACCGGGATCGCGCTGACGGAACCGGGTGCGGGCACCGATCTGCAGGGCATCGCCACCACCGCCCGCCGCGACGGCGACCACTACATCGTCAACGGCACCAAGATGTGGATCACCAACGCCCGCTACGCCGACCCGCTGCCGGTGCTGGTCAAGACCGACCCCACCGCCACCCCCGCACACCGCGGCATGAGCATCCTGCTCGTCCCAGCCGACAGCCCGGGATTCGTGGTCACCAAGGACATTCCCAAGCTCGGTTACAAAGGCACCGAGTCGTGCGAGGTCGTCCTCACCGAGGTCCGGGTGCACCAGGACCAGTTGCTCGGCGGCATCGAAGGCCAGGGCATGCAACAGGCGCTGTCGTCGCTGGAGACCGGGCGAATCAACGTGGCCTCCCGCGCCATCGGCGTGGCCCAGCGCGCCTACGAGGAAGCCCTCAAATACTCCCGCGACCGCACCGCCTTCGGTCAGCCGATCAGCGACTTCCAAGCCATCCAGCTGCACATCGCCGAGATGGCCACCCGGCTGCAGGCCGCCCGTCTGCTCACCTATTGGGCGGCCTCGCGGATGGACGCCGGAGAGCGAGTGGACACCGAGACCGGGATGGCGAAGGTCTTCGCCTCCGAAACCGCGCTCTACTGCGCACTGGAGTCCCTGCGCGTGCACGGCGGGTACGGCTACTCCCAGGAGTTCGAGGTCGAACGCCTCTACCGTGACGCGCCACTGATGGCGATCGGTGAGGGAACCAACGACGTCCTGCGCACCGTCATCGCCAAGTCCCTTATCGGCGGCAAAGCCACCGTCGGCTAGGCCGTGAAGTGCTCAGAGTTGCTGCGCCTGGCCGATCACAGGGTCCAGCTGTACTTCGTGCAGGAGCTCAGGAAGGTCGTGGCGCGTGCCGTCAATCGGGTGAGACCGTAAGTCTCGAGTACCGCGCGATTGACGCCATCGCCCGTCTGCCCGCTCATGCCGAGAGCAGCGATGAGTTCGTGGATCTCCGACTTCGGCACCTCGATCAGTTCACGTCCGCCCAGTGCCCGCACCTGTACAGGCGAGGTGCCGGGGAGGTACAGGGTCCGGTCGATCATGCCCATGGCATCGTCGGTCAAGAACGCGAGATCACCTTTCCGCAACTGGCTGTGCGCCACCTGGTTGAGAATGCGGCGCACCTCGCCGCCCACGCGCCGGGCGCCGGATGCGACGACGTATAGCTGATAGGCCCGCACCGCGAGGACGGGCCCTTCAACACCGATGACTTCACGGAGACCGGCCGCGATTTCTTCTCGATGGTCGACCGAAACGGAAGCGAACGGACCCCCGTCGAACCGGTGATACGGCAGTAACAAAGGCCCAGCGGAGACTGGGCGCTGTCCCGATTCGCGTTGCGTGAGTTGCGTTTGAGGCACCTTTGCTGCGGGTCGCAGTCGTTGCGCCGGCCGCTTCGATGGGTACGGCCGATACCCGCTCGGACGAACCGCCGCCGGTGGCGTGGGAACAGGCACCTCGCGAGATGGCGCCTTGAGCCCGGTGGTGTGCTGCTCGTACGGTTCCATCGCCGCGTTCGCGGAGGCATCACCTGCGGGTTCCACCACCTCGTCGAGGTCCTCGACCGGTGTGCTGGGGTCCTTGGTCGCCACTTCGAGGCCGCGAATCTCTGACACCGTTGCCGAGGTGGACTCGTCTATCCAGTCGTGGCCGACCGGTATGCCCATCTCTGTCAGACGTTCCCACAGTGGTTCCATCGCACGCTCGGGGTCGCGGAAGAATGCCGAGCCGCGCAGTCGCTGAAACGTCCAGCCGGCGCGCTCAAGGACTTCTTGCCGGGCTCTGTCAGCGTGCCAGCGGTCTTCCCCATGCCACCGCTCGCCGTCACACTCGACAGCGAGCCGTGACTCGGGTCCCTCCACGACTAGATCGATCCGGAAACTGTGAGTGCCGTTGCCGACCCTGACCTGTGAACGCACTCGCGGGTATCCACGAGCGAGGATGCGGCGAAGCACCCTGCGTTCGAACTCCGAGTCGCACTGCGCGAGCTGACCTTCCATGGCGACGTCGTTGGTGAGGGGATTCCGGCAGTGCCGGATCAGGTTAGCGCGGAGGTCGTTCGCGGGAAAACGTTCCGGATCCACGGAGTGCACGATCCACATCTGGTCCCGCGCACGCGAGGCGGCAACATTGATGCGCTGTGCCGCGTCCGCACTGGTCATGGCCCCGATTCGGGCGGTGGGGTGATTCGGATCGGTCGCGACGACAGTGCACACGATCATGACGTCGCGTTCGTCCCCCTGGAAGTTCGCCGCGTCACCGACCCTGATGCGGCGTTCGGTCACGATGCGCGGCCCGAGGCGGTCGAACAACTTCGCCCTGATCAGCACGGCCTGCGCGCCGGCGAGCAGGCAGACAACACCGAAATCCATGCCGTCGTACGCCGGGTCCTCGGCCATCTTCGCGATCAGGCCGACGACCACATTCGCCTCAGCGACGTTTGTATCGGTGCGCCGGTCCCGGAATCCATCGATGACCTTGACCGCGCCGAGCGCCTTCCAGCCCAGAGATGGCCGGCCATCGCGCAGAGCTTCTATCTTGTCGCCATAGATCTCGCGATTGGAAAACGCAATGATCTCCGGCAGGCAGCGGAAATGCTCACGGAGCATGACCGAACGGGGGAACTTCTGGAAGGCAAGGTCGTAGAGGCTGTTGGTGGGATTGAACAGGACTCGGTGGTTATGGATGCCGCTGAGGTGTGAGTCGATGAGTTCGAAGACGTTCGCCTGGTCCATTCCGACCGCCGACGGCGAGGTTTGCTTGTCATCGCCCACCACAATCGCTCGGCGGGCGAGGCTGAGCAACGGCAGCGCGTCGATGCCGATCTGGCTTGCCTCGTCGACGATGATGACGTCAAAGGGCACTTCCTTCTCCGGACGGAAGCTGGTGAGTGCCCGCGCGGTGGTCATGATCCACACGGGTACCGCGTCCTTGGATTCGTTCAATGCCGCCCGGATCGCTGCCAGCCATCGTGCCGCGAACTTGCCGCCGGTTTTGCCATACCGCTTCGTGGCGGCGATGTAGCTGTTGAGGGCTTGCCGCTGACGATCTCCCAGGTTGTCCGCGAGCCGGCGCCACGCCCGCACCCCGACGAGTTCGGCGACAAGGCGTCGCCGGCTGATACAGAGAAGTTCCAGGTCGTTCTGAAGCTGAGCCGGAGATTCCCCGGCAGCGATGGAAGCCACCCAGGTGTCGAGCTGGCGCCATTGCCAGGCCGAGGACAGCGATGCGGGTTCGCCGGCCTTGGTCGGGTCGATGAGGATCTTCTGGATCCACACGGGCGCAACTGAGCCCAGCCGGTCGCTCAGCTCGGTCAGTCGCAGGGCGGCAGGGGCGATGCCGACCATGTCCTGTATCGCCTCGCGATGTTGCTGCCAGGTTTGGGACAGCCCGGCTGCCAAGTTGTCGGCCAGCAGGCGCCAGAGCGGCGAGGGCTTCCCTGGTCCGGCACCTTCTGCGAGGTAGTGAGCCAGTTGGTCGAACCGGATGCCGAGTCGGCGCTCCTCATCACGAAGGCGGACGAGGTCAAGGACTTCGATCGCCCGCTGCAACCCCGTAGTGCCGTATGCCGATGCCGTACTGATACCCACCGTCGCGAGCGCGCCGCGCAGCGCGGACCAACGGCCGCCGGCAGTGAGCACATCCCCGAGGAGGGCAAGCTGTACGCCAAGTTCTTCCTCAGGACGCTCCGGATCGAGGTCAGGACCGCCCACGGTCTGGCAGTAATTGATCCAGCGCTGACGCAGCGTGCGCCGCAGAGCAGTTGTCCGCAACTGGATTTGGCAAAGCTGGACCTGATCAGCCGTTACCGGATGAGCCCCGTCGACCGAGCACTCCTCGAGCGCCCGCTTGGCGTCATTTGCGAAAATCCCGAGCTTGCCGCGTTCGGTCAGTCGAGTGTGGGCCTGCTGCAACAGGTCGGCGAATTTCGCGTCGACTACGGCCGGGATCCGCACGTCGTGCGCCGCCAGGGCCGGCCGCATCTGCAGAATCTGTTCTCGCTCGCCGCGGACTGCCGAGTCGAACCCGACCCACTCCTGCCGCAGCAAAGGATCGCCGAGCTTGCGCGCGATCGACGCGAGCCAGGGCACTCCCGCAGCACGGGCACGACTGAGCTCGGCGATGGCTTCCGCACGGAGCTCGGCGACCCGATCAGGAGTTGCCTTGTCGATGAGTGACCAGTCCGACACCTCGATGGAGGCATTCGACAGGGACTCCCGCAGCTCACGGCGACGGGCAAACATGTCGGTCAACGCAGCGGCGGTCGGGATTCGGCTCAGATCGGGAAGGACGAACGCGCATTGACGCGCCCGCTCAATTCCGATGGTCGCGACAAGTCCCACCAATTCGGCCAGCTCTCCGCCGGTCAGCGGCGCGGCGACGGCCGGGTCGATCGGATCGCTGATGTAGCCCAGGTTTTCCTGGTTGTCGGCGACCCAGACGGCAGCCTTCTCCGGCGATGGGTCCAGCCCCGCGAGCCAGCCGCCCGCAAGGGTCTGTGTCTCGGAGCGGCGGGCTTTCATCAGGCGGTCCGTGGTCAGGGCTATCTGTACGTCCATGGCAGCGAGATCCGCCACCAACGACGCGATGATCCTGTCTTGGGCCTGCTTGTCCAGTGCGGACACCCCCGCCTGGATACTGTGGATGGCTCCCTCCAAGGCCATGCGACTGCTCTGATCCGAACCCAGCACCGATACAGCGAGCGGCCGGATTTCCTCGGGAATCTTTTCGGCCAGAACTGTCAGGGCCTGTTCTTTCTC
This sequence comes from Actinomycetota bacterium, assembly GCA_032230695.1. Lineage (GTDB taxonomy): Bacteria > Actinomycetota > Actinomycetes > Mycobacteriales > Pseudonocardiaceae > Amycolatopsis. The sequence continues at coordinate 10,898 of JAVXWP010000085.1, read as the reverse complement.
CGCGACGACGAGAACCCGTCGGCCATAGGCGACGTAATGGGACACGAGGTTGGCGATGGTGTGGGACTTCCCGGTGCCCGGCGGCCCCTGAACGACGACGCCGCTCTGTGTCTGTGCGAGAACCAGAATGCGCTGCTGCTCCTCGTTCGACGGCAGAGGCAACAGCAACGGCTCAGCGAGCGTTCCGCCGACGGCTGTTGACAGTTCATCGAAGCCGGTGTCGGCTTCCTCGATCGCGTAAGCCGATGGCGCGTCCACCACGATTGAGCTCAGCGCGTCGGGTGGAATCACGCCCCCGTCGTAGAGGCCCCGCATCGCATCCAGGAATCCCTGACGATCAGGGCGGCGACGGCGCACGTACAGGACCCAGCCGGTGTCGGCAACCGGTGCCCCAGGCTGCGGCTGGCCTTCGCCGGCCAGCACCGCATCATGGTCCAAGGCCCGGACCGCGCCACGGAGCTCATCAGCCAGCACTTCGGTCACCCAAGGATCGAACGGATCTGCGGAGACCGTCTCGCGTATCCGACCCAATGCCGCCCGATCGGCTACCGGGAGGTTGGCAACGGCGAGCATCTCCAGTTCCAGCGGACCGGCAGGACGCACAACAAGCTGATTCTCGGTCCCCTGCTCGCTTTCCATCGGCACGCTGAAAAGCGGGTGGTTGACGATGATCGGACCAGATTGCCAGCGCAGTCGACCGAAGCCCCAGACCAGTTCATAGGATTCGCGGTCGTCGCTGATCGTTCGAGACGCGTCGAAGAGATTCCGGTAGAAACTCTTCGCGCGCTGTGCGTCCACATAGCGCAGGGCCCAGGAACGCCAGGCTTGAGAAACCCACTCTTCCGCGGCGGCCAGCCGCTCAGCAACGTCCTCTGCGACGGCATCGGACTTCTCACGACCGGCGGGCGCCGCGGGTACGGGGCGCACCGTGGCGCTGATCTCTTTGTCCGGAGGGAGATACTCCGCCACAGATTCAGGCACCCGGGGCCGGGGCGGAAGCTCGACGAAAGGAACCGTCATCCAGTCCTCGGCGCCACCTGTGACAACGACATCGTCGATTAGTGGGAGGTCCTCTTCTCGCAAAAGGTACAATCCATAGTGTGAGATATCGGTGATAGGCGGGTTCTTTCGCGCGTCGTAGTCCTTGAGGAAATCGACCAGCTTCACGATCCGGCTCCGCGCCTGCGCGCCCGTCTCGTCGCGACTTTTGGCCACGCCACCGTTGAGGATCGTCATCAAACCAACTCGCCTCATTCCGGTGCGAGAAATTTGAGCGCGAACCTTGGTCTCGCCGCGCCAAATCAGACGACCTGTGAAATTCCTCGCCGGCGACGCGGCCAGCATTCCTTTCCGGTTCACCCTAACCGTACCTGGCACTACTGTTCGGTAGCGGTGCAGAACAGGTGCAATCCGGCTGCCGCAACGGAAACAGTCCGATTTTGCGCTTGTTCGTTTACTCATCCGGGTGAATCACTACGCGGCGGCGGCGAGTTGTTGTAGCATGCAAATATGTCCGCAGTACGGACGCGCGCCGATTTACCTCATTCCTCTCAGGATGATGCCGAAAAGGCGGTCCAGATAGGAAGCTGACTACAGCGAACCGCCAAAGCCGTATGGCGACGCTAAGTCTGTTTCGCGATCGACCTGGTCGTTGCAGGCAAGTTCTCACCACCAAAGACGCACTTTCGCGTCGCGCTTGAACTACGTGGGGCTTTATGCGATGGACATGGTTCCGAATAGCGGGCGAGTGATCGACAAATGCCGGACGTTCACTTCGGCCAGCCGGTTACCGGCGATCGACCGAGGACACGGCTGTGGCGGGTGACAACCCGACGGCTCGCACTTCGGCGCCAGGGGACGACACACTCCAGCAGCAGGCCGGGTCGCAGGCGCACCAGGCGGCCGGCACGAAACTGGAGCAGCTGACGCCGGGGGCGCTGGTCTCCGGCGTCATCGTCGGCGGCTCCGTCACCGTCGTCGATGCGACGTGGCACGGAGCCAACGCCCTCACGCTCACCTACCGCGACGGCACGGGGACCGTCGCCCAGAGTCTTCTCTACCGGGATCGCGAGCCATCCCTATCGGTCCGGACTGCAGCCGGGGCGTATGCGTTCGATGGTGATCCCGCGCTGTTCCGGCTCGCCGCCGAAGCGCTGCGGATCCGGATGGCCGCCCGGTTCGACCCGATGCTCGCCGTCACTACCAGTGACCTGGATCCGCTGCCGCACCAGATCAAGGCGGTGTATGGCGAACTGCTGCCCCGCACTCCGCTGCGCTTCCTGCTCGCCGACGATCCGGGCGCCGGGAAGACCATCATGGCGGGGCTCTACATCAAAGAGCTCATGCTGCGCGGAGACCTCGCCCGCTGCCTCGTCGTCGCGCCAGGGAGCCTGGTGGAGCAATGGCAGGAGGAGCCGCGGGACAAGTTCGGCCTCCGCTTCGACCTGCTGACTCGGAGCATGATCGACGCCGCCCTCGACGGCAGTGTCTTCGACCAGTACCCGCTGCTCATCGCCAGAATGGACCAGCTTTCTCGAGCCGACGACATCAAGGCGCAGCTGGAGAAGACCGACTGGGACCTCATCGTGGTGGATGAGGCCCACCGCATGTCCGCGCACTACTTCGGCGCCGAGCTCAAGACCACGAAGCGCTACGAGCTGGGCCGACTGCTCGGCAGAGTCACCCGCCACCTGCTGCTGATGACCGCGACCCCACACGCGGGCAAAGAAGAAGACTTCCAGCTGTTCATGGCGCTGTTGGACTTTCACCACCAAACCCGTCGGCAAAGGCACCGGCCAAGGCCTCGCTCTCGCCCGCGCTCTCGTCGTCGACCGCCATCACGGAACCCTCGACTGCACCAGCACCCCAGACACCGGGACCACTTTTACCATCCGCCTCCCCATCGCCGGTGCCGCCAAGCCCGCACCCCGCACCACCCTGGCCGCCACTACGGCGTCGTGAGTGCTGACAAGTGTTCAAACACTCGTAGCCACTCACGAATACCGGACTCGGGAGAAGTGAGCGGATGAAACTGATCGCCACCGAATACGGCGAATCCATGTACGAGGCGGTGTCGTTGGCGATAGCCGGAGCGAAGCGGCTCGACCGGCTGACTCCGGTCACGCTGATCGTGCCCAGCGAGCTCATCGGGATAACCGCCCGCAGGCGGCTGGCCCGAGGCCCTGCCGGAGGCACGCCGGGTATCGCCGGACTGACCGTGCTGACCTTGCGCCGCCTCGCTGAGCAACTGGCCGGCAGGACACTCGCCGCCACAGGCAAGCGCCCGTTGACAGATCCGATCCTGGCCGCAGTGGTGCGGGATGTGCTCCTCACCGAGCCGGGGATGTTCGCCCCGGTCGCCCACCATCGGGGCACCGTGCAAGCGATCGCTACGGTGCATCGCGAACTTCGCGCGATTCCGGCGAACGCGCTGACCACGTTCGAAACACATTCGCCGCTGACCCGCGATGTGATTCGCCTGCATCGAGCCATCAGGGCGAGCACCCAGGCCCGCTACTTCGACCCGATCGATTTGCTGGTCACCGCAGCGGCCCGGCTGCAAGAGGAACCTCTTGGCGAGAAAATCGTGCTGGTCATGCCCGCAGTTCTCGATCCAGCCGGCCTGGCCTTCCTCAAGGTTCTGACGGACACGGCCGTCGACCTGAGCCTGATAACGCCGCTGACCGGCGACGCGCGGGCGGACTCCTCCGTCGCGAGGTCCCTGAACGTCCTTGGCCTCCACTTCGCGAGTGGGTCGTCCACGTCTCGAACAGGCTCACGGATCGTCGCGGCGACCGATCCGGACGACGAGGTCAGGTCCGTGGTCCGCCGGGTGATCACTGAACTCGCTCAGACGCCCGGGTATCGGATCGCGGTTCTCTACGGCAGTGCGGAGCCCTACGCACGACTGCTCAGCGAGCATCTTGAGGCCGCCGGCGTCACCCATTTCGGCCGGGGGGTGCGTCCCACTTCCGAACGAATCATGGGCCGGGCCGTCCTGAGATTGCTCGAATTGCCCGGCCGTCTGTTCGAGCGAGCCGATGTGCTGGCGTTCATCTCCGATGCCCGGCCCCGCGCGGATGGCCATCGAGTCCCCGGAACCCAGTGGGAGCGGATCTCCCGGGACGCCGGTGTGGTCAAGGATTCCGATTGGGACCGGCTCGGCGTGTTCGCCGGCAAGTCCCGGGAGCGCGCCACTGCCGAGCAGAGGTGTGATGAACCGCGGCACTGGTTGATCGATCGGCTGAACCGCGAGGCCGATGCCGCGGACGGTCTACGGTCGTTTGTGGCTGGTCTGCGGACTCAGCTGGCCGCGATCGAGGTGGCCCTGACCTGGGCTGAGGCAGCGGCGGTTTTGCACGCCCTGTGGGATGACGTGCTCGGAGGCTCCGACAGCGATCGGCTGCCGGAGGAGGAGCGCCGCGCCGCCCACCGCATCGGCGGCGTACTCGATGGACTGCCCGCACTGGACGAGCACCCAGGCCTGCCGAGTCTGCTTGCGGTGCGCGAAGTGCTCGAACTGGAGCTCACCACTGACCTCGACCGGGTCGGGTCGATCGGTGTCGGGGTGCACGCCGGCCCACTGTCCGACGCCATCGGCCTCGACGTCGACGTGGTGTTCGTTCTCGGCCTCGCCGAAGGCCTCTGTCCGAGCAGGCGGCGTGAAGACCCGTTGCTGCCTGATTCCGCTCGCTCGCTGACCGGTGGGGTGCTGCCGACCTTGCGGGAGCGGCTCGATCAGCAGCACGCGCATTTTCTGGCCGCGCTCGCCGGAGCGCGGCGCTCGGTGTTGTCGTTCCCACGGGGAAACCTCCGCCGCGGTGGTGAACAGGTGCCGTCGCGATGGTTGGTGCCGACTCTGCGTCTGCTCACCGGCGAGGAAAGCCTGCAGGCCACGACGTGGGATTCGCACGCCAACGCGCACATCGAGAAGATCCCTTCGCATGCCGACGGCGTCGAGTCCACCGCGTTTCCCGCGTCGGCGCAGGAATGGCGCCAGCAGGCCGCCCTCGTCGGAGCGCTGCGGGATCCGATAGTTTCGGCCACGATCACGCTTCGCCGAGCCCGGGGTTCGCCGGCCTTCACCCGGTTCGACGGCAACCTGACCGGAGTCGGCGGCCTACCCGACCCGACAGCCGGTCGCGCTGTCTCCCCAACGTCCATCGAATCGTGGGTGAACTGCCCGCACGGCTACTTCACCCGCACCATTCTTGGGGTGAGCCCGGTCGAGGCGCCGGAGGACATCGTCTCGATCGCGGCGACCGATCGGGGCACCCTGGTCCACGACATCCTCGACCGATTCATCAGCGAACATCTCGCCTCCCCACCGGGGCCCGACGATTCCTGGACCGACGTCGACAGAGAACGACTGCTCGCCATTGCCGCGGAAGAGTTCGCCGAGACCGAATCCCAGGGTCTCACCGGCTTCCCGCTGCTGTGGGAACAGGTCCGCGACGCGGTCCGCGCCGACCTCGACGTGTTCCTGGTGGAGGACAGCAAACGCCGGCTCGCGGATCGTCTGACCCCGATCGACACCGAACTGCCGTTCGGCTTCGACGGTACGGTGCCGGTCGAGCTGGATCTGCGCGACGGTCGCACCCTCACCCTGCGGGGCAAGGCCGACCGCCTGGACCGTGCCGACGACGGAACGCTGGTGGTGGTCGACTACAAGACCGGCAGCGCTAAGCCGTATCAGGAAATCAGTCAGCTCAACCCGGTCGAGCATGGCAGCAAACTGCAGCTTCCGGTCTACGCGCTCGCCGCCCGGGCCTCGCGGCGCGAGTCGAGTGCCAGGGTGCGGTCGGAGTACTGGTTCACCAGCCGGAAGGGGAAGTTCGCCCGGATCGGTTATCAGGTCGACGACGACGTGCTCGCGGCGACACGTAACGCACTGCGCATCGCGGTTTCCGGCATCGCCAGTGGAGTGTTCCCACAGCGCCCGATCGATGACAGTGGCGCGTACGGCTGCGATTTCTGCACCCCCGACGGTCGTCCCGAATCCGATGTGGCGCAAGCATGGTCGGACAAGTCGGACGCTGCCGAGCTGGCCGACTATCTCCAGCTCATTCACCCGGCCGGGCAAGCCGCCAGGTGAGCACGCTGAGCGATCAGCCGGCTCGCGATCGGATCGGCGGCGACCTCGGCAGCACCCTCTTCGTCGAGGCCGGCGCCGGATCGGGCAAGACCCATCAACTCGTCGGCCGGATCGTCGCCCTCGTCACCAGCGACCCCGACGACGGCGGGGTCGAGATGAATCAGGTAGCCGCGGTCACCTTCACCGACAAGGCCGCGGCCGAGCTACGCGACCGGATCCGATTGAGGCTGGAACAAGCCGCTCGCACCGGCGACCCCCGCGCCACGGCGGCGCTCGATGAACTCGACGAGGCCGCCATCGGCACGCTGCACTCCTTCGCACAGCGGATTCTCACCCAGCATCCGATCGAAGCGAACCTGCCCCCGTTGGTGGAGGTCGGCGACGATGTCGCGGCCCAAATCGCGTTCGACCAGCGCTGGCAAGAGCTGCGCTCGGCATTGCTCGGGGACGAAGAAACCGCGGACCTGGTCCGCACGGCGTTGAGCGCCGGCGTGAGCATGGAGCATCTTCGCTCACTCGCCGACACGTTGGACGACAACTGGGACCTCATCGCCGAACGATCCCTCGTCACTCCGGCGCTTCCGGGAATCGACAGGAACATGCTGCTGCGGCGAGCCAAGGAGGCCTTGAACAACCTGCACCATTGCACCGACCACACGGACAAGCTGCTGGCAAAACTACACGCGGTGCAAACCTGGACGGACGAACTCGAGACGCTCACCTCGCTGCCGGACCAGCTCGCCCATCTGCTCACCGTCCCGTCCGGCGGCAGGATCGGGCAAAAAGGCAACTGGAACTGCGGCATCGACGACGTGCGCGGCGACCTGAAAGACCTCGCCGACGCCGCGAAAAGTGCCGCAACGCATGTGGTCGACGCCGTGCTGCGCAACTTGATCGCGATCCTCGCCAAAAGCACGCTCCGCGCCGCCAAGGCACGCCAGGACGAAGGCCGGCTGCAGTTCCACGACCTGCTGGTCCTCGCCCGCCAGCTGCTCAGGAATTCGCCGGATGTGCGGGCGGCACTGCAGAACCGGTACCGCCGGCTACTACTGGACGAGTTCCAGGACACCGACCCGATCCAGGTCGAACTCGCCGCGCGGATCGCCGGAGGACGCGACGCGGTCGCCGCCGACTGGCGAGATATCGAAGTGCCACCGGGCTCGCTGTTCGTGGTCGGTGACCCGAAGCAGTCGATCTACCGCTTCCGGCGCGCGAACATCAGCACCTTTTTGCAGGCGCGGAAATGGGTGGACGACACCGTCACCCTCACCACGAACTTCCGGTCCAACGCGGACTTGCTCGGCTGGGTGAACCACACCTTCAGCCGATTGATCATCGCCAGCGAGAGCGCGCAACCGGACTACATCGCGTTGTCCGCCTCTGCCGTCCGTCCAAACCCGGCCGATCCGGTCGTCCTCGTGCTCGGTGAGGACGCGCATCCGGACAAACTCACCGCCAGCGAACTGCGCGCCCACGAGGCCGCCGACGTCGCCGGCGTGATCGTGGCCGCCATCGAAGACGGCTGGCTACTCGACGGCACCCTCGCCGACGGCTGGACGAAGCGCCCGGTCACGTTGGACGACATCACCATCCTGGTGCCGGCACGGACCTCGATCCACTTGCTCGAAGAAGCGCTTGACCGTGCCGGAGTCCCTTATCGGACCGAGGCGACGTCGTTCACCTATCAGGCACGTGAGGTCCGGGACCTGCTCTTACTCGCCCGCGCCATCGACGACCCCACCGACGAACTCGCCACGGTGGCCGGCCTTCGTTCGCCCTTGCTCGGCTGTGGCGACGACGACCTGTTCCGGTGGAAGTCGGCAAGGGGCTCCTGGAACCCGTTCGCCCCAGCCCCGGAAGGACTGGGATCCTCACCGGTCGGAGCGGGCCTGGCCTGGGTCGGTGATCTTGCCCGGCAGAAAGCGCTGCTCACCCCGAGTCAGCTGCTGGACAGGATCGTCCGAGACCGGCGGGTGCTCGAGGTCGCCGCGATGGATTCGCCCTCACCACGGCATCGAGAGACCTGGCGGCGGATCCGGTTCGTCCTTGATCAGGCGCGGGCCTGGTCGGAGTCCGAGCACGGGTCGCTTCGCGACTACCTGACCTGGGCGGCGCGGCAGTCCGACGACAGGGCACGCGTAACGGAGGCGGTACTCCCCGAGACCGACAGCCGGTCGGTGCGGATCACCACGATCCATGCGGCAAAAGGCCTGCAGTTCCCGATGGTGATCGTGTCCGGCATGACATCGGCGATCGGCGGCCAGTTGCCGAATCTGCTGTGGCCGGAGCGTGGCGGGCTCGAAATCGGTCTCAAACTGAACCTGCGGTCGGCAGGCTACGACGGCGCGGGCGGAGTCGAGAAGACCATGTCGCTCTGCGAGAGCCTCCGGCTGCTGTATGTGGCATGCACACGGGCGGAAAGCAAACTGGTCGTGTCGCTCCACCGGTCCGCCCACTCGACACAGGTCACCTACGCCGGTCAACTCGCCATGGCCTGCCAGGCCGCGGTCCATGGCGCGTTCACCTCGGGCGGCGGACACCTTTCGAGCATGAGCGCCGGCACCCGGGCGGCAGTGTCGGATTGGGAATCCTGGTCGGCGGCGCACGCACTGGCGTCACGAGCGTCGGAGGAGCGGGCCGCGGTGTCCGCGACGGCGGTCGCCCGCGGCGACCACGCGACGTTGCTGCCCTCGGCAGCTGTCGCGGGCCTGAAAAAGGAGCCTCGTGACCTTGAACTGCCACCTTGGGCCAAGGGCCGGTACGGATCAGCTGTGGGCAGGGCTGTCCACTCGACCCTGCAGTCGGTGGATCTCGCCTCGGGATTGGACCTGGCAGCGATCGCGGCCGCCGCGGCCACTGCCGAGAACGTAACTCAGCACGCGAACGTGGTGTCGGCGTTGGCATCCTCAGCCCTCGCGCATCCTGTCGTGCGACGCGCTGCGAGCCGTGCTCACTGGAAGGAGACCTATGTCGGCACGGTAATCGACGGAGTGCTCCTGGAAGGCTACGTGGACCTGCTGTATCGCGAAGACGACGGCCGCTTGGTCGTCGTCGACTACAAGACCGACGCCGCGCCCACCGCCGACACACTGGCCGTGTACGAAACCCAGCTAGCGCTCTATGCGCGGGCGGTCGCCGATGCCACCGGTGGGCACGACGTGCGCACCGAACTCGTTTTCTGCCGGGCGGGCTGATTCACCTGATTCACCTGATTCACCTGATTCACCTGGATGACACAGACGTCCACGAGCTCGCGATCAGGCGACCTCCTCCTTGAGCAGGTCAGCGATGCACGCGTCGATCTGTGCGCGATCGGAGTCGTTCATGCAGAACATCGTGAAATGTGCCCACAGGCTGTCGACCACGCGGAATTCGCTGTTGGGGATCAGTTGCTGTTCGGCCTCGCAGTCCGCCGGGGGGAAGAACATGTCCCGGGAGAACGGGACCACGTAGGTCTTCGCCTTGATTCTGCCCAGCGCCGCCGCGAGATCTCCGCCGGTGTGCAGGGTCACGTCACCGTGGCGCCACTTCCACCCCATCCAGATCAGGTTGTTGGGATCCATCGGCGCGAAGTAGGTCTCCCAGAAGCGGTGCAGAAAGTCTTCGAGCGAGGAGAAGCCGTAGTCCCGCCACGCCTCCGAGTTGTAGAACTCCGGGCACAACCCCATCACCGACCAGGTCTGGGCGTGCCGGCGCAGCCCCACGTGGACGTCGGACTGGTGGCGGTAGAAGCCGCCGTCCCATGCCGGGTCGGACTTCAGTGCGTCCTCGTGCGAACGTACGAAGATGTAGTCGTGCGCCGTCGTCTTCGCGGTCCCGGCGAACGGCAGTGCCCGCTTGACCATGTCCGGGAACCGGACCGCCCACTCGTAGGTCTGCTCCGCTCCCATCGACCATCCCAGCACCAGCTCCAGGCGCTCGATCCCGAAGTGCTCGGTCACGAGCCGGTGCTGTGCGCGCACGTCGTCGCCGATCGTGCAGTTCGGGAACGCGCCGCCGTTGAACGGCGGCGGGGTGTTGCTCGGCGATGACGAGAAGCCGTTGGCGAACTGGCCCGGCAGAATGATGAAGTACTTGCCGGGGTCGAGTGGCCTACCCTCGCCGACGAGGATCTCCATCGACGCGGATGTTCCCGACCACATGTGTGGGAACAGGATCGCGTTGTCCTTTGCCTCGTTCAAGGTTCCCTGTGTCTTGTACGCGAGCTTCGCGTTCGGCAGCGTCATGCCGCCCTCTAGCTCGAAGTCGCCGAGGTCGAAATACTGGTGCGGGCCGTGGATCTCCTCGGAGTAGTGGTCAGCCATCGTCGTCCCTTTCGGTTAGTTGCGTACTGGACACCGGGCGGTGTCGCGGCTGCAGCCACGTCCGCCGACACCGTTTCCGTGCCAGGGGGCGCGAGTACCGTCCCGGCGCCGGGCAACAGTCAACGGGTGGTGACATGCATCACAGTATGAACCGCGACCGGTTCAGTTGACCGGGTAAATCTGCGGGTTGGTTCAACGTGCACCAGCGAACTCCGACGCGCTGTCCTCGATGCCGCTCGCCGGGTTGGGACTGGTGATCAGCAGGCTCACCCACGCAGCGCTTGACTGATCCGCGCTGCCTGCCGGGTGAGGTGGTGACGTTCGGCGAGGTTGGGGGCGGACCGGGCGGCGTCGGCGTACAACCGTGCCGCGGTCCGAAGGTCGCCTGCCTTCTCGTGGAGGTATGCCGAGGCGGCGGTGTGGCGGGGCAGGCCAGGGTCCACCACGGCCAAGGCCGCGAGGCCGGCCACGGGGCCATCGGCCTCGCCGATCGCGATGGC
>JAVXWP010000065.1:0-57515 GCA_032230695.1 Actinomycetota bacterium | reverse complement strand
CGGTGGTGGTGGCGGAGGGGGTGTGGACGTGTCGAGCACGAGTTGTGGTTTGTTGGTCGCCTCGCGGCTGTCAAGGGTTCGGGACGAGGTGCTCGCGGTGGTCAATGCGAAGGAGAACAGCCCGTTGCCGCCGATTTGAGAAGTCACGTCGTAGGACACCCAGGTGCCGGCGGTCAACGCCCCGGATGATGCCAGTTGGGCGCCGATCGGTGGTCTGTTGTTGTAGTTGACGGCCGTTTCCGACCAGGTGGTATCGGCCACCGCTGACACGTTCACGCCGGTGGTGCCGGCCGTGTTCGTGAATACCCGCAAGGTCGCCTTGGTCGGTGCTGCAGTCAATCCCTGAACATTGAATTTCAGGTAAGCGTTGGCGATCGGTGACCCATCAACCCGCAACCCGGTCGATGTACCGAAGTTCACCGCGGGCTGATCCGCCAGTACCTGCGCGTCCGCAACCGGCGTCACGGTGGTGGTCGCCGCCACCGCATCAGGTAGGGGACCGGCCAGGACCGCGAGGCCGAGTAGGGGCACCGCCGCCAGCCGAAGGCTCCGACGGCGTATCAGGTGACGAGGTCTCGTGGCCATTACTGTCCTCCATCCAGGATCTCGTCGATGGCGTCCTGCGCGTTCGCGCGCTGGGTGACACCGTCGTTGTTCCGCTGTCGCATGGTTGGGAAGTCGCCGCGCAGACACGCCTGTGCGGCTTGTGAGAACTGCGTGATGCCGGCGTCGACGGGCGCGTCGAGGGGTGGATGCGGCGAGCGGGGGTTTTGAAGGAGCCGCTGAGTAACCCGGTCCAGCCGGGTACAGGCAGACGTCGCGTCGCGGGACGGGCCGGTCAGCTGTTGCACGACGAAAAGCGCGTTGTTGAGCTCGATCTGCAATGCCTCGCGATCTTTGAACCATTTCTGGACACGGTGGTCCGTCCCGGGACTCGCCGGGGGGGTCGGCGCTGGAGGCGACTGCGCATCGGAAGGCATCCAGATCCCGCCGAGTGCAACCAGTATTGCGACGGTGACAATGGAGGCTGTTAGCCACACTCGTTTTATCATTTCGTCGACGACTCCTTCGGCATCGAGGGCTATCGGTGGCAGGTGCCCGAGCCGGACTCGCCGGTTTGGGCACCCGGTTCGGGAACGAAATTCCAGTCGTATCCACCGGGACGCAGGGCCAGATTCAGCACGCCGTACAGGCGGTCGATCCGCACCTCACTGCCGGGCGCAATCGTGTGGAACCGGTATTGGCTGTGGCCGCCGGTGCCGACGACGAACTCGCGGATACCGCGGGCGGGATCCACCACGCCGTCCGGGTTCAGTGGTGCGAACCGCTCGTAGTCGTGGTCGTGTCCGACGAGCACGACGTCCGCGCCCGCCGTGTACAGGGCCCGCCAGAACGCGTCGGAGTTCGTGTCGCTGCCGTGCGCGCCCGACGAGAACCTCGGCCGGTGCCAGTAGGCCAGCGTGCAGGCCGCCGGGTGTGCTTCGAGATCCGCCTTGAGCCACCGTTCCTGCGGGGATCCCGGCCCGCAGCCACTGATCCGGTCGCACTCCGAGTTCAGCGCGATCAGGTGCCAGCCGGCGAGGTCGTAGCTGTAGTAGCCGGAGTCCCTCGTGCCCGCCGCCGTACCGAAATAGTCGAAGTATCCGGCGGCGGCGCGTGTGTCGTATTCGTGATTGCCGACGATCGGGTAGGTGAACGCCTTGAACCGGCCCCAGGTGGTGTCGTACCCGCGCAGGTAGCGGTCGAGGCTGCCGTTCGGATATTGGTTGTCGCCAAGGGTGAGCACCGCGTCCGGATTGAGCGAACCGACCAGGTCGGCAGTCATCTGCTGCTGGCAACCGCGCTGCTCGCCGGCCTCTTCCGCGTCGAGACCACCGGCGTCCGGCGAGCAGGCGATGTCCCCGGCAGCGACTACCGTGACGGAGTCCGCCGAGCGCACAGGCTTGGAGCCGAAGTAGAACTCCGGGGATGGGCGAGTCGCGCCGCTCGGATTTACCGGTTGGCTCGCGTCCGCGGTGGGGCTGGGAGAATCCGCCACGACGAAAACCCCGACCACCGCGGAACCGGCTAACGCGCCGACAAGCAGCACGATGGTGCTGCGCTGCTGGAGTCGTGGTGCGCGTGGACGTCCGGCCGTGGCCCGTCGCCGCCGCAAGGCGAGGGCTGTCATGCCGCCGAGCAGGATCACCGCGGCGCCTCCGGCGATGACGAGGCCCCACGGCGCGCCGGACGAACCCGAGCTGCCGCTGGAATCTTCCGCCAAGGGGCCAAGAGCCGGCACCGTTGTCCCGGTAATTTCCCGGAGCACCTTCAGGTAGCGGTCGCCGTATGTGGTACTGGGCTCGACATGTGAATTCTCGCTGAACTCGTTCCAGCTGATCAGTCCGAGCGCGTCGGGCGAGGACGCGATCGCAGCGGCGTACTGCCGGCGCATCGTCTCACCGTCGCGCCGGTCGACCACTCGTGTACCCGCGATCTGGCGTACGTCGAAGCCAGGTGCGAACGACGGAACCCACAATCCGTGATGCGCGTGGACAGCAGCGCCCATCTCGGCCAGCTTCGCGGCCGCGCCGGTGTCGCGCTGAGGGTCCACAGAGGACCAGTAGTACGCGTTCCCGTCGACGACATCCGCGATGCGCTCGTAGTCCTGAACACTTTTCTCCGAAGCGAGCAGCAGCAGCTTGGTCCGCACGGCGGCCGACACGAGTGAGACCTCGTCGTGCGAGTACTTCCAGATACCCGACCAGATCACCAGCGGCTTGTCCAAGCGCTTGAACAGCGGGTCGTTCGCGTAACGGTCCGCGAATCGGGTCAGGTCAGTGCGCACGCGATCGACCGGCAACGGGTTTCGATTGAAGTCCAGGCTTTCGTAATTGATCGAGAGCTCGAAGTCTTCGGTCCGCGCGAGGCCGACAAGAGCGTCGAGCCGGCGGTCGTTGGTCGGGGTGGATTTCCAGCTGACGACGAACCCGGTGATTCCAGCGGCCTTGGCATCCTGGATGTGGTGGCGCATGACGTTGGTGTCATCGCTGGAATAGCGCCCGAGGCGCGGATAGTCGGTCTTCCCCCGGTCCCATGAGGGTTGGTCATACCAGATGTAGTAGTAGGCCAGCACCGGCTGCGCTACGTGCTGGCCGGGGCCCTCCCTTTCAGCGGCGCCGGCATATCCGGTCATCGCCTGCATGATGAGCACCACGCAGAGCAGCGCCACCGCCGCGATCCGCTTCACGTGTCCTCCTCCCGGCTTCGCTTGGCGTGCAGGCGCCGCCCGAAGACGACCAGACACAGCAGGATGACCAGCAGGGCCCCGGCCATCACGCCCATGTCCAGATAGGACAGGACCGGCAGGTCGACGTACTGGCTGCGGGACAGGGTCACGGTCTGAAGCTGCGTGTAGCCCGGCCCGGCGACCTTGATCGTGTAGGTCCCGCGGGCTAGGTTCTCCAGCTTCACCCCGCCGTCCTGTGCGGTGCTCAGCTTGCTGCTGGTGCCGTCCGGGTATGTGACCACCATTTCGGCCTCGATCGGATGACCGAAGAGGCGGTCACGAATCTGGAAGTGGACCGAGCGGAGCAGCACCACAAAGGTGGCACTATCCGTACGGCTAGGGGCAACCCGCTGTTCCCCGGCGTTGACCACGTTGGAACCGTCGATGATGACACTGTCCAGGTAGTAGGTGACCTCCTTGGCTACCGCCGACCCCGCCTCCACCGCGGGCCGGACAGCGGTCAGCTGCATCGATTCCCCGCCGCGCAGCGTCCGGATGTGACCGGAGTCGCTGCGGATGGTGAGCGAGCTGACCCGGGAGGACGCGACGGCGTTGTGTGCCTGGTCGACGAAGTCGAGATTGACGAGCTTGGTCGCCTGGAAGGTGGCCTGAATGCGCTTATTGTGCTCGAGCACCACTTTGGGGAGCGACGTGGTGAACCCCTGGTCACTGTCTCCGCGCCCGACCCATCGGGTGAAATCTAGTGATAAGCCGCCCGGAGCGTCGAGATGCGGGGTGAGCAACTCGAGATGGTGCAGGTCGCGACTCCGCGGCAGCGTAACCCGCGCGATCCCGTCCCCATCGGTCACGAGTGTCTGACCGTCGAACGCGAAACGCGCCGCCGGCACCGGTGGCACAGTGGCGATCTCGAGAGTCTTCAACGACGGTGCCCGGACCAAGGCGACCCCGGTCGACGGCGCGGCCAAGGCCACCCCTGGGAAAGCCATCAAGATCGCGCCCATCAGAGCAGCCACTGCGGTCCAGCGGCGGCTCGTTCGCGTATGAGCGGAAGTCATCACGACTGCTCCTCATCGCTTCGACGCCTGCGTTGCCGGGTCGGGCGGCCTGCATACATGACACCGAAGGCGCATGCTGCCGCGAACAAGGCCCCGGCGCCGTAAGTCAGGTAGACGACGGCTGGTGCATGCCCCGACGGCGCGGCGGTGACCCGTGTGGTCCCGACCAGTTCGGGTGGCCTGGCGACGGTGAAGTCGAACGCGCTGTCCAGACCCGGTGATCGGGCGTCCCGGTCGCCCAGCGGGTCCAGCCGCCAATTGCTCTCGATGAACTTCAGTATCGCGGTGTAGTCGAGCTCCGTATGGTTGACCTGACCGCGTCTGGAGTAGGCGCTGACGAGTAAGGCGGGCACGCGGAAGCCGTAGCCGAAGGCATCTTTGTTGGGCGGTGCCACGTGGTCGTACCAACCGCCCCAGCCGTCGTAGGTCCACAGGAAAGCCGAGCTCGACCAGTAGCGGCTCTGGGCCAGGTCACTGGCGATGGAGCGGACCAGTTCCTGGCCCGCCTGCACCCGGCTCGGGGGGTTTTCACTGGAGCCTGCCGACGCCACATATGCCACCGCCGGCAGCGTGCCGTTCTTGAGGTCCGTGTAGTACTCGCTCAGATCGGCGATCTTTCCGAAGAGCGCCGGATTATCGACGAATCGCTGGTAGTTCAGCAGCGGCACCCTGGCCGGCTGCCCGGCAAGCTCCCCGCTGCCCGGCGTGCGCAAGGTGATGTGCGGGTCGTAGTTCTCGACATAGAACTTCCAGGAAACCCCCCGCGCCTCGAGGCGGTCGAAGATCGTTGGGATGTCGCCGTATCCGCCCGGCGGTACCTGTTCGGCGCCGTTCGGCGTGGGCACCCCCGCCACCCAATAGAAATGGTTGCGGTGACTGCCGGTGCGCGCCGAGCTGAAGAACCGGTCGAACAACGTGAAACGGTCGGCGATGTTCCAGTAGTAGGGCAGGTCCGCGCCGTCGTAGTACCCCATGGCGCGGGTACCGTCGAGCTCCTTGTCGCGGTATGCCGCGACGAACCCGTTCATCTGCCCCTCGTTGTACTGGGCCCGCTGCATGCCTGGACCGTTGTTGAGGTCATGCGCCGACTCCTTGTCCAGCCGAAACGGCTGCACGCACCCGTCGGTGCTTGAACTGTCGCTGCGCAGCGGCATGCAGGTACCCGCCGGAATGCCGTCCGCTCCCGGGTAGGTCCCGAAGTAGTTGTCGAAGGAGTGGTTCGACTGCATGAGCACCACGAAATGCTCGATCGGTGTCGTGGTCGCGCGGCTCAGGTCCGCGTGGGCCGGTCCGGCAGGCTGCGCGAGGACGATGAGAATCACGGCAATCACCCGGATAAGGGAGCGCCTGGTCATGGCCGCACCTCGTAGACGATGATCACTGGTTTCGGGATCGCCGACCCGGCCTGCCCGTTCACCGTGATCGTCTCGGTGTGCACGGCCACCCCGCCGTACTTCTGGACATAGCGCATCAGCTGCTCGGAAAAGAACGGCGCGCGTGCCGACGAGTAGACATCCCAGACGATGTATTGCAGATCGCGGCTGCGCAACTGGCGGTCAGGGTTGTCGACGGGTTCGTAGGAAGGGTTGCGGGACCTCGCGTTCGGGCTGACCGAGAGCCCGAACGCCTTACGATGCCCGTAGAACTGGACAATGTTCGCCATCGACGGTCCGACCGCAAGTATCCTGCTGCCTTCGGGCAGGTTCGCCTTGATCCATTGCCCCGTTTCCCGTCCCCCCGGTACTCCTCCGGAACCGGCTAGGAATGTCGGCGCCGGCGTCGGATTCACGGACTGCCAGGACGGCACCGCCATACTGATCCCCACGCCGAAAATCACGGCGATGCGCGTGGCTCGGGCCAGTGGGGGGCGAAGCGCGGACAACCCCGGGAACTTGCCGCGGACAACAGTGCGGGCCGCAAGCACGGCGATGATCGGCGCGATCGGAAGCAGATACTGGTAGCCCTTTGTCGGCCAGATTTCGAAGAAGACCAACGGCACGACGACCCAGCAGCCGAGCAGCCACTCGCGCCAGGAGCCCTGCCGCCGCAGCAACCAC
This sequence comes from Actinomycetota bacterium, assembly GCA_032230695.1. Classification (GTDB taxonomy): domain Bacteria; phylum Actinomycetota; class Actinomycetes; order Mycobacteriales; family Pseudonocardiaceae; genus Amycolatopsis. The sequence goes on along the minus strand of JAVXWP010000065.1, from coordinate 51,174 downwards.
AGCCCGGCGATGGCGAGCACCAGCACGGCGAATCCCATGGCAGCCGGCACGGTCTCGACGTAGAACCAGAGGCTGTGATTCGGGCGCCGGAAGAACTGCCACATGAGGTAGTTGGACCCGGTGCTCTTCCGGCCCGAGAACATCAGCGACAGCGGATACACGGCCACCACGGCGAGCAGGATGGCGACCGAGATCAGCGGTGCCAGCCAGCCGAGCCGGAACTCCCGCCGCAAGACGAAGAACACGAACACGGCGATCACCAGGATCGCCGCGACCTCTTTCGTCAGGATGCTGAGTCCGAAGACGGCGGCGGTGGCGTATAGCCAGCGCGTCGCGCGTCCCGTGCAGAACCGCACCAGGCAGTACAGCGCGAGGACGGCGAAAAACGTCTGCGGCCCGTCGAGCACAACCTGCCGGGTGACCACGACGTGATAGGGCATGACGGCGAGGAAGAACGCCGCGACCAGCCCGACTTTCACGCTGTAGAGCGCCTTGCCGAGCAGGTAGACGACGACGATGGTGGCCACGCCGAACCCGACGCTCAGCACCCGCGCGCCGACGTCGCTCACGCCGCCCAGGAACTGGAGCGACAGCGTCGTCTGGAATAGCAGCGGGTGCGCCCGAAAGATCGGAAACAGGCTCGACAAAGCCGGATCACCCGCGATACTGGCCGCCTGCCCGGCGTACACGGCCTCGTCGCTGTTGAATCCGACGGCGTCCAGTGCCCACAGCCGCAAGAACGCCCCGGTTCCCAGGATGAGCGCCATCGGGGTTATCGCGCCGTTCCGGACAGAGGGCAGTACCCAACGGCCACGCCGCGGCACTGACGTGGTGGTCGGGGCCGCAGCGAGGTCGAGGTCGAGGTCGCCAGTGACGGCCATCCCCATTCGGCTGGAGCGCCAGCTCCGTGGGATTGCCCAGCTCACGCGAGTCGCCCGGAGACAAGGGTTCCGTTCGCGGCGTCGGGATCGAGCAGACGGCGAATCTCGTCGGCCCACGTGAAGTCCGGTGTGGAAAGCCACCGCGCCCTGAGCCCAGTGACCGCGGATTCGAGGATTTGGCGCTCCTTCGCGCGCAACGCCAGGTGGTCGTCCTCGCCGATGACGATCGACGGCGCGAGCTGGCGGAACGGCGGGAACTGGTAGGCGTCCTCGGTATTGGCCAGCAGCGTGCTCATCGAGTCATCGGCCGACAGGTCACCGCCCCCGTGCTCACCACGTTCGATGACGAACAGTTCGCATGCCTTGCTCTCCGGGATGATCTCGCACGACAGCAACCGATCGACGGCGTACTTGGGCGGCGGGATGATGCGCTGGGTGAGCGCGTTGACGCCCATGATCGGCAGGTTCAGGTGGGACAGGACGAGCGCGAACTCGCGGCCTTCCTTGGAGTGCAGCCGGCTTTGCAGCCGCAGTTTCCGCCACTCCCGCGCGGTCAGTTCGTCCGACTGCACGGCCTGCAGGGTGTGGTTGCTGATGGTCAGTGGCTTGGGGAAGCAGCCGACACGGCCATCCGGGTAGAGGACGGTCATGTCGTCGGAGAGGAACTTCGCGCCCATCTCCCGGACCAGCCGCAGGACTGTGCCGGTCTTGCCGGTGTCGGTCTTGGCGGAGATCAGCACGCCGACGCCGTCGAGCTCGATACAGGCCGAATGGAGCAGCATGGCTCCGCGCGACACCGCGACGAATCGGAGCAGCGCTTCCAGAATATTGGTATAGACCACATGGGGGGAGTGGGCGAGGGCGCGGGAGACGACGACCTCGATCGGGTCGCCGAGCTCCACCCGGAAGTTGGCGCCGAGCCGGCCGAGGTGCTCGCGATAGCCGATGGCGGGCGGACTCGAATCCTGGGTCACGACCGCGCGGGACAGCGGACGGCGACCGCCGACGGAGCCGACGCGGATCTGGATGTCGGTGTCGTTGCCGACCCACTGCGCGCGGAAGTACTCCAGCTCGGGCAGCGGGACCTGTGAACCGATCGCGGCCACGCCCGGCAACGAGTACCGGTAGGGCAGATATCGGGCGAGATCGGACCGGCGCGGCGGCCGGGTGTGCGCGGCGAGGTCGACCACGACCCGGATCGGTTCGCGTGGCGGCGTAGTGGGTGCGTGCGGCTCGCCGGCCCCGTAGATCGCGGCGTCGGCCACGACGAACCGCACCAAGAAGAGCAGTGCGAGGGTCATCGCATTGGCCACCAGCACACTGATCCCGATCCCGTCGACCAGTAGCGCGAGGATCGGCAGACGCGCCAGGAGCGCGAGGTGGTTGAGCACGAAGAACCGGCTGCCCCGGGAGGCAACGGTGCCCGGCTTTCCTCGCCGGTACACCACTGTTTCGGTGAGCACCAGCAGCCAGGTCGTCGACACCTCGGTGGCCAGTATCGCGGCGAGCAGATAGTGCAGGTGCAACACCTGATCGTGCAGCACCCACAGAGTCGCCGTGTTGACTACAAGTCCGGACAGGCCGACCAGACCGAAGGCGAGAGCACGGGTCAGCCACCCCGCTGGCGAGGACCGGACCGCCCGGGTCGCCTGCCGGACCAGCAAACCCATCCGCAGCCGGAGCAGATGACGGCCGAACTTCACGCCCTCCAGCAGGGACGCCTTGCTTTCCCCGCTGTGCCGCGGCTCCATACTGAAGGGCACTTCGGCCATGCGCAGCCGCGGATGCCGGACCATGATCTCCATCAGGATCTTGAACCCGATTGGATCCATCCCGTCCAGCGTGATCGCCGCCCGGCGCACCGCGAAGAAACCGCTCATCGGGTCGCTGACCCGGCCGAGGCGGCGCGGGAAGATCGCCGTCGCCGTGGCGGCCGACAGACTGGACACAGCATGCCGGCCGGGCGACGAGAGGCCGTCCGCGTCGCCCGAACCGGTATGCCTGCTCGCGATCACCAGATCGAGGTCCCTGGAGCGACCGACCTCGGCCAGGCGGCCCGCGAGTTCCGGGGGGTGCTGCAGGTCGCCGTCCATGATCACGACCCAGGCACCCCGCGCCCACTCCAACCCGGCCAGCACCGCGCCGCTCAGCCCGCCAGGGCGTTCGCCCGGCTCGCGATGAAGCACCCGGACGGGGAACGGCAATTCGAGTGCGTGGGACCGGGCGATGACGGGGGTTTCGTCGTCGCTGTCGTCGACGAAGACGACTTCGATCGCCGTCCCCCGCGCTCCTCCGGCGATGCGGTCGAGCAGCGCCACCACGTTGGCCGCCTCGTTGCGGGTCGGGATGATGATGCTGGTGTCGATTACGGAGTGTCGCGGACCGCGCCGCAGGTCGTCCGTGGCGAGTCGGAATCGTTTCGCGGACTCGTACATTTGAGCCTCCCAGCGCCACAGACACGGAGCTTGACCAAGTTGAACGGAAGATGAACAACGTGCTCGCCAGCTTCGCCAGTCCGGCCACGGCGGGGCATCGACAAATCTGACTAAGTGGCAACTGCCCGTTTCGTCACGTGATGTCATGTTGCGGTTGGATAAATACGGCAACCCATGACCCTGGTGCCGTAACGCTGGTGAGGTCGCTGTCGACGGTGAACACAAAAGAACTTCCAGTTCACCCGCTGTGTGAGTGTGTTCCCGGGGCAAATATGAGCCGTGACGCGATGTGGTGGTCTTCGTTGCCACTGCCCGGTGCGCGGCGGTCACGGTGGGTGCCCGTTCTGGTTGAAATCGTGCCACTTGCGGCGCTGATCGGCTTCTCGCTGCAGCAGTTCGATCAGCTGGACCACGTCCCACTGGGCGCGCCGGCCCGGGATCTCTACGCGTTCCTCGGGTTGGCCGCGGCCGCCGTGGCCACCGCGGCCGCGATCGTCGCCAGGTTCAGCCCCGAGCCGGACGACTTGCCTGTCCGCCGGCTTGCCGGGCCGCTCGCCTTCTACGGCATGGTGATGATCCCGGCCGGCGTGCTTCAGTCGTCGAGCGCGCCGCCGCCTGGGGTGGCGCTCGCCAAACTGTTCGCCAGCGGCCTGTTCCTCGCGCTCATGGGGTGGGCACTACGGGCGAGGAAGCCCACCGGCTTGCGGTGGACGACCGTGGTGATCGGCGCGACGGCCATCACCGTTTTGGCTGGTGCGGCCGGGCAGTTCCTGCCGACCGTGGTCGATAGCATGGCCACGTCCATTGAAGCCCATCGCGTCGTGGTGGCAAGTTGGTGGGTGGTCGCCTCCGCGTTCGTGGTGAGCGGCGCGATGCGGCGTCGACCGGGGACCTGGCGGATCGGAATCGGTCTTTCCATGATCGCCGTCGCGCACCTGGAGGACTTCACCAGCCATTCCGGTATCTGGATGCCCGATCTCGAATTCGCCGGCCTGCGCCTGCTCGGCCTGGTCGTGGTCCTGCTCGTGTTGGCGCGCCCGGCCGCTCGCGCGGTGCGGTCCGCCGCTCAACAGGAACGTGTCCGGGCCGAACAGCTCGAGGCGGCCGAGCAGGCGGCGCGGCGGGTCGCGATCGAGGTCGAAGAACGCGACCACGAAATCCGCAACGTGGTATCCGGACTGTCCGGGGTCGGCCACCTGCTGCGCACCGGCGTCGACCGGCTCGACAGAGTCGCCAGGGCGACGCTGGGCTCGGCCGTACAGGCGGAACTGCACAGGCTGAACGAGTTACTCGACCACGCCGCCACCGTGGACAACGGCGACGCCCCGATTCTGCCCATTCTCACCCAGCTCGCCGCGCTTCAGCGGGCACGTGGCGGCCAGATCGAACTGGCCGTCGAAGAGCCTGCGCCGCGGGCGCGGATGCCCGCCGCCGAGCTCGCCCAGGTCGTGACGAACCTGCTGGCGAACTGCGACCGGCACGCGCCGGGGGCCCCGGTGTGGATCAGTGCGGACACGCAGGACAGCATCGTGCGCATTGCGGTCACCGATAAGGGACCCGGCCTGTCGACGGTGGGAATCCGCCGCGCGGCCGGCGCCCCGAACTACAACCCCTCGGCAGGCGGGCGGGGCATCGGGCTGCAGGTTTGCCGGCGAATTCTGGCCACTCACAGCGGGACCCTCCAACTCCTGCCTGCTCCCGGTGCGCACGGCTGCAGGGCGGAAATGCGCGTGCCGAGCAGCGTGGAAACTCCGGAGGACCGTTCACCGTTCGCAAGGCCGGCATGATGGACGCGTCGCGTTCCGCCGCGCCGGTGCTCCTGCTCGACGACCATCGGCTGATCAGCACGACGCTGCTCCTCGCGCTGCGGACCCAGGGAGTAGAGGCGGTTCAGCTTCCCATTACCGGCTTCGACGAGATCCTCGCCTCGGCCGCCCGGTACCGACCTGGACTGGCACTGCTGGACCTCGATCTCGGCGAGCGCGTCGCGGGGCCACCGCCGAACGGGCTGCGGCTGATCGATCCGCTGCGGTCGCAGGGCTGGTCCGTGCTGATCGTCACCGCCTCTCGGAACCGCGGCGCGATCGCGGCGGCGATCGCCCGAGGCGCCATCGGCTGGGTGAGCAAGGCCGAGCCGTTCGACCGGTTGCTGGCGGTCGTCCTCGACGCCAAGGCAGGTCGCGACGTGCTGCCCGCGGCGTTGCGTGACGAGTTCCTGCGGCTGCACCGGAAACTGCGGGCACATGATGTCGAACTCATCGAGCGCGTCCGCCGCCTCAGCAGCCGGGAGCGGGAGGTCCTCGACCGGCTGGCCTGCGGACGATCGGCGGCGGTCGTCGCCGCGGACTTCACGGTTTCGCTCGCCACCGTGCGCGCACAGATCCGGTCGATACTCGCGAAGCTCGACGTGCAATCGCAACTGGCCGCGGTCGCGATCATCAACGAGGCCAAACGAGCCGGGATCATCTGACTTTCCCGGGCATCGGCTGTCTTCAGCACATTGGTAACGCTTCTTAGCGTTTTCTTAGGTTCCCCATTTTTGACGATGTGGGCAGGTATCCCGCTACGGAGACTGGTGCGGAAATCGATCGGCCATCGGCGTTCGCGGGAAACCCGGCGACGCCGGACACCGAAAGGGAGTGCCGGCCATGATGCACTGGATTATCGGGCAGAGCATCAAGTTCCGTGTCCTGGTGCTGATCGGTGCCGCCGCGGTGATGTTCCTCGGAGTGAGCGGTGTCCGGGACTCCTCGGTGGATGTGCTCCCCGAGTTCTCACCCACCTATGTAGAGGTGCAGACGGAGGCACTCGGGCTCTCCGCGGCCGAGGTCGAGCAGCTGATCACGGTGCCGCTCGAGGCCGACCTGCTCAACGGCGTGGCCTGGCTGGACTCGATTCGCTCGGAGTCGGTGAGCGGGCTGTCGTCGATCGTCCTCGTTTTCGAGCCCGGCACCGACCCCATGCGGGCCCGCCAGGTCGTCAACGAGCGCATGGGGCAGGCGCACGCGCTGCCCAACGTGTCGAAGCCGCCGATCATGCTCGAGCCGCTTTCGTCGGCGAGCCGGGTGATGATGATCGGGCTGACCCCGAAGGAACTGTCGCTGATCGACACCTCGGTGCTCGCCCGATGGAATGTCAGGCCGCGATTGATGGGCGTTCAGGGAGTGGCCAACGTCGCGGTCTGGGGCCTGCGGGAGCAGCAGTTGCAGGTTCAGGTCGATCCCCAGCGCCTCGCCGCGAGCGATGTGTCACTTGCCCAGGTCATCCAGACCACCGGCAACGCGATGTGGGTTTCGCCGCTGAGCTTCCTGGAGGCGTCCACCCCCGGTACCGGCGGCTTCATCGACACCACCAACCAGCGGTTGTCCATTCAGCATGTGTCGCCCATCGTGTCGCCGGCGACCCTCGCCCAGGTGACCATCGAGGAGACGCCCGGCCGGGTGCTGCGCCTCGGTGACGTGGCGAACGTCGTGACGGACCACCAGCCGCTCATCGGCGATGCCGCCAACGACAACGCCCCGAGCCTGCTCCTCGTCGTCGAGAAACTCCCCGGTGCCAGCACGCTGCAGGTGACCAAGGACGTCGAACACGCGCTGGAGGCGCTGAAGCCCGGCCTGCGGGGGATGGAGATCGACACCGGTGTCTTCCGCCCGGCGAGCTTCATCGAAGAGGCCGTCCAGAACGTCGGCTGGTGGCTGCTGATCGGTTCGGTGCTGATGGCCGCGGCCATCGGGCTGCTGCTGTTCGAGTGGCGCACCGCGCTGATCAGCATCGCCGGTGTCCTCGTGTCGCTCGCCGTCGCGGTCCTCGTGTTGCTCGCGACCGGTTCCACCGTCAACGCGATGCTGCTGGCGGGACTGGTGGCCGCCGTCGCGCTCGTCGTCGACGACGCTGTCGCCGACGCGGACCGGATTAGGCGGAGAAACGGCGAACAGGCCGACGGGACCAGATCGACCTTCGCCACGGTGATCCAGTCTTCGCTCGAATCGCGCGGCAGCATCATCTTCGCTTCGGCGATCACGCTGCTGGCCATTGTCCCCGTCTTCTTCCTCGGCGGTCAGCAACGCCAGTTCTACCAGCCGCTCGCGCTCGCCTACCTGCTGGCGATCGCCGCTTCGATGGTGGTGGCGCTGACCTTCGTTCCCGCGCTGAGCGCGGTCGTGCTGGCCCCCGCCGGCCCGGCCCGTCGCGAGTCGGCCCTGCTCACCCGGTTGTCCGGGCGCTACGAACGGATTCTGGCGTTCGGCGTCCGCCGTCGGCGCGGTGTTCTTGTGGTGACCCTCGTGCTGCTCGTGCTCGGCATCGGCGCGGTGCCCTTCCTGACCACGACAATGGTTCCCGCGCACAAGAACCGTGACGTACTGATCAAGTTCGACGGGCCGCCGGGCACCTCGCTGCCGGAAATGGACCGGATCACCGCCATGGCCAGCAGCGAGTTGCGTGCGGTCGACGGCGTCCGCAATGTGGGTTCCCATGTCGGGCGCGCCGTGCTGGCCGACCAGGTCGTCGCCGCCAACTCCAGCCAGCTGTGGGTCAGCATCGACCAGGGGGCCGACTACGACCGCACGGTCGGCGTCGTCTCCGACATCGTCGGCGGCTACCCGGGGATCACCAGCGACGTGCTGACCTACGAGAAGACCCGGACCGCCGACATCCTCGGTGGAGCCGCGAACGACGTCACCGTGCGCGTTTTCGGCCAGGACATGGAGATTCTGCGTAACAAGGCGGCAGAGGTCAGCAGGCTGCTCGCCGGGATCGACGGCATCGTCGATCCACGGGTGGAAGCCCAGATCGAAGAACCGACCATCCAGCTCGAGGTCAACCTGACCGCGGCCGAGCAGTTCGGGATCAAGCCGGGCGATGTCCGTCGGGCGTCGGCGACACTGCTGTCCGGCACCGAGGTCGGGAGCCTGTTCGAGGACCAGAAGGTGTTCGGTGTCGTGGTTCGCGGCACACCCGCGACGAAACACAGCTTGAGCAGCGTCCGCGACCTGCTGATCGAATCACCCAGCGGCGCCAGGATCCGCCTCGGCGACGTGGCGGACGTCAAGGTCATCGCGAAGCCCAATGTCATCCAGCGTGAGGACGTATCGCGGCGAATCGACGTCAGCGCCGGTGTCGCGGGCCGCGGTGTCAGCGCCGTCTCCGCGGATGTCCAAAATAGACTGAAGAGCGTCGATTTCCCTCTCGAATACCACGCCGAGGTTCTCGGCGACCAAGCCCAGCAGCAATCTTCCTTCTGGCGGACGCTTTCGATCGGGATAGCCGCGGCATTGGGCATCTTCTTCCTTCTGCAGGCCGCTTTCCGCAGCTGGCGGCTCGCCGCCGTCGTCTTCCCCAGCCTGGCGATCCCACTCGTCGGCGGGGTCGTGGCGACACTCCTCGGTGGTGGCGTGTTCTCGGTAGGTGCGTTCGTCGGGTTGCTCGTGGTCTTCGGGCTCGCCGCCCGCAACTGCGTCGTGCTGATCCGGCACTTCCAGCGTCTCGAAGAGGACGAAGGTGAGGCGTTCGGCCCCGGTCTCGTCCTGCGCGGGATGCGGGAACGGCTCGGACCGATCGCGGTGACCACTGTCGCGAGCGCGCTGTTCTTCCTGCCGGTCCTGTTCTTCGGTGACATCGCCGGGCTCGAGATTCTGCAGCCGATGGCGCTCGCGGTGATCGGCGGACTGGTCACGTCGACCTTCTTCACCCTGGTCGTCGTGCCACTGGAATACCTCGCTTTCGGGTCGAAACGGGCCGAGCGCGTGCTCGCGGACCGATCAGGAGAGGACGAAGTGCAATGAAGATCAACCGATGGATAGTGGCGGCGGTGGCGGTCGCCGCTTGCGCGGGACTCCCGGCCTGTGGTTCGGCCCTGTCCGCGAGTTCGGCCACCGGGCCGGCGGTGTCCAAGGTCGAGCCGATCGCGGGCACGAGCTTCAGCAAGGTGACGCTCTCCGAGGACGCCGAGAACCGGATCGCCCTGCGGACCGAAACCGTCCGGGACGCCGATATCAAGGGTGTGCAACGAAAAGTGGCCCCCTACGCGTCGGTCGTGTACCTCGCGAAGGGTGACACCTACGCCTATTCCAGCCCGGCGCCGCACCAGTTCCTGCGGGTCCCGATCACCATCGATTTCATCGAAGGGGACCTGGCCGTGCTCACGGATGGCCCGCCCACCGGGACCGCGGTCGCCACGGTCGGGGTGCCGGAACTGCTCGGCACCGAATTCAAGGTCGGCAAGTAGCGCTGGTGGCTTCGGAGAACGGCAGTGCCTGAACGGGCACTGTCCAGACGGCACTGACTGAACGGCACAGAGGAGTCCAGCCATGATGCGGTGGATTATCGGATCGAGTCTCAAAGGTCGATTCCTCGTGCTCGTGCTCGCCGGAATGCTGATCTTCTTCGGTGCTCTCCAGCTCCGCGATTCACCGGTGGACGTGTTTCCCGAATTCGCGCCCCCACGCGTCGAAGTCCAGACCCCGTCCCTCGGACTTTCCGCGGCCGAGGTGGAAAGCCTGGTCACTGTCCCTTTGGAACAGTCGCTCAACGGGCTACCCGAGCTCAAGACCATTCGGTCGAAGTCGGTCAACGACCTGTCATCGATCGAATTGATCTTCAACAAGGGCACCGATCTGCTGCTGGCACGCCAGTACGTTCAGGAGCGCGTCGGGGCCGTGACGCACACGTTGCCCACGTGGGCGTCGCCCCCCTTCATCCTCCAGCCGCTGTCGGCCACCAGCCGGGTCATGAAGATCGGGCTCAGCTCCAAGAACGTGTCAGTGGTCGACATGTCCATGACGGCGTACTGGACCATGCGGTCCCGCCTGCTGACCGTGCCGGGCGTGGCCAACATCGCGATCTGGGGTGAGCGGATCGATATGCAGCAGGTCCAGGCGGACCCGGTGCGCATGCAGGCAGCTGACGTCTCGATCAACGAGGTCATGGAGACCACCGCGAAGGCACTCGAAGCGGGCCTTCTCCAGTTCTCCGACGGCGCGGTGATCGGCACCGGCGGGTTCATCGACACCCCCAACCAGCGGCTCGGTGTGCAGAACATCCTGCCCATCCTGTCCCCGGACGACCTGGCGAAAGTGCCCATCGAGCGGAACAACGGCCCGCCGATAGCGCTCGGTGACGTGGCGACCGTGGTGCGAGGTCACCAGCCACTGATCGGCGACGCGGTGATCAACGACGGCCCCGGCCTGATGCTGATCGTGGAGAAGTTCCCGTGGGGCAACGCGTTGGACGTGACCAACGGCGTCGAAGCGGCGATAGACCAGATGCGCCCGGGGTTGCCCGGCATCGAGATCGACACCACGATCTTCCGGCCCGCGACCTTCGTCGAGTCCGCGATCGACAACCTGGCCCGATCGTTGCTCATCGGCGCCCTGCTGATGATCCTGATGCTCGGCCTGTTCCTGTGGGACTGGCGCACCGCGCTCATCAGTGTGGCGACCATCCCGTTGTCCGTGATCACGGTGGGCCTCGTCCTGGAGGCGCGCGGGTACACGATCAACACGATGATCCTGGCCGGGTTGGTGATCGCGCTCGGCGACGTCGTGGACGACGCGATCGTCGACGTGGAGAACGTCTTCCGAAGACTCAAGCAGAATCGCCTGGAACGTGGCGGGAAGTCGACCGCGCGAGTGATCCTCGAGGCGTCGATCGAAGTACGCAGCGCCATCGTCTACGCGACCCTGATCGAGGTCGCGGCGGTGACCCCGGTGCTGTTCCTCTCCGGCCTGTCGGGCTCGTTCTTCCAGCCGCTCGCGCTGTCCTACGCGCTGGCGATCCTCGCCTCGATGGCCGTCGCACTGACCGTGACCCCGGCGCTGTGCCTGATCCTGCTGCGGCACGCGCCACTCGATCGGCGTGAGTCCCCGGTCGTCCGCTGGCTGCAGCCGCGCTACAGCGCCATCCTGCACAAGATCATCAAACGGCCGCGCAGCGCGTTCGCCGCGGTCGGGGTGATCGTGCTGGCCGGTATCGGTGTCCTGCCGTTGCTCGGGCAGTCGTTGTTGCCCGACTTCAAGGAACGCGACTTCCTGATGCACTGGGTGACCCGACCCGGCACGTCGGTGGCGGAAATGCAGCGGATCACCACCGCAGCCAGCAACGAACTGCGGGCAGTGCCCGGTGTGCAGAACTTCGGCGCGCACATCGGGCAGGCGCTGCTCGCGGACGAGGTGGTCGGCGTCGACTTCGGGGAGAACTGGATCAGCATCGATCCGGCCGTGGACTACGACAAGACGCTGCAGGCCATCAACGACGTGGTCAATCGGTATCCAGGCATGTACCGCGATGTGCAGACCTACTTGAAGGAGCGGATCCGCGAGGTGCTGACCGGGTCCAGCGATTCCATCACCGTGCGAATCTTCGGCGACGACCTGGCGAAGCTGCGGGAAAAAGCCCAGGAGGTCAAGACCGCGATCTCCACAGTGGACGGAGCTGTGGAGACGAAGGTGGAGCTGCAGACCGAGATCCCCCAGGTCGAGGTCGAAGTGAATCTTGAGGCCGCGCAACGCTACGGCCTCAAGCCCGGCGATGTCCGGCGAGCCGCCGGCGTACTGGTGGCGGGCGAAGAGGTCGGCGACATCTTCCGCCAAGGGAAGGCCTACGACGTCAACGTGTGGAGCACACCCGAGACCCGGCAGGACCTGACCAGCATCAAGAACCTGCTGATCGACACGCCCACCCGCGCCAAGGTTCGCCTCGCCGAGGTGGCTGAAGTGCGCCTGGTCCCGACGCCGAACAGCATCAAGCACGAAAACACCACCCGGCGCATCGATGTGAGCACCAACGTGAAGGGCCGCGACCTGGGATCGGTCGCGAAGGACGTCGAGAGCCGCGTCGCCGAGGTCGGCTTCCCGCTCGGTTACCACGCGGAGGTGCTCGGCGAGTTCGCAGAGCGGGAAGCCGCCCAGGACCAGATCCTGCTGATCGCCATCGCGGCGGCCATCGCGATCCTCGTGCTGCTGCAGGCGTCCTTCGGCAACTGGCGGCTCGCGACCCTGGCATTCATCACGCTGCCGTTCGCTTTGGTCGGCGGGTTCCTCGCGGCCTGGATCGGTGGCGGGATCATTTCGCTCGGGTCCCTGGTGGGGTTGTTCACGGTCTTCGGTATCGCGGCGCGGAACGGGATCATGCTGGTGAGCCACTACCACCATCTCGAGGAGCACGAAGGGGAGCCATTCGGTCCGGGACTCGTCGTGCGCGGCGCCCAGGAACGGCTCCGGCCGATCCTGATGACCGCGCTGGCGACCGCGCTGGCGGTGCTGCCACTGGTGATCCTCGGCAATCTGCCGGGCCACGAGATCGAGCATCCGATGGCCGTGGTGATCCTCGGTGGGCTGGTCACCTCGACCTTGCTCAACCTGTTCGTCGTCCCCTCCCTGTACCTGCGTTTCGGCAAGGCGAAACAGGACAAGGACACCATCGATCCGGAAAAGGCGTTGCGATGAAACGAGATACGCGGAACCGGCCACTGGGAATACTCGCCCTCGTCCCTCTGCTTGTGATGGGTGCCTGCAGTTCGGGGAGCAGTGGCGGCACGCCGACGACGAGTCAGCCGCCGCCCGTCACACCCGAACCGGCCGTGGTGTCGACGACCCCGCCGAAACCGCCGGTGGAGATCCCGACCTGCGACCCGGTCGCGATCCCGGCATTCGCCGCGACCAACTTCAGCAACCCGACGAAGGTCGACAATCCGTGGATGACCTTGGTTCCCGGCACTCGTGTCGTGCTCGAAGGAAGGGCGAACCGCGGTGGCGGGACGCTGCCGCACCGGATCACCTTCACCGTCACCGACCTGGTCAAGGTCATCAACGGCGTACCCAACGTGGTCAACTGGGACGTGGACATGAACGAGGGTCAACTCGCTGAGGCCGAACTCGCGTTCTTCGCGCAGGACAACGACGGCAACGTCTGGAACTTTGGGGAGTACCCGGAGGAGTACACGAACGGGAAGTTCACCGGCGCGCCGAGCACCTGGTTCGCGGGAACGTCCAAGGCGGCGGCGGGCGTGCAGGTTCCTGCCGAGACCCGGATCGGGAAGGCCGAGGTCCTGCAGGGGTCCGCGCCCGACGTCGAGTTCCTCGACTGCGCCAAGGATGTGAAGACCGGGGAAAAGGTCTGCGGCCCGCTCGGCTGCTACGAGAACGTGCGGGCGGTGGACGAGCGGAGCCCGCTCGATCCTGCTTCGGGCGTCCAGCGCAAGTTCTACGCGCCCGGTACCGGCAACGTCCGGGTCGAGGCCGTCGGAGATCCCGAAGGCGAGACCCTCGTGCTGGTGGAACGCACGACGCTAAGTCCGCAGGAGCTGGCGAAGGCCCGCGAGGAGGCCATGAAACTGGACAAGCACGGTCGCCAGGTCCACCCCGTGTACCAAGGCACCGAATCTCTCCAGGGGCCGTGATCAAGTGGTCACGATCGCAACCACTAAGCCGGGTACGCCGGTTTCATTCGTGCGATGGGTCTTCCGGGACGCTGTGCGGTGTGGGCAGGCGAACGTGGATTTCGGCGCCGGCCGCGGAGTCGGCCACCCAGGCCCGCCCGCCGTAGATGGTGACGATTTCCCGGACGATCGCGAGGCCGAGCCCGGCTCCGCCGCTGTCCCGGTCGCGGGCCGGCTGCAACCGGGAGAAACGCTGGAAGACGCGTTCACGTTCCTGTGGCGGGATTCCCGCGCCGTCGTCGGTGAAGACAAGCTCCACTGATCCGTCCTCTGTAGACAATCCGACGGTCACCCGGTGCACCGCATGCCGTTCGGCGTTGTCGAGGAGGTTGCGGACGACACCACGAAGTTCGTCCGGCCGCCCGGATATCCGGGCGGCGGAAAACGGTGAAAGGTGCACCGTCACCTTGCCCCTCGCGCGGACAGCGTCGACCTCGGCCAGAACCAGCTCGTCCAGATCGACCAGCCGGCCGAGTTCCGGCTCCGCCTTACCGTCCATTCTGGACAGTGCGAGCAACTCTTCCGAGAGGTGGTCGAGCCGGGCGGCCTCACGGTGCACGTCCTGAGCCAGCCGCACCCAATCCATGCCGGCGGGATGCGCCAGCGCCACCTCGATCCGGGCCAGGATCGCCGCCACCGGGCTGCGCAGTTCATGTGCCGCGTCACCGACGAAGCGGCCCTGCCGGTCCTGAGCCTCCTGGAGCCTGGCCAGCATGGCGTTCATGGTGCGGGCCAGGCGTCCCAGCTCGTCCTGGACGGCAGGCTCTGGCACCCGGCGGTCCAGCTCACTCGCGGTGATCTCGGCGACCTGGGCGCGCATCACCTCGACCGGCCGCAACGCCCGGCCGACCAAGAGCCACGAGGTGGCCGTGATGATCGCCAGCAGCACCGGGATGGTGATCGCCAGCGCCGACGTCGTCGCCTCGACGCCCTCCCCGACCGGGTCCAGTGAGCTGGCGGCGTATACCGCCACGGGCTGTCCCGCGGTGGTCGCCGCGAGCCCGACGACGAGATAGTCGGTGTCTTCGGAAATCCCGGGGGCGATCAACGTCCGGGTGAGCACGCCGTCCTGTGGCCACTCCGACATCAGCGGTGCCCGGTCGCGCAGCCCCGGGCTCGCCGCGACGACCCGACCGGCCCGGTCGACCACCTGCACGAGGGCGCGGTCACGGCCCGCCGGGGTCGGTATCTCCGGCGGGCTGGTGGTGGCGATCAGCATGGCGGTGTCGCTTGCCCGCTGGTGCGCGTCGTTTTCGGCGTTCACGGTCAAGCGGCTGTGCACAACGGCGACCACGATCGCCCCGCCGGCGACGAGCCCGAGCCCGACGACCAGCACCGCCAGCACGGTCAGCCGGACCCGAACGGTGGTGAGCAGGTTTCTCAGCCGGCTAACCGCCATGCGGATCGAGGCGGTAGCCGACGCCACGCACCGTGCCGATCGCGTGCCGGCCGAACGGCTGGTCGACCTTCCGGCGCAGGTACCCGATGTACACCTCGAGCACGTTGGATTCCTCGGCGAGGGACGAGTCCCACACCTCGTCCAGCGCGAACCGCTTGGAGACCGCTTGGCCTGCCCTGGACATCAGCACTTCCAGGAGGCTGAACTCGCGTGGCGTCAGCTCGATGTCGACCGCGCCGCGACGGCATTGCCGGGCCGAGCGGTCGAGCACGAGGTCCCCGGCGGCCAGGCCCGCCGCCGTCCTGGGGCTGACGCGGCGCAGCAACGCCTGGAGCCTGGCCACGAGCACCCGGTACGAGAACGGCTTCGGCAGGAAGTCGTCGGCGCCGACGGTGAGTGCGCGCAGCTGGTCTTTTTCGGTGGTACGGGCGGTGAGTACCAGGATGGGGGTCCACACGCCCGAATCGCGCAACCGGCCACAGACGTCCAGGCCGGCCAGTCCGGGCAGCATGAGGTCGAGCACGATCAGGTCGTAGTGCCGCGACAGGCTGAGGTCCAGCGCCACCAGGCCGTCGTCGACGGTCTCGACGGTGAATCCGTCCTGCTCCAGGCCGTGCGCCAGTGCGGCTGCCAGCGTGTGCTCGTCTTCGACGACGAGTACTCGCGCCCTGCCTGGAGCCGCCACTTTCATCCTCCTACTCTACGGGCAAAAAGCCTGGTCAGCGCGTCCGTCGGGCACGGTAACGGACGGCCGCCGCGCCCAGGCCGAGAAGTACCGGAACCACGAGCACGATGGGTAGGGCGCCGCCCGCGCTGAGCGTCTGCCGTGCGGCCACAGCCAGCTGCACCGGCGGGCTCACGACCAGCGGACCGCGGCCGGCCGAGGGCAGGAGAACCGCGTAGACGCTGAAACTGCCGACGGTGACCGCCTGGACATCCCAGGTCAGCGTGGTGGTTTCGCCCGGTTCGAGCTCGTCCACCTGCTGACTGCGCTCCGACGACCAGTCTTCGGGGTCGACGTAGACGTCACTGGTCAGGCTCGCCAGGTTGAGGTGCGCGAGGACCGCTTCCGCCGGCTCCGCGCCCGGGTTCGAGATCCGCGTTTCGAGGGTGAATCGCTGGCCGACCACGGCGTCGATCCGCGTCTTGTCGAACGTGATGTCGGCTGCGGCTGCCGGTGCGGCCAGCAACAGCAGCAGTCCGGTCAGCACCATCAGCGTTTTCATGGTCCACTCACCGCGCCGTGCAGGCGGACGATCCGGGGACCGGCCACGAACAATGCTCCACCGGCGAGGATCACGACGACCACCGGCGAGACCAGGTAGCTGAGATCGCGGGCCCAGTCGTGGCCGGCGACCAGCTGCGCGCTGATGTAGTGCAACCCCGACGCGACCGGATTGAGGCGGAGCAGGACGTCGAAGAACCAGCCCTGGGGCAGGCCGCTGGGCAGCTGGGTCGGTGCGAACAGGGCGAGCAGCACGAGCAGGCTGACCGCGAGGCTGGCCTTGTTGGAGCCGGAAACGGCGCTGATCAGCAGCCCGATGGCGGTCAGCCCCACCGCGATCAAGGTGCCGGTGACGAAACCCAGCACGAGCGCCTTCACCACGATCGACACGCCACGGCCGAGTACCCAGACATACGGCACGGTGACGACGAAGGCGGCGAACCAGATGGTCAGCGCGGCGGCGAGCTTGCCGAGCACGATCGCGCGGCGTGACACCGGCGTGAGCAGCAGGCTCTCCAGCGTGCCCCGCTCGCGCTCCCCGCTGATCCCGTCCGCGCTGACCACGAGCGCCGCCAGGACACCGACGGCCACCGCGACCTGCAGCGTGAGGTTCACCGCCTCCCTCTGCTCAAGGAAGTTGAGGGTCCGGTTCGTCGCTTCGAGGTAGGTGATGGCGCTGACCAGGACGCTGAAGCAGAACAACAGCAGCGGCCCGCGCCCGCTCACCCAGAGGTCACGGCATTCCTGCGCGGCTACGACTTTCGCGCTCATCCGGCACGCTCCGAGGTCAACGTCAGGAACGCGTCGCTCAGCCGGACGCCCTCCAGTTCGAAAGACAGGACGGGGATATCGGCCCGGAGCGCCGCCCGCAGCGCGGCGTTCATCCCCGTTTCCGCGCGGTCGTAGTTCCGGTCGGACAGTGCGAACGTGAGGACGTCGCCCCGCCCGTTGCCTGGTTCGAGGGTGAGGCCTTCGACCGCGGCGAGCGCCTCCGAGGCCCGCTCGACCATGTCCACGGGCACTCGCAGCCGCCCGGACCGTTGCACGCCGACGGTGCGGGTGATCTCGCTGATCGTGCCGTCGGCGATCACCCGGCCGCGGTCGAGGATCAGCACGGTCGTGCAGATCGCTTCCACCTCGGGCAGGGTGTGCGTGCTCAGGACGACGGTGGCGCCGCTCCGCTGCGCGATCTCCCGCACGATCCCGAGAATCTGCCGCTGCCCGGCCGGGTCGAGGCCAAGCGTGGGTTCGTCCAGGAAGACGACGGCGGGATCGTTCACCAGCGCCCGCGCGATGCCAAGACGCTGGCGCATTCCCCGGCTGTAGGTGGAGATCCGCGTCGAGCCCCGGTCGGCCAGGCCCACCTGCGCCAGGAGCCGGTCCGCCTCGCGCTCGGCTTCCGGGCGCCCCAGGCCGAACAACCGCGCGTGGTAGCGCAAGTACTCCCGGCCCGTTTGATGCCCTGGGTAGCCGGCACTCTCGGGGAGCACGCCAACCCGCCGCCGGATGTCGTCCGGGCGGGTGGCGGGGAAGCCGGCGACGGAGAACTCCCCGCTCGTCGGGGTGAGGATGGTGGTGAGCAGCCGGATGGTCGTCGTCTTACCCGCACCGTTCGGGCCGAGCAGACCCACGACGTCGCCTTCCTGGGCGGCGAAGCTCAGCTCTTCGACTGCGGTCCGGGTGCCGAACCGTTTCGTGAGTCGTCTGGCGTCAAGGGTCGGCTTGGCCATGGACCAGTCGAACACGGCGCGATGAGAGAAAAATAAGAGTGTCGGAGGTCACCAGGGTCTTTCGGCGGCCATCGCCGTCAATCGAGCCGCGGAGCGCTGACCATGGGTTACTCAGGAGGTCCCAGCCCCTCGAAGCGGGTACTCGTCCGGCCGCTAGTCTGTTCACCCGAGTTGGTTCAGGGCCTAGCTCTTGACACACTCGGTAGCTTTTTCACCATCAACACGGAGGCTCTCCCCCTTTCGGGTGACGGGCTTCGTGCAGGGCAGTAACGGCGCGGGAGGCACTCCGGTGCACAACGCAGTAGGTTTCCTGGTGCGGTCCATGCTGCGCGTGGCACGCGCATCGGCGGTGCTCGTCACGGTTGCGGCCGGGCTGCTCGTCCTGGGCGGCGGCGCGGCGTTCGCGCAGAGCGCCGGGACAACGGCGACCGCGGAGCCGGACGCGATCACCTTCGGTTTGCTGGGTCCCGTCGGGCTCGCCGCCGTCGCACTCGGCATCGTCGGCATGACGGCCGGCGTCTTCCGCCAGCGTCGCAAGGCCCGCATGACCGCCGCCGAAACGGTCCCGGCAGCCGCGATGGCCGAAGCCACCCTGGCCGACGAGCCCACTCGACCCATGCTCACCCCCCGCCGCCCCTGAGCGACCGCGCGCGTTTAGCGGGCTAAACGTCGCCGCCGAGGTCAGGGCGCTACTTATTCCCGCGTAGTAGAGGAATCCCTCACAGCGAAATCGGCCGCCGCCACCCCTGCGCGGCCGTAGGCTCTGCTCATGGCTGACCGTGTGCTGATCACCCCGCCCGAGCCGAAGCCCAGCCCGTCCGCGATGAGCAGGGCGTTACGCCGTGCCGCTGACGGTGTGGCCTTGGATGTCTCCGAGGCCGCGGTGCTGTTGCATGCTCGTGGTGAAGATCTCGAGAAACTCCTGACCGCTGCCCGCAAGGTCCGCGACGCCCACCTCGCCGATCAGGGCCGCAGCGGTGTCGTGACCTACAGCAGCAGTGTGTTCATCCCGCTGACCAGGCTGTGCCGGGACCGATGTCATTACTGCACCTTCGTGACCGTGCCCGGCAAGCTGCACTCGATGTTCCTCGAACGCGACGAGGTACTCGAGATCGCCCGTGCCGGCGCCGCGCAGGGTTGTAAGGAAGCGCTGTTCACCCTCGGGGACCGGCCGGAGGACCGCTGGCCCGAGGCGAAGGAGTGGCTCGATGCGCGCGGCTACGACTCCACGCTGGATTACGTCCGTGCCTGCGCGATCGCGGTGCTGGAGGAGACCGGCCTGCTGCCGCATCTCAACCCCGGCGTGATGAGCTGGGAGGAGATGCAGCGCCTCAAGCCTGTCGCCCCGAGCATGGGGATGATGCTGGAGACCACCGCGACGCGGCTCTGGTCGGAGAAGGGCGGCCCGCACTACGGCAGCCCCGACAAGGAGCCCGCCGTCCGACTGAGAGTGCTCGACGACGCCGGCCGCGTCGGTGTCCCGTTCACCACGGGCATCCTGGTCGGCATCGGCGAGACACTGACGGAACGCGCCGAGTCACTGCACGCGATCCGCTCACGGGCGCGGCAGTTCCGGTCCATCCAGGAGATCATCGTCCAGAACTTCCGCGCGAAGCCGGACACCGCAATGCGCTCGGCCCCGGACGCCGACATCTTCGACCTCGCCGCCACCGTCGCGGTCGGCCGCCTGCTGATGCCGCCGGGCGTCAGCGTCCAGGCGCCGCCGAACCTCGTCGGTGACGAGCACGCGCTGCTGTTGCGCGCCGGGGTCGACGACTGGGGCGGCGTTTCGCCGGTCACCCCCGACCACGTCAACCCCGAGCGCCCGTGGCCGAAGATCGACCAGCTCCGCGAGGTCACCGCCGAGGCGGGTTTCACCCTGCGCGAGCGCCTGGCCGTGTACCCGAAGTACGTCAAGGCCGCCGAGAAGTGGCTCGACATCCGGCTCAAGCCGCATATCGACGCGCTCGTCGACGTCGAAACCGGCCTGGCGAACGAGGATGCGCCCGTGGTCGGGCACCCGTGGCAGGAGCCGGACGGCGGCCTGGAGACCGTGGGCCGCGCCGACCTCAACACCACGATCGACACCGAGGGCCGCACGTCGGACCGGCGTGGCGACTTCGACAGCGTCTACGGCGACTGGGACATGCTCAAGGACCAGGTGCCCGCCGGTGGCCGCGCGGGAGCGAAAGCGCCGGAGCGGCTCGACAGCGATGTGCGAGAGGGCCTGCGGCTCGCCGCCGACGACCCGGCCGCGCTGCTGCACGAGTCCAACGCCGCCGCCGCGCTCGCGCTGATCACCTCGGACGGCGAAGCGCTGGAGACGATGACCAGACTGGCCGACGAGCTGCGCCGCGACGTCGTCGGCGACGACATCACCTATGTCGTCAACCGGAACATCAACTTCTCCAACGTCTGTTACGTCGGCTGCCGGTTCTGTGCCTTCGCGCAGCGGGAGAAGGACGCCGACGCGTTCCGGCTGTCGGTCGAGGAGGTCGCCACCCGCGCTGTCGAAGCGGCGGCGGCCGGGGCGACCGAGGTCTGCATGCAGGGCGGAATCGACCCGAAGCTGCCTGTCAGTTACTACGCCGACATCGTGCGCGCGATCAAGAAGGCCGTGCCGGACATGCACGTCCACGCGTTCTCGCCGATGGAGATCGTGTCCGCGGCCTCGAAGGCGGGCGTCAGCGTCGAGGAGTGGCTCACCGAGCTGCGCGACGCCGGGCTCGGCTCGATCCCGGGCACCGCGGCGGAGATCCTCGACGACGAGGTCCGCTGGGTGCTCACCAAGGGCAAGCTGCCGGCGCAGACGTGGATCGACGTCGTGTCCACCGCGCACCGGCTCGGCATCCAGTCGTCGAGCACGATGATGTACGGCCACGTGGACCATCCGGGGCACTGGGTCGGGCACTTCCGGGTGCTGGCGCGGATCGCGGCGGACACCGGCGGGTTCACCGAGTTCGTCGGGCTGCCGTTCATCCACAACAACGCGCCGATCTACCTCGCGGGCGTCGCACGCCCCGGCCCGTCCGTGCGGGACAACAGGGCGGTCCACGCGTTCGCACGGCTCGCGCTGCACGGCCGGATCGATAACGTGCAGTGCTCATGGGTCAAGCTCGGTGACGAGGGCACCGCGCAGGTGCTGCGCGGCGGCGTCAACGACATCGGCGGCACGTTGATGGAGGAGACCATTTCGCGAATGGCCGGTTCCGAGCACGGTTCCTCGCGGACCACCGCGGAGCTCGACCACCTCGCGTCGCTGGCCGGACGTCCCTCACGCCGGCGGACCACCACCTACGGCCGGACCCTCGCCCCGACGCTGTAACCCCCTCAGCCCCGGGGAAGGTGTCGCCACTTTCCCCGGGGCTGAGCGGGTGCGCTACCTAGTGTCGCCCGGATTGTTTCCGCTGATGGGACACGTCAAGGTCGACGGTATGCCGACGCGAGCGGAAACCGCTTTTCCCCGGGCACTGGACCAGGCGATCGCGTCGAGCGGGCTTAGCCTCGACCGCGTGCGGGCGAGACTGGCGCGCCACGGCGTCCACGTCAGCATCGCGACGCTGAGCTACTGGAGAAGCGGTCGGAGCCGCCCCGAGCGTCGGGATTCGCTTCGGGCGGTGCGGATTCTCGAGGAGCAGTTCGAGCTGCCGCCGGGTGCGCTGACGGAATTGCTCGGCCCGCGCCGACCCCGTGGCAGAGGGGTCGGCACGCGCCCTGGCTCACTGGGTGTTCTGCGCGATCCAGCTGCTGAAGTACGGGACGTCAACGTAGATCGACGGTCCGGTAGCGCAGGTTGAACTGTTGTTCCCCGCGCGGCTGGTGGCGCCGATCAACTGCCACACGCCGCTGACCTGCTTGATTTGCGGGCCGCCGGAGTCGCCGTAGCAGGCGCCCTTGTTCCCGCCGGGGTTGTTGGTGCAGATCTCGCTGGCACCGCTGATCCCGAGGCACCGGCTGTCGGTCACGATCGAGGTGTCGAGCTGCTGCAAAATGGTCGGCGCGCCGCAGCCGCCCGCCGGCGCGCAGGTCTGGCCCCAGCCGATGATCCTGGTCGCGGTGCCGGCGGCGCCGGAAGCGGCGGCGATCGCGACGGGTGCCTGGCTCACCGACGTGGACAGGCGCAGCAATGCGAGGTCGGCTGTCGGGTGCGCGATGCGTTGCGCCACCCCGGCGACACTGCCGCCGCTCGTCCGGTTCGTGGTGCCGACCCGCACCTGGTACGGCGTGCCGCAATGCGCCGCGGTCACGACCCAGTTCGCCTTGATCAGCGAGCCGCCACACGAGTGGCCGCCGCTGCTCGACTGCAGGGAGGCCATGAACGTGTAGACCTCGCCGGCGTTTCCGCCGCCGACGATGTTGGGCTGGACGCCGGTCGGCTCGGGCGCAGCGACCGCCGCGCCGGGCATGGCCAACCCGGAAATTGCGGTGATTGCAGCGACGAACAAGCCTGTGAGCAGGGATTTTGCCTTCATCACGTTCTCCCTTGCGTAGCCCGGAGGAGTCATCCGGTGACCGAGAACGCTAGAAACCTGAGCGCGCAGGGATAACCCACGGAAGTATGGGTTGTTTAACCGTTTAGTCCGTTTGGTCTATTCGGTGAGTACTGCGAACCGCTCGCAGTGCTGTTGGAAAGCACGAATAGTCACTGAAATCCTCTAACGGGCAATAAATAACGTTTCGACATTAGCCGTCCCGCGATGGGGTATTCGTGGAGTACGTTCCAGCGCTATGTCAACGAACCCGAGCCCCGGTGAACGAGGTCAGCAGCCGCCCTCAGGAGGCGGATTCCCGCCACCTCCCCCGTCGCAGTATCCACCTGCGTCCGGGCCGGTGGTCCTGCCGAAGTCGCTGGACGTTGCCGTCAAACTCTGGCTCGCCGCAGCCGCGCTTTCCTTGCTGCGCAGCATTTTGAGCGTGGTGAACACCAACGCGATCGTCGACGAGACAGCCGCGCGGCTCGGCGTCAGCCTCGACGCCGCACGCGGCAGCGTGGCGGGTATCGGCTCCGTGATCTTCACCCTGCTCCTGACGGCACTCTGGGTCTACTTCGTCTGGCAGATGCGCGCCGGGCAGAATTGGGCACGAATCGTGCTCACCGTCATCGGCGGAATCGTGCTGCTCTTCGGCCTGATCGGCCTGCTGGGGCTGGGTCTTTACTTCTCCATCGGGGTGCTCGGCGTGCTGGAAATGCTGTTTCAGTTCGTGACACTGGCGCTGATCGCGGGCGCCATCGCGTACCAGTTCAAAGCAGACGCCAACCAGTATTTCGTGCGACGGTGACCCAAAGGACCGCCAACAGTGCGTAGAGCGCGACGGCGGCGAAAGCCAGCACCTCGGAGCCGGTGCGAGCGGCGAGCGCGCTCGCACCGGTGACGCAGGTGCCCAGCGGGAACGTGAAAGCCCACCAGGACAAGGAAAACGGCGGCCTGGCGCGCAGGGTGACCAGCGCGGCCAGCACCAGCCAGACCATCGCGAAGCTCCACGTCGGGACGCCGTAAAGCAGACCGAACGCTTGTGCCGCAGCGCCATAAGGCGCCGGTAGGACGCTATGGGCGACGTCGCCGAGCAGGTTCGTAGCCGTCGTCGACTGCCCGAGCGCGCCGAGCACGATCCACAGCGCGGGCACTCCGGCCGCCGCGCCGACGCCATGGCGCGCCAGCTGTCCCCAGATCTGCGGCAGCAGCGCCACCACCGCGAACAGGCTGATGCCGAACAGCCCGTAACAGCTCAGCAGCAACGCCAGTTTCCCTTGCCCCGCTGGGAGATGTGTGACCAGCGCGGCTCCGGTCGACGCCGAAACCATAGGCGGAACCACGGGCATCAGCCAGGTCGGCGACGTCGCCGCGGCTTTGATCCGGCCGGTCATCATCAGATACGGGACGCCTACGGTGGTGACGAGTCCGAGCACGGTGCCCACTGTCCACAGTGTCCAGTCGACGGCGAGCGCCGGCGTCAGCCCGATCCAGTCCTTGCCGAGGCCGAGCGTGCCCGCGCCGACGGTCAACAGCGCCATCGGCGGCGCGCCCCAGAAATGCGCCATGACCGGATGAGTCGCGTAGGCCCGCACGGTCCCGCGGTCCTTCCGCCAGCCGTTCGCCAGCCGCACGCACAGCGTCACCAGCCACGCCGACGCCAACAGCCACACCACCGTCGCGGCCAAATGCAGCCCCGGCCACTGGATCGGCAGCGCCACGGCCGCGTTCGCCACGATCCCGGTGCCCATCACCGAGGTGAACCAGTTGGGTGCTGTGGTGAGTTCGAGGTGGTCGGGCGCAGTCTTGAGCATGACTCCACTGTCGGACTTCCCACGCCTCGCCGGTAGAGCCCGGATGGCGATGAACCCATAAGCTCCGGTTATGCCGTTACCGATCAGAGTGACCGACCTCGCGGGGTTCGACCTGCTACTTTCGGTCGCGCGACTGGGCAGTATCGGGCTCGCCGCGAAGGCCCATGGGATTTCGCAGCCCGCCGCCAGCGCCCGTATCCGCCAGCTGGAGGCGCAGGCCGGCGTCGCACTGGTCGACCGGACACCACGGGGCTCACGGCTCACCGCCGCGGGCGCGCTGGTCGCGGACTGGGCTCGCCCGGTCATCGACGCCGCTGCGGACCTCGAAGCCGGGATCGCCGCGCTGCGTGTCGAGCGCGACACCCATCTGCGGGTCGCGGCGAGCCTCACCGTCGCCGAGTACCTGCTGCCGAAATGGCTGGCGGCGCTGCGGGTCGTCGATCCGGCCACCGCGGTGGCGCTCACCTCGGGGAACTCCGCGGACGTCGTCGCGCAGGTGCTCACCGGCGCGGCCGACGTCGGTTTCATCGAGGGGCCAGACCTGCCGGACGGCCTGCAGGCGGCCGGCGTCGGACGCGACGAGTTGCGGCTCGTCGTCGCGCCGGACCACCCGTGGGCGCGCCGCAAACGCAAGACGCGACCCGACGAGCTGGCAGCGGCGGCCCTGATCAGCCGGGAAACCGGCTCCGGGACGCGGCGCGCGCTCGAACTGGCGTTGCGGCCGCTGGAACTGGCCGAGCCCCTGCTCGAACTGTCCTCCACCACGGCGATCAAGGCCGCGGTGATCGAAGGACTGGGCCCCGCGGTGCTCGGCGCGCACACCGTCGCGGGCGAACTCGCCGCGGGGACGCTCGTCGGCGTGGCGGTCGCCGGCGTCGATCTGGCGCGGCAGCTGCGGGTCGTCTGGCGGACCGGTCGGTCTCTTCGTGGCCCCGCGGCGGACCTCGCCGCCATCGCCGTGCGGGGCGCCTGAAACAATCCTTACGTGTCTGAAGAAGCTGCGGAAGCCAACGCCACCCGGTTACGCGTGCTGTCCGGCATTCAGCCGACGGCCGACTCGTTCCACCTGGGCAACTATCTCGGCGCGCTGCGCCAGTGGGTCAAGCTGCAGGACACGCACGAGACGTTCTACTGCGTGGTCGACCTGCACGCGATCACCGTCGAGCAGGACCCGAAGGTGCTGCGTGACCGCACCCGCATCTCCGCCGCGCAGCTACTGGCGCTCGGCGTCGACCCGGAGCGCAGCGCGCTGTTCGTGCAGAGCCATGTGCCCGAGCACGCGCAGCTCAGCTGGGTGCTCGAATGCCAGACCGGCTTCGGCGAGGCTGGCCGGATGACGCAGTTCAAGGACAAGGCCAGTAAGCAGGGCACCGACAGGGCGAGTGTCGGCCTGTTCACCTACCCGGTGCTCCAGGCCGCCGACATCCTGCTCTACCAGGCCCACGCGGTGCCGGTCGGTGAGGACCAGCGGCAGCACCTGGAGCTCACCCGCAACCTGGCGCAGCGCTTCAACAACCGGTTCGGCAAGACGTTCGTCGTCCCGGAGCCCCATATTGTCAAGGACACCGCGAAGATCTACGACCTGCAGGACCCGACGTCGAAGATGAGCAAGTCGGCGTCCGTGGCGAACGGGCTGATCGAGCTGCTCGAAGACCCGAAGCGCTCGGCGAAGAAGATCCGTTCCGCGGTCACCGACACCGGCCGTGAGGTCGTGTTCGACGCGGAGCACAAGGCCGGCGTGGCCAACCTGCTGACGATCTATTCGGCGCTGACGGAACGGCCCATCGCCGAGCTGGAGACGGCGTACGAGGGCAAGGGCTACGGCGATCTGAAGGTCGACCTCGCCGGGATCCTCGTCGAGTTCGTCACCCCGTTCCAGGCGAACGTGAAGTCCTACCTGGACGACGTGGCCGAGCTGGACAAGGTCCTCGCGCGCGGCGCCGAGCGCGCCCGCGAGGTCGCGTCCGAGACGCTGGCGCGGGTCTATGACCGAGTCGGCTTCCTCCCCCCGGCGCGCTGACATGGCCATCCAAGACTTCGAATCGTGGCGTGCGGAGCTCTACGAAACCGGGAACCTGTTCCACGACGTCCCGGACGACCCGGAAGCCGAGGAGCTCGCAAACCAGCAGATGTTCCGCTACATCGGCCTGGTCAAGCAGATCCGCGGCAAGGGCGGGGTCGACGCCGTCGTCGCGCTGATCGGTTCGATGCGGGCCGAGGAGGACGAAGGCGCCTACGAGGACACCATGGAGGCGCTGGAGTTCTTCCCGGAGGCCGAACTGGGCCGTGGCGCGGCATTGGCCTGGCGCGAGCTGGTCTCCATCCCGAAGAAGTTCAGCGGTGAAGTGCTGTTCGGGTGCTGCCAGACCGGCGCCGGCTCGGTCGGGGCGTTCAACGAGGTCTACTCCGAGCTGGACGACGAACCGAAGCGGCTGGTCGGCGAGCTGATCGCGTACCACGAGAACGGAACCTGGCTCTCGGGCCCGGAGCGCGGCCTGCTCCGGCCGGTCCGGGACACCTTTTTCGACTCCCTGTAAGACACTTACGGGGTTTGTCCGGGTGCTCGCGCTGCGGGGTTGCGCTCGGCTGGTTAACGTTCGTGAGTGGCAACGGAAGATGAGAAGAGCCCCGAAAAAGAGAAACTGCTCTCGCGGCTGAGGCGGAAGTATCCCTGGCTCGACCATCTGGTCCGCGCGAACGAGGCCTTCACCGAGCGCTACGGCAACCACTACGCCGCCGCGATCACCTACTTCAGCGTGCTTTCCCTGTTCCCCTTGCTCATGGTCGGATTCTCGATCACCGCGATCGTCCTGCGCGGCAACACCGCGGTACTGGACCAGATCCGCGATGGCATCACCAACTCCGCGCCCGCGGGCCTCGGTGGCTTCCTCAACAGCATCGTCGACGCCGCGCTCAGTGCCGGAGCCGGCACCGGGATCCTCGGCCTGGTGCTGTCGCTGTATTCCGGGATCGGCTGGATGACCAATCTCCGTGACGCGCTGACCGCGCAATGGGGCCAGGAAAAGCAGCAGCTGCCGCTGGTTTCGACCACGCTCAAGGATCTGCTCCGGCTCGCCGGACTCGGGCTCGCGCTGGCCGTGTCGTTCGGGCTGACCGCCGCCGGCAGCGGCATAGGGCAGCTCCTGCTCGAACTGGTCGGCCTCGAAAACGAGACCTGGGCCGTTTTCCTGCTCCGGCTGGCGACGATCGTGCTGGGGCTGCTCGCGAACACGCTCGTGTTCCTGTGGGTCATCGCGCGGCTGCCTCGGGAGCGGGTCAGCGTGCGCAGCGCGATCAAGGGCGCGATCATGGCGTCGATCGGGTTCGAAGTGCTCAAGCAGATCACCACGGTCTACCTCGGTTTCGTGACCAACTCGCCCAGCACCGTGTTGTTCGGCCCGATCCTCGGCTTGCTGTTCTTCGCGAACCTCGTTTCGCGGTTCCTGCTCTTCGTCACCGCGTGGACGGCGACGGCGAAGGAGAACATGGCCACCCTCCTCGAGCCGCCGCCGCCCGCGATCATCCGGCCGCGGATCGTGGTGGCGCAGCCGCGGTTCGGGCTCGGCACGGCGGCAGGGGCGTTCAGCGCAGGCGCACTCCTGGGATGGTTCGGTCGTCGTCGTCGTTGACCGGGGCTTGCGCGGCTTCGGCCTTCTTGCGCTGGTGCCCGAGCACGAAACCGGCGATGACGAGCAGCGACACGATCAGCGTGATGATCCAGCCGGTCGTGCCGAACGGGTCCTCGGCCGGTTTGGCAGCACTGTTCGTGGTGGCGTTGACGTCCGGGAGCGGCGTATTCGCCTCGCCGACCGTGTTCGGCCGGTAGTCGATCAGGCCGACAGGCTCCGCCTTGGCCGCCTGGAGTGCGAAACCGTAGTCGAGCAGTTTCGCGGCCTGGTCGATTAGTTTCGTCGGCTTCTGCTCGCCGCGTAGCAGCACCACGGCCATCCGCTTGCCGTTGCGCTCCGCCGCGCCGACGTAGGTGTGCCGCGCGTCGTCGGTGAATCCCGTTTTGCCGCCGAGGAAACCGGGGTAGACGCCGAGCAGCTTGTTGTCGTTGTAGATCGGGAAAGCGGGCTTGTCACCCGATCCGGGGAACTGGTACTGCTTCGTACCGACGGCCGCCGCGAACTCCGGCTGCGCCATCGCGGCGTGGA
This sequence comes from Actinomycetota bacterium, assembly GCA_032230695.1. Taxonomy (GTDB): domain Bacteria; phylum Actinomycetota; class Actinomycetes; order Mycobacteriales; family Pseudonocardiaceae; genus Amycolatopsis. The sequence goes on along the minus strand of JAVXWP010000065.1, from coordinate 22,626 downwards.
AGATCAGGCTCAGGTCGTACGCCGACGTCGACATCCCCGGGCCGTCCAGCCCCGAGGGCGTCGCCGCGCGGGTGTCCATCGCGCCGATCTTGGCGGCGAGCGCGTTCATCTTGCCCACTGCGTCGTCCACGCCGCCGAGCTTGGTGGCAAAGGCGTGGGCCACGTCGTTGCCGGAGTGCATCAGCAGGCCGTGCAGCAGCTGGTCCACGGTGTACTGCGCGCCCTCGGCGATGCCGACGCAGGTGCACTCCTGGCTGGCGTCCTCCTTGGTGGGGACGATGATGTCGGCCGGCTTGAGCTCGGTGACGACGACCAGTGCCAGCAGCGTCTTGATCAGCGAAGCCGGGCGCTCCCGTGCGTGCGGGTCCTTCGCCGCGATCACGTCGCCGGTGTCGAGATCCTGCAGCACCCAGGACGCCGCGGTGGTGCCTTCCGGCGGGTTCAGCGCGTTCGTGGGCAGCACGTTGCCGCACTCCGCCATCCGGGGACCGCCCACCGGGCTCGCCGGGACGGGCACCGGAGCGGGGGCCAGCATGCCCGGCGCCGGCTTCTCCGAGGTGTCGACCGGAGGTGGCGGGACGTCGCGGGCGGGGCAGGAGGATGCGGGTGAGTTGGGAGTGGTCGACGGCTCGTTCGTCGCGGAAGCCGGGATCGCCGCGAGGGCGAAGGAACCGGATAGCACGAGTGGAACCAGAACCCGGAGCGACCGACGAATAGCGCTGTGCACCCACTGAATCTAGCCAGGGCCTGTTCAACGCATACTCGGGGTCATGCGGATGTCTCGTCGTACCTCCATGTTCCTTGCCGCCTTCGGTATCTGGTCGTGGGTCATTTGGGTGACCTTCGCGAAGAACCTGTGGGACAGCGATCGCGCCTGGGCTGCGGATGGCTCGCCGACGGCGTACTTCGTGGTCCACGCCGTGCTGACGGTGGTGTCGTTCGTACTCGGCACGATCATCGGGGTGATCGGCTGGCGCGGCCTGCGGGCCGCTCGGAAGGCGCCGTCCGAGCAGTCGGCTCCATAGGGGGCAAAATTCACTGTTTCGGGTGTCTTGGCACATACTTTCGTCGGGTGTCGAAGGCGACTATTACCCCAAATGGGGGACAGCGCAGAGTTGTTTGACTGCCTAACGTTCTGGTCATACAGGTTTTTCAGGGCTGCGCCGCCGTGAGCTGAGGCTCATGGCGGCGCAGCCCGCTCTCTTGGAGGTGGAATGTCCCGGATCCGACGATGGCTGGCCCCGACGGTCGCCGCAGTGGCTGCGACCGCGGCCGGTTTGCTGGCCGCCCCGGTGGCGAGTGCGGCACCGGTCGAGGCCGCCGCGGCCGTGTGCGACACGACCAGTGACGCGTACAGCTACGTGGTGCTCTACAACCCGCACACCCCGCAGGTTGTGGTGGACAAGGAGCTGAAGGCCAAGTGCGGGACGAAGGTGGCGTATTACCCGGAAATCGGGGTTGCCGTCGCCACCTCGCGCAACGCGGACTTCGCCTCGCTGATCGGTGTCTACCGCGCCTACTCGGGTGACCGCGAAGTCGCGATCCCGCCGACGGGCGCAGCGAGCCGCCGCTCCGCCGCCGTGACACAGCGCCAGCTGGAGGAGACCACCGAAGTCGTCGTCGCCGACGATCTCAGCGCGCAGCAGTGGGACATGCGGGCCATCCACGCCCCCGAAGCGAACAAGATCAACTCGGGCAGCAAGTCCGTCACCGTCGGCGTGCTCGACTCGGGCATCGACGCCACACACCCGGCGCTCACCGCCGCCGTCGACGCGAAGGCCTCCGCGGGCTGCCTCACCGGCGCCCCGGACACCAGCGCCGCCGCCTGGGCCCCGACGACGTCGGACCACGGTACGCACGTGGCAGGCACGATCGCGGGTAAGGACACCGCCAGCGGCTTCACCGGTATCGCGCCGGGCGTCAAGCTCGCGTCGGTCAAGGTCGTCAGCGACGCCGGATACATTTTCCCCGAGTCCGCCGTCTGCGGGTTCATGTGGGCGGGCCAGCACGGGTTCCAGCTGACCAACAATAGCTACTACATCGACCCCGGCATGTTCTACTGCTCGAAGGAGCCGGGTGACGCGGCCGCGTACGAAGCCGTGCGCCGCGCTGTCGCGTACTCCACCAACCATGGCGTCCTCAACATCGCAGCCGCCGGTAACAGCGGCTTCGACGTCCCCGCGCAGACCACCGACCCGAACCGCCCGCACGCCGTCGACGCCAGCTGCGCGATCCTGCCCAAGGGCCTGGACGGCGTCGTGACCGTGTCGGCCGTGGGCTACAACGGCACGAAGTCGTACTACAGCAACTACGGGTTGAACGACATCGAGGTGACCGCGCCCGGCGGTGACAGCACCCAGCGTCCGCCGGCCGGCCAAGGCACGGGATGCCCGCTGTCGACCGTCTTCTACGGCGGCTACGGCACCAAGTGCGGGACCTCCATGGCGTCCCCGCACGTCGCCGGAGTCGCCGCGCTGCTGGCGAGCAAGTACCGGTTCGCCGGCCCCCGGCTGCTGACCGCACTGCTCGAAGGCCAGGCAGACCCCGTCGCCTGCGGCACCGCCGCACCGACCTGCTCCGGCCCGGACCGCAACAACTCCTACTACGGCCACGGCCTCGTCAACGCCCTAGACGCCGTGAAGTAGTTACTCACCTCTAGTTCGGTCCGTGAAGGCCACATTGAGGGACTCAGAGTCCCTCAATGTGGCCATCACGGCTTTTGGAGGAGAGGTAGACGGGCGGGCGGGTGCGGGTGGCGGCAGTTCGGTAGGCGGCCCGAAGTTCGGCGATAACGCCGTCCGGGTCCATTGTCAGCCGGGAGGGCAGTGTTTGCACGAAGGGAATGCCCGCTGCCGCGTACCGGGTGTTTCTTTCCAGCGTTCGGGCGTAACCCTCTCGGCCGAAGTGGAAGTCGGCGGAGTCGATTTCCCAAGCCAAGCCCACGTCTTCCCACCAGGCGTCCGGACAGCCGACATAGTTTCCATCGTTGTCCCAGACTTTGGTGTTCCAATGACTTGGCTGGAACTCGAGTCGACGGCTCAAAGATTTTGCCCTCGCTTCAGCTATCGAACGAAGGTTCACCCATTCGGCCAACAGCCGTCTAGGAATGGCGGTGCCTCTCTTGGTTCCGTGATCCAGTTCGTAAGCAAGAGCCTTCGGGGTGCATCGGCCGTGTTGAATGGCTTCGATCAGCAACTGTCCGATCGGTTCAACCGTGCGGATACGCCGAGCTGCGTCAGTAGTGGCACGGATCAGCGGTGCGAGCGGGATCCCGTCCTTGAACACGGCTCTCGGCAGTCTGACGGTACGTTCGACGGTCACGAACTCGGAGCTGAGGATCTTGTGCTGATGTGGAACCAGTACCAGGATTTCTTCTCCCTGCGGCAGTTCGCGTGATCTCAGGCCCTGTCGGCGACATGCTTCGATCCCGGTGATGACAGCGTCCGGTCCGGCGTAAAGCAGAGCAGCGATGGCCCTTTGCTCCTGCGTCGGTTCGTTGCTGTGTAGGAGAATTATCCCCGGTAGCAAGCGTTGCCAGGGGCCCCCGGGTAAGCATTTCCGGTAGATCGACTTGCTGCCCATTTCGAGCGATTCCAACGTGGTGGCTTTGATGACGCCCATTCGACTGCGTTCTCGCAGCAACTCCGGGCGATCAGCCCACCTCCCCCTTTTCCGCACACGCCCATGCTGCGGACTCGCTCACGAATCCGCCAGTCCCCTCGCCCCACCCCTGTGGATAACCCGCCCTCTGTGGACAATTCACCCTCTCGCCTCGCGTATTGGCCGCAACGTCGTGAAGGCCACATTGAGGGACTCAGAGTCCCTCAATGTGGCCTTCACGGACCTTTGAAAGGTGCGTTAGACGCGCTTGAAGAGGAGGGCGCGTTTGACTTCTTGGATGGCCTTCGTTACCTGGATACCGCGGGGGCAGGCGTCGGTGCAGTTGAAGGTGGTGCGGCAGCGCCACACGCCCTCGGAGTCGTTGAGGATGTCCAGCCGCTCCTCGGCGGCTTCGTCACGCGAGTCGAAGATGAAACGGTGCGCGTTGACGATCGCCGCCGGGCCGAAGTAGGAGCCGTCGTTCCAGTACACCGGGCACGAGGACGTGCAGCAGGCGCAGAGGATGCACTTCGTCGTGTCGTCGAACCGGTCCCGGTCGGCCTGCGACTGGAGACGCTCGCGGGTCGGCTCGGGGCCGTAGTTGATCAGATACGGCTTCACGGCCCGGAACGCCTCGAAGAACGGGTCCATGTCGACGTAGAGGTCCTTCAACGTCGTCATGCCCTTGATCGGGGCGATCGTGATGGTGGTGTTGCCGCCGGGCGACAGCAGGTCCTTCATCAGCACCTTGCACGCCAGGCGGTTGACACCGTTGATCTGCATTGCGTCGGACCCGCACACGCCGTGCGCGCACGACCGGCGGAACGCAAACGTGCCGTCGATGTAGTCCTTCACGTAGAACAGCAGGTTCAGCAGCCTGTCGGTCCGCTGCGCGGGGACTTCGTAGCTCTCCCAGTGCGCTTCGCTGTCGATCTCCGGGTTGAACCGCAGGATCTTCAGCGTGACCGTGATCGGGGTGTGGTCCGACTCGGTGGAGGTCTCGGAAGTGGTGGTTGCGGTGGTCATCAGTACTTCCGCTCCATCGGTTCGTAGCGGGTGAAGGTGACGGGCTTGTAGTCGAGCCGAATGTCCGAGGACAGGCCGTCACCCTGCTTGTAAGCCATGGTGTGCCGCATGAAATTCGTGTCGTCGCGGTTCGGGTAGTCCTCGCGGGCGTGGCCGCCGCGGGATTCCTTGCGTGCCAGCGCGCCGACGATGAGCACTTCGGCCAGTTCCAGCAGGAAGCCCAGTTCGGCGGCTTCCAGCAGGTCGGTGTTGTACCGCTTTCCCTTGTCCGCCACCGTGATGCGCCCGTAGCGCTCCTTCAGTGCCTGGATGTCGGTGAGCGCCTGCTTCAGCGTCTCCTCGGTGCGGTACACCGAAGCGTGCGAGTCCATCGTCTTCTGCATGGCGGTGCGGATGTCGGCGACCCGCTCCCCGCCGTGCTCCGAGAGCAGCATTTCGAGCTGGTCTTCGACGAGCTTGGTGGGGTTTTCCGGCAGTTCGACGTGCTCGTGGCTCAGTGCGTACTCCGCGGCCGCGATACCGGAGCGACGGCCGAACACGTTGATGTCGAGCAGTGAGTTGGTGCCGAGCCGGTTCGAGCCGTGCACCGAAACGCAGGCGACCTCGCCGGCGGCGTACAGGCCGGGGATGACGTGTTCGTTGTCCCGCAGCACTTCGCCGTGGACGTTGGTCGGGATGCCGCCCATCACGTAGTGGCAGGTCGGGAAGACCGGGACGGGCTCCTTGACCGGGTCCACGCCGAGGTAGGTACGCGAGAACTCCATGATGTCCGGGAGCTTCGCGTTGAGCGTCTCCTCCGGGATATGCGTGACGTCCAGCACGATGTAGTCCTTGTTCGGGCCACAACCCCTGCCCTGCAACACTTCCTGCACCATCGAGCGGGCGACGATGTCACGCGGCGCGAGGTCCTTGATCGTGGGTGCGTAGCGCTCCATGAACCGTTCGCCGTCGGCGTTGCGGAGGATCCCGCCCTCACCGCGCACGGCTTCCGAAATCAAGATCCCGAGCCCCGCGAGGCCGGTCGGGTGGAACTGGAAGAACTCCATGTCCTCGAGCGGCAGGCCCTTGCGGAACACGATGCCGAGGCCGTCACCGGTCAGGGTGTGCGCGTTGGACGTCGTCTTGAAGATCTTGCCGGCACCGCCGGTGGCCATCACGATCGACTTGGCCTGGAACACGTGCAGCTCGCCGGTGGCCAGCTCGTAGGTCACGACGCCGGAAGCGACCGGGTTGCCGTGCTCGTCCTCGCTGAGCAGCAGGTCGAGCACGTAGAACTCGTTGAAGAACTCCGTGCCGTACTTGACGCAGTTCTGGTACAGCGTCTGGAGGATCATGTGGCCGGTGCGGTCCGCGGCGTAGCAGGCGCGGCGGACCGCGGCCTTGCCATGGTCACGGGTGTGCCCGCCGAAGCGGCGCTGGTCGATCTTGCCTTCGGGGGTGCGGTTGAACGGCAGCCCCATCTTTTCCAGGTCGAGCACCGCGTCGATGGCTTCCTTCGCCATGATCTCGGCCGCGTCCTGGTCGACCAGGTAGTCGCCACCCTTGATCGTGTCGAAGGTGTGCCACTCCCAGTTGTCCTCTTCGACGTTGGCCAGCGCGGCGCACATGCCGCCCTGGGCCGCGCCGGTATGGGACCGGGTCGGGTAGAGCTTGGTGAGTACCGCGGTGCGGGCGCGCTGGCCGGACTCGATGGCCGCGCGCATCCCGGCGCCACCGGCGCCGACGATCACCACGTCGTACTTATGGAACTGCATAGTGGGGGCTCGCTATCGTGATCGGGCGCTGTGTGGTGGGTTCAGTCAGTCAGTCAGTCAGCCGGCATGGTCGGGTCGAAGGTGAAGATCACCATCGTGCCGACGGCCAGGATGAGCACCATCGAGACGTAGAGAAGGATTTTCAGCCAAAACCGCGTGCTGTCCTTGCGGGCGTAGTCGTCGATGATCGTGCGCAGCCCGTTGCCGCCGTGGATCTCGGCGAGCCACAACATCGACAGATCCCAGAACTGCCAGAACGGCGACGCCCATCGCCCGGCGACGAAGCCCCAGTTGATGCGGTGCACACCGCCGTCGAGGATATTCATGATCAGCAGGTGGCCGAGTACCAGAATGATCAGTGCCAGCCCGGAAATCCGCATGAACAGCCAGCTGTAGAGCTCGAAGTTGCTGCGGCGCGGGGTCGGGCGGCGTGGGGAGCGCGGATTGGCGATCGCGAGGGGTTCGATACTCACGTCAGTTTCCCCCGAACAAGGTCTCGACGGTGCGCTTCAACATGAAGAAGGCACCAGGAAGCATCACGACGATCCAGATGACGGCGATCGTCCAGAGCATCGGCTTCTGGTACTTGGGGCCCTTTTCCCAGAAGTCCACGAGCATGACGCGGATCCCGTTGAGGGCGTGGTAAAGCACAGCACCGACCAGGCCGACCTCGAGGAGGTTGACGATCGGGGTCTTGTAGGTCTCGATGACCTGGTTGTACGTGTTCGGGGAAACCCGGACCAGAGCGGTGTCGAGTACGTGCACGAACAGGAAGAAGAAGGTGAGTACGCCGGTGATGCGGTGCAGCACCCAGGACCACATGCCCGGGTCGCCCCGGTAGAAGGTCCCCTGCCGGCGAGAGGCACCCGCCCGATTGCTCGCTCCCGCTTCAGCGGTGCTAGCCGTGGTGGACATCGGTGAACGGCCTCCAACGTCATGACTGTGTGCCCGCTTGACCGGAATTCCGCTTGTCACTGCAGCGTCCACTTGGGACATCCTGGCGACGGTGCCGAGATTGGGGTCATCGAGCGTGGATGAAAAGGATGCTAGACCCGGCCGCACGACGGAGCTCAACCTCGGGTTCCCCTCTGTGACCGACCAGACACCCAAGTAGCAAGCGAAGGCCATGAAATGTGGCGCAGGCCACCTGAAATGGCTATTTTTCACCTCGTTCGGGAGCGTTACTCAGCGTTCCGGATCACACGTAAGGGGCGTCACGCGACAGGACGATAGTGATCACTCGGGGTGTGCGAGTGGTAGCCGCGGCGACTCGCCAGTAAACGTTTAGGTTACGTAGCGTGGCTTTCCTATGGCGCAATCGGGGCAGACGGGTACGGTTCGCCAGTCGAACCCGGCAACTGGGGCCGGATCGCTCTTCAATTCATCCGCTGGATCAGCGGGGAGGGAGACACACCTTGCATCGCATGCGTGGAACCGCGCTGGCAGCGGTGGCAATGGCCGGCGTTTTGACGCTGTCGGCCTGTGGATCGTCGTCCGACACCGGAAGTGCCCCGGCGCCTTCGGGCACCGGCGCCGCGACGTCGTCCATCAAGGTCGGGCTGGCCTATGACATCGGCGGCCGCGGCGACCAGTCGTTCAACGACTCGGCGGCGCGCGGCCTGGACAAGGCCAAGGCTGAGTCCGGCTTCGAGGTCAAGGAGCTCGAGGCGGCCCAGGGTGAGACCGACGCGCAGAAGGAAGACAGGCTGCGCCAGCTCGCCGAAGGCGGCTACAACCCGGTGATCGGCGTCGGCTTCGCCTACGCCAAGGCCATCGGCGCGGTCGCCAAGGACAACCCGAACGTGAAGTTCGCAATCATCGACGACTTCACCGCGGGCACCGACGACGGCCCGAACATCGCGAACCTGACGTTCGCGGAGAACGAGGGGTCGTTCCTCGTCGGTGTCGCCGCCGCGCTCAAGAGCAAGACCGGCAACGTCGGCTTCATCGGTGGTGTCAACACGCCGCTGATCCAGAAGTTCGAGGTCGGCTACACCGCGGGGGTCAAGGCCGTGAAGGCCGACGCGACCGTCCAGTCGAAGTACCTGACCCAGCCGCCGGACTTCAGCGGCTTCAACGACCCGGCCAAGGGTGAGACCGCGGCGAACGGCATGTTCGACGCCGGCGCCGACATCGTCTACGCGGCGGCCGGTGGGTCCGGTGGCGGTGCGTTCAAGGCCGCCAAGGCCGCGGGCAAGCTCGGCATCGGGGTCGACTCCGACCAGTACAACCTGCCCGCGATGGCCGACGTCAAGGACGTGATCATCACGTCGATGGTGAAGGAGGTCGACCTCGCGGTCTACGACTTCATCAACTCGGTCAAGGACAACAAGTTCACCGCGGGCAACAAGATCTACGACCTCAAGGCCGGTGGCATCACCTACGCCACCAGCGGTGGCAAGATCGACGACATCAAGCCGCAGATCGAGGCGTACAAGGCGAAGATCGTGTCCGGGGAGATCAAGGTCCCCGCGACCAAGTAGTGGTGGGGCGTTCTGCCTAGGATGCCTGGGATCTAGACGACTGATGGACCCGTGGCGGGTTTCCCCCGCCACGGGTCCTTCACCGTTCGCAAGGAGTGTGCGCGATCAGCGAGGATATTTTGGGCGACACAGCTGTGATTCCTCCACCTGAATACGCCGTGGAACTGAAGGGCATAACCAAGCGGTTCCCCGGCGTGGTAGCGAACTCCGACATCAATGTCGGAGTCCGGAGCGGCACCGTGCACGCCCTGGTGGGTGAGAACGGCGCCGGCAAGTCGACCCTGATGAAGATCCTCTACGGGATGCAGCGGCCCGACGAGGGCACCATCCGGGTCGAGGGCGAGCTCGTCGACTTCCAGACCCCGGCGGACGCCATCGCCGCCGGCATCGGCATGGTGCACCAGCACTTCATGCTGGCCGACAATTTCACCGTGCTGGAGAACGTGGTTCTCGGCACCGAACCCAAAGCGGGCATGGGCCTCGACTTCAAGGCCGCCCGCGTCAAGATCACAGACATCTCCGCGCGTTACGGCCTCGGTGTCGACCCGGACAGGCTCGTCGACGAGCTCGGGGTCGGCGAGCGGCAGCGCGTCGAGATCCTGAAGGTGCTCTACCGCGGCGCGAAGATCCTGATCCTGGACGAGCCCACGGCGGTGCTGGTTCCGCAGGAGGTCGACGAGCTGTTCGGCAACCTGCGCGAGCTCAAGGCCGAGGGCCTCACGATCCTCTTCATCTCCCACAAGCTCGACGAGGTGCTTTCGGTCGCCGACGACATCACCGTCGTCCGCCGCGGCACCACTGTCGCGAGCGTGGTGCCGGGCGAGGTGACCGCACGCCAGCTGGCCGAGCTGATGGTGGGCAGCGCGCTGCCGGTGCCGGAGCTGCGCGAGTCGACGGTGACCGAGACGCCGATGCTCGAAGTCCGCGACCTCAAGGTGACCTCGTCCGACGGCCGCACGGTGCTGGAGGACCTGTCGTTCACCATCCACGCGGGTGAGGTTCTCGGCATCGCGGGTGTCGAAGGCAACGGACAGGCCGAGCTGGTCGAAGCGCTGATGGGCATCCGCCCGCTGAGCGGTGGGCACATTTCGCTGGCAGGCAAGGACATCAACAAGCTCAACACCCGCAAGCGCCGCGACGCGGGGATGGCCTACATCCCCGAAGACAGGCACCGCCAAGGGCTTCTGCTCGAAGCGACGCTGTGGGAGAACCGGATTCTCGGCCACCAGACCAAGGCGCCGAACGTGCGCGGCCCGCTGATCGACCGCAAGGGCGCGCGCGCCGACACCGAGCGCATCGTCGCCGACTACGACGTCCGGACGCCGGGCATCGAGGTCGCGATCGCGTCGCTTTCCGGCGGCAACCAGCAAAAGCTGATCATCGGCCGCGAAATGAGCGGCAACCCGGTGGTGCTGATCGCCTCGCACCCGACCCGTGGTGTCGACGTCGGCGCGCAGGCAGCGATCTGGGAGCACATCCGGCACGCCCGCGCCGAGAAACTGGCGGTGCTGATGATCTCCGCGGACCTCGACGAGCTCATCGGCATGTCCGACCGGCTCTCGGTGATCCTGCGCGGCAAGCTCGTCGCGGAATACGACCCGAAGTCGGTCACACCGGAGGAACTCGGTTCCGCCATGACCGGGGCGGGGGACAAGGTCTGATGAAGAAGTTCTCACTTCGCTCGGCCGGGCTCGGTCTGGCCGCACCCGTTGGCGCGCTGATCTTCGCGCTCCTGCTTTGCGCGCTGATCCTGGTGATCACCGGCCACTCGCCGGTGGAAGTCGTCGACCAGATGGTCAAGTCGGTGCAGCGGCCGCGGACGGTCGTCAACTCGCTCAACAGCGCGACGACGTACTACCTCTCGGCCGTCGCCGTGGCGATCGGCTTCAAGATGCGGCTGTTCAACATCGGCGTCGACGGGCAGTACCGGCTCGCCGCGATGATGGCCGCCGCTGTCGGTGGTGCGTCCTTCATGGGCAGCCTGCCGTCGTTCCTGCGCATCCTGATGACGATCGTCGTCGCGATGCTCGTCGGTGCCGTGTGGGCCGGGATCGCCGGTTTCCTCAAGGTGACGCGAGGCGTCAGCGAAGTCATCTCGACGATCATGCTGAACGCGGTCGCCACCGCGGTGGTCGCCTATCTGCTCAACCCGGCGCGGCTCGCGGTTTCGGTGGCGGGCAGCAACAACATCGGTACCGCGCCGATCACGGAGGGTGGCCAGGTGCCCGGGTTCGAGTACCCAGGCTCGTCGTCGAAGATCTTCGGCCTGATCTTCCTCGCGGTGCTCGTCGGTTTCCTCTACTGGTTCATGCTCAACCGGACGCGCTTCGGCTTCGACCTCAAGGCGACCGGGCTTTCCGAGTCCGCCGCGGTCGCGAGCGGGGTCAACGTCAAGAAGATGATCGTGGCGAGCATGTTGCTCTCCGGCGCGGCCGCGGGCCTGGTCGGGATGCCGCAGTTGCTTGGCGCTTCGCACTCGTACGCGCTCGATTTCCCTTCGGGCCTGGGCTTCACGGGTATCGCGATTGCGCTGCTCGGCCGCAACCATCCCGTCGGCATGGCGTTCGCCGCGCTGCTGTGGGGTTTCCTCGACCAGGCGTCGAACGTACTGGACATTTCCGGGGTGCCCAAGGAGATCGTGGTGATCATGCAGGGCGTGATCGTCCTGTCGGTGGTCATCGCCTACGAGCTCGTGCGGCGCTACCGGCTCCGGCTCGAACAGCGCGAAGTCGGTACGGCACTGGGCACGACCACGACCCCTGCGGAGGTTTCAGCATGAGCGCGGGTGGATTGACTGTCGGCGTGGAGGACACGCCGGCTCCGGCCAAGCGGCGCATGTCGCCGATGATGTACCTCTACATCGCTGTCGCGGCGATGCTTTCGGTGTCGCTGGTCCGGGTGCTCACCGGTGCCGACGACCTGACGTCGAGCGGAACCGTCGCCGCCGCACTGACGGCCGCGGTGCCGATCGCGCTCGCCGGTCTCGGCGGGCTGTGGTCGGAACGGGCCGGCGTGGTGAACATCGGCCTCGAAGGCATGATGGTGCTCGGCACCTGGGGCGCCGGTTTCGCCGGTTACCAGTGGGGACCGTGGGCCGGTGTCGTCGCCGGCGTGCTGCTCGGCGCGTTGGGCGGGCTGGTGCACGCGGTGGCCACAGTGACCTTCGGCGTCGACCACATCATTTCCGGGGTCGCGATCACGTTGGTGGCGCCCGGTTTGACGCTGTTCCTCGCGAAGCTGTACTTCGCGAAGGCGCCCGGTGGCGGGCAGAAGCAGTCGCCACCGATCTCCGACGTCAGCCGGGTCAGCGTGCCCGGACTGTCCACGGCGCTGGGTGATCTGGAGTCGAAGCACTGGTTCTTCGTCTCCGACGTCGCGGGCATCCTGCGCGGGCTGATCACCAACCTGTCGCTGCTTTCGCTGCTGGCGGTGGTGTTGTTCATCGTCACCGGTTACGTGCTCTGGCGGACGCCGTTCGGGCTGCGCCTGCGGTCCTGTGGTGAGGCGCCGTACGCGGCCGAATCGCTCGGTGTGAACGTCTACAAGTACAAGTACGCGGCGATAGTCGCTTCGGGTGCCTTGGCGGGGCTGGGTGGCGCGATCCTCGCGATCAACTCCAGCCAGTTCCGCGACGGGCAGACCGGTGGCCGTGGGTACATCGGCCTCGCGTCGATGATCTTCGGCAATTGGCGGCCCGGTGGTTTGGCCGCGGGTGCGGGTCTCTTCGGCTACACCGACGCGATGCAGCTGCGTGGCGAGGACTCCGTGCACGCGTTGCTGCTGCTCCTCGGCCTCGCGCTGCTCGTGCTCGCCGTGATTCAGTTGCGCGCAAAGCGGTTCGCCGTTTCGGCTGTCGCGGCCGTGCTCGGGGTGGCGTTCGTCCTCTGGTTCGCCACCACCGACCAGGTGCCGCCGGAGCTGGTCGGCGCGACGCCGTACGTCGTCACGCTGCTTGTACTTTCCCTTGCCGCCCAACGGCTTCGGATACCGAAGTACATCGGGCAGCTGTACCGGCGAGGGCAGGGCGGATGATCGACTGGGATGGCTTGCGCGCATCGGCGGTGCAGGCGGCGCAGAGCGCGTACGCCCCGTACTCCGGGCTGCTGGTCGGCGTCGCCGGGATCGTCGACGACGGTCGTGTGGTGCTGGGCTGCAACGTGGAGAACGCGTCGTACGGGCTCGGGCTGTGCGCGGAGTGCACGATGGCCGGGCAGCTGCGGCTGTCCGGCGGCGGACGGCTCGTCGCCGTCGCGTGCCGCAGCGGGTCGGGTGACCTGCTGATGCCGTGCGGGCGGTGCCGTCAGATCCTGTTCGAGCTCGGTGGTGGCGACTGCCTGGTCGACACCCCGAGCGGGATCCTGCCGATGACCTCCGTACTGCCCGACGCCTTCGGCCCGGAACACCTGCCAAGCTGAGTCCGGGGAATGAGGAGATATGAGCACCTTCGCGGCAGTGGACGTCATCCGGACCAAGCGGGACGGCGGCAGGCTCAGTGACGAGCAGATCGCGTGGGTCGTCGACGCCTACACGAACGGGGCCGTCGCGGAGGAGCAGATGTCCGCGCTGGCCATGGCCATCTTCCTTCGTGGCATGGACGCGCGTGAGATCTCGCAGTGGACCGGCGCGATGATCGACTCCGGTGAGCGGCTTACGCTCGACGTCGACCGCCCGACCGTGGACAAGCATTCCACCGGCGGCGTCGGCGACAAGATCACCCTTCCGCTCGCGCCGCTGGTCGCGGCGTGCGGTGCCGCGGTGCCGCAGCTCTCCGGCCGCGGGCTGGGGCACACCGGCGGCACACTCGACAAACTGGAGTCGATTCCCGGTTGGCGCGCGGAGCTGTCGACCGTCGAGATCATGAAGCAGCTCAACGAGGTCGGCGCGGTGATCTGCGCGGCTACCGAAGGTCTCGCGCCCGCGGACCGCAAGCTGTACGCGCTCCGGGACGTCACGAGCACGGTCGAGTCGATCCCGCTGATCGCCAGTTCGATCATGAGCAAGAAGATCGCCGAGGGCTCCGCGGGGTTGGTGCTGGACGTAAAGACCGGGTCCGGCGCGTTCATGAAGACGCGCGAGCAGGCTCGGGAGCTCGCGCGCACACTGGTCGAGATCGGCACCGCGCACGGCGTCGCGACCACGGCGTTGCTGACGGACATGGGCACACCGCTCGGCAACGCGGTCGGGAACGCGGTCGAGGTCGCCGAATCGGTCGAGGTCTTGAAGGGTGGTGGACCGGCTGACGTCGTCGAGCTGACCGTCGCGCTGGCGCGGGAGATGCTGGCGCTGGCGGGGATTTCGGTGGATCCGGCCCAAGTACTCGCGTCCGGGCGGGCGTACGAGACGTGGTGCCGGATGATCAGCGCGCAGGGCGGCGATCCCGAGGCGGCGTTGCCGACGCCGAAGCACGTGCACGTCGTCGCGGCGGAGCGGGACGGGGTGCTGTCCACTGTGGATGCCTACGGCGTCGGTGTCGCGGCTTGGCGGCTCGGCGCCGGACGCGCGCGTCGGGGTGACCCGGTTCAGTACGCGGCCGGAATCCTCTGCCTTGCCAAGCCCGGTGAGCGGGTCACCGCGGGCCAGCCACTCCTGGAGCTGCACACGGACACCCCCGACGCCGTCCCGGCTGCCCTGGCTTCCCTGGAAGGCGCCCTGACCATCTCCGACGCCGCCCCCACCCCCCGCTCTATCGTCCTGGAGACCCTGAAATGACGTGAAGGCCTCCTTCACAGCGTCAGACGCTGTGAAGGAGGCCTTCACGGACAGTGGGAACGCTTAGCTTTCGGCGCCTTCTTCGACGACCTCGCCGTTGGTCTTGGCCTTGCCGTTCTCGTTGGCCTTCGGGGCCCGGCCGTTGCGCGCGGTGCGGCGCGGCTGGCGCGGCGCCGGGGGCGGCGGAGCCATCAGCTGCATCTGCGACTGCGCCGCGGGGCCGCCACCGAGCATGAGCTCCGCGAACGTCGCCATGGCCTCGTCGAGCTGGCCGCCGATCCGCCGCTCGGACTCTTCGGCGCTCTTGCGGACCACCGAGGTGACCGAGTCCGTGTCCGGCTGCTTCGCCAGCGTGCCCTCGACCTTGGACAGGCCGGACTTGAACGAGCCGTCGAGATCGCCGAGCTGCGAGGTGAAGCCGTCCTCGACCTTGTCCAGCCGGTTGGCCAGCGCGTCGAGCGTGCCGGTGACCTGCTCGAGCCGGTCGCCGAGCTTGTCGAGGCGATCCGAGGCGTCGATCATCTCGCCGGTCTCGGTCAGCGCGACCTTCAGCGCTTCGGTGTTCTCGCCGATGCGGGTCTTGGTGTTGTTGTCGAGATCCTCGACACGGGCACGTAGCTCATTGTCGGAGGTTTCGATGCGGGCGCGCAGGTCGTTGTCCGAGGTCTCGATGCGGTCGCGGAGACCAGCTTCCGAGTTCTCGATCCGCTCGCGCAGGCCGGACTCGGCGGCGTCGATCCGCTCGCGGACCGGGCTGATGACCGACTGGGGCAGCGCGTCGAGCTTGCTGTCCTGCTTGTCGAGGTGGCTGCCCAGCTCGTCGAGCCGGCGGTGGATGTTCTGCAGCTTGTCCTCGAGGCCGTCCATGCGGCCCGCCACACCCTCGAAGCGGGCGCCGACGCCGTCGAGCCTGCCGTCCAGCTGGGCGAACGGCTTGGCCAGCTTGTCGACGATGCTCTCGACCGTACGGGCGAGCGTCGCGATCGCGTTGTCCTGAGCTTCGAGGCGCGACATGGTCTCGTCGAGGCGCTCGGCCAGGACGCTGACCTCGGTGCGGTCGGGAAGTTCGGAGAGCCGCTTGCGGACCGCGCCGAGCGAGTCCACCGGGGCGAGCCGGGCGTAGATGTCGTCCAGCGCGTCGAAGATCTGCTGCTGTTCGCTCTCGCGCACTTCGGCCGCGCGCACCAGCATGTTGCGCATCCGGTCGAAGGACGGTGCTGCAATCTGGTTATCAGTGGTCACTGCGGTGTCCTTCGTGGGCGGGGAAATGGGGGAGGGACGTCACGGCAGCTTATCTTTTGCGGAATTGCTGTGTGTATGGCCCCCGTGAAGCCGACAATGCTGTGGTCAACTCCTATGGCCGATTCAGCCCATGATCAGCAAGCTGAGGGTTAGGCCGACCTCGAGAGCCTGCGTCCACGTAGGTGAATCACCCCGATACTACTGTCGGGCTATGTCCGACGAAACACCTGCGTTGTCATCGGCAACTATTCGCCGTGTGCCGAAAGTCCTGTTGCACGACCACCTGGACGGTGGCTTGCGCCCTGGCACGGTGGCTGAACTGGCCGAATCGACGGGCTACCGCGACCTTCCCGTGACCGAACCGGGCGAGCTCGGCCGCTGGTTCGCCGCCGCGGCCAACTCGGGATCACTCGAGTCGTACCTCTCCACATTCATCCATACGTGTGGTGTCCTGCAGACCGAGGATGCGCTGGTCAGGGTAGCCGCCGAAAGTGTCGAGGACCTGGCGGACGACGGGGTCGTCTACGCCGAAATCCGATACGCACCGGAGTTGTTCGTCGAGCGCGGGATGTCACTCGATACGGTGATTCGCGCGGTTCAAGTTGGGTTCGCGGAGGGTGGGCGGCGCGCTGCGGCGAAGGGCCGGACCATCCGGATCGGCACCCTGCTTTGCGCAATGCGCCACCGGGACCGAGGTCTCGAAATCGCAACGCTCGCTGTGCGTTACCGTGATGCCGGCGTTGTCGGCTTCGACATCGCCGGTCCCGAAGCCGGGTTTGCTCCGGCCCGTATTTCGGCCGCTTTTGACTATTTGCGTAGTAATAATGCGCATTTCACAATTCATGCCGGTGAGGCTTTCGGGACGGCGTCGATCTCCGAAGCGATTCACCGATGCGGCGCCGAGCGACTCGGGCACGGTGTGCGCATCATCGACGACATCAGGATCGACGACGGCGAGGTCCATTTGGGACGGTTGGCGCGCTATGTGCGGGACCGGCGAATCCCTTTGGAGATCTGCCCTTCGTCGAACGTCCAGACAGGAGCGGCGGTGTCGATCGCCGAGCATCCGATCGGGACACTCGCCCGGCTGGGCTTCCGTGTCACGGTCAACACCGACAACCGGCTGATGAGCGGATGCAGCATGTCGAGCGAGTTCGAGGCGCTGCGCGACGCGTTCGGCTACGGCTTGGCGGACTTCGAGCGGTTCACCGTCGACGCGATGAAATCGGCCTTCCTGGATTACGACGAGCGCCGCGACTTGATCGACAAGGTCATCCGGCCCGGCTACGCCCAGCTCGCCCGGACGGGTTGTGTTACTTAGCCTCGGTAAGTAAAATCCAGGATATAAGATGGATATCTCATATCCTGAGATTGAGGCGGACGTAGTGCGAGTAGCGGAACAGGATCCGGTCAAGACTCCCAACCGATGGCTGATCCTCGGCCTCGGCCTCGCCGCACAGACCGCGAGCTGCGCGTTCCTTTACGGCATCCCGTTCCTGGTCCCGCAGATGCGTGCTGCGGAAGGCCTTTCGCTCGCGCAGGCGGGCACGGTCGTCGCGGCGCCGAGCATCGGCCTGCTGTTCACGCTCATCCTCTGGGGTGCGCTCACCGATCGGTACGGCGAACGGCTGATCATGGCGCTGGGCCTCGGTTCCTCGGGGCTGCTGTTGCTGTACGCCGGTCTCGGCGGGCACTCGCTGAGAACACTTTTCGTGCTGTTCCTGCTGGCGGGTGCGTGCACCGCGTCGGTCAACGCCGCCAGCGGGCGCGTGGTGATGGGCTGGTTCCAGGCGTCGGAACGCGGGGTCGCCATGGGTATCCGGCAGACCGCGCAGCCGCTGGGCGTCGGCGTCGCCGCTATCGGGCTCCCGCCGCTCGCGGACCACTGGGGCTTCCCGCAGGCGATCCTGCTGCCCGCGGGCCTGGCGATCGTCGTCGCCCTGCTGGTCGCGTGGCTCGTCGTCGACCCGCCGCGGCCGGCAAAGACGGCCGGCGCCGGGCCCAAACCCACGTCGCCGTACCGGAAACCGACGCTCTGGCGGCTGCACGGCGCGAGCAGCCTGCTGGTGGTGCCGCAGTTCGCCGTGTCCGCGTTCGCCCCGGTGTACCTGGTGACGGTGCATCACTGGAGCCCGCTCTCCGCGGGCTGGTTCCTCGGCGGGGTCCAGGTGCTGGGTGCCGGGGGAAGGCTGCTTTCGGGATATTGGTCGGATCGCGTGGGCAACCGGCTCGGCCCGATGCGTCAGCTCGCCGTCGCCAGCGCCGGGGTAATGCTGCTTGTCGCGCTCGGCGACGCGACCTGGCCCTGGCTGGTCGTGCTGGCGCTGGTACTCGCCGCGGTGATCACGGTGAGCGACAACGGCCTGGGCTTCACGGCGTCGGCCGAACTGGCCGGGATCTCCTGGGCGGGCCGGGCGATGGGGGCGCAGAACACCACACAGAACATCGCCGCCGCGCTGACCCCGCCGCTTCTCGGGCTCGTCATCGGCGACACGCGCTACGCATTGGCGTTCTGCATCGCCGCGGTGTTCCCGCTGCTGGCCATCGCCCTGGTCCCTGTCCGCGCCGAACGGGAGGGCTGACCGGTCGCACTTTGTCGCCAAAGCGCCCTCTCTCACATCGTGAAAGAGGGCGCTATAGCGAGAAAGTGCCGAGGTCAGCCGACGTTCAGGCGGTCCTCGAAGGAGGCGACCAGCTTGCGCCAGGACTCCTGCTCGGCGTCGAACGGCGCGCTCGGCGCGAGGCGCGTCGGGTCCGGCTTGAGCACGAACGAGATCAGCCACCCGAGGGTTTCCGAGCTGGACAGCTCTTCGAGCACGGTCTCGTCACCGGCCCACTCGGCGGTGTCCGTCAGCAGTTCGACGGCCAGTTCGAGCTGCGTGGGGTCGATCGACTCGACGCCTTCGGCGATGTCGTCGTCGATGCCCGTCAGCACATAGGTGTTGTCCGAGTCGACGTCGATCTCGAGCTCGCCGGCCGTCGCCTTCTCCAGCACCTCGTCCCAAGTGGACATTCCGGCGATGTCGGTGCCTGCCAGGTCGTTGCCGTCGGCGAGCTTGCGGATCAGTGCCTTCTCGGAGGTGAAGACGTCGATCTCGCCGTCGGAGCCGAGGAACACCGGCTTGTCGTCCTGGTAGAAGCACCGGAGCGTGTAGTACTCGTTCCCAGCCGTGATGATCTTGATCGGGTCGATGCCGACCTCGCCCCAGAAACCGACCGGCTCGTCGTCCTCGTCGGCCGAATCCTCGTCGGTGTCTTCCACCGTGTCGAGGTCGTCGTCGTCCGCCGCGGCGGCCTCGGCCTCAGCCGACTCCTCCAGGAACGTGGCGAGCTCTTCGGCCGTCTGCTCCAGCAGCGTCGCGTCGACGTCCGGCACGGTGATGAGCTCGTCGATCGTGTCGAGCACGATGTCCCACTTCTTCGCCACGACCTCGGAAAGCTCGGTCCACAGATCCTCGCCGTCGCGGCCGGTGAACGGCAGTGTGCCCTGATCGAGCAGCGAGAAGCCCAAGCAGCTGTCGAGGACTTCGTGGACCTCATCCAGCTCGCAGACGTCGGCGAGCGACCGCACGATGCCGACGATCTCGGCGAGCTCGGCGATCGTCCAGTGGGTGCGCTCTTCGGCGACCAGCTCCGGCACGCCGACCAGGTCGTAGGAGTGGTCGTCGTCGGGGATCAGCTCGGGAACGTTCAGCGACGGGACCGTGCGCCACGCCGGGTGGTCGAGCAGGTCGTGCTGCTCCGAGGTCCGCACGAACGCGGCCAGATGGGCCGCGTCCGGGAAGGCGTACAGGTCCTCTTCATCGCCGAGGAAGGCTTCCCACTCCTCGCCGTCTTCCCGCCAGCGCGGGGCCCACAAGGTGACCAGATCGCCCTGCGGAAGCCCGAGTTCGATCGGGATGATGTCCTGTGCCATTCCTACCCTCCGGAACTACCTGCCTGTGTGCGCCCCGGCCTGGGGTTACCCCAGACATGGTGCGCGGTACGCGCAGCCTACGGGTTTCGCCTGTGAGCCGCGATCGCCCCTCGGCAACTCGGTGGGCAGGGATGGCAACATAGGGGGTCTCATGACACTCGCAGACGCTCTTCCCGCAGATCCGGACCCCGACAAGCTCTTCGAAGCGTTCTCCGAATGGACCGCTGAAAGGGGCCTCGAGCTGTACCCGGCGCAGGAAGAGGCGCTGATCGAGGTGGTCTCCGGCGCCAACGTGATCCTGTCGACGCCGACCGGTTCCGGCAAGAGCCTGGTGGCCGTCGGCGCCCACTTCACCGCGATGGCACACGGCAAGCGGAGCTACTACACCGCGCCGATCAAGGCGCTGGTCTCCGAAAAGTTCTTCCAGCTCGTCGAGATCTTCGGCCCGGAGAACGTCGGCATGATGACCGGCGACTCCGCGGTCAACGGCGACGCCCCGATCATCTGCTGCACGGCGGAAATCCTGGCGAACATCGCGTTGCGGTTCGGTGCCGAGGCGGACGTCGGCCAGGTCGTGGCGGACGAGTTCCATTTCTACTCGGAGCCGGACCGCGGCTGGGCGTGGCAGATCCCGATCCTGGAACTGCCGAAAGTCCAGTTCGTCCTCATGTCGGCGACGCTCGGCGACGTGTCGTTCTTCGAGAAGGACCTGACGCGCCGCACCGGCCGCCCCACCGCCGCGATCACCTCGACGCAGCGACCGGTGCCGCTGACCTACCGGTACGCGCTGACGCCGGTGCACGAAACGATGCTCGAACTGCTCCACGGCGGCCAGGCGCCGGTCTACATCGTGCACTTCTCGCAGGCCGCGGCCGTTGAGCGCGCACAGGCGTTGATGAGCATCAACGTCTGCACGAAGGCCGAGAAGGAGGCGATCGCCGTGGCACTCGGCGATTTCCGCTTCTCGGCGGGCTTCGGGCGCGCGCTGACCAGGCTGGTGCGTCACGGTATCGGCGTGCACCACGCCGGCATGCTGCCGAAGTACCGGCGGATGGTCGAGCAGCTCGCGCAGGCGGGGCTGCTGAAGGTGATCTGCGGGACCGACACCCTCGGTGTCGGCATCAACGTGCCGATCCGGACCGTGGTGTTCTCCGCGCTGACGAAGTACGACGGTGTGCGCCAGCGGCACCTCAAGGCGCGCGAGTTCCATCAGATCGCGGGGCGAGCGGGCCGCGCCGGGTACGACACCGATGGCTACGTCGTCGTCGAGGCGCCGGACCACGTCATCGAAAACGCGAAAGCGCTCGAACGTGCGGGGGACGATCCGAAGAAGAAGCGCAAGATCACCCGCAAGAAGGCGCCCGAAGGGTTCGTCAACTGGACGGACAGCACGTTCGAGCGGCTTGTCGCGGCCGAGCCGGAGCCGCTGACGTCGAGCTTCCGGGTCAGCCACTCGATGCTGCTGAACGTGATTTCGCGGCCAGGCAACGCTTTCGACTCGATGCGGCACCTCCTCGAAGACAACCACGAGGAGCGCCCGGCGCAGCGTAAGCACATCCTGCGGGCCATTCAGATCTATCGCGCGCTGCTCGCGGCGGGTGTCGTGGAGCGGCTCGACGAGCCCGACGAGCAGGGCCGCACGGTCCGGCTCACCATCGACCTCCAGTTCGACTTCGCGCTGAACCAGCCGCTTTCGCCGTTCGCACTGGCCGCCATCGAACTGCTCGACATCGAGTCGCCGAGCTACGCGCTCGACATCGTGTCCATTGTGGAATCCATTGTGGATGACCCGAGGCCGGTACTGTCGGCGCAGAAGTTCAAGGCGCGCGGCGAAGCCGTGCAGGCGATGAAATCCGAGGGCATCGAGTACGACGAGCGGATGGAGCTGCTGGAGAACGTCACCTACCCGAAGCCGCTGGAAGAGCTGCTGCAGGTGGCGTATTCGAGCTACCGCCAGGGCGCGCCATGGGTCGCCGACTACGAGTTGTCGCCGAAGTCGGTCGTGCGCGACATGTACGAGCGCGCGATGAACTTCGTGGAATACGTGGGCTTCTACTCGTTGTCGCGCTCGGAAGGCCTGGTGCTGCGGTACTTGACCGACACCTACGACACGCTGCGGCACACCGTCCCGGACGAGGCCAAGACGGAAGCGTTGCAGGACCTCATCGAATGGCTCGGCGAGCTCGTCCGGCAGGTCGACTCGAGCCTGCTCGACGAATGGGAAGCGCTGCGGAACCCCGATGAAGACACCGCGGAGGGCCTCAAGGCTCCCGCGCGGCTCCCCGAAGGCCCGCCGCCGGTCACCCGCAACGAGCGGGCCTTCCGGGTGCTGGTGCGCAACGAGCTCTTCCGCCGTGTCGACCTGGCCGCGCGTCGCGCGTACTACGACCTCGGCGAGCTGGACGCGGCCTCCGGCTGGGACGCCGAGGCGTGGCAGGACGCGATGGACGGGTA
Organism: Actinomycetota bacterium; assembly: GCA_032230695.1. GTDB lineage: Bacteria > Actinomycetota > Actinomycetes > Mycobacteriales > Pseudonocardiaceae > Amycolatopsis. The sequence goes on along the minus strand of JAVXWP010000065.1, from coordinate 442 downwards.
CTTCGAGGAGCACGACGTCCTCGGCACCGGCCCGGACGCCCGCGGGCCGCAGCTGCTGCTGATCGAGCGGGAGCCGGCCGTGTGGAAGGTGCGGCAGATCTTCGACGACCCCGCGGGCGACCACGACTGGGGCATCAGCGCCGAGGTCGACCTCGCGGCTTCGGACGAAGCGGGCTTCGCCGTGGTCCGCGTGACCGGGGTGGATCGCCCGTAGCGCCGCGCGGCGGGGTGTGGGCAGGTGCGGCCTGGGTGGGTGGCTCGTGAGTGTTTCGCGGGGTTATAACCCCGCGAAACACTCACGACAGGACGTGCGGGGGGCGCTTGGCCGCGAGGGTCAGCATGCGTTCGGCGACGGCGGCGTCGGTGATCAGCGTCGAGACCACGCCTGAGCGGAGCACGGCGTCGACGGCGTGCGCTTTCGCCTCGCCGTACCCCAGCGCGA
>JAVXWP010000040.1:0-82706 GCA_032230695.1 Actinomycetota bacterium | reverse complement strand
GGGGGCATAAACCGCCCCCACCGCCGCTTTGGGGTAATGGTCGCAGGTTCGTATGTCCGGCAATGCCCGCGGTCAGCTGTCGGTGGACTTCTTCCAGAGGTTGATGTCCGCGTCAGTGGTGGCGTAGCGGTCGATCTCGGTCAGCTCCTCGGCAGTGAACTCGAGGTTGTCGAGCGCGCCGACGTTGTTCTCGAGCTGCGCGACGCTGCTGGCACCGATGAGGACCGACGTCATCCGCGGGTCGCGCAGGCCCCACGCGAGCGCGAGCTGGGCGAGGCTCTGGCCGCGGCGTTCGGCGATCGCGTTGAGGGCGCGGACCTTGGACAGCGCGTCTTCGGTCAGCGTGTCGGGGTTGAGCGACTTGCCCTGCGCCGCGCGGGAGTCCGCGGGGACGCCCTTGAGGTAGCGGTCGGTCAGCAGGCCCTGGGCCAGCGGGGAGAACGCGATGCAGCCCGCGCCGACCTCTTCGAGGGTGTCGAGCAGGTGGTCGGACTCGGTCCAGCGGTTGAGCATCGAGTACGACGGCTGGTGGATGAGCAGCGGCGTGCCGAGCTCGCGCAGCAGGCGCGCGGCTTCGCGGGTCTTCTCCGAGGAGTACGACGAGATGCCGACGTAGAGCGCCTTGCCGGAGCGGACCGCGGTGTCGAGCGCGCCGACGGTCTCTTCCAGCGGGGTCTCGGGGTCGACGCGGTGCGAGTAGAAGATGTCGACGTAGTCCAGGCCGAGCCGGCCCAGCGACTGGTCGAGCGACGCGAGCAGGTACTTGCGTGAGCCCCAGTCACCGTACGGGCCGGGCCACATGTCGTAGCCCGCCTTGGACGAAATGATCAGCTCGTCGCGGAACGGGCGGAAATCGTCTTGGATCATGCGGCCGAAGTTCGTTTCGGCGGAGCCGTAGGGCGGGCCGTAGTTGTTCGCCAGGTCGAAATGGGTGATGCCGAGGTCGAACGCGCGGCGCGCGATGGCGCGCTGGGTGTCGTAGGGCTTGTCGTGACCGAAGTTGTGCCACAGGCCGAGGGAGATGGCGGGCAGTTTCAGTCCACTTCGGCCGGTGCGCCGGTAGGGGAACGAGTCGTAGCGGCTGGCAGCCGGGACATAGGTCATGTCGTGAGCCTAGCTAAAGAATAGGGGCACCATCGCGTGAAATCTGTCTCTGACTGGTTAGAGTCGCAGGGGTGAGCAATATAACGGGCACCAGGTACTTCACCTCGGTGGACGATGTGACCGCCCGGCTGGCCGAGACCGGCTACCTCGCCTCCACCGCTGTGGCGACGACGGTGTTCCTGGCCGATCAGCTCGGCAAGCCGCTGCTGATCGAGGGCCCGGCCGGGGTCGGCAAGACGGAGCTGGCGAAGGCCGTCGCGGAAGCCAGTGGCTCCCGGCTGGTCCGGCTGCAGTGCTACGAAGGCGTCGACGAATCGCGTGCCCTGTACGAGTGGAACCACGCGAAGCAGTTGCTGCGGATCACCGCCGGGCGCGACGAGACCTGGGACGAAGCTCGCACGGACATCTTCAGTGAGGAGTTCCTGCTCCCGCGGCCGCTGCTGACGGCGATCTCCGGCACCGAGCCGACGGTCCTGCTCATCGACGAGACCGACAAGGCAGACGTCGAGATCGAGGGCCTGCTGCTCGAAGTGCTGGGCGATTTCCAGGTCACCGTCCCCGAGCTGGGGACCATCACCGCGACCCGGCAGCCCTTCGTCGTGCTCACTTCCAACGCGACGCGCGAGCTTTCGGAGGCGCTGCGGCGCCGGTGCCTGTTCCTGCACATCGACTTCCCCGACGCCGAGCTGGAGCGCCGCATCGTCGCGCTGAAGGTGCCGGAGATGGACGAGACACTGGCCGCGTCGCTCGTCAAGGTCGTCAGCGCGTTGCGGGCCATGGAACTGCGCAAGTCGCCGTCGGTCGCCGAGACGATCGACTGGGCGCGCACGCTCCTGGCGCTCGGCGCCGACACACTCGACGAGACCGTGGTGCGGGCGAGCCTCGGCGTCATCCTCAAACACCAGGACGACGTCGTGAAAGCCGACGCGCATCTGGAGCTCGACAGGGTTTTGGGCGGGCCGTGAGCGAGCCGGTGGCCGGGCTTCCCGAACGGCTCGTCGGTTTCGTGGAAGCGTTGCGGGAGCAGGGAATCCAGGCCGGACCCAGCGAGACGATCGACGCCGCGGCCGCGCTGAAGGTGCTCGGGCTTCAGTCGCGCGAACACATGCGGGAAGGTCTCGCCGCCGCTTTGGTGCGGCGCGGCGGCCAGCGTTCGTTGTTCGACGCCACCTTCGACCTCTACTTCCCGCTGGGCGTGGGCGCGCCCGAGTCGGCCCGGCGGACCGGGGAGGTCGCCGATCTCGGGGCGCTGCGCGAACAACTCGCCGCCGCGCTCGCCGCGAACGACGAGCAGGCCATGGCCCAGCTTGCCGGTACCGCGGTGGACATGTTCGGCCAGTACGGTTCCGGCGGCGGTACGGCGGGCTCGGGCGGCTGGTCGGCCCATCAGACGCTGGACCGCGTGCAGCCGCAGACGTTGCTGGTGCGCGTCTTGGCGGCGATCCGCGCGGGAGCGGGCGAGGACGAGTTCGCCGACAGGCTCGACCGCGACGACATCCGGCGTCGCATCGAGGGCTTCCGCGGACAGGTCCGGACAGAGGCCCGCCGGCGCGCCGCGGAACTGCGCGGCCGGGAGCGGGTCGCCCGGCACGCGATCCCGCCGTCCGCGGACCGCGTCGAGTTCCTCAGCGCGAGCCGCACTCAGCTCGCCGAGCTCCGGCGCGCGGTGTATCCGTTGTCCCGCAAGCTCGCGACGCGCCTGGCGGCCACGCGACGGCGTAGCGCTCGTGGCCAGATCGACCTGCGCCGGACGTTGCGGCGCTCGCTGTCGACGGGCGGGGTTCCGCTGAAGCCGTCGTTCCGGCGGCATCGGCCCAGTCGCCCCGAAATCGTGCTGCTCTGCGATCTTTCCGGTTCCGTGGCAGGCTTCGCGAACTTCACCATGCTGCTGGTGCAGGCGTTGCGCGACCAGTTCAGCAAGGTCCGCGTGTTCGCGTTCATCGACAGCACCGACGAGATCACCCAGCTCGTCACCAGCGGCGCAGCCGATCCGCAGGAACTCGGCAGCCGCATCCTCAGCGAAGCCGTGCTGACCAAATGGGACGGGCACAGCGATTACGGCCGCGCGCTACAGGATTTCACCGACAACTACCTTTCGGCGGTCGGGCCGAAGACGTCCGTGCTGATCCTCGGCGACGCCCGCACCAACGGGGGCGACCCGAACCTTCCCGCGCTGCGCCGGATCACCGGCGCCGCGCGGCACACCTATTGGCTCAACCCGGAGCGCACCGGGCTGTGGTCCACCGGCGACTCCGCGGCCCGGGCGTACGAGCAGGTCGTCGAAATGCACGAATGTCGCAACGTGCACCAGTTGAGCCGGCTCGTGACGCGCTTGCTCCCGATCTGAGCCGGTCTCTGAAGGCCACCATGAGGGACTCTAACGCCCTCAAGGTGGCCTTCAGGGCTCGTCCACTGGGAATTAGCTCAGGAGTTGCTGCGCCGGATGTCGTGCCCGAACACGTGCACCGCGCCGGAGGTGGCCGCGGGCAGCGCGCTGGGCAGCCGGTCACGCAGCCAGAAGTCCAGTGACACCAACGCTTCCGGGGCGAGTTCGTGGCCGACGGGGTCGCGCCGTGCGGTGACCGACGCGCCGGACTCGTTCCGCACGTAGTCCCAGGTGCGGTCGAGAAGCTCCCGCGGGATGACCTGGTCGCGTTCGCCTTGGGCCACGAACACGGGCAGGTCGTCCAGACGGCCGGGAGAGGTCGGCAGGCCGGCGGAAAACGGCAGTGTCGCGCACAGCAGCGCCAATCCCGCGTAGCGCTCGGGGTCGTCGAGCACGAGCCCGCCGGCGAAGGTGGCACCACCGCTGAACCCGACCAGCACGACCGGCCGGTGCGGCGGGGTCGCGTCGTCGAGCCAGTGCCGGAACCAATCGAGGCCGGCGCGAAGCGATTCGGGTGCCGGCCTTCCGATGCCGTGGTTGGCGAACCAGGCATACCCGGCGCCCTCGGCGATCGGGGCGCGCACCGCCGCGTAGGCGAGGCCTTCGGGCAGCCGCTCGGCGAGGCCGATGATGTGGCGTTCATGCGACCCGCGGCCGTGCAGGAGCAGCACCAACGGGGCGGTGCTGTCCTCGATGCCATGCCTGGCGACAACGGGAATGATGGGTGCTCCTCGGGGCGATTACTTGATTAGTCAGAGAGTTAATCGGAGGTTTAATCTAATGACCGATCTCTGACTGCGCAACTTTCTCTCCGCTGGTGTTGTGTGATCCTGTTTCCTTACGAAAGGGGATCACGCGACACTAGGATTCCGTTGTGGTGAAAGACTCTCCGCTAGATGATCCCCTGATCACGACCTTCGGCCGTCTTATCGAGGCGGCGGGCAGGCTGCAGCGTTCGGTGGGCCAGGTACTCGAAGAGCGGTCCGCGCTGCCACTCGGCTGGTTCGAAGTGCTGCTCCGGCTGGCGCGCTCGGACGGTGTGCCGTTGACAATGGGGGCGCTCGCAAGCCAGATCGTGGTCACCACCGGCGGCGTGACGCGGCTGATCGACCGCATGGAGTCGGCGGGCTTGGTGACGCGGCAGCCGTGCGTCATCGATCGCCGTGTTTCGTACGCCGTCATCACCGAAGAAGGCCTCGCGAAGGTCGAGCAGGCGGCGGGCGTGCACGCCGTAGAACTCCGTGAGGTCTTCGCCGGGTTCTCAGCGAGGGAACTCGGCACCCTCGATCGCTTGCTGGATCGGCTGCGGGCTGTCACGTGATGTCGACATCTCGCATCAGCCCCCGATCGGGTCAGGCTGGTGGCGGCCCTGCTTCCACACCGCGACCACCGACGGGCGCGGCTGGCTCGTGCCGCCGTCCGGCCAATGCGACACCGGGTTGTCGGCGGTGGCGCCGTCGATCTCGCCGGGATGCTGGACGCAGATCGTGATCACGCGTTCGCCGATCACCGGGCCACAGGTCTCCCCGCCGCGTGGCACGGTGAGGAACTGTTTGAGGTGACCGCGTTGCGGGCCCGACACCGGTACGCCGTAGAGCCCGTCGTTGAGGCCGCCCAGCGCGCCTGCCGAGTCGGTCGCGATCCAGAGGTTGCCGTGCGGGTCGAAGGCGACGTTGTCGGGGCTGGAAATCGGCGAAACCTGGTCCTTCGGGAAACCCGCGAAGTACGTGTCCGGCGAGTTCGGATCGCCGCACACCAGCATCAGGTTCCACGAGAACGCCCCCGCTAGCGCGTCGCCCCGGCGCTCGGTCAGTTCCAGCATCTGCCCATGCTTGTTGGCGACGCGCGGGTTCATCTCGGTTGCGCCCTCCTTACCTTCCTTGCCGCGATCGACGTTGTTGCTCAGTGCGCAGTAGATCGTGCCGGTGTAGGGATGCGCCTGGATGTCCTCCGGCCGGTCCATCTTGGTCGCGCCGGCCTTGTCGGCCGCCAGCCGAGTGAAGACGTAGACCTCTTCGGCCGTCATGCCCGGGATGAACGAGCGATTGCCCGCCGCCAGCGGAATCCATTCGCCCGAGCCGTCGAACCTGCCGTCCGAAGGCAGCTTTCCGGAGCCGTCGATCTCTTCCGCCGGGCTGTCGCCGGTGAACTTGGCGACGTACAGCGTTCCGTCGTCGAGCAGGGTCATGTTGTGCCGCCGCGCGGCTTTGCTGTCGCCCTTGCGCATCTTGCCGTTCGAGATGAACTTGTAGATGTACTCGAAACGTTCGTCGTCTCCGGAGTACGCGACTATCCGGCCGTCTTCGGCGACGCGGATGTTCGCGCATTCGTGTTTGAAGCGCCCCAGCGCCGTGTGCTTGACCGGTGTGCTGTCCGGGTCGCCGGGGTCGAGTTCGACGATCCAGCCGAACCTGTTGGCCTCGTTGGGTTCTTGGAGCAGGTCGTAGCGTTTGTCGAACCGCTCCCACTTGCGTTCGGTGGCTTCACCGAGGACGCCGTAGCGCGCGAGCCTGGCTTTGGTGATCGGATCCGCGACCTTGGCGGCGTTGGCGAAATACTGGTTGAAGTTCTCCTCGCCGGACAGGATCGTGCCCCACGGGGTCACGCCGCCCGCGCAGTTGTTCATCGTGCCCAGGACACGCGTCCCGGTCGGGTCCACCGACGTCTTGAGCAGGTCGCTGCCGGCTGCCGGCCCGCGCATCTCGAACGGCGTGTGCAGGGTGATCCGCCGGTTGTAGCGGCTGAACCGTGGCGTCAGCTTGCCCGACGACCGTGGCCGCTCGACCATGACGACGGTCAGGCCGTGTGCCGCCCATGCGATAGCCACCTGGTCCGCGGTGGGGTTGAGCCGGTCGTAGCCGCGGAACATGAGCTGTTCGCTGGTGTACTCGTGGTTGGTCACCAGCAGGTTCGACAGGCCGTGGCTGTCCAGCGGGAGGAGCGCGGCGAAGTCGCAGTTGAACCCGAACTGCTTCGCCTGCGCGGCGGCCGTCTGGTTGTCGAAGTCGAAAGCGGGCACGCCGGGGAAGAGCGGGTCGCCCCAGCGGATCACGACGTCCTGCTGGTAGCCCTCGGGCACGACCACGGCGTCGAGGCTGTTGCGCTCGACCGGTGTGAAGTCCAGTCCCTTCGGTGCCTGGGCGGTTTCGTTCGCCATGCTCGGCTCCGCCGAGGCCAGGCCGGCGCCCGCCACCAGCCCGAGCACCGCACCCGCCTTGAACACCGCCCGGCGGTTGATCACCTTGCCGATGACATCGCCGAGGTAGTCGTTGCCGGAGGTGTTCGGCGGCGCGTGGAAACAGGCGTCGCCACACCGGTAGGTGCAGGTCAGCCTGGCGCGGCCGGGGGAGTGGTTCGCCAGCAGCGGCAGGGGGATGGTGGGTTCCGGCAAGGCGGGCTCCTCCAGTGGTGGGCGCGGGAGACGTCCAAGACAGTACGTGCTCGTTGACCAATTGTTAACCACAGGTTTGCAATTTGGTTACCATCGACCGTGACGGCGGGCGCCGGGACGCATACGCTTGCGGGGCCGTTTGAGTCGAGCGTGAGGGGCTTCGTGAACATCACCGTGCGAGCGGTTCCGGACGTGAACCGCTACGAGATCACCGTGGACGACAAACCCGCCGGGTTCACCGAATATGCGCCGCCCGGCTCGCGCCGGGCGGCGCCGGGCGAGATCGCCTTCCTGCATACGGAGATCGACCCGGCGTTCGGCGGCCAGGGGTTGGGCGGCGAGCTCATCGGCTTCGCGCTCGACGACGCGCGCAAACAGGGGCTCGCCGTCATCCCGTACTGCCCGTTCGTGCGTTCGTACCTCGCGAAACACGAGGAGTACCTGGACCTCGTGCCCGCCGACCGGCGCGCCGACTTCGAACTCTGAGTCCGGATGACACGAATCACCCGATCGGGACGTTTTTCGTTAACTGAACCGTGACAGGTTCGGCTCATCGGCGTAAACCGAGTGGCCGAATCTAGGATCATGGCTGATCCGAACAGAGCCGAGTGTGACACCTCCGTCCGAAGTGTTGCGGGAGAACGGGTATGAGCACCCCTTCCGCCATCAGGACCACCTGGCCGAACCAGCGCAAGTCCACTATGGACAACTGGGACCAGGGTCGTCGTGCCCTGCGCGTGGCCGCCTTGTCCTATGTGGAGCGCGGGTGGCCGGTCGTGCCTGGACCGCTGTGCGACGGCCTGCGTTACACCCGCCCGGGTTCCCCGCACGTGGTGGCCGCGGCCAAGCCCGTCGGAGCCCAGGACGCGTCCCTCGACCCGCGTCTCGTCGAGCGCTGGTGGACCGAGCGGCCGCACACCGTGCTGGCCCCGGTCGGCGTCGAGTTCGACGTGCTGTGCGCGCCGACCCTCCTCGCGACGGTCGCCACCGGCCTGCCCGTCTTCCGCGAAAACCTGTGTCCGGTGGCGATGTCCCCGCAGGGCGCCCGTTTCCTCGTGGCACGTGGTGGCTCGCTCGACGAGGATCTCGCCGGCGTACGCGGGCTGGAATTCCTCGCCGGCGGGGAGTTCCTGCCGCTGCCGCCGAGCCGGGTCGTCGGCGGCTCGATGAGCTGGTGGATCACCCCGGCCGCCGTCGGGGGCAGGCTCGGTGACGGGCAAACCGTCCAAGCCGCCCTCCGCGCGGCCAGGCTTCCCGCGCTGGGAGCCGGATAGCGGCCGATCCGTTCAAGAATGAACCAAGCGCGGCGCCCACAATGGACGCCGTGACCGCTTTCGCGAAGATCTCCGAGTTCATGGCCGCGCACGCCCGACTGCTCGACCGCCGCCGCTTTGAGCTCTGCTTCGGCGGTGGCGCTCCCGAGGCCGTGCTGACGGCGCTGGCCGCGTACCGCAACGTCGACGGCGGTTACGGGGCCGGGCTCGAACCGGACCTGCGGTCCTCGAGCAGTCAGCCGGTGAGCGCCCTGCACGCGTTCGAGGTCTTCGAGGACCTCGCCCCGGTCACCGCGCCGGAAGCAAGCCTGCTGTGTGACTGGCTGGGATCGATCACGTTGCCCGGCGGTGGCCTGCCGTTCGGGCTCCCGATCCCCGATCCGGCCGGGTGCGCGCCGTTCTTTCTCGACGTCGACCCCACGGAGTCGTCACTGCACATGACGAGCATGCTCGCGGCGATCGCCCATCGGGTGGGGCGGCACGACAAAGCCGTGCGGGACCACGAATGGCTCGCCGCCGCCACCGAGTACTCCCTGCGGCGCATCCGCGACGTCGATGGACCCGGTCACGCGCTGGAGTTCCGCTACGCGTTGCAGCTTCTCGACACCGTGCACGATTCGGCGCCAGGAGCGGCCGCGGAGTTGCGGCGGCTCGGCGGGTTCATCCCGGCGTCCGGCTCGATGGCAGTCGAGGGTGGTGTCGAGGGCGAGGCGATGAACCCGCTGGACTTCGCGCCGGAACCGGGCAGGCCGATCCGGGAGCTCTTTTCCGGCGCGGCGATCGACGCGGAACTGGATCGTCTTCTCGCCGCGCAGCAGGACGACTTCGGATGGACCGTCGACTGGGGATCGTTCTCCGCTGCCGGAGCCTTCGAATGGCGCGGCTGGGCCACGGTCCGGGCATACAAGATCCTGCGGGCGAACGGTCAGCTGGGCGGAGCTGTGCGCCGCTGAGCTCGGAGCTCCCGGTATTCGCGCAGGACGAGGAAGATGATCACCAGGTCGAGCGCGGCGAAGAACGGCAATGCGATCGAGTGGGTGTACACCGCGCGGATGACCTCGTAGACGACAAATGCGCCGAGCACGACCGCCGCGACGGGGTACGCCCGCACGATCTTGCGGGCGAGCGCCAACACCAGCCCCAGCTTGATCAGGCCGTGCGCGAGCAGGTAGACCACGGCGAAGGTCTTCGTGCTGCCGTCGACGAAGTGCTCCGCGGCGGTCTGCAGATGCTGGGCGAGCACGCCGCTGGGATCGCCGAGCAGGTCGCGGGTGATCACGGCGTGCGCCAGTCCGGTGATCGCCGAGGACGGCACGAGCGCCAGTATCAGCGCGCCGATCACCTGGAGACCGCCGTCGACACCCTTCAGGGTGATCGCGACACGGAACAGCTTTTCGGTCCGGTCCGCCATGTCCTGCCCCTTTCGATCAAGGTCCAGCTTGCCCCAAACACCGCTCCGGCGCGAAACAACGGCAAGGAAGACGCTCCCAGAGGTGGTCAGCACTAGTCGCAAGGGTCCTTTGTGGACCCTTCCTCGGAGAGCCGGGTCAGCACGCGACCGAAGGCCTCGCTGAGGATTTCCTGTTCCTCCACCGTCAACACGTCGAAGAAGTGGCGGCGGACGTTTTCGACATGCGCGGGCGCGGCGGCGTCGATGGCGGCCCGGCCGGTGGAGGTGAGCCGGATCATCGACCCGCGCGCATCGGTCTCGCATTCCTCCCGGCCGACGAGGCCGCGTTTTTCCATGCGCCTGATCTGGTGCGAAAGCCGGCTGCGGTCCCAGCCGAGCTCCGCACCCAGCTCGCGGGCCCGCTGCACGCCGTCCGTCGCGGCGGACAGTGGCACCAGCACCGCGTACTCGGCGCCGGACAAGCCGGAATCACGGAGGGTCTCCCGCTCGAGCGCACCCAGCAGCTCCCGCTGGGTGTCCAGGTATCGTCGCCAGACAAGCGCTTCGCGCCCGTCGAGCCATCGTGGTTCCGCCATACCCGTAGTATATCAACTTTGTTGACGAATCATCTAACTGATTCCGCAGGTCAAGGCGTAGATAGGGCGGAAGAGTTGAGATGACACGTCAACGGGCGCGTACGATGCCCTCCGTGACCGACGACGACATGTGGCTCGACGAGACCGAACAGCTCGCGTGGCGTAAGTACCTGCAGATGCACCGGCTGTTGTTCGCGCACCTCATCCAGCACCAGCAGCGCGAATTCGGCCTCTCCGCAGCGGACTACGAGATCATGGTCAACCTGTCCGAGGCGCCGAGGGGCCGCATGCGCGCCTTCGAGCTGGGCGAATCGACGCTGTGGGAGAAAAGCCGTCTGTCGCACCACCTCAAGCGGATGGAACAACGCGGGCTCGTCTGCCGGGAAGTCACCGGCAACAGCCGTTCCCCCGACATCGCGCTGACCGCGGCCGGTCGCGCGGCCATCACCGGCGCCGCCCCGGCCCACGCCGCCAACGTTCGCACCTGGTTCGCCGAGGCGATCGGCCCCGAACGGCTCGCCGTCCTCACCGAAAGCTGTGACGCCGTGATGGAAGCCCTGGAAAGCCACGACTGCCCCCTGTAGCCGGCGGAGTATCACCATCTGTCGGCAGATGGTGATGCCCGCAAGGGGGTGTGCCGGGGGTTATTTTCTGCCATTCTGACCGAAACTTCCCGGCGATCAAGGGGTAACGGGTATGGACTTCCGGCGTATAGGCGTGGGGCTGCTGCTGGTAGGGGTGGCCTTGGTGTCTTCGGCGACTCCGGGTTGGGCGCATACGTCTTTGAAGAGCAGCAATCCGGCTGAAGGGGCTTCGCTGGCCACTGCGCCCGCTGAGGTCCAGTTGACATTCAGCGGAGTGGTTTCGGCAAGCGCGGACGCGGTGAAAGTCGCCGCCGCCGACGGTACACAGTGGACTGTGGGGGCAGTGGTCGCTGTCGATGGGGTGGTCACGGCTCCGGTAGAGGCTACTGGGCCCGCGGGCGTCCACACCATCAGCTATCGGGTCAAGTCCGATGACGGCCATACGATTTCCGGAGCGATGAAGTTCAGTCTTACTGCTGGTGTTGTTTCCAGCAGTCAGGCTCCGGCTCCGACGAGTTCGGTGAGTTCGGTGCCCAGTGTGGCGCCTGTCAGCGATGCCACTCCCACGCCGCAGTCGGACAGCGGGGAAAGCGGGGGTGGATTGCCCGGGTGGGTGTGGATATTGCTTACGGTCGCGGCTGTTGTTGTCGGGGTATTCACGCGGCGGACCATTCGGGCCAATGGGGTGGGGCGAGAGTGAACTTGTGGGCACCTATCTCGGCGGCAGAGCGCCGAACTGCTCATCCGGCGAGCCTGCAATGTCGTCGCTGCACGCCCTGATGCGGGAAGGCCTCGACGGACACCCTTTCGTTGTCGTCACGGGAGCGGTGCAGGCGGCCGGTGCTAACCGAGCAGGCGGATCACGAGGTCACGGCGGCTATGCACGCCAACCTTGTCGAACACGGCCTTGAGGTGGTCCTGCACGGTGTATGCCGAGATATGGAGCTCGTCGACGATCGCGCGGGTCGGCTGGCCTCGCAGGACGAGTCTGGCTACGTCGGCTTCGCGGGCGGTGAGGCCGTGTGCGGACAGCAGCAGCGGGACAGTGGCGCGGGCTTCGGTGGGTTCGACGATCACGGCCAGCTGACGCGTGCCGGTGAGCCGGGAGGCGTGCAGCGTCAGCCACGGCCCGGCGGCGGTCCGCACCCGAGTGCTGGGTAGCGCCGTCCTGACCCCGCGTTCGACGGCTTGCAGCGCCACCGCGACGCCGTAAACGGGTATAGGCAGCGGGAGCGGATCGGTGGGCGGTGGGAGCAGGGCCAGCAGGTGCTCGGCGTCGGCGGTGAGCGAGACCAGGCTGAGGTCGTCGGCCAGCAGCACGACACCCGGCTTCGCCGCGACCGTCATCGGCTCGTGCAGGAGCGTCGCCGTGCGGATCGCGTGGGCGAGGTGCGGCCCGAGCCGCGCGAGCGTGGCCTTTTCCCCGGAACTGAAGCCGAGCGCGCCGTCTTCCCGGTGCAGGCACAGGTAACCCCAGCAGTGCCCGTCGGCGACCAGTGCCGCCCGGAGCTCGTCGCCGAGCCCGAGCGGGCGCATGATGTCGCGGTAACGCTCACTGGCCCAGCGGTCACGGTCAGTGGCACCGTCAAGTGTGGCCACTGGACGGTCCGAAGCGGCCAGCGAAGCGAACTTGTTCACATCGTCGTGGCCGAATTCGTTGTTCAGGAAAAACTGGGCCGCGGTGTCCAGCGGCGATTCCGGCCAGCCGCCGGTGAACAGTAGCGTTTCCGGGTCGGCGGTCGCGAAGAACACGGCGTCGATCGGGACCGCGCGTCGCAGCGCCCGCAGCACCTGCTGCCGGATGCCGGTCGTGTCCAGGCCGCTGTGGCACAGCCGGACCACATCGAGTTCGGCGCGAGCCGTGCTGGACGACTTCCGCATCAATACAGTATGGACCCCGTCTCCACCAGAGAAAATCCCAAATGGTTGGGATGGTTCAGGGCTTCCGGCCACCGCACGATGTGCCTATGACTACTGAACAGCTCACCAGGAACAAGCAACTCGTCGACGACTTCATCCAGGATCTGTTCACCAAGGGCGACCTGGACGCCGTCGACCGCTACCTCACCTCGGACTTCGTCAACCACGATGCGCCGTTCCCTGGCACCCCTGAGGGTGGCGAAGGGATGCGGCAGACGGCGCGGATCATGCGGCAGGCGCTGCCCGACTGGCACAGCGACGTCGATCAACTCGTCGCTGAAGGGGACACCGTCGTCGAGGTCTTCACCGCCAGCGGCACCCACCGCGAGGAGCTGATGGGCGTACCCGGCACCGGCAAGACCATCACGTTGCGCGGCATCAACGTGTTCCGCATCGAGGGCGACCGGATCGTGGAACGGTGGGGCCGGTTGGACCAACTCGGCCTGCTTCAGCAGCTCGGGCTGGCGCCGCAATAACCCAGGTGGCCACGACGGGCCCTCGGCATGCTTCAGCGTGCGCCTTGGTCCACTGTGGACCGGTGGCCCAGCTCTCGGCTCCGCTCGAGCAAGGGGCGCCCCCTTCGTCAGGTCGTCGCCCGAGCCAACGTGGCCTGACCAGCGACTACCCGAACGACCAGTCCTCGCGTTTCCCGGTGAGGTGGTGAAGGGCTCCTGTACGCGCTCCAGGTCAAATCCCGGACAGTGCGTCCAGGAGCCGCCTGATGGTTTCGGCGTTGTGCGCGCGGTGCTGCGCGAGGTAGAGGTCGAGCGCCTGCTGCCAGGCTCCGCGCGCTTCGCGCTGTTGGCCGAGGGCGTGGTAGGCCTCGCCCATGTTGGCCAGGATTCCGGCTTCGTCGTAGCTGTCGTCGGTGTCGCGAGCCAAGCCGAGCGCGTCCCGGTAGTAGCTCAGCGCGCGAGCGTGGTCGCCGTGCCGCTGGGCGATGAATCCGAGGCTGTCCAGCGTGACAACCTCCCCCCGGTGGTGATCGTGCCGGCGGCACAAGGCGAGCGCCTGCTCGCAGTCGGCGACGGCTTGCCGGTGGTGCCCGAGCCGGGCGTGCAGCCATCCCGCGGAATTGAGGGCGTCGGCCTCCCTCATGACATTGCCTGACGACCGGAAAAGCCCGAGCGCATGCAGGGTGTGGTCCAGCGCCTGCTCGAGGTGACCCTGCTGCTCCAGGGTCCAGCCGAGCGCACGGTGGACGTCGCCCAGGACGGCGCCGTCGTCCGCGCGCTCGGCGTGGGAGAGGGCGCGCCGCAGGTGATACACCGCGGTGTCGTGGTCACCCACTCGCGTGCAGGCATCGCCGAAGAACATCTGAGCCACGGCCTGTGCCACCGGCTCACCCAGCTTCCGCGACGCCGCGACGCCGGCGCGCCAGGCCGCGAGGTCGTCGCGCACGAGCCCGCGCATGACGTGGAACGCGCTGAGGGTCCAGGCCAGTTTCCACACCGAGTCGTGTTCCCCGGTTTCCCCAGCGTCGTCCAGCGCCGCCAGTAGGCAGGCGTGTTCCTCGGTGAACCACACCGCGGCCGCTGCCCGGTGCGTCAGCGGAAGCGGCGTGCAGTCCGGCGCCGGCGCGTTCAGCTCGATCGGCTGCCGTTCCGGGCGCAGCAGGTGCGCGGCGGTGCGCGCGGTGTGGAGGTAGAAGTCCGTCAGCCGGCGCGTCCCCGCCCGCCTGTCGGGGTCGGGCAGTTCGGTGGCGTACAGCCGGAGGAGGTCGTCCATCCGGTAGCGGCCGGGAACATATTCCTGCAGCAGGTGTGCGTCCACCAGCACCCGCAGCACGCCGCGCACCCGTGAGCCGGTGAGCCCGGTGAGGGCCGCGGCGGCGGTCAGGCTGATGTCCGGGCCGGGCGCCGGCCCGAGCAGCCGGAAGACCTGCGCCGTCTCGCGGTCGAGGGCACGGTACGACCAGGAGAACACCGCGCGGAGGTTCGCGTTGAGGTCGCCCGCGTCCAGCGCGTCCAGCCGGGCCGACGAGTCCCGCAACTCCTTTGCCAGCACGTCCAGCGGGAAACCGGGCTGGGTCGCTGCCCGCGACGCAACGATGCTGAGCGCCAGCGGCAGCCCGGCGCACCAGCGCACCAGCTCGGCGGCAGCCCGGGGTTCCTCGGCCATCCGCTGGGCGCCGATGTGGTGCTTCAGCAATTCGCGCGCGTCGCCGTCGGCGAGGACGTCGAGGTAGAGCAGCTGCGCCCCGCGTACGCCCAGGCCACCCAGCCGGTTGCGGCTGGTCACGAGCACCGTGCAGGACTCGCTCCCTGGTAGCAGCGGCTCGACCTGGCCGGTGCCGCGGGCGTTGTCCAGCATCACGAGCAGGCGTTTGCCCGCGACCAGGCTGCGGTAGAGGGCGACCTGGCTGTCCTCGTCGGAGGGGATCGCGGCGGGCGCGACGCCCAGGGCGTCGAGGAACCGGCGGATGGCGACCGCCGTCGGCATCGGAGCACCCGACGGGCCGAACCCGCGCAGGTCGACGTGCAGCTGCCCGTCCGGGAACCGGGAAACGTTGCGGTGCGCCCATTTGAGCGCGAGCGAAGTCTTGCCGATGCCGCCGGGACCCCCGATCGCGGAGACCGTCACTGTGCCGCCCTGGGCGGCCATCGCCGCCGATAGCGCGGTGAGTTCGTCGTCCCGGCCGACGAACCACCGCGGTGGTGCCGGGAGCTGCCGGGGCACGGCGGCCTCCTTCGACAACTCGAGCGCCGGATCGGTGACGAGGATCTTCTGGTGCAGCTCCCGCAACGCCGGTCCGGGATCCGCGCCGAACTCGTCGGCGAGCCGCAGCCGTGTCCGCTGGTAGTGGTCGAGGGCGTCGGCCTGCCTGCCGGCGCGATACAGCGAGAGGATCAGCTGACCGGCCATCCGCTCGTCGAACGGGTGTGCCGCGGCCCGCGCGGAAACCCCCGCCAGCACAGCGGTGTGTGCGCCGAGCCGCAGCGCGACGTCGGTCCGGTCGAGCTCCACCGCCAGCCGTTCGGCGTTCAGCGTCTGCCGCAGCGCGTCGCACCACGGCGCCTCTACCCCGGCAAGCGCCTCGCCGCGCCACAACTCCAGCGCCTCGTCGAACAGTTCCAGTGTCTGCCGCTCGCGGGCCTGCGCGGCCAGCGCGCGGAAACGGTGCAGGTCAACGGCTTCCGGGTCGACCCGGATCAGGTAGCCGCCCGCTCCGCGCAGGATGTCGACGTCCTCCGCGCCGGCCAGTGCTCGCCGCAGGCGGGACAGATAGCTGGCTAGCGATCGGTGCGCCCGGTACGGCGGCCGGTCCGCCCACACGCGTTCGGTCAGCAGGTCGATGGACACAGTGCGGTTGGCGTCGGCCAGTAGTGCCGCCAGTACACACCGTTGCCGGGCGTGCCCGAGATCGACCGGATGGGCGCCGACGTGTGCCTCGATATCGCCGAGCAGACCGAACCGGACAGACAATTTGCCCCCTTCTGTCCGTATGCATACCCGGTGTCTGCGGTGAACTCAACAGTCGTTCAGCGCCGTTGCCGATCAAGGGGCCCACCAGCGGATTCAACAGCGGCGCAGCTTTTGCTCATCGCCCGGCCCATACCGTCCAAAGCGCCACACCGAGAACACCGAAAACCGAGCAAGGAGCATCACGATGAAGAGGATCATTTCCGGCGTACTGGCCGCCGCGGCGGTAATGACAGGCATGATGGCGATGGCCACGCCGGCGTCCGCGGTGGGAAGCTGCGACCCCGGCAAGTTCTGCCTGTTCGAGAACAACGACTTCAACGCGGGCAACACCAACCACTGGCTCGACCTGACGCGCGATGACTTCGACCTCCGGAACAACTACTGGACCGGCAGCAACGACAGCATCGACAACGAGACCAGCTCGGTGAAGAACAAGGTCGGCTGCGACGTCATGCTGTGGCAGCACGTCGGCGGCACCGGCGCCCACACCAAGTCGATCAACAACACCAACGACGGCTTCCTCGAGAACAACGCCATCGGGGACAACCGGCTCAGCGCCGTGGACATCTGCGTCTGACGACTTCTACTGGTGGTGCCCCGGACCGTTTTCCGGGGCACCGCCTGGAAAGGCCCTGCTCATGACACACTCCAGGCGAAGCCTCGCCGCCGTCGCCGCGTTGCTGTCGGCCGTCGCCGCCTGCGGCACCACGGCCGAAGCGGGCCCAGCCGGGCCGGTCGCGGCCGAGCTCGCCCTGCCCTTCGACGCGTACCGGCTCGGCCATGCCGGTGAGTCCGAGATCCAGCAGGCTCAGAGTCTCCTGGTGAAACGCTGCATGCGAGGCCGCGGCCTGGAAATCACGCTGCCCGAGAGTGTCTCCGCACCGGGTTCACTGTACGACTCCCCGAACATGCGGCGCTATGGCGTACTCGACGATGCCACGGCCCTTGAACACGGATACCACTTCCCGAAAACCGCAGAGGAGACGGCCACCTCCCGGGAACTGCAGAACTGGTCGGCGACACTGACCGACGAACAGAGCACGGCGTTGTACGGCGAGGAGGGGAAACCGGGCTGTGCAGACCAGGCCGACACCGATATCGCCAAGGCCGTCCCCGAAGGCGACGACGATTTCTTGTCCACTCACGACTTCGACTCCTTGGACGAGTCGGCGAAGACAGCCGATGTCGTCCGCGTCACCGCGGCGTGGCGGGACTGTATGGCGGCGGCCGGTTTCCGTTACGCCGACCCGAACGCCGCGATCTCCGACCCGCGCTGGGATCTCGATTCGCCGGCGGTCCCCGAGGTCGAGGTGGAAACCGCGCGGGCGGACGTCCGCTGCAAGGACTCGACCCGGCTCGTGAGCGTTTGGCACGACGCTGAGGTTTCCCTGCAGCGGCAGGTCATCGACCGCAACGCCGAGCAGTTCGGGCGGCTCGAAGCCGGTAATCGGACGCGCCTCGCGAACGCGCGAAGAATCCTGGCCGGCTGAGCCTTGATGACCGGCAGCGTTGGTCCTCGACGTCACCGACAGCGGGGCCGTGGCTGCGCTGGCCGCTGAACTGGGCGAGCGCCACGGCGGGGTCGACATCGTGATCTCGAACGCGGCCGCCAGACTGGTCCCCGGACGGTCGCAGTCCGAGCAGGCCGACGAGTTCATCGACGTCGCCAACACCGCCACCCATACGGTTCTCCGCTCGTTCGGCCAGGTGCTGCGCCCCGGCGGGCGGCTTGTCATCGTGGCTAGTTCGCTTGGCACCCTCGGTCATCTGAACCCCCGGCTCCGCCCGATGTTCGACGGTGTGTCCCTCGATCAGGTCGAGTACGCCGTCAAGTCGTGGCGTAGCGTCATCCATTCGCGCACAGCGGAGCAGGCGGGCTGGCCGCGCTGGCTGAATGTGCCCTCGAAAGTGGCCCAGGTCGCTGCCGTGCGGGCGGTGGCGGCCGAGCGTCGCGACCGCGACCTCGCCGCCGGGACGTTGGTCGCCTGACGTGTACGGCGAACTCGTCCGATTCGGCAAGGTCCTGCCATGGCATGGCGGAACACCTCCCACCGAGCAGGAACGGTTGCTCACCCCGTGAATCCGGCATCAAGCAGTGAATCGAATGGAATAAATGGGGGGACGGGGGTTCCGCTGAGCGACATTCATCAGATTCTGGAGTACATCGGCTACGGTGATTGCTATTCGCTGGCGAACCGCGTTGAGGAAACGCTGTTCCGCAATAGGAGGCGCCACCTGTCGGCAGACTGTCGATACCCCGCCTCGTCGCCTACGCCGGGATCGCCGTGATGACCTCCGTGTCGGCAGGCGCGGCGAGTGACCTCGGTGGGTGGACCACTGACGGTTAGTCTTCACAGCTGACCCGAGGTGACGACAATTCCAAAATGAGATATTGTTTCACGTATGTCATCGAGGGGATTGAAGCCGCTCGGCAGCAAGCCGGAAAGCCTGACCGACATGGTCTTCGAGGCGATTCGCGACGCCATCGTGAGTAAGGCGCTGCCGCCCGGAAGCCAGGTCAGCGAAGCCGGCCTCGCCGCCCAACTGAGTGTGAGCAAGACTCCGGTACGGGAGACTTTGCTGCGGCTGCGGCACGCCGGCCTGGTGGAGCCGGACGGCCGCAGCCTGCGCGTGATCCTCCCTTCGCCGGACACGATCCGGGACGCCTACGAGCTGCGCAGTGGTTTGGAGCAGGCCGCCACCCGCCATGCCGCCGACCGCGCCACCGAGGCCGAACGCACGTGGATCCTTGAATGCGCGGAATCCTCGCTGGCCGCCGCCCGCGCCGGCCGCAGCGCCGAATTCCGCAGCAGGGACCACGATTTTCACTGGGCGCTCGCCGAGGCAGCGCACAACACGTTGGTAGCGCGCGCGGTGGAGGATGTGCTTCTCCTGACCTCCGCGCTTCGTGCCAGGGACGTGCCCGCTACCGGGGACTCAGTCTCGTGCGCGGGGGAGCATGTGAAGATCGCCGAGGCCGTGCGGGACGGCGACGCCGAGACCGCGGTGCGAGGGATGGCCGACCACCTGGAGCACGTGCTCACGCTCGTGCTGACCGGGCTGACGGCCCGCGCCGGTTAGGCCATGTCTTGTGGATCTTCGTTCGCGCTGTTCGCGCCTGGATCACGAATCCCGTCGAACAAGATCCACAAGACACGACACCTACCGTCCCGTCGTTGCCTGCGCACGTCCTATGCCCACATTGGGCTCGGCGACGCCGCTGAAATCGGCGATCGCCGCCTGAACGGCCTCGACGCAGATCGCCAGCAGCTTCGCCCCGAGCGAGGCCGAAGCGGCGCTGGGGTCGTCGCTGAATCCGTCGCCGTTGCGGAAGGGGCCCGGCGTGGCGAGCCGATACGACCGCGGCCCGGGCCACCCCGCTTCGGGGCGTGGCCTGCTCGGTGTCGAGGCCTGCCGGACCAGTCGCGGGAACGTGGCCAGCATCAGCGAAGTCTCGAAAGCCCCGGAGTGCCCCGGCAGCTCGCCGAACTCGGTCGCCCCGGCCGCGGCCAGCTGCTCGGCGGCGATTTGGAAGTACGAGCCCGCGGCGACGTAGGCCTGCCGCTGCACACCGAGATCCCGCGCGACCAGCTGCACGATCTCGTTGTTGCCTCCGTGGCCGTTGAGCAGGAACACCCCGGCGAACCCGCTGACCAGCAACGAGTCCACCAGGTCCGCCAGGCCCGCTAGCAACGATGTCGTGCGGAGGGAAGCGGTGCCACCGAAGGGCAGGTGGTGATGCGAGCAGCCATAGGAGAACGCGGGCGCGACGACGACGTTCGCCAGTCCGTCCGCCGCGGCCTGCCCGATGTGCTCGGCAAGCAGCGCGTCAGTGGCCAGTGGGAGGTGCGGGCCGTGCTGCTCGAGCGCGCCGATCGGCAGCACCACCACGGTGTGCGCCGCGTGCTCAGCGGCATCCTCGCGGGTCCATTCAGCCAGCCGGGAACTAAGTTCGGTCACGGTGTTCTCCCTCATCGATCGATCCGGAAATGGTTCAGGGCAACGGGATCCACTTCGACGCCGAGACCGGGGCCGCGGGGAACCGCCAGCCGGCCGTCCTCGACGCGCAGTGGTTCGGCGAGCAGATCCCCGGCGTGATAGGCGAATCCACAGACATCGCTGGCCAGGTCGAGCTCCGGCACCGCGGCGGCCAGGTGCGCGTTCGCGGCGGTGCCAAGGCCGAGTTCCGGCATGCTGCCGATCCAGATCGACAGTCCTGCGGCGCGGGCCAGTTCCGCGATCTGACGTGCCGCGGACAGCCCGCCGGCCTCGCTGAAGTACACGTTGAGCACGTCCGCCGCCCTGGTGCGCACCACGCGCAGGGCATCGCCGATCGACCACACACTTTCGTCGGCGGCGAGCGGGATCACTGAGCGTTGACGCAGTTCGGCCATCCCGTCTAGATCGTTGCCGGGCAAGGGTTGTTCGGCCAGTTCGACGTCGTACTCGGCCAGCTGGGCCAACCTGCGCGCCGCCAGCGGCACTGATCGCCAGGCCTCGTTGACGTCCACGCGGATGGCGACGTCGTCACCGACAGCTTCACGCACCGAGGCCAGCGCGGCCCGATCCTGCGCCCAGCTGCGGCCCATCTTCACCTTCAAGGTCCGGAAGCCGAGGCCGGTGTACTCCAGCGCTTCCTCTGCCATCGCGGCGGGATCGTTCATGTGCAACGAGAAGCTGAGGTCGATCCGATCCCGCACTGCGCCGCCGAGCAGTTGGTGGACCGGGATTCCGGCGTCCTTCCCGCAGACGTCCAGCAGCGCCATCTCCACTCCGGCCCGCGCCGGTGCGTCGAACCTTGCCGGCAGCAGGTGTTCCATCCGGTTGGACAGCAGCGTGATCGCGGTGGGGTCCTCGCCGATCAGGGCAGGCGCCAGGATTGTGTTGACCTCGTTGCAGAGTCCACTGCCCTGGCGCCACCAGACCAGGCAGATCTCGCCCCATCCGACGATGCCCGTGTCGGTCGTCACCCGGACCACACCGGCCTCGGTGTGCTCACGGACACCGAACGCGCTGCGGGCCGGACGGGCGCGCGGGACGCGCACCGGAATCGCTTCGATGGCGACGATCTTCATTCCGGCACCCCCGTGAGCACGCCGTCGGAGATGTCGATCCTCAGGATCCTGGCGAGGTTTCCGTACAAGATCGCGGTGCGGACGTCCTCGGGGATGTCGGCGTGTACCACTGCGCCGAGGATGAGCCCGGGATCGATGAACGGGCTGTCCGAACCCCAGGTCAGGCGGGCCGGGTCCGCTCGCGCGGCCAGGTACTCCACCGCCCAGCAATGCCGCTGCATCGCGGTCATGTCCAAGATGACGTTCTCGGTGCGCTCTACGAGCGCGACCGCGTTGTCCAACCCGAGATCCATGCCTGCGTGTCCTAAGAGGACCGTGGCGCCCGGGTAAGTCTTCGTGAGGCGCTCGAAGGCCGCGAGCCGGTCACCGCCGAAATAGCTGTGCGACAGCACCGGGAGCCGGTGTGCGTCGGCGTAACGCCACATCTCGCGATACCCAGGGCCATCGAGCGGGTAGTCGCCGTGCAGTTCGGGGTGCACCTTGAACCCACGGAATCCTGGCTCGGCGAAGCAGCGCTCGATCTCCTCCCGGGCGGTGCCGGGATAGTTCGGGTTGATCACGCAGAACCCGATCAGCCGGTTCGGATGCCGGCGGACAGCGTCGATCACCACGCCGTTTCCGTAGTGCTGATCCGCGGAGATCCCGGCGTGATGGCTGACGCAGGCGGCATCGATGCCGACGGCGTCGAACTGCGCGATCATCCCGTCGGCGTCGTTTTCGGGGATGTTGAAGTTGCGGTAGTACCCCATATGCGCGTGGCCGTCGATGATCGGCGCCTGCTTCACAAAGGGTCGGTACGTTGTGGTCACAGCTGGACTCCTTCGAGCAGCCGTCGCAGGTTTCCCCCTGCGATCATGGACTTCTCTTCTTCCGGAATCGCGGCCGTGGCCACGTGGTAGGCGGCCCCGGCAAGCGTCCAATATGGGAAACCTGAGCCGAACAGCATGCGGTGCGCGCCGAATGTCGTGCAGATCCGCTCGATGCCGCGGTGTACCCAGTAGCCGCCGGTTTCGATGTGCACGTTCGACGACCGGGCCAGTAGCGGATACAGGCCGCGGTCACTGCGGCCGCCGGGCCGGATCACGACGAGTGGCAGTTCGGGGAATGCGTCGGTGATGTCGTATAGCCCGCGCCAGTCCGCTTCATCGCGCCGTCCCAGGTCGAAGTCGACGAACACCGGAACCCGCGCGGCTTCCAGCACCTCGAATAGGCCGCTCAGTACCCGTGGATCGAACGGATAGCGGTGCACGGTGGCGGACGGGAACAGTCGGACGCACCGTGCGCCCCGGGCGCGAAGCTGGTCCAGCAGCTCGCCGGGTTCCCACAACTCGCCGGTGTGCTCGGGGAGCAAGGTAAGGCACGGCGCGAACCTCCCGTCGGCGGGAAGTTCTTCGGCCAGCAGATCGTTGCCCAGCGAAGGTGCGTACTCCTTCGCGGCGACGTGGGTGACGACCGCGTTGGCCACCCCGATCCGGTCGTACTCCGCGCGCAGCACCTCCGGCGTCACCCGGTGCGGGAAGTACTTCGGTACCGCGACCTGGCCGATGAAACTATTGCAGTCGAAGAAGGTCAGCTCGGACATCACGAACCGACCCGTCCGCTGAGGGTCGCCGGGCCACCGGTGAGCAGCCGCCGGACATCGTCGGCGTACCTGACCTCGGAATCGTCCTGTGGCTGATAACCGAACACTTCCCGTGCCGAGATCAGCGACCAGAAGGCCCTGGTGTTGTTGCTGATGCCGTAGATGACTTGCCAGGGAATTCCGTGCTCGTTGCGAATGTCCTCGGTCTCGATGCAGCGGACGAAGAGTTGCCGCGCGTCGCGCTCGGACAACCAGGCACCGAGATCGCGCTTGTACCGGGGCAATCCGGTGGGAAAGTCCGGGCCGGGCTGCGGGGCGGGCGGTTCGTCGGGCGCGTAGGTGGACGCATCGATCTCCCGGGGCGCACCGATCCTGACCTGAACCACTTCCAGGCTGCGGCCAAGAGCCCCGCTGGCGTACAGAAACCCCAGGTGCTCGTAGCAAGCCTTGGACCAGCCGTAGAAGTTGTCGGCGAGCGGCAGTTCGTACGGCGTTACCACATCCTTCAGTCCCTTGTGGACAAGAGCGTGCTCGTACCAGTCGGCGGCGTGGTTGGAACTGGCGACGATCACCCGCTGGACCCCGGCATCATGGGCGCAGCGGTAGACGTTCTGGCTCATGCGGATATTGCCGAATTCGATCTCGAACTTGTCGATATGCGGCACGCTGTTGTCGTAATTGCTGCCGGCTGCCGAATGCCGGTAACCCAGATGTATCACCATGTTTACATCGTCGAAGAGGCCGGCGAACGCCGAACGATCCTCTGTGGAGAGGTCCGCGACGTGTACGTCTTCGTTGTCCTTGCCTGGCTTGATGTCCACCAGCCGTAGCCGGTAACGCTCGCGCAGCTCAGGTAGCAGTTGGCTGGCCATGTAGCCGGTCGCGCCGGTGACGAGTACCAGGGGTTTCGGACGGGGTTCTGGGCTCACGCGGGATCTCCATTGCTAGACGCTTTGTGACCAATCAATTACGGCGCGTGTCATGCGATGTGGTGAAGTGGTGCTTGCCAAGGCAGCATACACCGTATACGGTCCTCCAATACTCCGTATCCGTACGCCATATACGGAGTATCGAAATGGTAGATACCGACTGTTCAGAGTGGAGGTGCAAGTGTCCAGCCCCCAGCTGCGTCCACTGCAGTCCAAACCGGAGAGTCTGACCGACCTCGTGCTCGAAGCGGTCCGGGAAGCCATAGTCGACAAGACGCTTGCGCCGGGTATGAGGGTGTCCGAAGCGATGCTCGCCGCGCGGCTGCAGGTGAGCAAGACTCCGGTTCGCGAGGCGCTGCTTCGCTTACGTCACATGGGTTTGGTCGAGGCTGCCAGCGGCGGGTTACACGTCGTGCAGCCCTCGAAGGAGACGATCCGGAATGCCTATGAGCTGCGCGCCGGTCTCGAGCGCGCTTCGGCCATGCATGCCTCCGCTCGTCGCTGCGATGGCGACGGCGAAGCGCTGGCCGAGTTTGCGGCAACCTCGGTGAGCTGCGCGAAAGCAGGAGATGTCAAAGGATTCCGGGAATCCGACCGGAAGTTCCACCGGCTTGTCGCGCACTGCTCGGGAAATCCCACGCTCGCCTCCGCGATCGACGACGTCTTGCTGCTGACCTCGGCACTGCGCCTGAGGGACGTTCCGGCGACCGGTGATTCGGTGGAGTGCGCCGGGGAGCACGTCAGGATCGCGAAGGCGATCTTGGCAGGCAATTCGGACCTCGCGGCGACGACGATGCAGGCACATATCGAACATGTGATGTCGACAGTGCTCGCCGGGGTCGGGCAAAGCGCCTACGAGCCGGGATGACTTCCCCCATTTCGACGATTGATCACGAACACTGCCGAGAAAGGTAGAGAATGCAACGCACCGAACCACTTACCCGCGGCCTGTGGGGCGTGCTGGCCACGCCCTTCGGCCAAGGATCGGCTGACGTGGACGACGTCGCGCTGCGCCGCCAGGTCGAGTTGCACCATGCGGCGGGATCGACCGGGCTGGTAGTCCTCGGTGTATTCGGCGAGGGTGCCCGCCTCACCCCCGGGGAACAGGACCACGTCGTCGACGTCGTGACCGCTGAAGCAGGCGACCTGCCGATCGTGGTCGGACTGTCCGCATTGGACACCGCTGAAGCTGTCGGCGCCGCCCAGCGGCTTGCCGCGAAATGCCACGGCGGTACACCCTCGTTCATGGTGCAGGTCAACACGAACGTGCCGGACGCGGTGGTCGAACACCTCAGTGCGATCCACGAGGCCACCGGAGCGGGGATCGTCGTGCAGGACTATCCGGTCGCCAGCAAGGTCGAGATCAGCAGCGACGATCTGGTGAAGGCGGTGAACCAATGCCCCTTCGCGGTCGCGGTGAAATCAGAGGCGCCGCCTACATCGCTGGCGATCGCGGAGATCTCCGGCCAGGTCGACGTGCCGGTATTCGGCGGACTCGGCGGAATCGGCCTGCTCGATGAGTTGATGGCGGGTGCGGCCGGGGCGATGACGGGCTTCTCCTACCCGGAGGCGCTGGCATCGGTGCTCAAGGCATTCGACGAGGGCGGCTATGAGGCCGCCCGGCAGGCTTACCTTCCCTGGCTGCCGCTGGTCAATTTCGAGGCCCAGGGAAAGATCGGTCTGGGCATTCGCAAAGCCAGCCTGGTCGAGCGCGGCATCTTCGCCTCCAGTGCGGTTCGCCCACCGGCGCCACCGATCTCGGCCGAGCTACTTCCTTTGCTGCGTAAGCACCTTGCGCCGCTACGCGATCAGGGCGTGCTGTGATGGAACTCGGACTTCAAGGGCGCTCGGCGCTCGTCGCCGGATCGACCTCCGGCCTGGGGCTCGCGATCGCGCAGGCGCTGGGCCAGGAGAAGGCAAACGTCGTCCTCTGTGGACGCCGTGCGTCGATCGCCAAGGAGCGGGCGGCCGCCCTGCCCTCGGCTATCGGGCTGGAGCTCGACTTGACCAAACCGGCCCATGTGGACGGTGCGGTCGAACAGGCGATCCTGGCCTTCGGTGCGATCGACGTGCTGGTGCTGAACTCGGGGGGCCCGCCGCCGGGTCCGGCAGCCGAGTTGACCGCAGAGAGCATGGCCAGCAGCTTGGAGACCTTGCTCCTGACACAGGTCAAACTTGTGTCGATGGTGCTGCCGTCCATGCGGGAGCGCGGGTGGGGACGGATTCTGGCGATCGGGTCCAGTGGCGTCCAGCAGCCCATCCCCAATCTGGTCAGGTCCAATGTGGCCAGGGCGGGGCTCGCCGCGTACCTGAAGACGCTCGCGGGCGAGGTCGCTCGCGACGGAGTCACCGTCAACATGATCCTGCCCGGCCGGATCGACACCGATCGCGTCGCCGGTTTGGACGCCAACCAGGCCGAGCGCCGCGGCATGGACGTCGAATCGGTGCGGAAGCAATCAGAAGGGAGTATCCCCGCCGGTCGTTATGGCAAACCTGAAGAGTTCGCGGACGTGGCAACGTTCCTGTGCAGCGAGCGTGCCTCGTATATAACAGGTTCACAAGTCCGGGTCGACGGAGGACTCGTCGCCGGCTTCTGAGCCATGAGCGGTACACGACCATACCGCTGGTTATGTTTTCCCCGCCTCGCGCGGTAATAACGTTATCTAGTCAATGTCCCCTTTTTCTGCCGGGGAATTGGCGCACCTTCGGCAGTGACCGGTTTCCGTGATCAATGTGGATCCGGATCATGAGAGGAAATTCAGCAGATGAGGCTATTGCGAACAAAGGGTGTGGTGGCGCTGACCGCGTTGGCGCTCGCCCTTACTGCCTGTGGTGGGGGAACAGCAAGCAGTCCGAGTAGTTCGAGTTCCACATTGGTAGTCGCGGAAACCGTGCCGCCGCAGACCTTCGACCCGACTCAGTCGTCGCAGATCGCCACGATGTACGCGTGGCAGCTCGTGTACAACGGTCTGGTGCTCGTCGACGGCAAGGGTGTGGTGCAGCCCGATCTGGCCACCGCATGGACCATGAGCGCGGACCGCAAGACCTACGACTTCACGCTGCGTCCCGGGGGAAAGTTTTCCGACGGCAGCCCGGTCACCGCGGACGACGTGGTCTTCTCCTTCCAGCGCTTGCTCTCCGACGGCCTGCCATATGCCAAGGCCAGGTTCGCCAACGTGGGCGCGGTGACCAAGGTCGACGACATGCACGTCCGGTTCGCGCTGACCAAGCCGGACGCCGGCTTCCTGCTCAACCTGGGCGGTCCGTTCCTGATCGGCTCAGGGATCCTCAGCAAGAACTGGCTGGCCAGCCACAACGCGAAGACCGACGTCATGGGCGCCGGACCGTTCAAGGTGGTGTCCTACAGCCCGAACAGCGAACTGATCCTCCAGCGCAACGACAATTACTGGAACACCGCTGCCGCTCCGAAGTATCAGAGGCTGGACATCAAGTACATGCCTGACCAGTCGGCGCAGGTCGCGGCGCTGCAGTCCGGCCAGGTGGATCTGGTGTTCCCCAGTGCGGAGAACACCCTGCAGCTGGCCAAGAACAGCCAGGTCAAGGTTGTCAGCGTTCCGGGTACCACCACAGTCCGGCTGAACATCAACAGCGGCCGCAAGCCCTTTGACAATCCCGATGTGCGCCGGGCGATCTCCCTCGCGCTCGACCGTCAGGAGATCGTGCAGGGCGCCTTCCTCGGCCAGGCCGTACCAAGCGCTCAGCTGCCGCCGTCCACGCCGTGGGCCGTGCCGCCCGACCAGCTTGCCAACCAGACCAGGAATGTCCAGCAGGCCAAGACACTGCTGGCAAAGGCCGGCTACCCGAACGGTATCGACATCACGCTCGACCACCTCGCCGGCTACGGCAGCTACCTCGATCGCTTCGCGGAGTTGGCGAAGAGCGAGCTGGCGCAGGCAGGCATCCGGGTCAACATCCAGGCCAACCAGAACACGGTCTGGCTCGATCACCAGAACAAGGCCAACTACGACATCCTCGACAACGTCTACGCGTTCACCGGTGACCCGATGTTCCTGCTCTCGCCGCGACCGGGCAGGCAGGGACCGACGCCGCCGGAGATGACCGCCTTGATCAACGACGCCGTGGCAGGCGATCCGGCGCAGTACACGCAGAAGCTGCAGCAGCTGGAAAAGATGCAGGACGATCTGGTGTTCCCCGATATCACGGTGGCGGCGCCGAACGCGTTGATCGCCTATGGATCGAAGGTCACTTCCGCGCAGCCCGACCCGACGCTCGCCCGTCAGTTCCTGACAGCGGTGACCGTCAAGTAGCACCCCTCTTCCGGGTCCGGCGGAGCTAACCCCCTCGCCGGACCCGGAGTTCCACGGCCGACCCTCTCGGAAAGGAGGTGGATTCGGTGGATGGCAAACCTTCTCACGGCCACACACCTTCGACCACTGGCGCACCGGTTCTGTCCGTACGCGATCTCAACACCTGGTTCCACACGCCGCGCGGTGTCGTGCGTGCGGTCGAGGGCGTGTCCTTCGAGGTCGCCGAGGGCGAAACCCTGGGCCTGGTCGGAGAGTCCGGTTCCGGTAAGAGCGTGACAGCGATGTCCGCGCTCCGCCTGGTACCGCGTCCCGGCCGAATCGAGTCCGGCAGCATTTCGCTTGCCGGGCGGGATGTTCTCGCGCTGAACGACGAAGAGCTGCGGCAGATGCGCGGATCCGGTGCGGGAATGGTGTTCCAGAATCCCATGACCGCCTTGAACCCGGCGTTCACCATCGGCTGGCAATTGTCCGAAGCGCTGCGCGCGCACGGCGGGCCGACCGGGAAGTCCGCGCACGGCAGGGTGGAGTCGGCGCTGGCCGGAGTGGGCATGCCCGATCCGGCGCGGCAGCGCGCTTCCTACCCGCACCAGATGTCCGGCGGCATGCGCCAGCGGGTGGTGATCGCCATGGGGATGATCAACGAGCCGCAGCTCCTGATCGCCGACGAGCCCACCACGGCGCTTGACGTGACGATCCAGGCGCAGGTGTTGAAGCTGATGAAGCGGCTGACCACCGAGCGCGGTACCGCACTGCTGCTGATCACGCACAACATGGGCGTGATCGCGAAAATGTGTGACCGTGTCGCGGTCATGTACGCCGGCGAGATCGTGGAGGAGGCGCCGGTCCTCGATCTGTTCGCCGCACCACGTCATCCGTATACCGCCGGGTTGCTGCGTTCGATCCCGAGGCCCGATCAGACGCGTGGGGCACTGCCGACGCTGCCGGGGTTCCCGCCGGACATGGCCGACCCGCCGACCGGCTGCCGGTTCGCCGAGCGCTGTGCGTTCGCCCAGGATCGTTGCCGCACGACCCACCCGGCGCTGTTGGAGGCCGGCCCCGGACATCGGAGCAGATGTCTGCTCACCCAGGAGAGCGGGAACCCGGTCTCCGAGCTCAGCCACGCGGGAGGTGTGTGATGGCAGCCGTTATCGGCGCCGAATCCGGTCAGCCACTGCTCGAAGTCAACGATCTGGTCAAGCATTTCCCGGTGCGGGACAAGGGAGCACACAAGGTCGTACACGCGGTCGACGGTGTTTCGCTGACGCTGCGCGCCGGTGAAACCCTTGGCGTTGTCGGCGAATCCGGCTGCGGAAAGTCCACTGTGGCCAGGCTGCTCGTCGGCCTGCTCGAACCCACCAGCGGCTCGGTACGGGTCAACGGCGGCGATATCTGGGCTCGTGGTGCGGAGGGCGCGGCGCGCCGCCGCAGCCTGCAAATGGTCTTCCAGAACCCGGCCGGTTCGATGAATCCGCGCCGTACCGTGGGCGCGTCCATCGAGGAACCCCTGCGCGCCAGGGGAATCAAGGTCACCCGCAACCGAGTGGCCGAGATTCTCACGCTGTGCGGCCTCAAGCCGGAGATGGCGGCGAGGATGCCGCACGAGATGTCCGGTGGCCAGCAGCAGCGTGCCTGCATCGCCAGGGCGCTGATCGCCGAACCGGCGCTGGTGGTGCACGACGAATCCGTTGCCTCGCTGGACATCTCGCTGCAGGCGCAGATCCTCAACCTGCTGGTCGACCTGCAGGACCGGTTGGGTGTGGCGTATCTGTTCATCAGCCACGACCTCGCCGCCGTGCAGGCGATCAGCCATCGGGTGGCGGTGATGTACCTGGGTGAGGTGGTGGAGACCGCGTCGGCGGACCAGTTCGCCAAACAGCTGTTGCACCCCTATTCGGTGGCACTGCGCCGAGCGGCGCTGGTGCCGGATCCGGAGATCGAGCAGCGTCGAACCGACATCGTGCTGTCCGGCGATGTGCCCAGCCCGATGGACCCGCCGACCGGCTGCCGGTTCCGCACCCGGTGCCCGCTGGCCGTACAGCGTTGTGAGGATGAGAAGCCCGCATTGACCGCGGCCGGTGACGGCCGGCTGGTCGCGTGCCACTTCCCGGGTAAAGCGTTTCCCGATGAGCGGAGTGATGACTGATGGCACGCATGCTGGCCACCAGGTTCGCCAGCCTGGCCGCTGTACTACTGGTCGTGTCGATCCTGGTCTTCCTGCTGGGATCCCTGATTCCCGGTGATCTCACCAGCGTGATCGTCGGTCAGGAAGGGGCTACGGCGGCGCAGTTCGCGACCGTACGTCATCGGCTCGGCCTTGACCAGCCGCTTCCGCTGCAGTACGTGCACTGGCTCGGCAGCGCGATCAGCGGTGACTTCGGGACGTCCCCGATCACCGGTCGCAGTGTTTCCTCCGATCTTTCCCAGCAGATCCCGGTCTCGGCGGAACTAGCGCTGCTGTGCCTGTTCTTCTCCACGGTGATCGGCGTTCCGGCCGGCATCATGGCCGCGGTGCACGCCAACAAACGCATCGACGTGATCCTTCGCTCCAGCCTGCTGGTGGTGTTCTCCGTTCCGACATTCGTGATCGGTGTGCTGGTGCTGCTGATCGGTTCGAAGATCGCACCGGACCTGTTCCAGGTCAGCTACGTCCCGTGGCAGGAGGACCCGGCCGGGCACCTTCGCTCGCTGATCATGCCGCTGCTGACCATCACGTTGCCGTTCGCCGCGATGACCATGCAGATGACCCGAAGTGCCACGCTGGAGGTGCTGCACGATCCGTTCATCGTGACCGCCCGCGCGGTCGGTGTCCGGGTGCAGCGAATCCACTACCTGCACGCGTTGCGTAACGCGCTGCCACCGATCATCACGTTCCTCGGGTTCCAGCTCGGCGTGATGCTCGGCGGCCTGATCGTGGTCGAGCAGCTGTTCAGCCTTCCCGGGCTGGGCCGGGGAATGCTCGAAGCGATCAACAACCGCGACTATCCGGAAGTGACCGCGGCGACGATGGTGTTCGCCACGCTGTTCGTGGTGGTCAACGCGGCGATTGACATGCTCTACCCGCTTCTCGACCCACGCCAGAGGTCACGATGAGTGCAAACCACAGTTCCGTTGTCCCACCCCGAAAGCAACGTCGTGGCCGGGATGGGGTGTTCCACCAGCTCGTGCGCCACAAGTCAGGTATGGCCGCTTCGGTGGTGGTCGCCGTGTTCGCGCTGCTGGCGATCCTGGCGCCGATGCTGGAGCCGCACGATCCGAATGTCGGCGAGGTGGCGAGCAGCTTGACCGGTCCCTCGGGAGCGCACTGGCTGGGCACCGATGATCTCGGTCGCGATGTGCTCAGCCGGGTCATCGACGGCACCAAGATCGCGATCGTGGTCGCCGTGCTGTCGGTGGTGATCGCGCTGGTGATCGGGCTCGCCATCGGAGTGATCGCCGGGTACGTCGGCGGGTTCGTGGACATGGCCTTGACCCGCTCGCAGGACGTGCTGTTCGCGTTTCCAACGCTGTTGCTGGCGATCATCCTCGTCGCGGTACTCGGCCCCGGCCTGATCAACGCGTCACTGGCCATCGCGATCGTCTACATCCCCAGGTTCGCGCGCATCGCGCGATCCGCCACGCTGCAGATCAAGACCAGTGAGTACCTCGACGCGGCGAAGCTTGCCGGCGTGCACCCGGTCGTGACGCTGTTGCGGCACGTGGTGCCCAACGTGCTCCCGTCGGTGGTCGTCCTCGGGGCGTTGAGCATGTCGACCGCGCAGCTGGCCTATGCCTCGCTGGCCTTCCTCGGGCTCGGCGTCAGCCCGCCACAGGCCGACTGGGGCAGCATGCTGTCCGAGGCGCGCAACTTCATCACCGCGGCGCCGTGGATGGTGTTCGGCCCGACCGTGGCGCTGGTCGCCTTGATGCTCGCGTTCAACGTTCTCGGCGACGCGATCCGCGATGTGATGGATCCGCGCAGTGACAAGGGCAAGGGCGCTCCCATTCCGACGGTCTGAACAGGAGACATGAGACAGGAAGCTACCTGCGTAGCGCCCAGGGAACCCCCGGGCGCGCAGGCCGCTCTATCGGGCGGCCTGGCGCCAACACCGCAAACGCAAGAAAGTTCCCTGACGAGCACCCTGGCGACACGATCGCGTCCGGGTTCTCCGACAGGCACTGAACAGGAGATCGTCAGTGATTCGTGTTGTGCTGCATCCGTGGTACCCCGCCGAGGTGGACACCGCGCTGAGCAAGATGCCTGATGTGGACGTTCTGGTGGCAGGTACCCAGGACGAGGTCGCGGCCGCGATGGCCGATGGTGCCGAGGTACTCGTGACCTCCTACTGGCGAGACGATTTCCTTACTCCCTCCCTGCGCTGGATAGCGGGAACCGGGGCCGGAACCGAGCAGTACCCGCTCGACCGCCTCGCGGCACGAGGAATTGTGCTCACCACCGCGCACGGAGTGCATTCGGCGTGTGTCGCCGAGCACGCCTTCGGTCTGCTGCTGGCGTGTACCCGGGAGCTCGGCCGCTCGGTGCGCAATATGACGCAGCACCGGTGGGAACCCCTCGTGGGAGAAGAGCTCGGCGGCAAGCGGATGCTGGTCGTCGGGCTGGGATTGATCGGTGAAGAAGTGGCCCGCCGCGCACTCGCGTGGGATATGAGCGTTGCGGGAATCAAGCGGAACCCCTTGCGCTACGACGGTTGCGTGTCGGATGTGCGTGGACCGGCGGCGCTGGCCGAGCTGTGCGAGTGGGCTGACGTGGTCGTGATCAGCGCACCGTCCACAGCGGACACCCGCAGCCTGATCGGTGCGCGGGAACTGTCCATGCTCGGATCGGGCTGGCTGGTCAATGTCGGGCGCGGCGCACTGGTCGATCACGAGGCACTGTATGCGGCATTGACCGACGGGCAGCTGCGTGGAGCCGGACTGGACGTCACCGATCCGGAACCGCTGCCGGCGGATTCCCCGCTCTGGGATCTGCCGAACGTGGTGGTCTCGGCACATGGCGCGGGCGCCAGTCCCGGCTACGGACCGAGGTGGGGAAAGCTGTTCGAACAGAACCTGGTGGCCTTCACCGTGGGTGGAACGTGGCTGAATCGAATCGAATTCACCGAACGGACAGGAGATCGATGAGTACCGAGCTGGTCGTGCTGCCACCCCTGGACGAGGTGACCCGACAGTGGGCGGCCTCCGTGGCGGGCGTCGATGGCCTGACCGTGCGAGTCGCCGAGACCCGGACGGAGGCGCTGGAGTTCCTGCCGGACGCCGATGCCGCGTACGGAACGCTCGACCGGGAACTCCTCGCGGCAGCTGGGAAATTGCGCTGGCTGCAGGCTCCGATGGCCGCACCGCCTGCCGGCTATTTCTTCGACGAGCTGGTTGCGCATCCGGTCGAGGTCACCAACTTCCGTGGTGTCTACAACGATCACGTCGCCACGCATGCCGTCGCATTGGTCCTCGCGCTGGCACGCGGCCTGCATCGCTACGCGCGCCAGCAAGTGAACGCCGAGTGGACCCGGCACCTGGCGGATTCCGATGTGCTGCACTTGCCGGAGGCCACCGCGTTGGTGATCGGTGTCGGCGGCATCGGCGAAGAGATCGGGCGGATGCTGCACGCCTTCGGGGTGACCGTGCTCGGGGTCGACCCGCAGCGCACCGATCCGCCCGAAGGCATGCTGGCGTTGCACGCGCCGGAAGAACTGGATTCCCTGCTGCCCCAGGCCGACATCGTGGTTCTGACGCTTCCGCACACGCCGGAAAGTGAAGGGCTGATCAACGCCGCGCGCCTGGCACTGGTTCCGGCGCATTGTCTACTGGTCAACATCGGGCGCGGTCCGACGGTGTCCCTGGACGCTGTCGGTGAGGCCCTGGATGCCGGTCGGCTAGGCGGCGTGGGGCTGGACGTGTTCGAGATCGAGCCGTTGCCGGCCGAGCACCCGCTCTGGCGCAATCCGAAAGCCATCGTCACCCCGCATGTGGCAGTGGTAGGGCCCTACATCGACGACCGCAGGCTCGCGGTGTTCCGTGGTAACGCTGAGCGTTTCGTCGCGGGCGAACCGTTGATGAACATCGTGAACAAAAAACTGTGGTACTGACCCACAGGTGAAGGAGGAGACGTGCGGATAGCGACGATTGCCCAAGAAACGGCGCGGCGCCCGGTACTGGTGGACGCCGAGCGTGGCACCATCCCGGTGGACCTGATCCTCCCGGGGTTTTCCGGTGACGCGATGGAGCTGGTCGACCCCGAGACGTACCGGGCGGCGTTGACGGCGGCTCGGCAGGCCGACGACTCGATGTTCCTCACCACGGCGGCGGTCACTTTCGTGGCGCCGTACCGATCTCCCCGCAAGCTCTGGGGGATCGGGCTGAACTACGTTGCGCACGCCGGGGACCTCTCCGAGTCGGTGCCCACCGAACCGGCCTCCTTCATGAAGGGCGATCACACGATCATCGGGCCGGGCGAGCCGATCGTGCTGCCCGTGCAGAGCGAGCGGGTGACCGCGGAAGCGGAAATCGGGCTGGTGATCGGAAAGTACTGCCGCAACGTGTCCGAGGCCGATGCGCTGGACTACGTCTGGGGCGTGGTGCCGCTTCTGGACCAGACCGCCGAGGACATCCTGCAGCGCAATCCGCGCTTTCTCACCCGGTCGAAGAACTTCCCGACCTTCTTCTCCTTCGGCCCCGAACTGGTTCCGCTCGAGGAAGTGCGGGCCAACTTCGCCTCGCTGGCCGAGATCGAGGTGCAGACCATCCACAATGGATCGGTGCACCGGAAGAACACGGTGTCGAACATGATGTACTCGCCGGAGTTTCTGGTGAGCTTCCACAGCAAGGTCATGCCGCTGTTCCCTGGGGACATCATCTCCACCGGAACGCCGGGCGCGGTGGTTCTCGCCGAGGGCGACGTGGCCGAGTGCCGTATTCCCGGTATCGGTTCGCTGAGCAATCCAGTCGTTTCCGAGACCACCGCGGCGGGGGCCTGATCACCATGCGTACCGACGAACTCGGCAAGATCGTACTGGATCACCGGTACAAAGGAGTCCCGCTCGGCGTGGAGCTCCCGCTCTCCGAACTGGGGCGGCAAGGCTGGAATGTGGCGCGCGGTGAACTGTCGCTTCCGGTGACGACTCTGCGCGCGGATGCCTTGGCGCACAACATTTCCACTTTCGCCGAGTACTGCAGGCGCCATGGCGTCGAGCTCGCGCCGCACGGTAAGACCACGATGAGCCCGCAGCTGTTCGAGCGGCAGCTCGCCGCCGGTGCCTGGGCGATCACCGCCGCCACCGCCGGTCAGGTCAGGATCATGCGCCGGTTCGGGGTGCGGCGTGTGCTGCTGGCCAACGAGCTGGTCGAGCCACAGGCCCTGCGCTGGATCGGTGCGGAGCTCGAGCAGGATCCGGAATTCGAGTTCACCTGTCTTGTCGACGATCCCGCGTCCGTCGAACTGATGGACGAGGCGTTGCGTGGGGTGTTGTCATCGCGGCGGCTACCGGTATTGGTGGAGCTCGGCGTGTCCGGCGGACGCACGGGTGTGCGCACGAGGGCGGAGGCGATCGAGGTGGCCCGTGCGGTGGAGCGCGCGAGCAACCTGGAACTGGTGGGCGTCGAAGCCTACGAGGGCCTGGCCGCATCGGGTGCCAGCAAAGAAGAGCTGGACTCGGTGAACCTGCTGCTGGACGAGGTCCGGGCAATCGTGACGGAGATCGCCGACGCGGGTCTGTTCGCCTCAGGCGAGGTCATCGTCACAGCCGGCGGCAGCATTCACTTCGACCGGGTGGTCGAGCGGCTGACCGGCTGGACGGATTCGCCGGTTGTGCCGAAGGTCGTGCTGCGTAGTGGCTGCTATGTTTCACACGACGAGGGTCGCTATCACCGACTGTCCCCTTTGGACGGCAGGAGGGTGGACGGCGAGCCCTTGGAGCTGCGCAACGCCCTGGAGTCCTGGGCGGTCGTATTGTCCCGGCCAGAGCCCGGGCTGGCGATTGTCGGCGCGGGAAAGCGTGACCTGCCATACGACGTGGAGATGCCGATCCCGCTGCGGTTGCACCGGCGTAACGGCGAGGTCGCGAGCTTACGCGAAGGCAAGGTCACGAAGCTGATGGACCAGCACGCCTTCTTGACGATCGATCCTGAACTCGCGATCGCCGCCGGTGACACCGTCGTGTTCGGACTGTCCCACCCGTGCGCCGCGTTCGACAAGGCGCCGCTGATCCCGCTGATCGACGACGACTACAACGTTGTCGACGGAATCGTCACATTTTTCTAGAGGATGAAGGAGTTTTTTGATGGCTCGCATCGCAGGTGTGGTCCCCGACGGCCCGAACCCCGGTGGACCGTACTCGGCAAGCGTGCGGATTGGCTCACTGGTGGCGGCGGCCGGACAATGTGGTTACCTACCGGACCGGTCGTTGGTCGAAGGCTTGACCGCACAGACCAGGCTGGCCATGCAGAACCTGCGCGACGCTCTTCAGGCGAGCGGCGCCGGACTGGACGATGTGATCTCGGTGGACGCTTACCTCACCGATACGGATGACTTCGCCGAGTTCAACTCGGTATACGCGGAATTCTTCACCGAACCCTATCCCGCCAGGACCACCATCTACTGTGGACTGCGACCGGGTGTGCTGGTCGAAGTGAAGGCGCTGGCGGTGTCTTCCAGTGAGCAGTGACCTCCTCTTCGCTGGTGCCAACGTCGTCGACGGTACCGGTGCCGCCGGTTTCCGCGCCGATGTGTCCGTAGTCGACGGTCACATCGACCAAGTCGGTCAGCTCGGCCACGTTTCGGCCACCACTGTCATCGACGCGCGCGACCTCGTGCTCAGTCCCGGATTCATCGATCTGCACACGCATTCGGACTTCACATTGACGCGTTTCCCTCGCGCGCTGCCGATGACCGCGCAGGGCGTGACCACGCAGCTGACCGGCAACTGCGGGTTCTCCCCGTTTCCCGTGCTTCCGGCGCGGATGGAACTGCTGCGGGAGTATTCGGGTTTCCTCGATGCCGGATTGCCATGGGGATCGTGGAACACCGCGGCGGAGTTTCTTACGTTGCTTGACAAACTGCCACTCTCCGGAAACGTGGCCTGCCAGGTCGGGCATGGCAGCGTCCGGATGGCGGTGATGGGTTTCGACACCGCCGAGCCCACGCCAGGGCAGCTTGCGGAGATGGCCGGACACGTCGCCGACGCGATGGCGGCGGGCGCGTACGGGATTTCCAGCGGCCTCACCTACGCGCCGGCCAGCGCGGCCACCACGGCGGAACTGATCGCGGTGGCGGCGGCAGCGGCGGAGGCCGGTGGCTTCTATTCGACGCATATCCGCAGCGAGGCGACCACGCTGGTGGAAGCCGTGGCCGAGGCGCTCGAGGTCGGACGCCGGGCAGGGCTGCCGGTGCAGTTGAGCCACCACAAGGTCATGGGCCGCGCGAATTGGCCGAAGGTCGGCGATACCTTGGAGATGGTCGACAAGGCGTCCTCGGGTGGCATGGATGTGCTGATGGACCAGTACCCCTACACCGCCGGAAGCACTGGGCTGGCTGTTGTACTGCCACGCTGGGCACTGGTCGGTGGGGTGGCGAAGATGCGGGAACGACTGGCGGATCCGGTACAGCGCGAGAAGATCCGCGAGCAGATCGCCGCCCAGCGTCCGGAGGAACTCAAGGCCGGACTGCGGGTGTTCGAACCCGACACCGTGGTGATCGCCGAGGTTCCGGACGGGCCCTTGACCGAGCACATCGGGCGGACGCTCACCGAGGTCGCCGAGGCTCGTGGCCAGAATCCGGTGGATGCCGCACTGGACCTGCTCGCCGAGGCCGGCGGCGAGATCCTCACGATCGTGCACGGGCAGTCCGAGGACAACCTGCGCCGGATCATGCGCCACCCGCTCACCGCGATCGGGAGCGATGGCTGGACGCTCAGCCCCGAGGCGGGCGGCCGCCCGCATCCTCGCAGTTACGGAACCTACGCCAGGGTGCTCGGCCAGTACGTGCGCGAGGAGAAGGTGCTCTCCTTGGAAGAGGCGGTGCGCAAGATGACCTCGTTGCCCGCCGGCCGGTTGGGGCTGACCGATCGCGGGGTGATCACCGAAGGCGCGGTCGCGGACCTCGTGTTGTTCGACCCGAACTCGATTACCGACAACGCCACCTTCGAGCATCCACACCGCTTCTGTGGTGGCGTGCGGATGGTCGTGGTGAACGGTGTGGTCGTGGTGGACGGTGGCAAGGACACCGGAGCGGCGGCCGGCCGGGTGCTGCGCCGGCAGACTGGAGCCACGGCATGAAGTCCTCGATGTTCGTCTTCGGCACCGATCTGGTGGATGAAGGCTATGACACGGTGCTGGGAAACCTGGCCGACCGCGCCGGCGTGGACGCGATTTCGATATCGGCCACTTATCACAATGCCCGGGACGTTTTCCCGCACAATCCGGTCCGCCGGGTCTATCGCCACGAGGGCGATATTTCGTGGTTCATCCCTCGTGCCGCGAGTTATCCGGTCGGGATGGTGCCGCCGCTGGCCGAGGACGCAGGTGGAGTGGATGTCCTTGGCAAGCTGGGAGACCACGCTGCGCGACGGGGGCTCGAGGTACAGGCGTGGACGATTTTCACGCACAATTCCCGAATCGGCGCGACGAACCCGGAATGCACCGTACAGAACGTGTACGGCGACCGTTCCCGAGGCGATCTCTGCCCGGCGAACCCGAAGGTCCGCGACTATTTCCTGGCGCTGGCCGCCGACGTCTGCCGGTATCCGATCACCCGGTTGCTCGCCGAATGCCTGCATTATCGTTCTTTCGAGCACGGCGAACACCACGAGCGTTACCTGATCGAGCTTTCGGCGGAAGTACGCACCCTGCTCGGCCTGTGCTTCTGTGTGCACTGTCGCCGCCACGGCGCCGACGCCGGGTTGGACGTCGAGCTGCTCGTCACCGAGATAAAGCGTGCGCTGGAGCCGGTGTGGGCAGGACGGTCCTTCATCGAACTGGAACCCTCCCTCGAAGCGGAGGTGGAGGGCTACCTGGCCGCGCGGGAGACCGTGGTGGCGGAGCTGACGAGGGATGTGAGTGCGGTCGTCTCGGCGGCCGGGGTCGAACTCAGCTTCGTCGACCACGCCGGTGCGATGCGGTATGTCATGGCCGGAACCGCGGCGGATGAGTCCCCACTCGTCGCCGCGCGCAAGTTGGGCATCGATCCGGCCAGGGTCGCGGCGGAAGCGGCGGAGTTCTCGGTACTGGGATATGCCGATACGCCGGAACGCGTGGCGTCGATTCTGGCTGCGTATCGTACGGTGCTCGGCCCGGAAACGCCGCTGAGCTGTGCGCTGCGGCCGCTGCTACCCGATTGCACCAACTGGGCCGATCTGGCGGCTAAGGTCGCGGCGGCCAGGGCCGCCGGCGTTCGGCGGATCGATTTCTACCACTATGCGCTGACGCCCCTCGACCGCCTGGATTGGATCGCCGCCGCGCTGGGGGAGGGCTTGGCGTAGGGCACTTAGCACCAACGCGGCTCTCCGAGCGCTTCGGCGTCCGGCCGCGTCCGTTTCGCCGAGATCGCGGCCGGACGGACGCGGTGCTGTAGCCGGGGCCCGTGACTACCCCCGCACGGCACGCCTACGATCTGCAGCATGGCGACAACTTCCGGTGCGGGGGTCCCGCGGTACACGGCTTACGGCACGGTTTCGGAGTACAACGCGGGCCATCCCGACGCGCCGATGCCCCCCAGCGTCAACGCGCGCAACGTCCTGCGGAGTTACACCTGCGCCGGCGCTGGGTTGGAAGACGATCTGACCGCGAGCGAAAAAAGCCACACGCTGGACTTTCTGCCGGGAGGCGCACCCGGACCAGGTGAACTGGATCGGATCGGCACGGTCGTGGCGACCCGCTGGGGCAGTGGTCCGTACCTCGTCCTCGCCGAGCAAGTGTCGCTGCGAGGAGCGTGGAAAGCCATCACCGGGCGATGGCCCGCGGACCTGTCGACGGCGGCCGACGTGCTCCGATCACTCGCCGACGCGTCGTCCCCCGGTTCCGGTATCGCCGACTGAGAGTCATGCTTCGGGCGAGTGTCCGAGTCCCAAGGTCCACTCAGCTATCTTGAAAACCGGACAAACGCCTGGTCAAAGCTGGTTCCCCCGGAACGGCTCGCTGCACAGCGTTCCGACGGCGGCCCTCGTCAGAGCACGAGCTGACCGAGGTGCGTGATCTCCTGGGCTCCGGCTGTCGACTCCAGCCCAGCCAGCGGATCGGCATCGACCAGGTTTCCGAACGAGAGCCCGGTCAAATTTTCGATTCGGCGAACCGGCACCTGGTAGGTCCGGTAGGCGCCATAGGAGAAGTCGGCAGGCGCCACCTCCAGGCCATGGATGAGTTCTTCCTGGCTCAGCAGGTACGCGGTTGCGGACAGCTCGCCGCTCTGTTTGACCATCGCGACAACCTTCCAGAACTGGCGCGGAAGCTGCACATTTCGATACCTGTCGTCGTCGGTGGCCAGCAACGGGCCGGTGACAACGCTGACCTTCAGGTCCGCGTTGTCCGCGTTCTCCAGGATGTAGTCTTCCAGCCCCGCCCACGTGGTCTGGTTCTGGTTGAAGTCCTTGTGCTGCGGGGAGCAGTTCGTGAAATGGAACGTGTCGTCGTTGCCGAGCTGCGCGACGGCGGGGGTCGCACCCCATGCCGGGTCGAGCCTGCGGACCAGGTGGCCCCGGTCGAGCGGGTTGTCCCGGTAGACCTCCTCGCCGATCTGTTCGCTCAGGTCGATTCGAGGGTCCAGCGACCAGTGGTCGGCGTCGCGGCGCAGCCGGACGCTGGTAGTACCGTCGACGTTGACCGCGGTGAAGAAGGCCAGTCCTCGCTGTTTGTTCATCACGACGCTGAAGTGGTGGTAGGGCAGCACATACTTCGGCTCGCTGGTGGCAGTCCGGTTGATTGCCGCCAACGGGACAAGTTCCGGGCCGAGGACGGGCAACGGCACCCGGTGTCCGGAAAGGAAGTCCGGGTCGTATCCCGTGCGGTTCGAATAGTCCTGGTCGATCCGGCCTGCCTCCGCTTGTGCCGCTGCGACCGCGGCGATCGGCTCAGCACGCAGGCGGATGTCGAACGGCGTGGTCACGGTCAGCACCTGGTACGACCCGCTCGGAGCGGGCTGTGGCCCCTGTTCCGAAGCCGAATTTTCTTGCCGCCCGGACGGCGAGAAAATTCGGTCGGCAAGAGACTGCTGCGCGGCAGGGAATTGCTTTCCCCGCAGGAACGCGAGCAGCCGGCTGACCCGGATTCCTTCGTTCAGGAAACCGCCGAGCTCGCCGTGGTCGGCGGCGGGAACGCTCGCGTGGTGCAGCGAGACTATCTCCCATTGGTCGTTGAAGACCGGCGAACCCGACGACCCGGGTTCCGTGTCCGTTTCGTAGTGCAGGAACCGGTCGAGAACATCCACGACCCGGTTTTCCCGCAGCGCCACCTGTTTCTTCCCGCCTTGCGGATGCTGGATGATGGTGACGAAGTCGCCGACTATCGCCTTGCCCTCCGCCTCGATAAGCCGGTTGAATCCGAACGAGGCCAGTTCGGCCACGCTCGCCCGTACCGCGACCAACGCGAAGTCCAGCTGCTCGTCGGCGAGGAAGAATCGCTGCGGCTCCAGCGCGAAGGCCCGCACCGGCACCGGCCGGCCGTCGACCCCGTCCTGATAATTGAACTCGACAGTGCTGAAGCCGGCCACCTCGGCGTCGGTCAACACGTGGTGGTTGGTAAGCAGCAACTCCGGCGACACCAGCGAACCCGTGCCGTAGCCCAGCAGCCGTCCGCGCCCGTCCCGGATATTGATCCGTCCGACAGCTCGCGCGGCGGTTACACCACCTTCGAGGTATCCCACGCCGAGGAGATCATTGGTCAGGATTATCCGTTCGAGAATCGCGCCCGCCGCTGACATCGCCGCCGGCTCGCCCGCCGCGATCGCCGCCGGGTTGACCGGCCGCACGTCCGGGTAGTAGCGGCCGAGGCGATCTATCCGGGTAGCCACCCGGCTCGGATCGTCAGCGTGCGCGATACCGCCCGGCTCGCGTAGGACGCAAATATTCGCTTGGCGTGCTTCGGTTCGCTGCACGACCCGCTCCACGACGGCGTTCTGCAAATCTGATGACGCGGTTGTTGTCATATCCACTACGCCTCCCGCTTCGGCGCGCCCGGAAGGCCCGAGCCACCACCAGGAACATCTGTGTGTCGTCGGTCGAGTTGGGGGCGTTACAGGCACCTTACGGCTCTGGGACAATTTTTTGCCGGGGAGTTCACTAATTGAAGATCGAATTCTTGCTCGAAAGGCAAACAATAGTGACACTGCGTAGTTGTCGCGGCTCGTCCGGTGATTCACTCGTTTGGCCTTGCGTTTCCGGTTAACCCCGGTGGACCGCGAGGCGATTTCTTCTGATCGACCTTTGAGCGGGGAATTGCCATGGACCTACCCGAAATGCTCGCGTTGCGGACTTCCAGAGTGGCAAGCACGTCCTCGGGAAGGGATTCCAGCAAGCGTGGCGCCGCAGCATTTCCGATGCCGATGACGAGCCGGAGTTCGACCCGGCGAATACCGCAAGTGGAGCGAGCCGGCGGACGCCCCGGCCAGCGCAGCCTCAACCTGGTTGGGTACACCACGTCCCGCCCACAGCGGTGGCAGGGCACTGTACGTCACGAGTTCCTGCACGCACTCGGCTTCCACCATGAACACCAGAACATGCGTGGCCCGTGCGACCGCGAGTCCGTGATGCTGTAGGTATTCGCAGACTTCTTTTACAAGTCCGCGCCCGCCTAATGGACCTACCCGAAATGGCCGGCGTCGAAATAGTGAAGATCCGCACAAAACAATGAAGATCCCTCCGCGGACTCTCAAAGCCAGCTGCTATCCGGCCTTCGATCGTCCGTGCCGCCACGTAATAGCACTGTCTCGGGCCCCCTGGCAAAGGCTTTTCAAGTCCATGACAGTTCCTGGGAAAGGCGGTAGCGTGATCATTTCGGTTCCCGGCCAGTTGGAGACACTCCTTGCCATATCGCAAAAGGCGACGCCTCGCTGCCTCCGTGGTGATCGCCTTCGTTGTCGCCACGCAACTCACGGCGACAGCAAACGCCGCCCCAGCCACCATTCTGATCATCTTCGGCTCCACCGTGCGTTCGGTACCCAGGGACACGTTCAGCGCCGACATCACGGGTTACGGATACGACAAGTACATCACCAGTGACCCGCGACATCGGGCCATGCTGAACGGTCTCTACGGCTCGCTGCGGATGGAACTCGTCTACGCCGTACCTGGCAACCCGGCAAGTGCGATCGTGGCCGGGGGCGC
This sequence comes from Actinomycetota bacterium, assembly GCA_032230695.1. Taxonomy (GTDB): domain Bacteria; phylum Actinomycetota; class Actinomycetes; order Mycobacteriales; family Pseudonocardiaceae; genus Amycolatopsis. The sequence goes on along the minus strand of JAVXWP010000040.1, from coordinate 39,461 downwards.
GGGCGCGGACAAGACCGTCCCCGGTGACGCGTGGATCACGGCGATCAAGCAAGTCGGGGCGGAGCCGACGCTCATCGTGCCGGACAACGCGGCCGACGCGGCCAACCTGGTCCGGCATTTCAACCTGGGCGGGAACCGGATCGGCCGATGGATCATCGGCAACGAGTCCGATTCGAAGGAGAATGGCGATGCCAAGTCGTACTCGGCCAGGTTCAACACCGTCTACGACGCGATGAAGGCGGTAGACCCCAGCATCTCCGTGGGCGGCCCGGCCGCCTCCTCTCCGAAGATGGACTACATCACGGAATTCCTCGCCGGCAGCGGTACGCGCACCGATTTCGTCGACTTCCACAAGTACGGTGCGGGCGAGAAACCGTTGTGCGACACTCAGTTGCTCGCCGAAACCGTGCAGTGGACCAACGACGTCGCGGCGGTGCGGCAGATCATCACCAATATTGTGCCGTCACGAGCCGACAAGATCGGCATCCAGATCGGTGAGACCAACTCGGACTGGGGCGTGCATCCCGACCCGCCGGGCTGCGGGAACATCGGTACCGAGCCGGTCCAGTATCGCAACGCGGCCATCTGGTGGTCTGCGAGCGTGTTCGGCCGATTGGCCGCGGCCGGCGCCAGGGGATATGCCTACGGCGACAAGAACGGGGCACTGGGCCTGCTTTACGACGGACCGAACGCCAACGGTGCCGGTGTCAACGAGCGGATGCCCGTGTACTCAGGCATCGGGTTCTTCACTGGGCAGGAAGGCACATCGTTGGCCCACTTCGGTTCGTCGTTGGTGTCCTCGTCGACGTCGCTCGACGGAGTGGAGGTGTACGCCTCCGCGAATCCGAAGGTCGTCGTGATCGTGAACAAGGGCATGACGTCGCACAATGCGGTGATCTCGGTCGGCGGGGGCTTAACCGGGGCCGTCGGCTACCAGAAGGACGGCACTACGGTCAGCTACGCCAAGCCGGCGAACCTGGGTGCCATTCCGGTGAGCAACGGCCAAGTGGCCGTCACCCTGCCGGGCCCTTCGGTGACTCAGCTCGTGCTCTCCTGACCGATGCGCACGGGCACCGGACCGGTATCCCACGTCTGCCATTGTTGATCTGCCGTGATCTGCGTGTTAATGGCATGTCCCTCGCAGCGCCACCTGAGTTTGATCTCATTTACGTGACACTTTCTCATGTTTCCTTTGGTGTAGGGCCTCACGTTGGTACTTAAGAGGCCCTACACACGCTGATCCGCACCAGTGATCGTCCGACCCTGCATCAGGAGAGCACTATGCGAGAAGTGACATCCCGAGAACACGCGCCCCCTGCCACCGGCCGCAGAAGGACCGGGAAGCTGTTGTTCGTGTTCGGCTCCGTGATCGCGATGGTCCTAGGCATGTCGGGCGTCGCTTTGGCGGACCCGCCGCAAGCCCTCGACTGGGCGGCACCGTGGCCGGACCGCATCTACGAGCCTGCCTTCGACTACGACAGTGACGGCTGCTACCCCACCCCCGCGATCGGCCGTGACGGGACGATCGCGCCAGGCCTGAACACGACCGGCGCGGTCAACGGCAGCTGCCACGACTCATGGGATCTCGACAACACCAACGCGTACTCGCGCGTGAAGTGCAACAACGGTTGGTGCGCCTACATTTACGGGCTCTACTTCGAGAAGGATCAGGCGGTGGCGGGCTCAGGTATCGGCGGGCACCGACACGACTGGGAACACGTCGTGGTCTGGGTCGAGGGCAGCACCCCGCAGTACGTCTCGACGTCCGCGCACGGCAACTACAACATCTACTCCCGTTCCCAGCTCCCCTGGGACGACACGGGCGTCCACCCCAAGGTCATCTACCACAAGGACGGCATCGGCACCCACTGCTTCCGCATCGCGGCCTTCGGTGAGCAGCCGGAGAACCACAAGGGCACGTGGCAGTACCCGCCGCTGGTCGGCTGGGACAACTACCCGGCGGGCCTTCGCGACAAACTGACGCAGGCCGACTTCGGCGCCGCCCAGTTCGGGCTCAGGGACAGCTCCTTCAACGGGGAACTCTCGAAGGCCAAGCCGGCCAACATCCCGTTCGACCCCAACGCCTGACCTCTCGCGGGCCAGGAGTCGCCAAGGCACGCCCCTGGCGACTCCTGGCCCGATAGTCGCCGCCGCCAACGTCACGGACTGCACTGTGGCAACCGCGTTCACCGGACTCACGCAGGAACTCCGGCGCCCCCGCGTTATGAGGGCGGTCAGCCTTCAGGTCTCACCACGCCGGTCGCCGTTCCAGTGGATGATGTCCGGGGATTCGTGGTATTTCATCTGGCGACTGTGCTCGAGAAGGGCGGGGTAGTCGGTGGCGATTCCGCGCATCAGGGCCTCGACGGCGTGCTCGATCTCGGTTCCGCTGAGCGAGGCGTGCCCGAACATCGCCCGGTAGTGCACCAGCGACCCGAGCATGTCGAGGATCAGGTCACGGTCGATATCGGCACAGATGTCCCCGCGAGCCATGGCGCGATCGAGCATCTCGGCCACTGCGGTCCTTGGCGGGTCGAACAGGGTGGACATGAAGACCGCACGCAGCGTGGGATCGGCGGAGCAGTCGGCGAACAGTGGGCCGAGCACCTCCGGGCGGATTCGCCGGAAGGCGGCGACGAACACGTTGAGGCCCTCGTTGAGGTCGCAGAGCGTGCATCCGGTGTCCGGTACCCCGACCTGGCCGACTCGCACCGCGAGGGCGGCGAGCACCAGGTGCTGGCGGGTGGGCCAGCGGCGGTAGATCGCCGGTTTTGTGCTGCCCGATCGGCGAGCGACCTCTTCGATCGTGAGATGGCTGTATCCCAGTTCGTCGAGTCCCGAGAGCACTCCGTCGAGCGCCGCCGCGTCGATCTGCGGGTCACGCGGGCGGCCGCCGCGCGCTGGCGCTACGGATTGCCTGCCTGTGTTCATGTCAGGATTCTACCCGCTGTGTTACGTTACGGCACGTAACCTATCTAGCGGAGTTGCTGTGGACTCCCAAGGGGAGCGAGGCCGAGCCATGAGCAGGATCTGCGAAGGGCGCGTGGTGATCGTCACCGGCGGGGGCCGTGGGCTCGGGCGGGCGCACGCGCAGGCCCTGGCCACCGAGGGCGCCATCGTCGTGGTCAACGACCGAGGCCTTGCACTCGACGGGGGCACCACGTCGGCCGGTTCTCCGGCGGACACGGTCGTGGCCGAAATCCGGAAGGCGGGCGGACAGGCAATCGCCAGCGCCGACGACATCAGCTCGTGGGACGGCGCCGGTCGCCTCGTCGAATCCGCCATCGCCACGTTCGGAAGGCTCGACGCGCTGGTCTGCAACGCCGGCAATCTCGTCGATCGTGAACTGGCCGATATGTCCCAGCAGGACTGGGAATCCGTGGTTTCGACCCACCTCAACGGCCATGCCGCGCCGCTGCATCACGCTGCCAAGTACTGGCGCGCGCTCGCCACCAAAACCGGCGACCCGGCCGGCGGTCGCGTCGTGCTCACTACCTCGACCGCGGGCGTCTGGGGCGACGGCGGCCGGGCGAACTACAACAGCGCCAAGGCCGGGATCATCCTTCTCGGCCGCACCGCCGCGATCGAACTCGCCCACTTCGGGGCGACCGTCAACATCATCGCGCCCTTCGCGCGCACCAGGATGACGATCAGCCTCGACGCCGAACTGGCGAAACAATCGCCGGGCCCGTTCGATCGGGCCGCACCGGAGAACATTTCCCCTCTCGTGGTCTGGTTGTGCTCCGAGAATTCGGCGGACGTCACCGGCGAGGTGTTCGAGATCCACGCGGGACGCGTTGGGCTCATCGAGCAACCGCGTCGCGGACCCCACATCGATCACGGCGGCCGCTGGGATCCCGCCGAACTCGGTGACGCGATCAAGCAGTTGCTCGAGTCCCGGTAGAACATTCTGGGGAGAACTCGACGCCGCGCCGCTTCCAGGCGGCGGGTTCGAAGTCACGGCACGGCTGCCCCTCGCGCTGACCGGGTCGCGCCCATGAGCGCGACGGCCATCAAGGTGCTGCTCGCCGACGACGAGGGTCTCGTGCGATCCGGGTTCAAGCTCCTTCTCGACCTCGAGAACGACATTACGGAGGTGGGAGAAGCCACCAACGGCGCCGAAGCCGTCGAGCGGGCCCGCGCCACCCGCCCCGACGTCGTCCTCATGGACATCCGCATGCCCAAGCGGTCAGCTGCTGATGGGAACCAGTTCGGCGAGCAGCGCGCGGACGCGGCGGTCGATCTCGTCGCGGATCGGCCGCACGGCGTCGACACCTTGCCCGGCGGGGTCGTCGAGTTGCCAGTCGAGGTAGCGCTTGCCGGGGAAGATCGGGCACGCGTCGCCGCAGCCCATGGTGATCACGACGTCGGAAGCCTGCACGGCCTCGGTGGTCAACGGCTTCGGGAACTCCTGCGTGAGGTCGAGCCCGAGTTCATTCATCGCGGCCACGACGGCGGGGTTGATCGAGTCGGCGGGGGCGGATCCGGCGGAGCGCACGATGACGCGGCCTTGGCCGTGGTGGTTGAGCAGTGCCGCGGCCATCTGGGAGCGGCCGGCGTTGTGCACGCAGACGAACAGCACCTCGGGCAGGTCGGACACGATGACTCCTTCGTTCTTGGCGGTGGCGTTCGGACCGGTCATGACCGGGTCTCCACCGTGTCGGTGGTGGAGGTGAAGCGGCGGCGTAGTGCGAGCGATACGTACACCAGGCCGACCAGCACCGGGACTTCGATGAGCGGCCCGACGACACCGGCGAGAGCCTGGCCGCTGGTGGCGCCGAAGGTCGCGATCGCGACGGCGATGGCGAGTTCGAAGTTGTTGCCCGCCGCGGTGAACGCCAGCGTCGTCGTCCGCTCGTAGTTGAGGCCGACGGCCTTGCCGAAGGCGTAGCCACCACCCCACATGATCGCGAAGTACACCAGCAGCGGCACCGCGATACGGACGACGTCCACCGGGCGGCTGGTGATCTGATCACCTTGCAGCGCAAAGAGAATCACGATGGTGAACAACAACCCGTAGAGCGCGGCCGGCCCGATCTTGGGCAGGAACTTCGCCTCGTACCACTCGCGTCCCTTCGTCTTCTCCCCGAAGCGGCGAGTCAGAAACCCTGCCACCAAAGGGATTCCCAGGAAGATGAGCACGTTCTTCGCGATTTGCCAGCCCGACACGGCGAGGTCGGCCTTGGCAAGACCGAGCCAGCCGGGCAGCACCGACAGGTAGAACCAGCCGAGCACGCCGAACATGACGACCTGGAACACCGAGTTCAGTGCGACCAGCACGGCGGCGGCTTCGCGGTCACCGCAGGCGAGGTCGTTCCAGATGACGACCATCGCGATGCAGCGGGCCAGGCCCACGATGATCAGCCCGGTCCGGTACTCGGGCAGATCCGGCAGCAGCAGCCACGCGAGCGCGAACATCAGCGCCGGGCCGACAATCCAGTTCAGGACCAGCGAGCTCCACAGGAGCGTGCGGTCCCCGGTGACGGAGTCGAGCCGGTCATAGCGGACCTTGGCTAGGACCGGGTACATCATGACCAGCAATCCGATCGCGATCGGCAGGGAGATCCCGTCGATCGAGACCGCGTTCAACGCGGTGTTCAGGCCGGGGATGGCCCGGCCGCCGAGCAGGCCGACGACCATCGCCGCGGCGATCCAGGCGGGCAGAAACCTGTCCAGCGTCGAGAGTTTGCCGACGACGTTCGCCGGGGCGGGTTCCTCGGTGACGCTCATGCCAGCGCCGTCGCCGGGTCTGCCGGGACCAGCACGGCGGACAGGCGCGCGAGGACTTCGGGGTGGACGCGGTAGTAGACCCAGGTCCCACGGCGTTCGCCGTCGATCAGGCCGGACTCACGCAGCACCTTGAGGTGATGGGAGATCGTGGGGCCGGTGACGTCGAAGGCGTCGGTCAGATCGCAGACACACGCCTCCCCGCCCTCGTGTGAGGCGATCAGCGAGAGCAGGCGCAGCCGGATCGGGTCGGAGATCGCCTTGAACACCTTCGCCAGCTCGACGGCCTGCGGCTCGGACAGGGGTTCGCGGGCCAGTGGGGAGCAGCAGGCGTCCATCGCCACGAGCGGCAGTTGCTTCGACATTGGTCTATGTTGACAGACTTCTACCTAGACGGCAATCTAAGCAAGTCTTGTTTTGATGTAGATCTATTCAAGGGAGTTTGTCCATGTCTCGCGTCCAGCTCGCTCTCCGCGTCGGCGACCTCGAAGGATCGATCGACTTTTACTCGAAGCTGTTCGACACTGAACCGGCCAAGCGCCGCCCGGGCTACGCGAACTTCGCTATCACTGAGCCCGCGCTCAAGCTGGTCCTGTTGGAAGGCGAGCCGGGCCAGGCAACCGTGATGGACCACCTCGGAGTCGAGGTGGAGTCCACTGAGCAGGTCAACGCGGCGTCGATGCGGCTCACCGGCGAGGGTATGGAAACGCTGGTCGAGAACGGCACCACCTGCTGCTATGCCCTGCAGGACAAGGTGTGGGTGCACGGCCCCGGTCAGGAGCCGTGGGAGGTCTACACCGTCAAGGACGATTCCGCGTCGTTCGGCAAGGACAGCCCGGCCACAGTCACCGCCGCTGCCTGTTGCACTCCCGATGCCGAGACCGGCGAGGTGGACGCGGGCTCCCAGCCCGCTGGCTGCTGCACCTGACCTGCCCACGGCGTGCCCGGTGATCGTCGTGCGTGGGCAAGTGACGGGGCGGCGATGCCGCGGCGGAACTGCGGGAGATGTGCCCAGTTGCCGTGGTGCAGAAGTGGCACTGACGCTGACAGTGACTTTCGGCGGTGCACGTGAGGGCATTGTGCCCTAAGGGAAACGCCGACTGCGCGTCAGGCTCGCAGGATGAAGATACTCGTCGCAGTCGCCAGCAGGCACGGATCCACCATGGAGATCGCCAATGAGATCGGCAAGGCCGTCAAGTCGGCATTGCTGAACCAAGGCGACACCGCGGGTGTCGAGGTGCTGTTCTCCGACACGGTCACGTCCATGGACGGATACGACGGGGTCATCCTGGGTAGCGCTGTCTACATGGGACATTGGCTGGACTCCATGAGGAAGTTCGCCGACGCCCATGCTGATGCCCTGCGCGCCCTACCGGTGTGGTTGTTCTCCACCGGACCGGTCGAGGGGAAGCCGGACACGGCCGATGCCGGTGTGGACGGTGATCAGCTCGCGGTGACGCTGTGCGCACGTGAACACCGGATGTTCGGCGGAAAGATCGACAAGAGCGGCCTGCACTTCGGCGAACGCGCCGCTGTCACGCTGCTGCGAGTGACGGACGGCGACTATCGCGATTGGACGTCGATCCGTGACTGGGCAAAGGAAATCAGCGTTTCCCTGCACGGAACCCATTCCGGTGTCTGAACGAGCCCGACGAGAGCAGGAGTCATGTTGATGCCCAATGAACGAGCAGTGGTCGTCGGTATCGACGGTTCGGCGTCCGCGGTCCGCGCGGCGGTCTGGGCCGGAGGCGAAGCGTCCAGAAGGCGCTTGCCCCTGCGTCTGGTCGCGGTTTATTTCGTTCCCCACACGGGGATGTCCCCTATCGTCGGTTCGCTCGACCAGATCAGGGAGGGCATGGCCAAGCAGGCGCGCGATCGGTTGGAGGAAGCGAGAGCGGCCGTACTGAGGGTCATCCCCGGGCTGACCGTGAGAGTGGCCGCGCGTGAGTGGAATGCGGTCGCGGCGCTCATCCATGAGTCTGAGCGGGCGAAGCTGCTTGTCCTTGGCTCCCGTGGACTCGGCGGATTCACCGGCCTCCTGATCGGGTCGACCACAGCTTCCCTCGCGGTGCATGCCCATTGCCCGCTCGTGGTGGTCCGTGGGCGGGTACCTGAGCCGGAGGTGACCGCGGCGTCCGTGGTGGTCGGCGTCGACGGTTCGTCCGCTAGCGACGACGTCGTCGCTTTCGCCTGTGAAGAGGCATCCCTTCGGGGAACAGGGGTGACGGTTGTGCACGCGTGGAACGAGATGCTCACCGGCACGGTGCCACCCGAGCTGCTCGACGCCACCTCGGCCGAGACCGAGCGGGACGAGATCACAGCGCTGACGGACTACCTGTCGGGATGGACGGAGAAGTATCCCGATGTCCCCTTCTCCTTTGTGGTGAAGCGGGGTTCACCGACGAAGGTGTTGCTGTCGCAGGCCAACCGTGCGCAGTTGATCGTGGTCGGCAGCCGCGGTCGCGACGGGTTCAAGGGCATGCTCCTCGGCTCGACGAGTCAAGCGCTCGTTGTTCACTCCTCCTGCCCGGTGGCCGTGATCCGGCCGCAGGGTGATCGCGACGGTATGGCGTGAGGGAGTCGCCCGTCTTGGCGCCGGCCCGAGCGACATGAACGAAAGGGATCAATGATGGCCATGGTGAACCCGACGATTCTGGTCGGCGTCGACGGATCGGCCGGATCGGACCAGGCAGTGCGGTGGGCCGCAGCTTTAGCCGTGCAACGCGACTTCGCGCTGCACGTCGTCCACGCGCTGGAGGTCGCGAAACTGTACTTCTACGTCGGTGAAATCGCCGGGAAAGGTGCTCTGGAAAAGGCCGTCGCCGAAGACGGTGAACAGATCGTCCGCGACGCTGTCGCGGTCGCCCGTTCGGTGGACGAAAACGTGACGGTTACTACGGAAATATCCACCCAGCCACCGGTCCCGGTGTTGATCGGGCTTTCGCGCGACGCGCGGATGCTCGTCCTTGGGCACACCGGCCGCGGGGGCTTCGCCGGCATGCTGGTCGGCTCGACCGCGTCGGCTGTGGCGAGCCACGCCCACTGCCCGGTCGCGGTGATCGGCGGCAGCTCCATGCCCGCTACCGGCCCGGTCGTCGTCGGACTCGACGGCAGCCCGACCAGCGAGCTCGCGATCGCAGCGGCGTTCGACGAGGCGTCGTTCCGCGCCGTGCCCCTGATCGCCGTGCACGCCTGGAGTGACGTGACCTACGACGACATAAACGGTACGGCGCGGTTCCCCTTCGCCTGGAAATCACTCGAAGACGACGAACTGCGGTTGCTTGCCCAGCGCCTCGCAGGCTGGCAGGAGAAGTACCCCGAGGTCGAAGTGCGCCGCGAACTCGTGCGCGACCGGCCCCGGCGCGCGTTGCTCGACTGGTCGGAGCAAGCGCAGCTCGTCGTCGTGGGAAGCCGTGGCCGCGGAGGCTTTCGCGGGATGCTGCTCGGATCGACCAGCCAGGCGCTCGTGCGGCACGCCCGGTGCCCGGTCCTCGTCGTACGGCCGGAGTCCTCAGTGGACGCCGAGCGGGAGTAGCCCGCGGCGCCACCTCGGGAATGTGTCTTAAGTCCCCGCGAGGAGGTCCTTTCCACCCTGCCGCGGAACTGACTTGATCGAAAGAATTCAAGACATGACAACAGTTGTTCCGGAACGGGAAACCATCGGGCTCACCGCGGACGAAGCGGCATCCCGGCTGCGCGACGACGGGCCCAACATCCTGCCCCCGCCGCGCAGGCCGCACCCCTTGCGGATGCTCGTGGCCCAAATGGTGCATTTCTTCGCGCTCATGTTGTGGGTCGCGGCTGGGCTCGCACTGCTCGCGGGAATGCCGGCGCTGGCCATGGCGATCGCGGTAGTGGTCGTGCTCAACGCAGGTTTCTCCTTCGCTCAGGAGTACCGGGCCGATCGCGCGGCCGAACGGCTGCGCGACCTGCTACCGGTACGCGCCACGGTACGGCGGGACGGCCGTGCGGTCGTGATCGACTCCGTTGACCTCGTGACCGGAGACGTGGTCCTGCTCGACGCGGGCGACCGCGTCTGTGCCGATGCGACGCTGGTGGAAAGCGGACGCCTCTCGGTGGACGAGTCCATGCTGACCGGCGAGAGCAAACCGGTGCGCCCCGAACCGGGAGCGTCGGTGTACGCGGGTACCTACGTGACCGAGGGGCATGGCACCGCGGTCGTGACCGCGACCGGTATCCGATCCCGGCTGGCCGGGATCTCCGCGGTCACGGAAGGAGCGGTCAGACCGAAAAGCCCACTGGCGACACAACTGCACCGCGTCGTGCGGACTGTGGCGATCATCGCGGTCACGGTCGGGATCGTCTTCTTCCTCGCGGCGCTCGGACTCGGCCAGTCCGGGACGGACAGCCTCCTGTTCGCGATCGGCGTGACCGTGGCGCTCGTGCCTGAGGGCCTGCTCCCGACGGTGACCCTGTCGCTGGCGCGCGCGGCGCAGAAGATGGCCGGCCGCCATGCCTTGGTGCGCCGCCTCGAAGCGGTGGAGACGCTCGGTGCCACCACGTTCATCTGCACCGACAAGACCGGCACGCTGACGCGCAACGAGATGTCGGTGGTGACGGTGTGGACGCCGGCCGGTGTCGTCACGGTGTCGGGGGAGGGATACGACCCGAGGGGTGAGCTGACGGGGACACCGGTGGCGCTCGGGGCCACTGAAGCGTTGGCGGCCAGTGCCGCCCGATGTTCCCCGGACGCCCACGCGTTCGAAAAGGACGGCACCTGGCGGCCGGTCGGCGACCCGATGGAGGTCGCCCTGCATGTGCTCGCCTCGAGGGCGCGGATTCCCGAGCCTCCCCATCCGATCGAGCGTCATCCGTTCGACCCGCATCGCCGCCGTTCGTCGGTTCGCGACGCCGACGGACTGCACGTCACCGGCGCGTCCGACACGGTCCTGCCACTGTGCGCGCGCGTACCTCCCGACGCGGCAGAGGCAGTCACGGCAATGAGTGGGAAAGGCCTGCGTGTCCTCGCGGTCGCCCGGCGGCGCGACAAGTCCACAATGGATGAAGACGCCGAATGCGAGTTGGAGCTGCTTGGCTTGGTGGGCTTACAGGACCCGCCGCGTCCGGACGTTCGCGAGGCGATCATCGCCTGCCGCACCGCCGGGATCCGCCTGGCGATGGTGACCGGCGACCATCCAGGCACCGCGGCGGCCATCGCCGCCGAAGTCGGGTTGCTCGGCCCGGGCAAACTCGTCGTCGAAGGCAAGGACCTCCCCGCGGACGACGCCGCGCTGGGTGAACTGCTGGACGTCGACGGGGTGGTGGTGGCCAGGGTCGCGCCGGAGGAGAAGCTGCGCATCGCCCGCGTACTGCAGACACGTGGGCACGTCGTCGCCATGACCGGCGACGGTGTGAACGACGGACCGGCCCTGCGTACCGCGGACATCGGCATCGCGATGGGCGCCTCGGGCAGCGATGTCGCCCGAGAGGCCGCCGACCTGGTGCTCCTCGACGATCATTTCGGCACGATCGTCTCGGCGATCGAACTGGGCCGAGCGACCTTCGCCAACATCCGGCGGTTCCTGACCTACCACCTCACCGACAACGTCGCCGAGCTCACACCGTTCGCCGTCTGGGCGTTCTCCGGGGGCCAGATTCCCTTGGCCATCACCGTTCTGCAGGTTCTCGCGCTCGACATCGGCACGGACCTGCTGCCGGCGCTCGCACTCGGCGCGGAGCCACCCAACCGCCGGACGATGACCGGCCCGGCGAAGAACGGCAACCTCATCGACGGCGGTCTGGTGCGCCGGGCGTTCGGCGTGCTCGGGCCGGCCGAAGCCATCACGGCGACACTGGCGTTCCTCGCGGTCCTGTCTGTCGGTGGCTGGTCGTTCGGGACGAACCCGGACGCCGGTCTGCTGGCCGCGGCTTCCGGAACCGCCTTCGCCGCGATCGTGCTCGGCCAGCTGGCCAACGCTTTCGCCTGCCGTAGCGAATCGCGCTGGATCGGCCGCGTCGGGGTCCGCGGCAATCCTCTTCTGTGGTATGCGATCGGTTTCGAACTCGTGATGCTGGCCGTGTTCCTGCTCGTACCGCCGTTGCCGGGGCTGCTCGGCGGCGCGCTGCCCGGACCACTGGGGTGGGCGCTGGCCACGATGGCGGTTCCGACGGTGTGGCTCGCCGACACCGTGCACAAAGCGGTCAGGGCACGGGACCGGCACTAGCCGCAGACCTAGCGAGAAGGTGGTGCGAAGAGTTCCATCTACAGGTCTGCGGGAGTTCGCAAGGAATCGAACACAGCACGCAGTCCAGCGGTCTCATTGACATTCAAGAGGCGCGTACACCCGGAACCGTGACACAGTGGCGACATCGGTTCCTCGCGGACCGGTATCACGCGAGCTGCCGGTGAGACGACCCGCCGGAAAAGGTGGCGATGTGAGGAAACGGGCTGGGGGCCGGAGCGTCGGGAAGAAGCCCTTTCCGGTGCTTCGGGGCCTGCTTCCCGTGTCGAAATCCCGGCTGGGCCCCGAAATCCTGGCCGGGGTCACCTTGGCGGCGCTTGCGATTCCCGAAGCGCTGGGCTACGCGCGGATCGCCGGTATGCCGGTGGTCACCGGTCTCTACACGATGCTCGTGCCGCTGGCCGTGTTCGTCCTCTTGGGATCGTCACGGCATCTCGTGATCGGCGCGGACTCGGCGACCGCGGCGATCCTCGCCGCCGGCCTGACGGGTGTGGCGGCGGTTGGATCACCGCGTTACGTCCAGCTGGCGGGAACGGCAGCGCTGGTGGTCGGGGTCATGCTGGTGCTCGCGCGGTTGATCCGGTTGGGGTTCCTGGCGAATTTCCTGTCCCGGACCGTCTTGGTGGGATTCCTGACCGGGGTGGGGATCCTGGTCGCGTCCGGGCAGCTCGCCGAGATGCTCGGACTGCCCGACACCGGTGGCGGGACCGTCGTCCGGCTCGTCGGCACGGTTCGCGCACTCGGCCAGGCCGACGGCGCCACCGTACTGGTTTCGGTGGCGGTGATCCTGGTGACCGCCGGGACGCGGTACGTGACACGGCGAGTGCCCGGCGCGCTGATCGCCGTCGTCGGCGCGATCGTGGCCGGATGGCTTCTTCACCTGCCGGAGCACGGCGTGCACGTGCTGGGCCCGGTGCCCGGTGGGCTCCCGGATCTGACCCTGCCGAGCTTCGCGTGGCGGGATGTCAGCGTGTTGCTCCCCATCGCGGTGTCGATGTTCGTGGTCATCCTGGCGCAGAGCACGGCGACGTCGCGGGCGTATGCGAGCAAGTACGACGAGGTCGTCGACGAGGACGCGGACCTCGCCGCGCTCGGTGGCGCCAACCTCGCCGCCGCCTTCACCGGCGCCTTCGTGGTAAACGGCAGTCCGACGAAGACACAGATCGCCGACAGTGCCGGCGGGCGGAGTCAGCTCACCTCGCTGGTCACGGCGGCCGTGGTGGCACTCGTCCTGGTGTTCGTGGCCGGGCCGCTGGCCTATCTGCCGCTGGCGGCGCTGGCGGCAGTGGTGTTCGTGATCGGTGTCGAGCTGATCGACGTCGCCGGAATGCGCCGGATCCATAGCCAGCGCCGGGGTGAGTTCGTCGTCGCGCTGCTCACCGCGGCGGCGGTTGTCTTCCTCGGCGTGGAGCAGGGCATCGTGCTGGCGATCGTGGTCTCGATCATCGATCACCTCCGACACAGCTACGAACCGCGCAGCAGTGTGCTGGCGAAATCGGCCGCCGGGCACTGGCGATCGCTGCCGGTGAGCCCGGGTCTGCGCACGGTCGACGGGCTGGTCGTGTACCGGTTCGGCTCGAGCCTGTACTTCGCGAACGCGTCGAAGCTCGCCGAGGACGTGACCGACCTGACCCGGCTGGGTACGCCGTTGACGTGGCTCTGCCTGGACGCGGCGGCCATCGGGGACGTGGACTACACGGCCGCGGTCGTCCTGACGCGGGTGCGGCAGCAGCTGGAGAGCCGGGGGATCCGGCTGGTCCTGTCCAACCTCATCGTCCCTGTCCGCCGACAGTTGGACAGGTACGGCATCACCGCCGCCATCGGTGCCGAAGCTTGTTTCGACACCGCTGGTGAAGCGCTCGAGGCCTTCCACGCCTCCCGGGACGCCGGGTGACCTCTCGGCCGGTTCGTGCCGATCGGTGACCTAGGTCCCCTGGGTTCGAGCAGTCCGGCCGCATCGGGTGACCCGCTTCCCGCGGTCTCCTGAGAGGGCGACAGGAGTCGCGTCCCCGCTTCACAAGGAGAGGCTATGACGCTGGACGTACAGGCGAGTGCCGTGCTCACCGATGGCGAAGTGGTGGTGGTGAGGAGATTGCATCCTGCCGACGCCGCCGACGTCCTCGCCCTGCACGGCCGCATGTCCGAACACGACCGATACTTGAGGTTCTTCGGTCTCGGGACCGCCCTTCCGGCCAGGTTCGCAGCGCGTATCGCGGCCGGTTTCGACACCGGCGGTGCCGGGGTGGGGTGCTTCCGCCGGGGCGTGCTGATCGGCATCGCGCAGTACGAGGTGCTGGGTGACCCGACCGAAGCCGAGATCGCGCTGGTGGTCGACGGCGAGGCGCAGTCGCACGGGGTGGCGACGCTCCTGCTGGAACACCTCGTGGTCGTCGGCCGACGCGCGGGCCTGCGGAAGTTCGTCGCCGAGGTGCTCTCGGAGAACTTCAAGATGGTACGGGTGTTCGCCGATCTCGGCCTTCCGTTCCAGTCGACCAGGGAAGGGGCGGAACTGGAGGTCACGATGCTGCTCGAACCGACCGAGGACTTCCTCGACGCGGTCCTGCGCAGGGATCTCGCTTCTGACACCGCCAGCCTGGAGCATCTGCTGCGGCCGTCCTCGATCGCCGTGATCGGCGCCGGACGACGACCGGGATCGGTGGGGCACGCGGTACTGGCCAACCTGCTCGGCAGCGGCTACGACGGCGATGTCTTCGTCGTGAATCCCCACGCGGAAGAGATCCTGGGGATCCGTTGCGTCTCTTCGGTCGCCGAACTCCCGGAAATCCCTGAACTGGCGGTGATCTGCCTGCCCGCCGACGCCGTTGCATCCACTGTGGAGGATTACGGTCAGCTCGGTGTCAAAGCGGTCGTGGTGATCTCGTCGGGCCTGACCGGAACGGACGAGGGCGCGCGCGTGCTTGATTCCGTGCGTCGCCACGGAATGCGGATGGTGGGGCCGAACTGCCTCGGGATCGTCAACACCGAGCCGGGCCACCGGTTTGACGTCACGTTTCTCCGTGACCGGGCACCCTCCGGGAACGTCGGTGTCGTCACCCAGTCCGGCGGGGTGGGGATCGCGCTCACCGAGTCGCTCGCCGGTCTCGGCCTCGGGGTGTCGAACCTCGTGTCCACCGGGGACAAGTACGACGTGAGCGGCAACGACCTCCTGCTGTGGTGGAAGAGCGACGCCCGTACCGAGATCGCGGTGCTCTACCTCGAGTCGTTCGGCAATCCCCGCAAGTTCAGCAGGCTGGCCCGGGACCTCGCCCGGACCAAACCGGTTCTCGCGGTGCGCGGCGGAAGCGGTGACACCGCCCAAGCGGCCGCCGCGTCGCACACTGCCGCCGCCGCCACCCCGGCGGTCACGCGTAACGCGCTTTACGAGCAGGCAGGAGTGATCGCCGTGGACACCGTCGTCGAACTCGTGGACGTCATCGCCGCCCTGTCGTGGCAGCCGCTGCCCGGTGGGTCACGGGTCGCGATCCTGAGCAACGCCGGTGGCGCCGGAGTACTCGCCGCGGACGCTTGCGAGCGGTCGGGCTTGATAGTCGTGGAGCTGTCCGAGACCACGGCCACCCGCCTGCGGGCAGTGTTGCCGGACCAGGCCAGTGTGCGCAATCCCGTCGACACCACCGCGGGTGTGCCGGCCGATGCCTTCGGTCAAAGCCTCCAGGCGATCCTGGAGGACACCGAGGTCGACGCCGTGATCGTCGTGACCGTGCCGACCGCGATCAGCGACCCGGCCGAGGCACTGGCCGACGTGGTCCGCGCCGCGCGCAAACCGGTCCTCGCCGTCCGGCCCGGCCAAACCGCCAGGGTCGGCCCGCTGCCGGCGGGCGACGACGACCCGGTGACGGCGTCCTACGACGACCCCGCCGCGGCCGCCGCAGTGCTGGGCAGGTTGTTTCCCTATTCGGAGTGGCTGCACAGAACCGAAGGCGAAGCCGTCGATGTCGCCGGGATCGACGTTGCCGCGCTGCGGGTACTGGTCCGGGCCCGGCTCACCGACGGTGACGGCTGGCTATCACCACCGGACGCGGCGGAACTGCTGCGGCTGACGGGGATCGCGTTCGTCGGTACCCGTTACGCGACCGACGACGACACGGCGATCGCCGTTTTCGGCGAACTGGGCGCACCGGTGGTCATCAAGGCCGACGCCACCGATCTGCTCCACAAGAGCGCGGGCGGGGGAGTGGTGCTCGGAGTGGAGGACGCCGACGGCGTGCGCACCGCGATGCGGAACTTGCGAGCGCGGTTCGGCGAGGCGCTGCGCGGAGTCGTGGTACAGCCGATGATCCCGCCCGGCCGTGAACTGATCATCGGTGTGCGGTCCGACGACGTGTTCGGCCCGCTGATCGTCTTCGGGCTCGGCGGCGTCGACACCAACCTCGTCGCGGACCACTGCGCCCGGCTCACGCCGCTGACGCGGTTCACCGCAGATCTCCTGCTCGATGGCCTGCGGACGTCGGGCGCGCTGTGGTCTTCGGACCTGGATCGCGAATCCGTCCGCGATCTACTGCTGCGGGTGAGCCGACTCGCCGAGCTCGTCCCGGAACTGGCCGAACTGGATCTCAATCCGGTGCGGATGACCGCGACCGGCTGCCTAGCCCTCGATGTCCGCGTCCGGCTGGAGCGGCGCGAACCCGCCGAGCCGTTCCTCCGGCACCTCCGCACCTGATGCGGATCCTGACGGTGAATCCGGGCTCGTCGAGCGTCAAGCTGGCCGTCGTCGAGGACGGCGCCGAAGTGGACGGTGCCGTCCTCGAGACGGCGTCGGCTGATCAGGCTCGGGGGCCGCTTGCGAAGCTGGTCTCGCAGTCCGGCCCCGTCGACGCGGCCGGTGTGCGGTTCGTGCACGGTGGCGAGCGCGCCCGAACGGTATTGCTGGACAACGACGAAGTCGCACGGTTGACGGCGTTGACCCCACTCGCTCCGTTGCACCAGCCGTTGTCGTTGGACTTGGCGGCGGTGGCCGCGGAGGTCTTGCCGGGCAAGGTGTTCGGGTGTTTCGACACCGCCTTCCACGCCGGAATTCCCGAAGCCGCAGCGCGCTACGCGTTGCCGCGGGAGTGGGTGCGAAGGTACGGCTTGCGCCGCTACGGGTTCCACGGCCTGTCCTGCGCTCACGCGCTGCGCCGCACGGCCGAGCTTCTGGCCACCGACCGGCGTGAGCTGGGGATGGTGTGCTGCCATATCGGAGCCGGGGTGTCGGTGACCGCCATCCGCGACGGCCACGGCGTCGACACGTCGATGGGCTTCACCCCGTTGGAAGGAGCTGTCATGGCGACCCGTTCCGGCAGCGTCGATCCCGGACTCCTGCTGCACCTGCTGCGGTCCGGGGTCACCGATGTGGCGGGGCTGGACGACGCGCTGGACAGGTCCAGCGGCCTGGCCGGGATGACCGGCACCAGCGGGGACGTGCGCGAGGTTCTGGCGGCCCGAGCCGCCGGTGATCCAGACGCGAGCGTCGCGATCGAGGTGTATCTGCACCGGTTGCGTCGCGAGATCGGCGCGATGGTGTCGTCGCTGGATCGGCTCGACGTCGTCGTACTGACCGGGGGAGTCGCGGAACACCAGTCCGCGCTTCTCGGTGAACTGGCGGGGAAACTCGCCGTGTTCGACGTGCAGGTCGATCCAGTTTCCCTTGCGGGGCAAGGAGATCGAGTGGTGAGCCCGCTCGGCGCGGCTGTCCGGGTCGTGGTGGTGACTGCACGGGAAGACCTTGAGATCGCCCGGCAGACGGCGCGCGCCGTGAATGACCTATGTGAGGGCGTAAGTCCCGTCGCGTGGTGACCTACGACCGCAGCGGCGCCGTCTGCGCCGCGCTTACCGTCAGGGACGACTGAAAGAGGAGGCCAGCCTTCGATGCGAGCACGCGCACGGTTTCACCCTTCCCCCGCCGGCCCGGACCACGAAACCGCCACCCGCTTCGACAACGCGACTGACCGTCAGGTGGCCCGAGTGCTCGCCGAAGCGGTGCGTGGTGTGACCGCGGCGACCGTGGTCAGCGTGTCGGCGAACGACTGAAGCCGCGGCGTGACGCGGTCCATGAACGAGCCCAAGAGGAGCTTCACCATGTCCAGGAACACTTTCACCCACCCGATCGTCGCCGGCGTCGACGGCTCGGTCTCGGCGCTGAACGCCGCGCTCTGGGCCGCGGACGAGGCCGCACACCGGTGCGCCCCACTTCGGCTGGTCTCTGCGCTCACGGTGTCCGCGCTCGCCTTGAGCGGTGGACTCGGTGCGCCGCAAAGCTTCTTCGCCGCACTGGAAGCCGACGGACACAAGGCATTGAGTGACGCCGAGAACGCGGTCCGGCACGCGCACCCTGACCTGGAGGTCACCACCGAGCTCAGGAGCACCGACGCGGTCCCCTCCTTGATCGAGGAGTCCAAGACGGCTCAGCTGCTCGTGCTCGGCTCCAGGGGCATGGGCGGTTTCGCTCGTGCGCTCGTCGGATCCACCGCTGTTTCACTTGTCGCGCGAGGACACTGTCCTGTCGCGGTGATCCGGGGACGCAACAATGACGATGCTCCGCCGTCCCATGGCTCCGTGGTGGTCGGCGTGGACGGCTCGCCGGTGAGCGAACCGGCGATCGCGATGGCCTTCGAGGAGGCGTCGACGCGCGACGCCGAACTGGTCGCGGTCCACGCCTGGATCGATTTGGCCTCGGACAGCGCCTACGCCCACGCGATCCGGTACATCACCGGCTGGGAAGACTACGAAGCGGCCGCGCACGCGGTGCTGGCCGAGCGGCTGGCCGGGTGGCAGGAGAAGTACCCGGAGGTCGTCGTGCGGCGCGTGGTCGCCCAGGATCGCCCGGTGCGCTGCCTGCTCGCGCACGCCGAAGACGCGCAACTGCTGGTGGTCGGAAGCCGCGGGCACGGGGGGTTCACCGGCATGCTCGAGGGTTCCACCAGCCAGGCGCTGATGTACCACACGCCTTGCCCGCTGCTCGTGGTCCGCCCGTCCGCCGTCGACCGAGTGGCGACCTGATGACGGCCCGAACCGTGAAACCGCATCCTGTGAACGGGGCCGCACCCCTCCGTCCACTCGGCACCGCAGAACTGAGACAGGTCGACTGCCTGTGGCGCGCGGCCAACTACCTGACCGTGGGCCAGATCTACCTGATGGCCAACCCGCTGCTGCGCGAGGAACTGACCGCCGACCAGATCAAGCCCCGGCTGCTGGGTCACTGGGGGACGTCCCCGGGCCTGAACTTCGTCTACGCCCACCTCAACCGCGCGATCGGTGCCCATGACCTGAACACGATGTACGTCATCGGTCCCGGCCACGGCGGCCCCGCGTTGTTCGCTAACACCTGGCTCGAAGGCAGTTACACCGAAACGAATCCCGCGGTCACCCGTGACGAGACCGGGATGGCGAAGCTGTTCCGGCAGTTCTCCTTTCCCGGCGGGGTCCCCAGCCATGTCTCGCCGGAGGTGCCCGGATCCATTCACGAGGGCGGCGAGCTGGGCTACTCGCTGGCACACGCCTATGGCGCCGCTTTCGACAACCCGGATCTCCTGGTGGCCTGCGTCATCGGTGACGGCGAAGCGGAAACCGGGCCACTGGCGGCGAGCTGGCACGCGAACAAGTTCCTCGACCCGGCGACCGACGGCGCGGTGCTGCCGATCCTGCATCTCAACGGCTACAAGATCGCCAGTCCGACGGTACTGGCGAGGATTCCCCGCGACGAACTGGATGCACTGTTACGTGGCTACGGCTACCTGCCGTACTACGTCGAGGGCCATGACCCCGCCTCGATGCACCAGCTGATGGCCACCACCCTGGACCAGGTCGTCGCCGAGATCCGCGACATCCAGCGCGAAGCCCGTTCCGGCGACCGCGCCAGTGTCCGTCCACAGTGGCCTGTCATCGTGCTCCGCACCCCGAAGGGCTGGACCGGACCGGCCGAAGTGGACGGTGTCCCGGTCGAGGGCACCTGGCGTGCACACCAGGTGCCGTTGCCGGGCGTGCGGGAGAACCCCGATCACCGGCGGCAGCTGGAGCGGTGGATGCGTTCCTACCGCCCGGACGAGCTGTTCGACGCCAATGGAAAACCGGTCGCGGACGTGACCGCGCTGATCCCGCGCGGGGACCGCCGGATGGGCGCGAATCCGCACGCCAACGGCGGTCTCCTGCTGCGGCCGCTCGATCTTCCTGATCCGCGCGAGTATGGCGCGGAGTGCCCGAGCCCCGGTGTCACGCTCTCGGAGCCGACCCGGGTGCTGGGCCGCTACCTCCGCGACGTGATCACCCGCGACGGCGCGCGCCGCGACTTCCGGTTGTTCGGGCCGGACGAGACCGCGTCCAACCGGCTCGACGCCGTGTACGAGGTCACCGACAAGCAGTGGGCGGGAGAGATCCTTCCGGTTGACGAGCACCTGGCCCCCGAAGGCCGTGTGATGGAGGTGCTGTCGGAACACCTGTGCCAAGGCTGGCTCGAGGGCTATCTGCTCACCGGCCGCCACGGCATGTTCTCCTGCTACGAGGCGTTCGTGCACATCGTCGATTCGATGGTCAACCAGCATGCCAAATGGCTCAAGGTAGCCGGCACCCTGCCGTGGCGCCGCCCGATCGCCTCGCTGAACTACCTGATCACCTCGCATGTGTGGCGCCAGGACAACAACGGCTTCTCCCACCAGGACCCGGGTTTCATCGACCACGTCATGAACAAGAAGGCCGAAGTCGTCCGGGTGTACCTGCCACCGGACACCAACACCCTGCTGTCGGTGGCGGCGCACTGCCTGGCCAGCCGGGACTACGTCAACGTGATCGTGGCGGGGAAGAACCCCAGTCCGGTGTGGCTGGACGCCGACGCCGCGGCACTGCACTGCGCGCGCGGTGCCGGGATCTTCGACTGGGCGAGCAACGACTCCGGTGGGGAGCCCGACGTCGTGCTGGCGTGTGCGGGCGATGTCCCGACGCTCGAGATTCTCGCGGCCACCTCGTTGCTACGCGAACACCTTCCCCACCTGGCGGTGCGGGTGGTCAACGTGGTCGACCTGATGCGCTTGCAGCCCGACACCGAACACCCGCACGGGATGACCGACCCCGAGTTCGACGCGCTGTTCACCGCCGACAAGCCGGTGATCTTCGCCTACCACGGTTACCCGTGGCTGATCCACCGGCTGACCTATCGCCGGCGAAACCACCACAACCTGCATGTGCGGGGCTACAAAGAGGAAGGAACCACCACCACGCCGTTCGACATGCTGGTGCGCAACGACATGGACCGCTTCCAGCTCGTCATCGACGTCATCGACCGGGTACCCGGCCTCGGGGTGCGCGCGGCGCGGCTCCGCCAGGAGATGACAGATCAACGGCAGCGCCACCACGGCTGGATCCGGGAGCACGGCGAGGATCTGCCCGAGGTACGCGACTGGACCTGGAACCAGCACTGATCGACAAGCTGAAGGGGCCCGCTCGCATCCGACGCGAGCAAGGCCCTTCAGCTTGTCCTATCTGAGTCCTACAGCCGGTCCACGCCCCAAGATCCACTCAGTGGATCTTGAAACCGGCAAAACGCCTGGTCAAACGCGGTGCCCCCGGTGCGACTCGAACGCACACTGGACGGTTTTTGAGACCGTTGCCTCTGCCGATTGGGCTACGGGGGCGCGGCAGCGAACATTACGGGATCATCGCCCGGCCTTCGGCATCGGGGTGTCGCGGAATGGGCCGGTGGCCTGTGTCACTGACGTGGTGAACACCATCTGGCCGGGCGGATGGTTCCCGGTAGGCTTTGGGCTCGCGGTTCGCCGCGAACCGACCCATCCCTTCGAGCTCACAGGAGGACCCCGGTGACCGAAGAGGCTGCCGAGGCCAACGGTGTCATCACCGTGCCGCAACGTCGGGTGCTCGTCGCAGAGGACGAAGCACTCATCCGGCTGGATCTCGTAGAGATGTTGCGCGAGGAGGGTTATCAGGTCGTCGGTGAAGCCGGCGACGGTGAGGAAGCGATCAAGCTTGCCATCGATCTGAAGCCCGATCTCGTGATCCTAGACGTCAAGATGCCCAAACTGGATGGCATCGAGGCGGCATCCAAGATCACCGGCGACCGGATAGCTCCGGTCGTCATCCTGACCGCGTTCAGTCAGCGGGACCTGGTGGAGCGGGCTCGGGACGCCGGCACCATGGCGTATTTGGTGAAGCCGTTTGCCAAGCGTGACCTGGTACCCGCCATCGAGCTCGCGGTCAGCAGGTTCGCGGAGCTGCAGGCTCTCGAATCCGAAGTCGCGGGACTGACGGACCGGCTCGAGACCCGCAAGGTCATCGACCGGGCCAAGGGGTTGCTCATGAGTGAGCAAAGCCTGAGCGAGCCGGAGGCGTTCCGCTGGATCCAGCGGACCGCGATGGATCGCCGGACAACCATGAAGGCCGTCGCAGAGGCTGTAGTCGACAGCATGGGCTGACAAGTACCCAAGCGTGTGTAAAACGCTGCCCTAGCGTACATATACTACTCACCGTTATCACCCCATTGTTGCAATCGGACAATGGGGTGTGAAACGTTGGGTAACGCCGGTGACGACCGTCACGATGTGGATACAACACCGTGTGTAACTCTGGGCAACCCATCCGAGGGCGGCTACGTTCAGCGCCCAAGTCAGGTCCCGACCTGGGACGGCCGCTGACGTAGCGGCTTGTCGGCATTTGGAGGAACGAGTGTCAAAAGCACGACTCACGAAGGTCATCGTGCTGGCAGCGGTCGCATCGCTCGCCGTAGGTGCATGTTCGGCGCGCGATTCGGGAGGCACCGGGGGTACCGGCCCGACGTCCGCCGCGGCTGCCCCGCAGCAGGCGGCCGACGCAGCCGATCCCAAGGGTGACGGCAAGGCGGTGTGCTCGGGTGCGACGCTCGCGTACGCCGGAACGATCAACGGCGGCAGCGCCGCGCTGGGTCAGAACATCCTCTACGGTGTCGATCTCGCGGTGAAGCAGCACAACCAGGGCAACCCGGGTTGCCAGGTCACGCTGAAGCAGTTCGACACCGAAGGCAAGCCCGACAAGGCGCCCGGCATCGTGACCCAGGTGGTCAACGAGCCCTCCATCCTCGGCGTCGTCGGCCTCCCGTTCTCGGGTGAGTCGAAGGCCACCGGCGACCTGTTCGAGCAGGCCGGCCTGGTGCACATCACGCCGTCGGCCACGAACCCGGCACTCGCCGACCACAACTGGAAGACCTTCTTCCGTGGCATGGGCAACGACGCCGTGCAGGGTCCCGCCGCGGCCAAGTACCTCACCGAGACGCTCAAGGCCGCCAAGGTCTGCGTCATCGAGGACGACTCGGAGTACGGCACCGGGCTCGCCTCGCAGGTCGCGACCAAGCTCGGCCCCGTCGGCACCTGCCGCGACAAGGTGAAGACCGGTCAGACCGACTTCTCCGCCGTCGTGAACAAGATGCTGACCGAGAAGCCGGACGCGATCTTCTACGCGGGTTACTACCCCGAGGCCGGTCCGTTCGCGCAGCAGCTCAACGACAAGGGCATCACCGCCAAGTTCGTCGGCCCGGACGGTGTCAAGGACACCGAGTTCCTGAAGGGCGCCGGTGCGGCGGCTGCCAACGCGTACTTCACCTGCCCCTGCGTCCCTGAGGACAACTTCAAGGACTTCACCGCCGCGTACAAGTCGGTCGAGGGTCACGACCCGGGTACCTACTCGCCCGAGGGCTACGACGTCGCGACGATTCTCCTCAAGGGAATCGACTCGGGCGTCAAGGACCGCGCCGGTCTGCTCGACTTCGTCAAGAACTACAACGGCCAGGGTCTGACGAAGAAGTTCAAGTGGGACGCGAAGGGTGAACTCTCCGACACTCCCGTGTGGGCCTACAAGGTCGAGAACGGCAAGATCGTGAACGCCGGGCAAATCAGCTAATTCCATCAAACCTCGCCTGCCTTTGGCGGGTGACTCGGGCATGCAGGCAGAGACCAACCGTCCTCGCCTGCATGCCTGAGCCATACCTGGAGAACGAGTGAACCCGTGCACCCCACGCTGACTCCGTTCCTTGCTCAATCCGACCAGTGGATCCGTTTCGACGTCGGCGCATTCGCGGAGCAGTTCTGGAACAACACTGTCGATGGGCTGACCCAGGGCGGTATCTACGCGCTGATCGCCCTCGGTTACACCCTCGTCTACGGTGTCCTCAAGCTCATCAACTTCGCCCATTCCGAAGTCTTCGTCGTCGGCACCTTCGCGACTTGGCTCGTCTTCTACGGCCTGGGTTTCCGCTCGGGCGGTTCCATCGAGCTGGGCGTCGGCGAGATCATTCTCTATCTCGGCATAGCCCTGATAGCCGCCGCGGCGACATCGGCCGGTACGGCCGTCGCGCTGGAGCGAGTCGCCTATCGGCCGTTGCGCAAGCGGAACGCGCCGAAACTGGCCTTCCTCATCACCGCCATCGGCGCGTCCTTCGCCATTCAGTACATCCTGCGTCTCGACATCTTTTTCGGGCTCAACCAGCGGCCTGCCATCCGGCTGCTGAACCCCCAGGTGCTGTTCGAGATCTTCGGGGCCCCGGTCACCAATATCCAGGTGATCATCGTGCTGGCGTCGATCCTGCTGTGGTTCGTCGCGGACTACTTCGTCAACCGTACGCGCCTCGGCCGCGGTATCCGTGCGGTCGCGCAGGATCCCGACACCGCAACGCTGATGGGTGTCAACAAGGAACGCGTCATCGTGATCACGTTCCTCGTCGGCGGTCTACTCGCCGGCGCGGCCGCGTTGTTCTACATGATGAAGATCCCGCAGGGCGCGATCTTCAACGGCGGTTTCCTGCTCGGTATCAAGGCTTTCGCGGCCGCGGTGCTCGGCGGTATCGGTAACCTCCGCGGCGCGCTGCTCGGTGGTCTCGTGCTCGGCCTGATCGAGAACTACGGCCAGTCGCTGTTCGGTGGCGAGTGGAAGGACGTCGTCGCCTTCGTGGTGCTGGTGCTGGTGCTGATGCTCCGGCCTACCGGACTTTTGGGCGAGGCTCTCGGAAAGGCAAGGGCATGACGACGACAACTCCGCAGGCTCCCCCTCGCCTGTCCATCCGTGAGCGGTGGAACAACCTGAGCCGCCCGGCGCAGTGGGCCGTCCTCGTCCCGCTCGTCGCCGTGATCTACCTGCTGCCGTGGTTGAACCCGCCGCTGCTGGCGACCACGGGAACCGACTTCGCGAACGCGATGTTCGAGGTGGCCCGCTACGCACTCGTCGCCGTCGGCCTCAACGTCGTCGTCGGGCAGGCAGGTCTGCTCGACCTCGGATATGTCGGCTTCTTCGCCGTCGGCGCCTACGTCTCGGCACTGTTCACGAGCCCGGACTCGGCGCTGTCGAAAATCCCGTACCTGTGGACGCTCCCGCTGGCGATGGTGATCACGATGATCTTCGGGGTCATCCTCGGCACACCGACGTTGCGGCTGAGAGGTGACTACCTCGCGATCGTGACCCTCGGCTTCGGCGAGATCATCCGGCTCATCGCGGACAACGTCGGCCCGCTCAAAGGCCAGTCCGGCTTCTTCGCGGTCGGCAAGAGCGCGGACGGTTCGTCGATCCTGCCGAACGCCAGCGCCTGGTACGTGTTCACGGTGACGATCATCGTCGTCATCCTGTTGTTGGTCGGGAACCTCGAGCGCAGCCGCGTCGGCCGCGCCTGGGTCGCAATCCGCGAGGACGAGGACGCCGCCGAGATCATGGGCGTACCGACGTACCGGTTCAAGATCTGGGCGTTCGTCATCGGTGCCGCGATCGGCGGGCTTTCCGGCGCGCTGTTCGCCGGCAAGCAGGGCTTCGTGAACACGCAGTCGTTCGATATCGTGACGTCGATGCTGTTCCTCGCCGCGGTCGTGCTCGGCGGTGCCGGCAACAAGGTCGGTGTCCTGCTCGGTGCGGTCGTCGTCGCGTACCTGCCGCTGCGTTTCGTGGAGCTGCAGAAGTACAACTACGTGATCTTCGGTATCGCGCTGATCGTCCTGATGATCTTTCGCCCCCAGGGCATTCTCGGCGCGCGGCAGAGGCTTCTGGCGCGTGGCCGTCAGGCGTACCAGCGCCTGCTCGGCAAGGGTGAACAGATCAGCGGTGACAGCGCGCTCACCCCGGAACCGAACGCAGGGGGCAAGGCATGACGCAGCCTGGTGGCGCATACGAAGCGCCGATCGAAGGCGGCCTCGTGGCCGAGGTCGAGCACATGACCGAGGCGGAGCGCGCGGAGCACTTCGCCGAAGTCGCCGAGGCCGTCGCACCGGGCCGCGAAATCGGGGTCGGAGTCGGTGAGACGCTGCTCGAGGTGCGCGACCTGACCGTGAAGTTCGGTGGTCTCACGGCACTTGACACCGTCTCGTTCAAGATCCAGCGAGGCGACATCCTCGGCCTGATCGGGCCGAACGGCGCCGGCAAGACGACGTGCTTCAACGCGATGACCGGCGTGTACCGGCCGACCTCGGGGCAGGTCCTGCTCGAGGACAGGGTGCTCGGCAACGCGCCGCGGCACAAGATCACCCAGCTCGGCATCACGCGGACGTTCCAGAACATCCGGCTCTTCGCCGAAATGACGGCACTGGAGAACGTGGTGGTCGGCGCGGACGCGCGGGCCAAGACGAGTGTGCTCGGCGCGCTGCTCCGGCTTCCCCGCCATCACCGCGAGGAGAAGGTGGCCGTCGACAGGGCCATGGCGCTGCTCGAGTTCGTGGGTATCGCGGACAGGGCCGCGGACAAGGCGAAGAACCTGCCGTACGGCTACCAGCGGCGCCTGGAGATCGCGCGGGCGCTGGCGACGGAACCGAAGCTGCTGTGCCTCGACGAGCCGGCCGCCGGCTTCAACCCCGCCGAAAAAGAAGACCTGATGGGGTTGATCCGCACGATCCGCGACGACGGCTACACCGTCCTGCTGATCGAACATGACATGAAGCTGGTCATGGGCGTGACCGACCGGATCGTGGTGCTGGAGTTCGGCAAGAAGATCGCCGAAGGACTGCCGGCCGAGATCAGGGAGAACCCCGCGGTGATCGCCGCCTACCTGGGAGTGCCAGACGATGACGTTGCTTGAGCTCTCGGATGTTTCCGTCCACTATGGACGGATCCAGGCCGTGTCCGGGCTGACCATCAAGGTCGAAGAGGGCGAGATCGTCACGCTCATCGGTGCCAACGGCGCCGGGAAGTCGACCACGATGCGGGCCATTTCCGGCATCCGGCCGATCTCGAACGGGTCGATCAAGTTCGCCGGCGAGGACATCTCGAAGCTGCGTGCCGACCTCCGGGTCGTGCGCGGCATTTCCCAGGCGCCGGAAGGCCGCGGGATCTTCCCCGGCATGACGGTGATGGAAAACCTCGACATGGGGGCGTACGCCCGCAAGGACCGGAGCAAGCTTGGACCGGACCTCGATCGCGTGTTCGAGCTTTTCCCGCGGCTGGCGGAACGCAAGACCCAGTTCGGCGGGACGATGTCGGGCGGTGAGCAGCAGATGCTGGCCATCGGCCGTGCGCTGATGGCGAAGCCGAAGCTGCTGCTGCTGGACGAGCCGTCGATGGGCCTCGCGCCGCAGTTCATCCAGCAGATCTTCCGGATCATCACGGAGATCAACAAGCAGGGCACCACGGTGCTGCTGGTGGAGCAGAACGCGCAGCAGGCGCTTTCGCGGGCGCACCGCGCCTACGTACTGGAGACCGGGCGTATCACCAAGTCCGGTACCGGCAAGGAGCTGCTCGCCGACAGCAGCATCAAGGAGGCCTACCTCGGCGTCGGCTGAGCACAACCATCGGTTGTCCTCGGCGGCCGAAAGGCTGTTGGACCGGAACCCCGCCTGCGCGGTTTGCTTTGACGCAGGCGGGGTTCCGGCGTTTCGGAGCTCCACGGAACTGGGAGTGAACATGACTGCGAAGACCATCACCGGCACCGCTGCCGGAGTGCCGTTCGTCGCGTTGGCACCAGCGAACGTCACCGGACCGGCGCCCCTGATCGTCACCTGGCATCTGATGGACGCGCCCGCCGGCGAAGCGGCCATGGCGGCGGCCATCCCGATGACGGGCGTGCCCGCTTGGCGAGTCCACTTCGGACTGCCGATGACCGGCAAGCGACTCCCCGAGGGCGGCTACGACGAGTTCTTCCGGCTCTCTGGCGAGGATTACGTGCTCAACGTGGCCGAGCCGGTGACCGACCAAGGCGCTTCCGAATTCCCTGCCGCACTGGTGGATCTGCGGAAGCAGCTGTCCATCGCGGACGGCCCGGTCGGCGTCGTGGGCGGTTCGGCGGGCGGCGCGGTGGCGCTGGAGGTGCTGGCGCGGGGCGACGTCGAGATCAGTGCCGCGGCCTTGATCAACCCGGTCACCCAGCTCGCGCCCGCCGTCGCGGCGAACGAGCGTCGATTCGGCGTGGTGTACTCGTGGACGGACCGTTCGCGGGCGGTGGCGGAGCGCTTCGACTTCGTCCGGCGCGCCGAAGAGATCACCGCCGACGTGCTGTTCGTCTGTGGGGAGAACGACGACATCTCGATCCTGGAGCCGGCCGCGCTGCTGGTCGCGGAGCTGGGCGACCGTGCCGAGATGGTGTCGATCCCGGGGATGGGTCACGCGTTCGCCGACGCTCCAGGCATTGAGCCGGCGCCGCAGAACGCTGACGCGCTGCGGGTGGACGCCGCGCTCACCGAATGGTTCCTGAAGCGGCTCTAGCTGGTGTCCCCGGCTCGTCGGTCGTTGGTGAGGACGTCGCCGTCGGGAGCCCAGCAGCGGTCGGGGTCGTAGTCGCACCAGCCCTCGTCGCGGCTCACCTCGCCCGCCAGCGCCAGTAGCCGACGCAGCGCGGGCCGCTCCTTACCCTTGCGCCAGACGACCGACCACGCGAACAGCGGCGATGGCTCGAACGGCAGGACCCGCAGGTTGAGGTCGGGGGAGAGCTCCATGTCGGCACCGGCGAGGGTGACCCGCGGTTTGCCGTAGCGGGTCTGCTCCAGGGTGTGCCGCAGGTCGTAGCTGACGCCGGAGTCGTCCAGCGGGATGTCGAGGCTCTGGCTCATCCGGCGCAGGTACGTCAGCCATTCGACGGGCCCGTCGAGCGAGGGCAGCCAGATGCCTTCGGGGCGGAGGTCGGCCATCCGGATCGTGTCGGCGCCGGCCAGCGGATGCTCGGGCGGGAGCAGCGCGATCAGCGGTTCGAGCCGGATGACGCGGTGGTCGAGCGCGTCGGGGAGTTCGCGGCCCAGGTCGTGCACGCGGCCGAAGGCCAGGTCGATCTCGCCGAGCAGAAGCGGATCGAGAGCTTGGGCAAGCCCGCGCCTGCTGCTTCGCTCGACCCGCAGTTCGGGGTCACGCTCGGCGAGCCGCCGGAGCATGAACATCGGCGAGAGCCGGTTGTCGATCAGGTCGACGCGCAGCGGCTGCTCGTGGGCGCCCATCGCGGCCGTCGCGGCGTCCGCGACCCGGATCAGCTCGCGCGCGTGCGGCAGGAACCGCTCGCCGTCCTCGGTCAGTTCGACCGCACGGTTGGTACGCAGGAAGAGCTGCGCCGAGAGCGTGTCCTCCAGCTTCCGGATCCGCTTCGACAGGGCCTGCTGGGTGAGGAACAACGACTCCGCCGCGCGGCTGAAGTGCCGGTGGTCGGCGATGACGAGGAAGGCGCGGACCTGCGCCAGGTCGAGATCCACCTATGCGCCTGGCGGGCGGTCCCGGACGACGCACGTGAGCCGCGCGGTGCAGGTGCGGCGGCCCTGGTCGTCGGTGATGACGATCTCGGTGGTGATGGTGCCCCGCCCGACGTGCAGCGGCGTGGCGACCCCGGTGACCACGCCGGACCGGACTGCCCGGTGATGCGTGCACGAAAGTTCGAGGCCCATCGCGGCGCGGGTCGCGCCCGCGTTCAGCGCGGCCACCATTGAGCCGAGCGCCTCCGCGAGCACGGCATTCGCGCCGCCGTGGAGCAGGCCGTACGGCTGCAGGTTGCCCTCGACGGGGATCGTGCCGACCACCCGTTCAGGCGTCACCTCGAGCAGCTTCATGCCGACCTTCTCGTTCAGCTGCTGGTCGGCGGCGGCCGGATCGATAGCGGCGTACTGCTCGAGTGCGTCCTTGATTACTTGGTCCGTCAAGGTTTTGCTCCATCTTTTGCGTGACAGTTCTCTTACAGCCGATGCGACACGTAAGAGTGTCGGCCCCTCACCCTAGACTCGCTGAGGTGAGCCCGATCGAGAACCAAACCGTAGGCAAGAACACAGGTGCGACAGACACGGCCGAGCGGCCGCGGCTGCTGCTGATCGACGGCCATTCGATGGCCTACCGGGCGTTCTTCGCCGTGCCCGCGGACAGGTTCCGAACCTCGACCGGCCAGGTCACCAACGCGGTGTTCGGCTTCACCTCGATGCTCATCAACCTCCTGCGCGACGAGGCGCCGACCCATCTCGCGGTCGCGTTCGATCTCTCGCGCAAGACGTTCCGCTCGGAGGCCTTCGCCGGGTACAAGGCCACCAGGTCGGCCACGCCGGACGACTTCAAGGGCCAGGTCGCGCTGATCGAGGACGTGCTCAAGGTGCTGGGCATCCCGGCGCTGACCAAGGAGAACTTCGAGGCGGACGACGTCATCGCCACGCTGACCACCCAGGCCGTGGCGGACGAGTTCGACGTGCTGATCTGTACCGGCGACCGTGACGCGCTGCAGCTGGTCAACGACCACGTGACAGTGCTGTACCCGAAGAAGGGCGTCTCCGAGCTGACCCGGTACACGCCCGAAGCGGTCGAAGAGAAGTACGGGCTTACGCCGGCCCAGTACCCGGATTTCGCGGCGCTGCGCGGCGACCCGTCGGACAACCTGCCCGGTATCCCCGGGGTGGGGGAGAAGACGGCGGCCAAGTGGATCAAGCAGTTCGGCTCGCTCGGGGACCTGATCGACAGGGTCGACGAGGTCAAGGGCAAGGTCGGCGACGCGCTCCGGGCGAATCTCGACGCCGTGATGCTGAACAGGCATCTCACCGAATTGATCCGTGACGTCGAACTGGAACTCGTGCCGAGCGGCCTGGAGCTGCGCCCGTGGGATCGGGACGCGGTGCACCGGCTGTTCGACGAGCTCGAGTTCCGGGTGCTGCGGGATAGGCTGTTCGCGACGCTGTCCAGCTCCGAGCCGGAAGCCGATGAGGGCTTCGAGGTCAGTGGCGCGTTGCTGCCGGTCGGCACGCTGGGCACTTGGCTGGAGGCGCACGCCGGGCCAGGTGAGCCGGTCGGGCTTTCCTTCCGCACCACCGGCGCGTCGGTCCAGGCGGACCTCCAGGCCGTTTCGTTCGCCACGCCCGATGGCGCCGGCGCGTACCTGGATGTGTCCACAATGGACGAGTCGGACGACAAGGCGCTCTCGGCCTGGCTCGCCGACAAGAACGTGCCGAAGGTCGGGCATGCGATGAAGGTCGCGTTGCACGGGGTACTGGCGCGCGGCTGGACGTTGTCGGGACTGGTGATGGACACGGCGCTGGCGGCGTACCTGGTGCGGCCGGGGCAGCGGTCGTTCGAGCTGGACGACCTTTCATTGCGGTACCTGCAGCGTGAGCTGCGGTCCGAGGCCGACAGCGGCGACGGGCAGCTGTCCTTGCTCGACGGCGGGGCGGAGGACGCGGATCAGAAGGCGATCGAGGTCGAGCTCGTGCGGGCGCGCGCGATCGCGGAACTGGCCGGTGCGCTCAAGACCGAGCTGACGGAGATCGGCGCGGTCGAGTTGCTCGGCGCTATCGAGATGCCGCTGCTCGAGGTCATCACCGAGCTCGAAGCGGCCGGGATCGCGGTGGACGTCGAGCAGCTGACCTCGTTGGAAGAGCACTATGCGGTGCGGGTGCGGCAGGCCGCTGACGAGGCATACGCGGTGATCGGGAAGCAGATCAATCTCGGCTCGCCGAAGCAGCTGCAGGTCGTGCTGTTCGAAGAGCTGGCCATGCCGAAGACGAAGCGCACCAAGACCGGGTACACGACCGACGCCGAGGCGTTGCAGGGGTTGTTCGAGAAGACCGAGCACCCGTTCTTGCAGCACTTGCTGGAACATCGGGACGCCACCCGGTTGCGGGTCACGGTCGAGGGTTTGATCAAGGCCATCGCTGACGATGCGCGGATTCATACGACGTTGCAGCAGACGATCGCGGCTACCGGGCGGTTGTCCTCGGTGGACCCGAACCTGCAGAACATCCCGGTGCGGACCGAGGAGGGGCGCCGGATTCGGGATGCGTTTGTCGTCGGCACCGGGTATGCGGATCTGATGACGGCCGACTACAGCCAGATCGAAATGCGGATCATGGCGCATCTTTCCGGGGACACCGGGCTGATCGAGGCGTTCAACACCGGGGAGGATCTGCATACTTATGTGGCTTCCAAGGCGTTTTCGTTGCCGCCTGAGGAGGTCACGCCAGAGCTTCGGTATCGGGTGAAGGCGATGTCATACGGGCTGGCCTATGGGTTGTCGGCCTACGGGCTCGCGCAGCAGTTGAAGATTTCCAACGAAGAGGCCAAGGACCAGATGGAGGCGTACTTCTCCCGGTTCGGGGGAGTGCGGGACTATCTCCAGTCGGTGGTCGTCGACGCGGCAAAGGTGGGGTATACGGAGACGATCTTCGGTCGTCGCCGGTATCTTCCCGACCTGAACAGTGACAACCGGCAGCGCCGGGAGATGGCCGAGCGGATGGCGCTCAACGCCCCCATCCAGGGGAGTGCGGCGGATATCATCAAGGTCGCGATGCTGAATGTGCATGCGGCGCTGGTCGAGGCGAACCTGCGCAGCCGGGTGATTCTTCAGGTGCATGACGAGCTGGTGCTGGAAGTCGCCGATGGGGAACATGAGCGACTGGAGGCGTTGGTGCGTAAGGAAATGGGGTCGGCCTACGAACTGGCCGTGCCACTGGAAGTGTCTGTCGGCTACGGGAAGTCCTGGAACGAGGCTGCACATTAGGGGCGGCGGTAAGCCGTGGTCGTTTGAGAGCTGCGGGGCTGGGTCGTGAGGTATGGCTAGAAGCCTGTGTTTATTGGCGGCGCGCCATCAGGTTTGCGTGACCAGGGCGTGGCATGGGCAGGTCGCTTGCGACTTGCCAGGGGGCGCCCTGCTCCCGCAAACCTGGCCTTCGGCGAGCGCGCGCGAGTGAAGACTTCCGGCCGTGGCCGGCCGTAAGTCGCTGTGGTTGGGTTTCAGGCAAAGCCCGCGTGGTTGCGTGTGGGGTTAGCGGGCCATTCCTTTGACCAGGAGCATGATGGAGTCCCGGACTTCGACGCGGGTTCGGGTGGGTTGGAAGGTTTGCCAGTCCAGGGCGACCACCAGCATGGTGCCGAAGAGGCCGGCGGCGGCGGTGGGGATTTGGACGCCGTCGGGAAGGCGGTCGGCGTCGTCGAGGCGTTGCAGTTGGTGCTTGACGATCGAGATGATCTCTTCGCGAAGCAGGGTCAGGGTTTCGTGCCATTGGCCGGGGGTGCGCCACATTTCGCTGACGAGGATCTGGGAAAAGCCCGGGTACTCGCTGATGAATTCGAGGGTGGTGTCCACTTGGGATTCGATGGTGTCCAAGGGGTCACCATCGGTCACCATCGCGCGCATCCGCTCGGCGAGCAGGTCGACGCCGTAGCGCAGGAGGGCATCGACCAGGCCGTCCTTGCTGCCGAAGTTGTAGTAGACGGTGCCTTTGGCGACACCGGCCTCGGTCGCGATGTCGTCGACGGTCAGGCCGACGAGCCCGCGGGTCCCCGCCAGCCGAAGCGTCGCCTCGAACAGCTTCCGCTTCGTCGCTTCGGCTCGCGAACTCACAGCGCCAACTCCGGTTTGAGGTGCTTGACCGTCCACACGCGACGCTTACGGGCGGCCAGCGTGGAGACCAGGATCCCACCGATGAGATACGCCAGGAGTACACCGATGTCGCCCACGATCTTCATGGACGCGCCCGTGTAGAGCAAGTGCCGGAAGCCGTCGATCGCGTAACCCATCGGCAGCACGACATGCAGCGGGTACAGCGCGTCGGGAATGGTCTGCCACGGGAAGGTGCCGCCCGCGCTCACCAGTTGCAGCACCAGCAGCACCAGTCCGAGGAACTTGCCGATCGCACCGAAGAACGCGTTGAGCGCGTGCACCACCGAGGTGAACGTGAGCGAGACGAGGATGGCGAACCCGATGGCGCCCAAGGGATGCGCGATGTGGATACCGACCAGCCAGGTCACCGCGCCGAACAGCACGACAACCTGTGCCGCGCCGAGCAGGGCCGAGGCGAACCAGCCGCCCAGTGCGACACGCAGCGGTGACGCGCCGGCGGTCAATGCCCTCGTTGACAGCGGCCGCAGCAGCAGGAACAGCACGAACGCGCCGATCCAGGTGGCGAGCGAGATGAAGAACGGGGCCAGTCCGGCGCCGTAGGTTCCGGCCGAGGCGACGCCGACGGAGTTCACCGCGACGGGGTCGGCGAGGGTGTTGGCGGTGGCTGTCCGGGTCGGGTCGTCGGGGTTGGGAATCTGCTTGAGGCCATCTTTCAGGCCGTCGCGCAGCTGTGCCGAGCCGGTGGCGAGGTCTGTCGTCCCGGTGACGGCGGCCTTTTCGCCGTCGTTGAGCTTGGCGGCGCCCGCGTTCAGCTGGTTCGCCCCGTCGGCGGCCTTCGCGATGCCGTCTGCGAGTGCCGGTGCCGAAGCGGAGAGCCGGGCGGCACCGTCGGAGACCTTGCGTGAACCGTCGGCCAGCGCTGCCAACTGGGTGTTCGCGTCTTGGATCTTGCTGTTGGCGCTGTCGATCGGGGCGCGGAGCTGTCCCAGCGAGGAGAGCACTTGCTGGACCTGTGCTTCGGTGAAGCCGTCCGTGCGCATGCGCTGGGCGAGCGCGCCGTTGGTGTCGTCGAGGCTCTTCTGGAGGTCACTCGAACCAGCCGCGAGCAGCGCTCCGGCTTGGGCGACCTTGGCATTGCCGTCGGCGACCTGGCTCGCGCCGTCGGCCAGTTGCTTGGCCTGGGCGGGAA
This sequence comes from Actinomycetota bacterium, assembly GCA_032230695.1. GTDB lineage: Bacteria > Actinomycetota > Actinomycetes > Mycobacteriales > Pseudonocardiaceae > Amycolatopsis. The sequence goes on along the minus strand of JAVXWP010000040.1, from coordinate 4,621 downwards.
GTTGGGCGGTGCCGTCCTTCAAGGTGTTGAGGCCGGAAGACAACGGGCTCAGGCCTGAAGCCAGCTGCGCGGCGCCGCTCGCCAGCTGTTCTTGCCCTGCCTTGAGCTTCTCCGAACCGTCGGCGAGTTTCACGGCACCGTCGGCGGCTTCGTTGATCTTGCCGTAGATCGTCGAAAAGCCGAGGAGGAAGCGGTCGGCCGCTTCACCGCCGACCTTCTCCGCGATCGTCTTGCGGACCTGTTCGGCGACCTGTTTGGCGATCGTGCCGGACAGATAGTTGTTCGCGTCGTTCGTGGTCAGCGTGATCGTCGCCTGCTGCGGTCGGAAGTCTCCCGCGGACAGCAACGCGGCGGAGAAGTCCTGGGGGATGCCGATGGCGAAGGAGTACTTGTCGTCGCGGACGCCGGAAAGCGCGTCGGCGGCGGAGACCTCGTGCCACTGGAAGGTGCCGGACTTGATCAGTTCGTCGGTGACCTCACGGCCGATGTTGCGCTGCTGGCCGTCGCTCGTCGCGCCGTTGTCGCTGGTGACGACTGCGGCGGGGAGCTTGTCGAGCCTGCTGTACGGGTCGAAGTTCGCGTAGAGGTAGAAGGATGCGTACAGCAGCGGCACGAGTACCAGCGCGACCATGGCGAGCTTTGGCAACGTGCCGGAGGTCAGGCGGCGCAACTCGTTGAGGGCGATGCGGAAGCTGGTCATGCGCTTTCCTCGGTGAACTCGGCGATCTCGGCGGTCTCGGCGGTCTCGGTGGTCTCGGTGGGCTGCTGGCAGACCAGCGGCGCGGGCTGGTCCTGGTGGCCGATGCGGGCGGGCGGCGCGGCCAGCGCGGTCAGGGGAGTGGTCGCGGTGAGCACGACGACGGCGACCCCGCGTTCGGCGTGTTCGCGGGCGAGCGCGGACCAGCTCCCGACGTCGCTGGTGTGCCTGTCCGGCGTGTCCAGCACGAGCATCCGGATTCCGTCGCGGCTCGCGGCCAGCGCTGTCAGCAGGCGGGTCCGAACTGGGGCGGGGAGGCTCTCGAAACGCATGTTCGCGAAGGTCGCGGCCTCGTTTTCGGTGAGCCACCGCGCGACGGCGTCCCTGCTCGCGGGCCGGTGGGCCAGCGCGAGTTCTTCGCCCACGACGACTCGCACGGGGAGGGCGTCGTCGGGCTCGCTGACACCCGGGGCGTCGACGACGGCGACGAGATCGCGCAGTTTGACCGCGCTTGCGGCGGCCATCGTTTCGTCGAGGGTGACCGTGCCGGTGGTGGGCTTGATCCGGCCGGCCAGTGCCAGTCCGAACGCGGTGATGCCGACGCCGGGCTCGCCGTGGACGATCGCGAGCTGGCCGCTTTCGACGGTCAGCGAGGTGGGGGACAACAACGTTCCGTGGGGTCCGTCCACGGACACCTGGTCGGCTCGAACCTGCACGGAAGACTCCTGGGTGAACTGGCTGCGTTTTGAACTGACTGGTCAGTACAAAAACGTACTCCGGTGGGAAAGCAACAACAAGCCGCCCAGGTGTGATTTCACCCTCCCGGGTTGGGATTCAACCTCGGGTCTGGATTCAGCGCAGCGCGGACGCCGGCTGAATTTCCCATATCGTCCAAAGTGGACGATATCCTTGTCGATGCCAGAAAACCGGCGAAGCGGATTCGGTGGGTTGTAGTAGAGGTAGGTGCCGACCGCGCCTTCGCGGTGGAACTCGTTGTGCACCAACGACATCCGCGCCTGTCCAAGCCCATAGCCACGGGCCTGATGGCCTCGGCGTCCTGGCTCGGCCAGTTCACCATGCACGCGGAGTCCCGGCCGTGCCGGTTCAGCCGATGAACGGGAACAGTTGCCACACCTCGGGTGGAGCGGGGTGGAGCGGGGCAGGAATCCCGGTCACGACTTGCGCTTGGTAGTACAGAAGATCGCGGTGCCGGGGAAAAGCTTGCCCCGCAACGGACTCCATTGGCCCCAGGTCCGGGTGTGCCCGGGGGGCCACTCCGGCTCCAGCAGGTCGCCGAGGGTGAACCCGGCGCCGGCGAGCGCGCGGACGTAGTCGCCGACCGTGCGGTGGTACTCGACGTAGGTCGCGGTGCCGTCGTCGCCGATCTCGACGTACGGCGTGCGGTCGAAGTACGGCTGGGTGACGGTCAACCCGCCGGGGCCGGGGTCGTCGGGGAAGATCCAGCGCATCGGATGGGTCACCGAGAACACCCAGCGCCCGCCGGGCCGCAGGATCCGGTGCACCTCGGCGAACACGGCGTCGATCGAGGTCACGAACGGGATCGCGCCGAACGCCGAGCACGCCGCGTCGATGCTTTCCGACACGAACGGCAGGCTCTCGGCGGTCGCCTGGACCAGCGGTACCGCGATCCCGGTGCGGGTGTTGCCCTCCCGGGCGTGCCGCAGCATTCCCGCCGACAGGTCCATCGCCACCGCGTCGGCGCCCTTGCTCGCCAGCCAGCGGGCGGAAGCGGCCTGGCCGCAGCCGATTTCGAGCACGCGCTTGCCCGCGATTTCGCCCAGCAGGCCCGCCTCGGCCTCGCGAACGCCTTCCGGGCACCAGACGAAATCGGCGTCGCCGAGAAATTCACCGTGCGTCGCCTGATAGTCGTCGGCGTCCGCGTCCCACCACGCGAGGTTCGCCGCAGTGGCCTCACCTGCGCCGACCGCGCGATAGGCGACGCCAGTGGTGCCGAGGTGCTCCTCCGCGCGCGCGTGCCTGTCCTCGTCGGGCTCGGGGGTACTGGTCGCTGTCGGCTGGTTCAACCGCTATCCTTTCCCCAGGTCAGAGCTTCACAGCTCAGCCTAGCGGCCGGTCTGTTCCGTGGTGCGCACCCTGTTTGTGTCGCGAAGCAGTGACCGCGTAGGATACTTGTTAGCGCAGTGGGTTCGCGCTGCCTCTCCTCAGCGGGGTTCTGCTTCAGTTCAGCAGAGTTGTGCCGGGAAGTCAGGCCGCGCACCATTTGTGGTGATGCTCGCGGTCGTTCCCTGGTGGACGTTTGCTTCGCAGTCGCCTCATGCCTACGGCGCGCACAAACTACAAGCCCACTAATCCCCCCAGCCATAACCGGAGCAACCCGCCAAATGACCATCGACACCGCCACCGCCCCGACTGCGTCACCGCAGGTCGCCATCAACGACATCGGGTCGGAGGAAGACTTCCTCGCTGCCATCGACAAGACGATCAAGTACTTCAACGACGGCGACATCGTTGAAGGCACGATCGTCAAGGTTGATCGCGACGAGGTCCTGCTCGACATCGGGTACAAGACCGAGGGTGTCATCCCCTCGCGTGAGCTTTCCATCAAGCACGATGTCGACCCGGCCGATGTGGTCAAGGTCGGTGACGAGGTCGAGGCTCTCGTTCTCCAGAAGGAGGACAAGGAAGGCCGGCTGATCCTGTCCAAGAAGCGCGCGCAGTACGAGCGCGCCTGGGGCACGATCGAAGAGCTCAAGGAGAAGGACGAGCCCGTCAAGGGCACCGTCATCGAGGTTGTCAAGGGTGGGCTCATCCTGGACATCGGCCTCCGTGGCTTCCTTCCCGCCTCCCTGGTCGAGATGCGCCGCGTCCGCGACTTGCAGCCGTACGTCGGCCGCGAGCTCGAGGCGAAGATCATCGAGCTGGACAAGAACCGCAACAACGTGGTCCTGTCCCGCCGCGCGTACCTGGAGCAGACTCAGTCCGAGGTCCGCAGCGAGTTCCTCAACGCGCTGGCCAAGGGGCAGGTCCGCAAGGGCGTCGTCTCCTCGATCGTCAACTTCGGTGCCTTCGTGGACCTGGGCGGCGTCGACGGCCTCGTGCACGTCTCCGAGCTCTCCTGGAAGCACATCGACCACCCGTCCGAGGTTGTCGAGGTCGGCCAGGAAGTCACCGTCGAGGTGCTCGACGTCGACATGGACCGCGAGCGCGTGTCCCTGTCGCTGAAGGCCACCCAGGAAGACCCGTGGCGTCAGTTCGCCCGCACCCACGCGATCGGCCAGATCGTCCCGGGCAAGGTCACCAAGCTCGTCCCGTTCGGTGCGTTCGTGCGCGTCGAAGAGGGCATCGAGGGCCTGGTGCACATCTCGGAGCTGGCCGAGCGCCACGTCGAGATCCCGGAGCAGGTCGTCCAGGTCAACGGGGACGTCATGGTCAAGGTCATCGACATCGACCTCGAGCGTCGCCGGATCTCGCTGTCCCTCAAGCAGGCCAACGAGGGTCTCACGCCGGACGCCGAGTTCGACCCGACCCAGTACGGGATGGCCGCCGAGTACGACGGCGAGGGTAACTACATCTACCCCGAAGGCTTCGACCCGGACACGCAGGAGTGGCAGGAAGGCTTCGACACGCAGCGTGAGGAGTGGGAGCGTCAGTACGCTGAGGCTCACGTTCGCTACGAGGCGCACATGAAGCAGGTCGCCAAGGCCGCCGAGGCCGACGCGGAGGCAGCCGTCGAGGCGGCCACCGGTGTCAGCTCCAGCAGCTCTTCGAGCTCCTCGAGCAGTGACGGTGGCGAGCAGACCTACACGTCCGCTCCGGCCGACTCGGGCAAGGCCGGCGGCTCGCTGGCCAGCGACGAGCAGCTCGCGGCGCTCCGCGAGAAGCTGTCCGGTGGCGCGTAAGCAGTACGCCTAACCGACTGACGCAGAGCGGCCCCGGTCCACT
>JAVXWP010000034.1:0-143772 GCA_032230695.1 Actinomycetota bacterium | reverse complement strand
GGCGGTCCCGCCGCCGTCGACGGGCAGCACCGAGCCGGTCACGAAACTGGCGGCCTCGGAGGCGAGGAACACGACCGCACCGGCCAATTCGTCCGGACTCGCCCAGCGGCCGAGCGCGCTCTTGGCGGCGTACGCCTGATACCACTCCGGATTTGCCTTGATCTGCGCTGTCAACGGCGTCTCGACGACTCCGGGTGCGATGGCGTTGACACGCACGCCCGCCGGGCCGAACTCGGCGGCCGCGGTGCGGAACAGCTGGACCAGACCCGCTTTCGTGGCCGCATAGGGGCCCTGACCTGGCTCCACAGTGGTCCCACGGATCGACGAGAAGCCGATGATGCTCCCCCGACGGCGTTCGACCATGCCCGCACCGAACGCCCGGACCACCTCGAAGGTCGCGCCGAGGTTCAGGGCGATCACACTGTCGAATTCCTCACGAGTGTAGTCGAGCAAGCGTTTGCGGACGTTCGTCGCGGCAGTCAGTACGACGACGTCGACCTCACCGAGTTCGGCGGCCGCGCGCTGGGCGGCGCCGGTTTCGAGAAGGTCGATCTCGTAGCTCTCGCCGCCGATCGGCGCTGCGGCTTCCTTGGCCGACTCGAGGTTCCAATCCGCGCAGACCACCGTGGCGCCGTGCGCGGCCAAAGCGCGCGCCGACTCGCGGCCGATGCCGCTGCCCGCGCCGAGCACCACCGCTCGCTTGCCGTCCAATCGGAACAGGTTCTCGTAGCTTTTCATGGACACGCTTTTCACGGACGCAGCACCGCCATCCTGGTCACCGTGAGCTCTTCGACCGCGAACCGCGGCCCTTCCCGCCCGACACCGGAGTCCTTCACGCCGCCGTAGGGCATGGTGTCGGACCGGAACCCGGGCACCTCGTTGACCACCACGCCACCGACGTCGAGCCGGTCGAGCGCGCGGAACGCGGTCTTCAGGGAAGTACTGAACACGCTGGCATGCAGCCCGTATCGAGAGGCGTTGACCTGGTCGAATGCGGTGTCCACATCGGACACCGTCCGAACACAGACGACGGGTCCGAAGATCTCCTCGTCCCAGCAGTCGACGCCGTCGGGTACGTCGAGAAGCACTGTCGGCCGGATGACCGTGCCGGCCACCCCGCCACCGACCAAGCGAGCACCAGCGGATATCGCTTTGTCGACCCAGTCGAGCACCCGCTGAGTGGAGTGTTTGTCGATCAGCGCCGACACGCGAGTGGTCTCCTCGCGTGGATCGCCGATGCGGACCTCGTCGAGCCGCGCCAGCAAACGCTCGGTGAACTCGGTCGCCACCGAATCGACGACCAGCACACGCTGCACCGAAATGCAGGCCTGCCCGGACGCGTAGAACCCGCCGCGCAGCACGGCATCGGCCGCCGCGTCCAGATCGGCGTCCTCGGCGACGACGAGGGCCGCATTCGACCCCAGCTCCAGCAACGTCTTGGTGGGCGCGGCATCGCGGGCGATCCGGTGCCCGACCGCGGCCGATCCGGTGAACGACACCGCGCCGATCCGGCGATCGGTCACCAGAGCGGACCCGACCTCGGCGTCACCCGTGACGAGCTGGACCATCGCGGGGGGCGCGCCGAGTGCCTCGGCGGCCTGCCGCACGAGATGGACCAGCCACAGGGTCGCGAGCGGGGTCTGTGGCGCGGGTTTGCACACCACCGGGCACCCGGCGGCGATCGCGGGCGCGATCTTGTGCGACGCGAGTAGCAGCGGATAGTTGAACCCGGCGATGCCGACGACCACGCCGATCGGCTTGCGTGTCCAGAACCCGACCAGCCCGTCGCCGGACGGCAGGAGGTCGAGCGGGACGGTCTCGCCGTGCAGCCGGGAAACCTCTTCCGCCGCCGCTTCCCAGGTGACGATCGTGCGCGCGACCTCGACCCGGCAGTCGACCAGCGGCTTGCCGGTCTCCGCGACCAACAGCGTTTCGAGCTGCTCCTGGTCTTCGCGGATCGCGACACTCACGTTGTTGAGCAACGTCCGGCGCGTGCGAGACGGCAGGTCCGCGACCTCGCGGGCGACGGCGACGGCTTCGTCCAGCGCCTTGCGCGCGAGCTCCGGCGTCCCGACGGGCGCGTACGCGACCAGCGTGTCGTTGAAGGGAAAGGTGACCGGCTGGGTGTCCTCTGTGACTGTCCAACCCGGACCGATCGGTAATCCAGCTGAGAACGGGACATCGCGAACTGGCGTGGCGGCACTCATGTCGACCCCTGCGCGCGCTTTTGGCCGACAGGCCTCGCTAGTTCGGCGGCAGGGCGCCCGACGACAAAAAAGTGACTTCCGCTCAGTAGGAGCGCTCTGGCGACGCACTCGCGATGGAGCGCAACGCCGCCGTAGAAACAGAACATCAGGTGCCTTCCGTCAGCTTGGCGAGCGCGGCACGAAGACTCGGCGCGGCCGCGATCAGCTCTCGGGTGTACTCGTGCGCCGGCTGGTCATAGACCTGATCGACGGCGCCGAGCTCGACGATCTCGCCGTGGCGCATCACCGCGACCGTGTCGCAGACGTGCCTCACCACACCGAGGTCGTGCGACACGAACACCATCGTCAGCTCGAACCGGTCGACCAAATCCGCGAGCAGAGCCAGGATTTGAGCACGAACGGAGACGTCCAGTGCGCTGACCGGCTCGTCCGCCACCAGCACACTCGGCCGCGGCGCGAGCGCACGGGCGATCGAAATCCGTTGCCGCTGCCCGCCGGAGAATTGGTGCGGGTACCTGTCCCCCGCGTCCGCGGGCAGCCCAACGGCGTCGAGCAGTTCGGCGACCCGCTCGCGATCGATCCGGCCCAGCGGCTCACAGATGATGTCGCGCACGCGCATCCGAGGGTCGAGCGAACCCATCGGGTCCTGGAACACGATCTGCAACTCCGAGCGCAGGAACTTCAGCTTCCGCTCGGGCACGCCGTCGACCCGCCGGCCCCGGAACGTGACCGACCCGGACGTCGGCTGATCCAGCCCGGCCAGCAATCTGACCAAAGTAGACTTTCCGGACCCCGATTCGCCGACGATCCCGAACCGCTGCCCCGGCTCGATGTCGAACGACACCCCGCGCAGCGCGTGCACGTCCCGCCGGGCGTAGCGGCGCTCCAGGTCGCGGACCTCGATCAGCTCGCTCATGACGCCTCCAGGTCCGAAGCCTTGAGAAGCCGTTGCGTGTACTCGTGTTTCGGTGCTGTCAGTACTTCGCGCGTGCTCCCGGCCTCGACGATCTCGCCGTCGAGCATCACCAGCACCCGCTCGCACACCGACGCGACCACGGCGAGGTCGTGCGTGATGAACAACAACGACGTCTCACGTTGCCGGGTGCCGCTGAGGATCAGGTCGAGGATCCGCGCCTGCACGGTGACGTCCAACGCCGTGGTCGGTTCGTCGCAGATCAGCAGCGCGGGATCGTTGGCCAGCGCCATCGCGAGCACCACCCGCTGCCGCTGCCCGCCGGACAGTTGATGCGGATACGCACCGGCGGCGTCCGCAGGCAGTCCCACCGAGTCGAGCAGTTCGGCGGCGGCTGCCTTGTGATCGCGCCGTGTGCCGTGGATGGACATCGGCTCGGAGACCTGGCGGCCGACGCGCATCGCCGGGTTGAGCGCGGTCATCGGCTCCTGGAACACCATGGACATTTCGTTGCCGCGCAAGCGAGACAGCTCTCGCTCGGATGCGCCGAGCAACTCGCGGCCGTTGAGCTTGACCGACCCCGACGCCCGCAGCTCGTCCGGCAGCAGGCCCATGATCGACAACGCCGTCAGCGACTTGCCCGACCCGGACTCGCCGATCAGGCCGACGCGTTCGCCCTTCCCGACCTCGAACGACACGTCCCGCACCAGCGAGGAAATCCCGAGATCTTCGACGACCAGGGTCATGCCCGCGTCAACGGAGTCGCTTCGCGTCGCTGTCATGATCCCACCGCCAACCGGGGGTCGAAGCGGTCACGCAGGCCGTCGCCGAGGAGGTTGAAGCCGAGCACGGCGACTGCGATGGCGATCCCGGGGACCAGGGCGAGCCGGGGTTGGACGGTCAGGAGCTCTTGGGACTCCTGCAGCATCCGGCCCCATGACGGCGTCGGCGGTGCCGTCCCGAAACCGAGGAACGACAGCGCGGCCTCGGCGAGCACGGCGATCGCGAACGACACCGACGCCTGCACGATCAGCAACCCGGAGATGTTCGGCAGCACGTGCCGCGACGCGATGGCGAAGCGAGACCTGCCACCCGAACGCGCGGCCAGGACATACTCGGTGCTCATCACCTGCAGCGTCCCCGAGCGCGCGATGCGGGCGAACGACGGCACAGTCGCGATGCCGATCGCGATCATCGCTGTCAGCGTGCTCGCGCCGTAGACCGCACCGAACATGATCGCCAGCAGCAGCGCGGGAAACGCGAGCACGAGGTCGTTGCCGCGCATGACGAACTCGCCGAGCCAGCGTTTCGACATCCCGGCGAACATGCCGAGCGGGGTCCCGATCACCGCGGCGATGCCGACCGCGACCACGCCGACATACAGCGTCGTGCGCGCGCCGACCATGATCTGGCTGGCGACATCGCGGCCGAACTTGTCGGTGCCGAAGACGTAGTCGCCGGTCGGGCCGAGTAGCCGCGCGGCCGCGTTGACCTTCTCCGGGTCGTGCGGTGTCCAGAAGAACGACAGGAGTGCGGCGAGCACGACCAGTCCGATCAGCACCGAGCCGATGAGCACGCTGGTATTCCGGGTGCGCGTCTGCATCAGGACCCCCGCAGTCTCGGGTCGAGCACGGTGTAGAGCACGTCCACCACGAAATTCACCAGCAACACCCCGACCACCAGGACGAGCACGATCCCTTGCACACTCAGCAGGTCCCGCGCCGCCACCGAGTCGAGCAGCATGCTGCCCAGCCCCGGCAACACGAACACGCGCTCGACGACCACCGCGCCGATCAACAGCGTCGCGAGCTGGAGCCCGAGCACGGTGATCACCGGGACCGCCGCGTTGCGCAGCCCGTGCCGGAACAACGCCTGGTACGGCCGAAGTCCCTTGGATCTCGCCGTGCGCAGGTAATCCTGCCCGAGCGTGTCGAGCACCGAAGACCGGACGTAACGCGTGAGCACCGCGCCTTGCACCAGCCCGAGCGACAGCGCCGGGAGGATGAGCCCGCGGATCCACTCGCCCGCGTCCTGGTTCGGCGGGGTCCAGCCACCGGACGGCAGCCAGCGCCATTGCACCGCGAACACCTGCACCAGCAGGATGGCCGCGATGAACGCCGGGATCGCGACACCGATCTGGGAGAGGCCGGAAATGGCCGTGCCGCTGGCTTTCCGGTGCCGGACAGCGGCGAGGGTGCCGAGCGGGAGCGCGATGACCAGCGCCACCAGCATGCCCGCGCCGACGAGCCACAGCGTCACACCGAGCCTGTCGATCAGCTGCGGGCCGATGGCTTCGCGCGTCACGTATGACCGGCCGAAGTCGCCGTGCAGTACACCGCCCATCCAGTCGGCGTACTGCGCCACCAAGGGCCTGTCGATGCCGAAGTCGGCCCGGGTCTTCGCGACGAGCTCGGGTGTCGCGTTGACGCCGAGCGCGACCTGCGCCGGATCTCCGGGCAGCACGGCCATGAACACGAACACCACGATTGACGCGACGAAGACGCTCGCGATGAGGATCGCCAGTCGCCTGACCACTCTCAACGTCATGCCCACCCGTCTCCCACCACCACCCTCAACGGAGACGCTTCGCGTCGCTGTCATACTCGCCCCAAGCCCGTGAGATCGAACGACTCGCTGACCTGGTTCCGGCTCAGCCCGGTGACCTTGGTCTTGGCGACGATCACGTTGGGGAACAGGAACAACCAGTCCGCGGCGGCATCGGCGTTGATCGTCCTCGCCACCTCGCGCATCTTGACGATCTGTTCCTCGGTCGAGCCGCTGTCCGCCTGTGCGAGCAACTCCTTCACCTTCGGATTGTTGTAGCCCCAGTAGTACTTGGCGTTGCCGAACGTCGTGATGTCCCGCGCTTCGACGTGCTGGATGATCGACAGGTCGAAGTCGTGGTCGGTGAAGACCTGCTTGAGCCACACAGCCGGGAAGTCCAGCGGCTCGATCGTCACCTTGACGCGGATGTCCGCCAGCTGCGAGGCGACAACCTGCGCGGCCGACACGGAGTACGGCAGGTTCGGGATGCGCAGCCGCAGTGAGAGATTCGTCTGCCCGGCCTCGGCGAGCAACGCCTTGGCGCGCGCCGGATCGAACGGGAAGACCTGGGAAAGGTCTTCGTACCAGGGATCTGTCGGCGGAGCCATACTGCCGATCAACGTCCCGCGCCCGGCCCAAGCGGTATCCAGCAACGCCTTCCGGTCGATCGCATACGTCAGCGCTTGGCGCACGCGGACGTCGTTGAGCGGCGCTTTAGCGTCGTTGAACGCCAACGTCACCTCGCTGTTCGTCGTGCCTTGGACGACGTTGAAGCGGTTGTCATTCTCGAACTGCGGGATCGAATCCGGCGCGGTGATCGTCGAGATGACGTCGATGCCGTTGCTCAGCAGTGCGTTGTTCAACGCGGTCGGATCCTTGATGTACTTCAGGTACACCGTGGAGTAGGCGGGCTTTTTGCCCCAATAGCCGGGATTTTCGTGCAGCACGATCGAATCGCCGCGGCGGCGCTGCGCCACGACGTACGGACCGGTGCCGATCGGCGTGTTCGCCAGGTCCGCGACGCCGGTCGGGCTGAACATCGCGCCGAGGCGGGTGGTGAGGTCGAACAGCCAGTTGTTACTCGGCTTGCTCAGTGTTACCCGGGCGTGGGCCGGATCGACGACGTCGACGCGCTCGACGACGTCCATTTTGGACTTGATTGAGATCTTCCAGTCGGTTTTCACCCGCAGCAGCGAGAACTTGACGTCCTCGGCCGTGAAGGGGGCGCCGTTGCTGAACTTGACGCCCGGTTGGAGTTGGAAGTCGTAGGTCTTGCGGTCTGGGCTGACCGTCCACGAGCTCGCGAGGAGCGGCACGACCTTGCCGTTTTCGTCGAGTTTTACCAGGCCTTCGTAGACGTTGTAGAGCAGAGCCTGCGGGATTGCCGTGCCGTCCGTGCCGGTGAAGTCGAAGTTCGCGGGCTCAGCAGTGAAGCCGACGGACAGCGAATTCGGGTCGCCGCTGACGATGGCGCTGGAGCCGGCCGAGCAGCCCGGCACAACGAGCAGCAGCGCCAACGCTGTGACGTGAAGCCTTCGCATCTCGCCTCCTTGGCGGTATGCTGGTCGGACCAGTAACCCAGAGGTTCGCACTACTGGACGTCGTGGTCAAGGGGGTGCGCTCAGGTGAAATTCGAACCGGTGGCCACGGTCCGCGCATACGAGCGGGTCGTCCAGCAGATCGAAGAAGCCGTGTTCAGCGGCACCTTGAAGCCCGGTGAGCGGCTGCCGAGCGAGCGCGAGCTGATGACGCAGTTCGCCGTCAGCCGGTCCACGATCCGTGAGGCACTCAGGGTTTTACAGGCCGCGGACCTCATCCGGTCGAAGCCCGGCGACCCACGTGGCCCCGAGGTGCTCGCGGCGTCCCCCGCGGCGCTGCACAAGTCGATGCACCGGCTCACCCGCGCCGATCATCTGAGCCTCGCCGAGCTGCTGCAGTTCAGGATGGCCCTCGACGGCTCGGCGCATCTGCTGGCTGCGCGGCTGCGCACCGACGAACACCTGGCCGAACTCGACGCCGCTCTCGCTTCGATGCGCGAAGGCACCGCGCTGGGCTACGCGGAGTTCAGCCGCGCGGATGTCGCGTTCCACGAAGCGATCGCCCGTGCCGCCGGGAATCCGCTGATCGTGGTGTGCCTCAAAGTCGTCCGTGGTGTTGTCCTCGAACAGATCAAAGACAGGCTCTCGCATGCCGGTGATCAGCACGCGCTCATGCGGACCTGGCTCGTCCATCACGGCGAAGTCCTCCAGGCGATCCGGGACGCCGACGGCGAACTCGCTTCACGCTTGGCCCGGCGCGCGCTCTACGACAACTACGCCGAGTACGTCCCGGAGTGCGAGCGCGCTCTCCTCGAACCACTCCTCGACGTCTAGTATCCCGCGCCGCACGACGAGGCGGATCTTCGAAACTTCGCGCCGGCAGCACAAGCGCGCCAATACACTCTGCGGGGTGAACGGGCTGGACGAAGTCGAGAGCGAACCTTCGACAAAGCGCCGAGGTGTCGGGCTCTGCCTGTCCGGCGGCGGCTACCGCGCGATGTTGTTCCACACCGGCGCGTTGTGGCGGCTGAACGAAATCGGCTGGCTGCGGAAACTCGACCACGTCTCCAGCGTCTCGGGCGGTTCGATCGCGGCGGGTGTGCTCGCGAAGGCATGGCCGAAGCTGAAGTTTTCCCGTGGTGTGGCCGAAAACTTCACCGAAGAGGTAGTCATGCCGATCCGGAAACTGGCCGGCACCCGGATCGACGTCCCGGCCGTGCTGCGCGGCATGGTGAAACCGTGGCGCAGTGTCGGCGAGGAGCTCGCGGACGCGTACGCGAAGCATCTCTACGGCGACATCCGACTCGAACAGCTCGACCCGACCGGTCCGCATTTCGTGTTCACCGCGACCAACCTGCAGGACGGCGCACTGTGGTGGTTCTTCCGCCAAAGCGGTCCACCAGGGCAGGTTTCGCTCGCCACCGCCGTCGCTGCCTCCTCGGCCTTCCCGCCGATCATGTCGCCGGTGGTCATCCCCGATCCCCTGTCGCCGGGGAGTGACAAGAAGATCGTGCTCAGCGACGCCGGCGTCTACGACAACCTCGGCCTGGACCCCGTCGAAGGGCAATGCGCGACCGTCCTCGTCAGCGACGCCGGGAAACACATGCAGCCGAAGGAGAACGTGAAGCGCAGCTGGCCGAGTCAGCTCATGCGCGTACTCGACATCATCGACAACCAGGTGCGCGAACTCCGCACGGGCGCGCTGCTGAAGTCCTATGTCGACAAGGACTTCGCCGGGACCTACTGGGGCAGTTACAGCGACATCTCGCATTTCGAGCTGCCCGGCACCCTGCCCGCGCCGGTCGAGAAGACCAAGCTGCTCGCCGAAATGCCGACCCGCCTGACGAAGACCCGCGCCGACGTCCAGGAACACCTGATCAACTGGGGCTATGCCGCCTGCGACGCGGGCATGCGCAAGTGGGTCGACACCGACGCCGGAGCCCCGATCGGTTTCCCGTACCAGAACTCCGGCGTCGGCTAGGACGAACCGTCGGAACGCTGTGAAGGGGTCCTTGAGGGACTCTGAGTCCCTCAAGGACCCCTTCACGGCGTCAGCAAACTTTGGACTAGACGCTGACCAGGTTCGCGTACACCACGATGTTGTCCTTGTAGCTGTGGGCGGCGTGATCGAACACACCGCCACAGGTGATCAGGCGCAACTCCGGCTTGTCGGTGTTGCCGTAGACCGCTTCCGTCGGGAACTGTTCCTTCGGGAGCTGGGTCTTGTGGTCCACCACGAACTTGAGCACCTGGCCGTCGCTTCGGTCGACGATGATCTCGTCGCCCTTCACGAGCTCACCCAGCTGGGCGAAGATGCCGGGCTGCTCGTTGCCGTCGACATGACCGAGCAGGATCGCCGGTCCGACGGCACCGGGCACCGGGGACAGCCGGTACCACGCGGCCTGCATCGGCTTGCTCGCGCTGGGGACGGCGATCTGGCCGTCCCCGTTCACCGCGACGGCTAGCAGGTCGGAGTCCGCGTCGATCTTCGGCACGCGCACCCGAGTGGGCCGGAGCCCGTCGAACGGCTCGCTGATCGGCACATCATCCGCTCGCACGGTTGCCGGAGCGTCCTGCGGAAGCCCCGTTGCGGCGGGCCCGTCGGAACTGCAGCCTGTCAGGGCGAGGGTGAGCAGCACGGCGGAAACAACGACTCCGCCGAGTTTACGAATCGACACGGACATCTCGATCAGCCCGCGAGGAAGCCGAAGCCGGTCTCGACTCCGCCGGTCGGAGCGAACGGGACCTGAGCCGGCACGGCGACCGGCGCGGCGCCACCGGCCGGAGCCGGAGCCGGGCGCACGGGGCAATCGACGACGTCGCCGCCGCCGGGCGCGGGGGTGGTCGCCGAGGTGACCGGAGCCTCAGTGCTGGTCTCGACCGGGCTCGTTGTGAGAGTCGGCTCGCTCGGCTCAGTCGGCGTCACGGTCTCGCTCGGCTTGGAGGTCGACGTCGATGTGGGGGGCTCGGTGGTGGTGGTCTTAGTGGTGGTCGTCGGGTTGCTGCCGTGGCCCGGGCAGTGCCAGGTCGCCTTGACGTCACCCTTCTTGAACGAGTGGCCGTCCTTCAGCTTGACCTTGACGTCCCAGAAGCGGCCGTCTTCCTCAGCCTGGAAGACCTTCTCGACGACGTCGAACTGCGCCGACGTGATCTTGGACGGCAGCCCCGTGCTGGAGGCGATACGGAGGAGACCGAAGCCGTTGGGCAGGTCGATACCCGTCGCGGCGTTGTCCTTGAAGGACTTGTCGCTCGACGACGAAGTGGCCAGCGCGGGGGCCGAAGCCAGTGCGACGGGCGCGACGGAGAGGGGGAAGGCGATGCTGGCGAGGACGGCGATGGCCAGGCGACCCAGAGGTTTTCTCAAGACGAACTCCAAGATTCATCAAGACACACGGTGATCAACAGTTTGCAAAGAGTCTGTGCGATCAGCCCAAATGGGGGACCCACTTGTGGGTGATGCGGGGAGATCATGCCGCACTCGCGAAGGGGCATGAAAAGCAGGGCCCGTTTTCCGTAATCGGCCACAACCGATCCAAGGAAACTGTCCGAATTAACCGTATCCGGGAAAGGTTGCTCGCCGATACGTGTCCGCTATCAGAGTAGGGGCAAAAGGCGACAGGGCCATCCGGGGCTAAATAGTCGAACTTTCCCGGGCCTGACTATCAGCCGAGCGCATCGAGTAGATCCGTCCACAGATCTTCGGGATCCTCGAGCCCCACACTGAATCGAATCAAACCTGCGGGAACGTGCGCGTCACCGGCCAGCCAAGCGCGCCGTTCCACAAGGCTTTCCACGCCACCAAGACTCGTCGCACTGCGGATCAGCGTAAGCGCCGCACAGACCCGGTCCGCGCCGGCGGCGTCGGGCAGCTCGAACGCGATCATGATGCCCTCGCCCGGATAGCGGACCTTGACGACCGAAGGATGTTCCGCCAGCCGGGAAGCCAGCAATGCCGCGGTGCGCGACTGTTCGGCCAGCCGCACCGGCAACGTGCGAAGTCCGCGCAACCCCAGCCACGCCTCCAGCGCGCCGGGTGTCGCACCGCCGCGGGTACGCGCGTCGCGCAGTGCCTTGGCCAGGCCTTCGTCAGCTGTAACGGTCAAGCCGAGCAACAGGTCGCTGTGCCCGCCGATCAGTTTTGTCGCGCTGTGCACGACGATATGCGCGCCCATCGCCAGCGGCTGCTGGCCGAGCGGTGTCGCGAAAGTGTTGTCAACGACAACTTTGGGCGCGTGCGGCTGAGTGCTCGCCGCGGCCGCGATCGCCCTGATGTCGATCAGGTCCAGCGTCGGGTTCGTCGGCGACTCCAGCCACAGGAGGTCCACAGTGGCCGCCGCGGCGATCCACGCGTCGGTGTCGCCCGGTTCGAGCTCGGACACCACCAGCCGCCCGCTGCGGTGGGCATGCGCCAGCAGGCTGCGGCTACCCGAGTAGCTGAAAGTCGGCACGGCGACTTTCGCGCCCACCGGCAGGATGTCGACGACCGCGGCGAGCGTCGCGATGCCCGACGCGAACGCCGTCGCGTAACCGCCTTCCAACGACCCGACGGCTTCCTCCAGCGCTTCCCAGGTCGGCGTGCCGTCTTCACGGGAATACGCCCGGTCACCGCCCGCGCCGAACGTGCTCGCGGGCACGATCGGCACGTTCAGCGGCTCTCCGGGTCCCTGCGGGCGTCCCGCCGCGACGGCGCGGGTGCGCGGTGACCACTTGTTCTCGTCCACCGCGTCACGGTAGCGCCCGTCAGCGCCCCGGCAGCCCGGCTGTGGCCAGCAGCTCACCAACCCGCCGTGTTCGTGTGTCGACGGAACTGCAACTCGCATCCCGGGAATCCCCGGACCGTCAATCCGCCGGCCAGCCACGCGGCGTAATTTTTCGTGGACCGGAAACAGATCAGCGGATCGAGTCGTGGAAAAAAATCAATGGGCCCGCGGTATACGTATCGCCTAACGCTACGTAGTGCTTGAAATGTGGCGCGGCACCCGGCCCAAGAGCGCGGTGGCCGCCACAACGGCGACCACCAGCACCATTTTCTTTTGGGAAGACAATGCTGTCTTTAGTTCGCGTAGATCCCGAACTCGTACAGCGAGTAACCATGATCGGTTCCGCGCTGCACGCCCGCCACCCGCACGAAGCGGGCGTTCGCCGCGGCGAACGAGACGTTGTCCAGACCACCGTTACCGTCCGTTATGGACACAGCATCCCTCCACGTGACACCGTCGGCGGAAACCTGGATCTTGTACGCCTTGCCATAGGCCGCTTCCCAGCTCAAGATCACCCGGGAAACGCGCTGGACCGTGCCGAGATCCACGGTGATCGACTGGTTGTCGCTCCAGTCGCTGGCCCAGCGCGTCGACGGGTTGCCGTCCACTGCGTTGGCGGGCGGCGAGGTGTATGCCCCACGCTCGTAGCTGCTCGCCGTCGCGGACTTGCCCGTGGCCAGATTGGCGATGTTGTCGCCGCGCTTGGCCGGGAACTCGACGACCTGCTGGAAGGTCGGGCGGTTCTGCGTGCTGATCTTGTCGTGCGTGATCCCGCCCAGCGGACGCTGGATGATGCTGTCGGCGCACCACTGGTCGCCCGCCGCACAATCGGCGTCGCCGGGGTAGATCGCCGTCGCGGGCTGCGCGGCCGCGGTGGTCAGCGAGTCCAGCAGAACCTGGCGGCACTTTGTCAGATCGCCGCCGCCACAGAACTTCGTGCCAAGCGGGCCGGCCACCGGGTCACCGAGGATCGCGCGCACATCCTTGTGCACGTAACCCCACCAGCCGTGTTGGTACGAGGAGCCCGAGTGTGGCTGGCCGACGTGCTTGCCAGGCACCTCCTGCTGCCAGCCCGAGGGCGTCTCGTTGATCTGGAGCACCGCGGTCATCGCGGTGAAGGCCGCATCCCCCAAGCTCGGCTTGAACTCGGCGTTGATCAGCTGCGGCCACCAGGCGTCCATGATCCGGATCGCGTCGGCGTAGGAGTACGCCTTGCTCCCCGTCGCCGTCTCCGCTCGCTGTCCGCCATGGGCGAGCCAGTCGCGCAGCTTCGCCACCGCGTCGGCGGCGGGGCCGGTCACCGGCGCCTTGTCGATCACCCGTAGCAACTCCGGCAGCACCTCTTCGGTGCGAAGATCGGCCAGCGCGGCGTCCGCCATGGCCTGGGTCAGGTTCACCCGGGTCACCTTGGTACCGCTGGAAACCAGCTGCTTGACCCGGCTGTCGAGCAGGTCCGCGCGGTGCACGGACGACTTGTCCGCGCCGCCGGACGCGTAGCCCTTGGCCTGGGCGTTGTTCCAGCTGATGAAGTAATCCTGGTTGATCGCCTGCGGATGCTGAGCCGGCGGCGTGTAGTTCGCCACGTTGCCGACGGGGTTCCAGCCCTGCCAGTCGAGACCCGCGTCGGCCTTGAGCGGCATGGTCGGATCCACAGTGGACGGGCGGACCGGGTTGGCGCCCGAGTTGTAGTACGCGATGTCCTTCGAATCGGCGTAGAACCAGTTGAAGGCGAAGTTGACGTCCTGCGCCGCGCGCTGGAAGTCCTGCGCCGAGTGGACGAACGTCGGGTCGTTGAACTCCTGGAAGCCCAGCAGCGAGTCGACCTCGTGGTTGTAGGTCGACCGAAGCGCGGCGTAGGCAACCGGCTTTCCGGCCACCGTGGCGCGGTTCGTCACCGGGCCGTACTGGGTGCGGTAGCTGCGCAGCGTGTACGAACCGGCGGGCGTCGAGTCGGCGACGGACGGTGTCCACACGTTCTTGCGCTCGATGGTGTCCATCGGCACGCACTGGCCACGGAAGCGGTAGTAGTTGGATTCCTTCGTCGCCGGAGCGCCGCTCGGGTCGCAGAGTTCGAGTGCGTAGGTGTCGATGATGTCCTGCGCCGCCGAAGTCGCGCTCCACGCGTAGTCCTGGCCGCGACCGAGCAGGACGTAGAAGCTGATGCCCGCGAAGGACGCGCCGCGTGCGCTGATGCCGGGGCCCTGAAGTTCCTGGAGCATCAGCAGCTGCGGGGCGAAGTAGCCGGTCTGCGGACCGAAGACCGCCACCGGATGCCCGCTCGCTGTCTTGCTGCCGGAGACGACAAGCGCGTTGGACATGCCGTGTGGTTCGGTGAGCAGGTTGTCCGGGAGTACGCCGTCGTTGAACATCCCGCGCGCGGCCTCGAGGTTCGGGCTGCCGTCGGCGTTGGTCGGCGAGGTCTCCTTGGTCGTGGGCTGCGCCGCGACCTGAGCCGACGCACCGGAGCCGGTGGGGTCGAACACGAGCTGCTGGTTGGTCACCGAACCCTTGTCCGGCATCGCGAGGCCCTGCGGGTTGGCCGGGGTCTTGCCGTAGTCGAAGGTCTGACCGTCGTGCAGCGTCTTGACGGCCTCGGGGTCGTCCTCGGACCGCAGGCTCTGCCACACCTTTTCGCCTTGCACCACGCCGTAGCGCTCCTGCATGGCGAGCTTCGCGACGGCGTTCTGCACCTCACCACCGCCACCCGCGCCGAACTGCGCGCCGACCACGGACGCGAGCACGACGAGGTCGGTGAGCTTGAACGGCTCGATGGTGCCGACATTGGTGATCGAGTCGATGTGCCCGGTCAAGACGTACTCACCCGGGAAGTAGCGCCCGTTCTTCGACTCGGTGATGTACTTGTTGATGCCCTCGATGTACGCCTGCGCGTCGGCGAACCCCTGCTGCCCGCGCGGCCCGCTCGCGGCCATCTTGTCGATCTGCTGCTGCAGTTCCTGCTCGGTGTAAGGAGCCGCGGCGAAGAACTGCTGCTCGAGCTCGCGGTTACCGGGCGCGCCACCGGCGAACGGCGAAAGCTGCCCGCGGCCGACGTGCCGCATGACGTCCATCAGCCACAGCCGATCCTGCGCGGCGGCGTACCCGGCGCCGAATTCGGTACCCGACCGGGTGGTGCCCTGGATGTGCGGAACCCCGGTGGCCTTGTCCCGCGTGATCGTGACGTCCGCGCGCGGCGTGATCACACTCTCCACCTGCGCCGCGGGAACACCGAATGACGAGTCGTTGAAGAACTGGCTGATCGTGTCCGTGGTCAATCCGCGATACCCCGACGGGAGAGCCGCGTATTTGCCGAGCTGATCGGCCGCGTGCGCGGGCCGGGTGCCGAGCACCTGATTGGCCAGGATCTCGGCGACGGTCGCGTTCCCGTTCTCCCCCGGCGGCAAAATGTCGCCGCACTGCCCGACGCAGTAGTCGTCGACCGCCACCGGTACGGCGGTGGCAACCGGGACCTGCACGACGGCGACCCCTAAGGCCACTGCTGCCATCGTCGTCAATGTGCGAATGCCTCGTTGCATGCCCAGGGCTCCCGTCGAAGTGGAGTGACGCAGCGCACGCTACCGAGGGGTACCTCAATTGTGAAGAGTATTCGCGTTTGTAGTGCCTTGATGGAGTAATACCCGTGGTGGTCACCCAGCGGAGAGTGAGCACCAGTGGGTACCGTGTCGACATGACCTTGGAAAAGCCTGAAGTCGACCGCCCCGAAGGCGCACCGCCCGCAGACCTCGAGATCACCGATCTCACCGTGGGCGACGGCCCGGAGGCACAGGCCGGCAACCCCGTATCCGTGCATTACGTCGGCGTGTCGTTCTCGACAGGCGCCGAATTCGACTCCTCCTGGAACCGCGGCGAACCGCTGCAGTTCGGCCTCGGCCGCGGCCAGGTCATCCCCGGCTGGGACCAGGGCGTCGCCGGCATGAAGGTCGGCGGCCGCCGCAAGCTCGTCATCCCGCCACACCTGGCCTACGGGGACCGCGGCGCCGGCGGCGTGATCAAGCCGGGCGAAACCCTCGTCTTCGTCGTAGACCTCGTCGGCGTGAGCTGACGCTTTTTCCACCGAGTCTGGTGGGCGGCGGCCGTCGCCCACCAGACTCACTTTTCGGCGAACACGAGCGGATCAGAAGTGAAACTCTGAGTCGTCGGAGCGACTTCGTTCGTCCCTCCGGCGAACATCACGGTCATCAAAAGCACGATGATCACCACTAGATATCCCAAGGCCTTGAAAAGTGGGCCCATCACCGTCGACACGGCCCCGACCAGACCTTTGACGATGCGGGTAAGGACTGCGACCACTACGAGCAACGCGACGGCGCCACCGATGAGCAGGCTCGGTGCCACCATGGAAAAGGGTGAGGGCGCGGAAAGATCATTGAAGACCGCTACCGCCGGGGTTATCGTGAACATGGCGAGCTCCTTGGACGAGGGCACTGCAATGCCCGTGATGCGGAGTTCGTGACGGAGTTCATCACCGAGTGCCAGTCGCCCCCGGCTCGCGGCCAAACGATGTCCGGGGGTGCCTGCCTTCCCGAAACCAAAATCGACAGCGAGGTCGCACCCCTTCGAGAAACGACTTCACCGCTTTAGTGAAGTTTTTCCAACCTGGTGAACCTCACCCTCAGGTTAAGTCCGAAATGCCCCGCAGGTCAACGGTCATTTTTGGCTCAGAAGTTGCCTTTGGTCACGATTGATGCTTGGATGCGCTGATCTTCACTGCTCAGATGAATTTGGTGAACTTCAGTGAAACGCACAGGAGTTGAACATGGTTCAGTCGTCGAGCGTCGCGACTGAGCTCTCTCGTCGGCTTCGCAGACTCCGTGCGGAGCACTGGTCCGACGTGACAGTCACGCAAAAGATGCTGGCCAACGCCCTGGGAGTCGGCGTGCCCAGCATCTCCATGTGGGAAAGCAACACCACCCCGAAGATCCCAACGCTGACGCGCCTAGACGACTACGCGACCTTCTTCGCCACCAAACGTTCCCTCGCCGGAGAACTGCTCGACCTCGACGAGTTGACCGACACCGAACGCTCGAGGCGCGACAAGCTGGCCCGCGAGTTGTACCGCCTCCACGAGGCGGCGACCGGGCTCAGCGCGCCAAGCGAAAGCCCGGTGCTCCCCGCGTTCTGGCATTTCCCCGACGGCGGCCCCATCCTGATCGTCTGCGGCGAGCTCCCACATGACGACAGGCCAAGGTTCGCGTCGGCGTCCGACAGCAACTACATGCAGCTTTCGGCCTACGCCGACATCGACTCGATGGTCGAGCTCTTCGGGCACATCCGCGCACTGAACCCGACATCGGACGTCCGCTTCGAACTGGCTCCCAGGCTCAGCTCCGACGACCTGCAGAGCCATTTGGTCGTGCTTGGCGGAGTCGGCTTGAACACGGCAAGCCGGTTCATCCCCAAGCAAGCAAAATTCCCAGTGCGTCAGGTCGAAAACGTGGTACCGGAGGGTGAGGTCTTCGAAACGACCAACGAGCCCAAGCGCCGGTTCACACCCACGTTCGAAGACGGCGTGCTCGTCGAAGATGTCGGCCTGTTCGCCCGTACGCCGAATCCGGCGAACGTCTCGCGGACACTGACCATGTGCAACGGCGTTTTCACGCGAGGCGTCTACGGTGCTGTCCGATGCCTTACCGATGCGGCTGTCAGGTTCGACAACTACGAGTACCTCGCCTCCCGCTTCGGCAGTGCCAAGAGTTTCGGTTTGTTGATGCGGGTCCAGGTGTTCGACCATGCCACGCCATCGCCTGACCTGACCAATCCGGCGACTGTGCTCCACGAGTGGCCGCCCAGGTGACCAAGCCGCCCCTCGCCGCGGATCCCGCGTTCCGCGATTCGCACTATGCCCTTTTGCGAAAGGTCGCGGCCGGCTCCTCCGCTGTCGACGCAATCGTCGTCGCCGCGACGAGATCTGCAGAGCGCCTGACAGTCGCGGCGGACCTGGGCGAACAGCTAGACGCGCTGGTTGTCGTCATGTGTAGCCGCGCAGCCACCAGCGGGGGCTTTGCCAGGTTGTCCGAAAGCCGTCCCAACCTGCGCTGGCTGGCTATAGATCTGCCCACCGACTACTACCATCCGCTCTTCGACTTCCAGACCTCAAAAGCCGACGAAGTCAAAGCCGGCCGACTCGGCGACCTGAGCACCAAAAGGAACCTTGGCCTCGCACTTGCCAAGCTCATGCGCTGGAAATCAGTCCTCTTCCTCGACGACGACATCGAGGGCATCGAGCCGGTCCACGTCGCCCGAGCCGCATCCGCACTCGGCGAACTCCGCATCGTGGGCCTCGAAGTGGCCGACTATCCAGACAACTCCGTCGTCTGCCACGCCAATCGCCTGGCCGGTAGCCCCCAGCAAACTTTCATCAGCGGCTCAGCCCTCTTGGTCGACGCGGATCGGATCAACTCGTTCTTTCCCGAGATCTACAACGAAGACTGGCTCTTTTTCTTCGACGCCGCCCAGCGTGGCCAAATCGGCCGAGTCGGCAACGTCACTCAGCTCCCCTATGACCCGTTTGCCGATGTGAGCCGTGCGACGGACGAAGAGTTCGGAGACGTCTTCGCCGAAGGCCTGATGGAGCTGGCCCACGTGAAATGCCCTCGCTCAGCCGCCGAAGATCCTCACTTCTGGCGACGATTTCTTGTTGGCAGAGCACGCTTCATCGACTCCATCGGCTGTCGCCTCGCCTCCGGTCCAGTCACGGACATTGAACGCCGGGCTCTGACCGCCCTCGCGGCATCCAGTAGCCGCCTCAACGCCATTACTCCGAGTTCATGCGCCGCCTACTTCGACACGTGGTCCGCAGACCTAACCCAATGGAAGCTCCGCCTCTCGGACTTGCCGATTATGACGACGATCACATCTGCGCTAGATTTTCTCGAACTCAGCACTGCTGATCACTCTTCTCACGCTGGCAAGTCATCCCAAAGGACATTCATGTCGTCAGTCCCTCTAGAGGCAACTCCGGCGCATCAGGTCACGGAACTCACGGAACTGGTGGCCGCTGCCAAGCAAGAATTGGAAGGGGCAGCCTCTACCACGCGGATCGCCCTTACAGCGCAGATCGACGCCCCGTACCGCCGCTTACAGGCCGGCGATTGGACTCGGCTGAACCGAGAAACCTTCATCGGCGAAGGTTGCGACATCGGCCACTTTTCGCTCATAGGTGAAGAGGTTTACCTCGGCGAAGGCACGATCATCGACGCATACTGCATGGTCGAAGGCGGTGTCACCCTGGGCAAGAACGTACTGCTCACACACCGCGCCTCAGTAGAAGCCAAGGCCAAGATCGGCGATAACTGCATTATTGGTGGCACCCTGATCTGCGAAAAGAGCCGGATCGGTGACAATTGCCGAGTCTTCGGCAACCTGATCCACCGCCAGCTGGATCCCACCATCGACTGGGATGCCGAAGAGGCCGAAGAACCCGCCCCGCAACTGGCCGACAACGTCTTCGTCGGCTGGGGCGCGACGATCATCGGCGGCGTCAACATCGGAGAAGGTTCCTACATCTGCGCGGGCGCCACCGTCACCAAGGATGTCCCGCCCCATCACATCGTCACCGGAACCAACAAGCTCCACACGCCCCAAGAGTGGAACGGCGCCCTAGCCAAGTCCCCCTTCTTCGCATAAGGATGAAGAAGCAGGTCCCCACGCCCGGCAACAGTGACATGCCGCACCGTGGGGGTTTGGGGGCTCGGCCCCCAAGACAACGGACGACCTTCCAACGGGAGAAGCCCCCCATCGCGCCAGCGGTGAGAGGCTTCGAACACGGTGGGCGAGAAGGGAGTTGAACCCTCACGTCCTTTCGGACACACGGACCTGAACCGTGCGCGTCTGCCATTCCGCCACTCGCCCGAGTAACTTAGTAACTTCGACAGCTAGAGGAGCGTAGCAGGCCAACCGAACGGGTTTCACCGGGGGCAGTGTCCAGATGTCCGGACCCGGATAGGATCGAAGAAGAACGACACTGTGAGGAGGCTTGTCCAGGTGGGCCGCGTTGAGCGTTTCGATCGGCGCCTAGAAGGTCTCGTGGGCAATACCTTCGCACGGATGTTCGGTGGCAATGTCGTCACGCAAGAAGTTGCGCTGGCGCTTGAGCGGGAAGGTGAGGACAACGTTCGTGAGCTGGCTGGAGGTCGGCAGCTTGCCCCTAACCACTACATCGTGTCGTTGGGGCAGGCTGATCATGACCGCATGGCCGGTGGCGAGCAGCGCATCACCAAAGTGCTCGCAGAAGCGGTTGCGGAACATCTCGCCGAGCACGGTTGGGACACCTATGGTGACGTCGTAGTCTCGCTCGAGCGCAACGAGGCGCTGCATACTGGACAGTTCAAGACCCGCTCATCCGTCGATCCCGACGTCAAACCGCAAGACGCCGGCAGCTCTGGACGGTCAGCACGACCCAGCAACGCAGGAGACCCAGCAATGAGCCAGCCCCCCGGCTACGGCCAATACGACCAGGGAGACCCGTACGGCCAGCAAGGTCAGTACGGCTACGGCCAGCAGCAGCCCGCGCAACCTGGCTATGACCAGGGCTATGGCCAGCAGCAGGGTGGCCAGCCGGGTTACGACCAGTACGGCGGCCAGCAGCCGGCGCAGCCCGGATACGACCAGTACGGACAGCCGGCCGCGCAACCTGGCTACGACCAGAGCTATGGCGGTCAGCAGCCACCGCAGCCGGGCTACGACCAGTACGGCCAGCCACCGGCGCAGCAGGGCTACGACCAGTACGGCGGCCAGCAGCAGCCTGGGTACGACCAGGGCTACCAGCAGCCTCCGGCGCAGCCCGGGTACGACCAGGGCTACCAGCAGCCTCCGGCGCAGCCCGGATACGACCAGTACGGCCAGCCTCCCGCGCAGCCCGGGTATGACCAGTACGGCGGCCAGCCCGCTCAGCCTGGTTACGACCAGTACGGTCAGCCGGCCGCGCAGCAGGGCTATGCGCCGCCCACTCCTCCTGGAGGAAACCGTCAGCTCGCGGCGAGTCTGCAGCTCGACGACGGCTCGAACCGGACATACTCCCTCAAGCAGGGCAGTAATGTGGTCGGCCGTGGTCAGGACGCGGACTTCAGGCTGCCGGACACCGGCGTGTCCCGCCGTCATCTGGAGATCACCTGGGACGGTCAAAGCGCCACACTGGCAGACATTGGTTCGACCAACGGAAGCACGGTCAACGGCACTCCGGTGCAGACCTGGCAGCTGGCGGACGGCGATGTCATCCGGGTGGGTCACTCGTCGTTGGTATTCCGGACCCAGGGCTGACTCGGAGGCGTTTGAGACTGTCCCGCAGAATTGACGTGCGGGGGGACCTGCGACGAACCGGCGTCGCAGGTGTGCGGGAAGAGTCGGGAGCTGACACAACAAGTGCCAGAGCTGGTCGTTCAACTCACCAGAGCAGGCTTTCTCGTGCTGCTCTGGCTCTTCGTGTTCGCCGCTTTGCGGGTGGTGCGCTCGGATCTCTACGCCGCCTCCGGTCTCCGCGTCGCGATCCCGGGTTTTCGCCGTAACAAGGAGAAGAAGCCGCGAGGCAGCGGTAAGTCCCCGCAGCAGCTCATCGTGACCCACGGAGCACTGTCGGGGACGAGGATCGCGTTGGACGGCAGGCCGATCCTGATCGGCCGGGCCGACGACTCGACCTTGGTGCTCGACGACGACTACGCGTCGACTCGTCACGCCCGTATAGCCTTGCGCGGTGAGGACTGGTACGTCGAAGATCTGGGCTCGACGAACGGCACTTACCTCGACCGGGCTAAGGTCACTGCACCCCTCCGAGTACCGCTCGGGGTCCCCATCCGAATCGGCAAGACGGTGATCGAGCTTCGCCCATGACTCTCGTCCTCCGCTATGCGGCCCGAAGCGACCGTGGCCTGGTTCGTTCTAGTAACCAGGACTCCGTGTACGCGGGTCCCCGCCTGCTCGCGCTCGCCGATGGCATGGGTGGTCATGCCGCCGGTGAAGTCGCCAGCAAGGTGGTCATCGCTTCCCTTGCCCCCCTCGATGACGACGAGCCGGGTGACGACCTTCTCGCGCAGCTGCGCGAAGCGGTCGGCAACGGTAACGGCGCGATCGCCGAACTGGTCTCACAGGACCCTGACCTGGACGGCATGGGTACCACCCTCACCGCCGTCCTCTTCTCGGGCTCCCGTCTCGGCCTGGTGCATGTGGGTGATTCACGTGCGTATCTGTACCGCGGCGGCGTGTTCTCCCAGATCACCCGGGACGACAGCTTTGTCAACGAACTGCTCGAGCAAGGCCGCATCACGCCCGCGGAAGCCGCCGTCCACCCGCAGCGCTCGCTGCTGTTGAAGGCGTTGACCGGACACGAGGTGGAGCCGACGCTGACGGTGCGGGAAGCCCGCGCCGGCGACAGGTATCTCATCTGCTCGGACGGTCTTTCGGGCATGGTCACCGACGAAACCCTCGCCGACGCGATCCAGATCCGCGATCCGCAGGACTGCGCGGACAGGATGATCGAGCTGGCGCTCAAGGGCGGCGGCACGGACAACGTCACGGTGATCATCGCCGACGTGGTCGACGTCGACTTCGGTGACGACGCCCCGATCGTGGGTGGCGCTGCCGGTGACGGTTCCGACGAGCGGCATCAGGGCAATTCGCCCGCCGCGCGGGCGAGGGCGCTCACCGCGCCGCCGCCACAGCAGCGCGTCGAGCAAGGTCCTCCGCCGGAAGATCCGAAGGCCCGGCGGCGCAAACGTTTCCGCTGGCTCGTCGGCGGGCTGGTGGTGCTGATCGTGCTGGCCGCGGCGGCGATAACCACCCGGTTCTTCGTGCTGAGCCAGTATTACGTAGGTGAAGGCGCCAATCAGGAAGTGGTCATCTTCCGCGGTGTGCCGGGCAGCATTCTCGGCATCGACTTACACCGACAAGAGCAGGGCTCGTGTATCCAGGACACGGTGTGCGACGTGCTGCGTGTCCCCGAGTTGCAGGAAGCCGCCCGTGCCGCGGTGCGGGACGGCGTCAAGCTGAACAGCCTTGACGAAGCCCGCAACTACATCGACGTGTTCCTCCGCGGCCACAAGCTGGTCGCGGAATGTCCTCCAGGGCAGTCGGGCAGTGCTCCACCGTCCTCAAGCCAACCGCCTCCACCGTCTCCTTCGTCGGAGACGGTCACTCCGCCGACGTCGTCCGACGTGGCTTCTGGCCAGACATCGGGGAGGGACTGCTTGACATCCACGCAGGGGGGCGGCAACTGATGGCCCAGCCTGTCGCGGACGCGTCACCCAGTCAGCAGTACATCACCAATCCACCGCGTGAGCTTCCGACCCGGCGCAGCACCGAACTCCTGTTGCTGGGGATGGCGGCGTTCATCGTCACCGTCGCGTTCGTGCTGGTCGAGGCCAACCAGGATCACCAGCTCAGCGCCGCAATCATTTGGTACGGCCTGGCCTACCTGGCGGTTTTCGGTGTCGCACACATTGCCGTTCGTCGTTGGGCGCCCTACGCGGATCCGCTGATCCTGCCGTGTGTGGCGCTGCTCAACGGCATGGGCCTGGTGATGATCTACCGGATCGACCTGGCGCTTGCCGAGCGGGCCACGCTGAACGCCACGAACTTTTCGGCCGCCGCGCCGAAGCAGGTCCTGTGGACGGCGATAGCGCTGGCGCTGTTTCTCGCCGTGCTGATCCTGGTCAAGGACCACCGCACCCTGACGCGCTACGGCTACACCGCGGGGCTCGTCGGCATCATCGCGCTCGCGCTGCCTGCCATCCTGCCGAGTTCGCTGTCCGAGGTGAACGGCGCGAAGGTGTGGATCAAACTCGGCGGTTTCTCGATCCAGCCCGGCGAGTTCGCGAAAATCCTGTTGATGATCTTCTTCGCCGCGTTCCTGGTGTCGAAGCGGGATCTGTTCATGGTCGCCGGCAAGAAGGTCATCGGGATCGAGCTGCCGCGAGCACGCGACCTCGGCCCGATCCTGATCGCCGCGGCCGGTTGCATCGGTGTGCTGGTCTTCGAGAAGGACCTCGGCACTTCGCTGCTGTTCTTCGGCGTCACGCTGGTGATGCTCTATGTGGCTACTGAGCGGGTCATCTGGGTCGTCCTCGGCCTGAGTTTCTTCGCCGCGGGCGCGATCGTCGCGTTCAAGCTGTTCACGCACGTGCAACAGCGGGTCGCGAACTGGCTGGACCCACTGGCCACCTACAACGACCCAGGTGGCGGCTACCAGCTTGCGCAGGGGCTGTTCGGCCTCGGCACCGGCGGGGTCGCCGGCACCGGGCTCGGCGCCGGCAGGCCGGACATGGTGCCGGAGGCGAACACCGACTTCATCACGGCCGTGATCGGTGAAGAGCTCGGATTCATCGGGCTGGCCGCGATCCTGATGGTGTATCTGCTGCTGGCGATGCGTGGCATGCGAAGCGCGCTGGCCGTACGCGACACCTTCGGCAAACTGCTTGGCGGCGGACTCGCGTTCACCATCGTCATGCAGGTTTTCGTCGTCGTCGGCGGCGTCACCAAGCTCATCCCCGAAACCGGTATCACCGCGCCGTTCCTGTCCAAGGGCGGTTCATCACTGCTGGCGAACTACATCCTCGTGGCGCTGCTGCTGAGGATTTCCGATGCGGCAAGGCGGCCCGCCGCGCGACCCAAGCCGCAACAGCCGCAGGCGCCGCTGGCCGAAGCGCATACCGTGCTGGTGGAGCGACCCAAGTGAACACACCCCTGCGCAAGGTCGGCGTCGCCATGCTCGTCATGGTGACGCTTTTGCTCGCCAACGCGACCTACATCCAGGTCTTCAAGGCCGACGCCTACCGCACCGACTCGCGCAACTTGCGTGTGCTCTACGACGAGTACTCGCGGCAGCGAGGCCAGATCGTCGCCGTGGACGGCAAGGTCCTGGCGGGTGTGGTGCCGTCGAACGACAAGTTCCAGTTCACCCGCAGCTATTCCGACGGACCGCTCTACGCACCGGTCACCGGCTACTACTCGCTGCGCTATGGCGCCGCCGGCATGGACCGGGCCGAGGACGAGATCCTCAACGGCTCCGACCCGCGGCTGTTCGTCCGGCGTCTTTCGGACATGATCACCGGCCGGGACCCGCGCGGCGGGAACGTCCAGCTCACCATCAACCCGGCCGTCCAGCAGGCCGCCTACAACCTGATGACACAGCGGGGCTACACCGGTTCGGTCGTCGCGATGGACCCGAAGACGGGCCACATCCTCGCAATGGTGTCGACGCCGTCGTACGACCCGAACCAGCTGGCCTCACACGACGGCCAAGAGCAGGAAAAGGCATGGACGGGGTTCGTCAACGACAAGAAGAACCCGATGCTGAACCGCGGGATCCAGGAGACCTACCCGCCCGGCTCGACGTTCAAGCTCATCACCGCGGCCGCGGCGCTCGAAGACGGCAACGGTCCGGACACCCCGATCAACCCAGCTCCGAACGTTCAGCTGCCCGGTACCCAGACCTCGCTCGAGAACTACGGCGGTGCGCCCTGCGCGGGAAGCACCTTCAAGGACGCGCTGGCCCACTCGTGCAACGTGCCGTTCGCCGAGTTCGCCGGGAAGCTCGGCAAGGACAAGATGAACGCGACCGCGCGGAACTTCGGCGTCGGCGTGGACCTCACCCTGCCGATGCGGGTTGCGGCGTCCACCCTCGGTCCGATGGACTCGCAGGGCGCGCTCTACCAGAGTGGGATCGGCCAGCGTGATGTCCAGCTGACCCCGCTGCAGGATTGCCTGCTCGCGGCCACCGTGGCCAACGGCGGGATGGCGATGCGACCGCAGCTGGTCCAGGCGCTGCTCGCGCCGAACCTGTCGACCATCGAGAACTTCAAGTCCGAAGAACTGACCGGCGAGCCCGCGCTGTCCGCATCGAACGCGGCCATCCTGCGCGACATGATGATCGCGTCCGAGAGCTTCACCAAGGGCGCAGGCAAGAAGGCCAACGTGCAGATCGCGTCGAAGACGGGCACGGCCGAGCACGGCACCGACCCGAAGAACACCGCACCGCATGCCTGGTACACCGGGTTCGCCCCGGCGATGGATCCGAAGATCGCGGTGTCGGTCATCGTGGAGTCCGGCGGTAACCGCGGGCTGGAGGCCACCGGCGGCACGGTTGCCGCGGAAATCGGGCGCGCCGCGATCAATGCGCTGGTCGGGGGTGGATAGCGAATGCTGTCCTCCGGTCAGCTACTGGCCGAGCGCTACAAACTGACCAGCCGGATCGCCGTTGGTGGAATGGGCGAGGTCTGGCAGGCGAGCGATACCCGGCTCGACCGCACGGTCGCGGTGAAGGTGCTCAAAGCCGAGCTGTCCGATGACCCCGAGTTCCTGCACCGGTTTCGCACCGAAGCTCGGATGACGGCATCGCTGAACCATCCCGGTATCGCCGCGGTCCACGACTACGGCGAGACGGTCGCGGGAGAACACGCCATCGCGTTCCTGGTGATGGAGCTGGTGGAGGGTGACCCGCTGGCCGGCATCCTCGCCCGTGAAGGCCGGATCTCCGCCGAACGCACACTCGACATCCTGGAGCAGGCGGGCAACGGCCTGCAGGCCGCGCACGAACAGGGCCTCGTGCACCGTGACGTGAAACCGGGCAACATCCTGGTGACGCCGACCGGCCAGGTGAAGATCACCGACTTCGGCATCGCCAAGGCCGCCGACGCCGCGCCGGTGACCCGGAACGGCATGGTCATGGGGACCGCGCACTACATCGCCCCCGAGCAGGCACTCGGCAGCCCGGCCGAGCCCGCGAGCGACGTCTATTCACTCGCCGTGTGCGGCTACGAATGTCTGACCGGGCATCGGCCGTTCCTCTCGGAGAACGCGGTCACGGTGGCGATGATGCATATCCGCGACATGCCGCCGCCGCTGCCGCCGCACGTCCCGCCCGCGGCGCGTGCGGTGATAGAAGCGACCTTGATCAAGGACCCCCGGCAGCGGTACAACAGCGGTGGCGAGTTCGCCGCCGCTGTCGCCGCGGTAAGGGCCGGTCATCCTCTGCCGATGCCGCTGGAGGTCGCGGCTCGCGGCGGCTACACCGCGATGCACAACCCGATGGTGCCTGCCGGCCCGGTTTCGCACCCCGCGATGCACCCGGCCCTACCCACCGGCGGGATAATGCCCATGCCCTCACCGCAGCGTCGCAACCACACGGGTCTGTGGGTGCTGCTCGCGGTGATACTGGTCGCGTTGGTGGTTGGCGGTGCACTGGTCATCGCGAAACTGGTGAGCACAGGCAACGGAGAGCAGCCCAGCGAACGTCAATCCACTACATCACCCACCGCAGCATCCCCTGGACCACAGTCGGCCCGGCCGGCCGCGCCCACCAGCGGGCCGCCCGATCACACAACACAGGGTCAGCCAGAGAACTACGGCTCACAAGGCATGATGAACACACCTTGGACGGAATGGAACGGCACGCAGAGATGAGCACACCCCAACTGCTCTCCAACCGATACGAACTGGGCGACACGCTCGGCTACGGAGGCATGTCCGAGGTCCACCACGGCCATGATGTGCGCCTGGGCCGTGAGGTGGCCATCAAGATCCTGCGCGCGGACCTGGCACGGGATCCACAGTTTCAAGAACGGTTCCGCCGCGAAGCGCAGAACGCCGCCGCGTTGAACCACCCGGCGATCGTCGCGGTGTACGACACCGGCGAGGCGTCGACAGACCAGGGCGCGCTGCCGTACATCGTGATGGAGTTCGTCGAAGGGCGGACGCTGCGCGACATCGTCAAGACCGAAGGCCCGATGTCGCAGAAGCGGGCGATGGAGGTCATGGCCGACGTCTGCGCGGCGCTGGACTTCTCCCACCGTCACGGCATCGTCCACCGTGACGTCAAGCCGGCCAACGTGATGATCACGAAAAACGGCGCGGTCAAGGTGATGGACTTCGGGATCGCGCGGGCCATGCACGACGGCCAGTCCGCGATGACCCAGACCGCCGCGGTCATCGGTACCGCGCAGTACCTCTCCCCGGAGCAGGCACGCGGCGAGCAGGTCGACGCCCGCAGTGACGTCTACGCCGCCGGTTGTGTGCTCTACGAACTCATCACCGGGGAGCCGCCGTTCACCGGTGACTCGCCGGTCGCGGTCGCGTACCAGCACGTCCGGGAGGACCCGAAGCCGCCGTCGTCGGTGAACCCGGCAGTGGCGCCGGAATTGGACGCGGTGGTGCTGAAGGCGCTCGCGAAGGGCCCGGCGAACCGCTACCAGTCGTCCGCGGAAATGCGCTCCGATCTGGTCCGCACGCTCTCCGGCCAGCGACCGTCCGCGCCGATGGTGATGTCGGACGACCTGCGCACGCAGGTCATGGACTCCGACCGCCGGGCGCCGCAGCGCTACGAGGAGTTCGCCGACGGCGACCCCGAGGAAGACGCCCGCGCGAGGCGGAAGCGCCGCACACTGATCGCCGCCGGGCTGGCGGCCTTCGGTGTTCTCGCGGTGCTGCTGATCCTGTGGTTGTCGGACGCGTTCAAGCCGGCCGAGGCGACTGCCACGATTCCGCCGGTCGCGGGCAAATCTGTCGCCGTCGCGAAGGACCAGCTGCGTGCGCTCGGGTTGGACAACTTCACCAGCCCGGACAAGCAGGTCGTCTGCGGTGGCGACCCGGTTCCCGGTCAGCCCACCTGCGGCGAGAACGACATCGGCAAGGTCATCGCTGTCGACCCCGCCGCGGGTCAGACGGTCCCGACCGCGACCAAGATAACGTTCACGGTCGGGGCGGCGCCCTCCAAGGTCGCGGTCCCGGATCTCAAGGGCCTCGACCTGACCGAGGCCACGGCAAGACTGGCCTCGGTCGGCCTGAAGCTGGATCCCCTGGTCGACCAGGCGAGCCCCTCCAGCACCACCGACCCGAAGCTGTACGGCACGGTCACCTCGCAGACTCCGGCGGCCAACACCCAGCTCGAAGTCGGCAAATCAGTCCAGATCACGATCATCAAGACGCCCGACTCCAAGACACCCAACGACTGCACCGGGCAGCAATTCGACGTGTGCCAGGCCGGGCTTGTGGGCCAGGGTTTCACTGTCTCGAAAAGCATGATCGCTTCCGAGCTGCCGAAGAACCAGGTGATCTCCCAGACGCCGAACGGCGCCGCGGTGCCGGTGGGCTCGAAGATCACGGTCACCGTCTCCGACGGAAGCAAGGTGCAGATCGACATGCCGTCCCTGATCGGCATGACCCAGGACCAGGCGACCCAGAAGCTGCAGAGCCTCGGCTGGTCGGGTCAGATCACGGTCAAGCCGGATAGTTCGAGCAACAGCCAGGACGCCAACTTGGTCAGCAAGACCGATCCCACGGCCGGGACCAAGATCACCAAGTCTCAGACGGTGACGTTGTACATCGTGCAGGACAACAGCACGTCGAGTACGAGCAGGCCGTCAATCCCCAGCTTCCCGTAACCGCTGAGCAAAAACGATTTGAGGGGCCCCGGAGATCCGGGGCCCCTCAGTCGTTTGCCGGTCAGTAGGAGTGAATTTCAGACAGCGGCAGACTTCTGCAGTGCCCTGGTCTCGCGCTCCAGTCCCGCCACGAGGTTTTCGTCGACGGGGTGGCCCGCACTGGCCATCCAGTTTGCCAGCATCCGGTGGCCCCCCTGGGTGAGCACCGATTCCGGGTGGAACTGGACACCCTCCAGCGGCAGTTCGCGGTGCCGCATGCCCATCACGACCCCGGACTCGGTGCGACCGGTGACCTCGAACACGTCCGAGATGGTGTCGGGGAGCACAGTCAGTGAGTGATACCGGGTGGCGGTGAACTCGTCCGGCAGGCCCGCGAGCACGCCGGCCCCGGAGTGGATCACCTTGCTGGTCTTGCCGTGCAGGAGCTCGGGCGCGCGGTCGACGGTGGCACCGAAAGCCACCCCCAGCGCCTGATGGCCGAGGCAGACCCCGAGCATCGGCACCCGCGACTGGGCACACCTTTTGACGACGTCAATGCTCTGACCAGCCCGTTCCGGCGTTCCCGGTCCTGGCGAGACGAGCACGCCGTCGAACTCGGCGATCTTGTCGATGTCGACCACGTCGTTGCGCCAGACTGTGCAGTCGGCACCGAGCTGGGCGAGATACTGGACCAGGTTGTAGACAAAACTGTCGTAATTGTCGACGACGAGCACGCGCATAGAGCCAGCGTAGCGGGTTTCACATGCTGGACCGTACGACAGATCACAATGATAGTTAGGCCGACCTAACTTACCGTTGCAGAGTGACCCGATCCCTTCGCGTAGCCATTGTGGGCGCAGGGCCCGCCGGCATTTACGCCGCCGACATCCTGGACAAGGCTGACATCCCCAACACCACTGTCAGCATCGACCTCTTCGAGCGCACGCCGGCGCCGTTCGGCCTGATCCGCTACGGCGTGGCGCCCGACCATCCGCGGATCAAGGGCATTGTCACCGCCCTCCACAAGGTGCTCGACAAACCGGGCATCCGCCTGCTCGGCAACATCGACTACGGCACCGACATCAAGCTCGACGACCTGCGCGAATTCTACGACGCGGTCATCTTCTCCACCGGCGCGTCCACCGACCGCCCGCTCGACCTCCCGGGCGTCGAACTGGCCGGCTGCCACGGCGCCGCCGACTTTGTCTCCTGGTACGACGGCCACCCGGACGTCCCGCGCACCTGGCCGCTGACAGCGTCGAGCGTGGCGGTGCTCGGCGTCGGCAACGTCGCCCTCGACGTCGCCCGGATTCTCGCGAAGACCGCCGATGAGCTGCTCACCACGGATATCCCGGCAGGAGTCTACGAAGGCCTGAAGGCCAGCCCGGTCACGGATGTCCACGTCTTCGGCAGGCGCGGCCCGGCTCAGGCCAAATTCACTCCGCTCGAACTGCGGGAGCTCGACCACTCGCCGAACGTCGAGGTGATCGTCGACCCCGAAGACATCGAGTTCGACGAAGGCAGCATCGCCACGCTTCGCGCGTCGAAGCAGGTCGACATGGTGGTGAAGACGCTGCAGGAATGGGCGATCCGCGACACTGGCACCCGGCCGAAGCGCCTGCACCTGCACTTCTTCCACTCGCCGACCGAGATCGTCGGCGAAGACGGCAAGGTCACCGGCCTTCGCACCGAGCGCACTGAGCTGACCGGCGACGGCAACGTTCGCGGCACCGGCGAGTTCCACGACTGGGACGTCCAGGCGGTGTACCGCGCTGTCGGTTACCTGTCCTCGCCCCTGGCCGAGGTCCCGTTCGACCACCAAACCGGCACAGTGCCCAACCAAGCCGGGCGCGTGCTCGACATCGACGAAAACCAGCTGCCCGGCGTGTACGTCACCGGCTGGATCAAGCGTGGCCCGATCGGCCTCATCGGCCACACCAAGGGCGACGCCGCCGAGACGATCGCGAGCCTGCTGGCGGACGCCGACAACCTGGTCCGGCCCGCGCACGCCTCGCCGGACGCGATCCTCGGCTTCCTCGCCGAACGCGGCGTCCCGTTCACGACTTGGGACGGCTGGGGCAAACTCGATGCCTACGAGCGTTCCCTCGGTGAACCACACGGCCGCGACCGCATCAAGGTCGTCGCGCGCGAAGAAATGGTGCGCGTCTCGCGAGGCTAAAAGTCTCTGAAGGCCACTTTGGTGGTGGCCTTCAGAGCGGTTTCCCAGGGAAACCGCGGGCCTTTTCGGGGGACATTTCTGCGTTTCTTTGGAGGTCATGGAATCGCGGGGGTTATTTTTGGGCGATGGAAGATCGCTTACCCACCGTTCGCGGCCGAGAACTCGGCGACGAACTTCGCGCCGCGATGATAAAGGCGGGCATGGGCGTGCGGGAACTCGCACGCCGGCTCGGCTGGTCGCATCCACGGGTTTCCCATCTGCTGAGCGGAAAACGTGGTGGTAGCGAGCTGGACGTGATGAGTGTACTCGTCGCCTGCAAGGTCGAACTCGAAGAGCGCGAGAGGCTGGTCAAGCTCTGTCGCGAGCTAGGAACCCAAGGCTGGCTACAACAATACGATTCACATCAGTCAAACCAGCTGAAAACCCTTGTAGACCACGAAAAAAAGGCCATCGGCGTACGTGATTTCCACGTTGGAGTCATGCCGGGACTACTTCAGACCGAGGGCTACGCCCGAGCATTATTCAACGGAAGCCCGGTTGTCACGGACAATCAAGTTGAACATCGCCTACATGCTCGCCTCTCACGACAAGATATTTTCGATCGATATCCGCGCCCGCAGTTCACATTCTTCCTCCATGAGTCCGTGCTGCGGCTCCCCGTCGGCGGTTCGGTGGTGATGTCGGACCAGCTTTACCACCTGCTTCGGATGACCGTGCGTCCCAACCTGGAGCTACGGGTCGTCCCGAACAGGATCGGCTCACATCCCGGAATTGCGGGTTCGTTCACCATGATGGAGTTCGCCGCCTTCTCTCCGGTGATCTACCTGGAAAGTGTCGGCTCAGCAGTATTTCTTGAGAACTCGCACCAGGTCGCCACCTACGAGATCATTCTGGCGGCGCTAGCGGACACCGCACTCAGCGAGGCAGACTCGAAGGAGTTGATTGTCGCCTTGGCGACCGAGCTGTACGCGGACCGAGAGGACAACAATGACGGCGAGCACCTGGCGGAAGAGTAGCTACAGCGCTGATGAAGGTGGCTGCGTAGAGGTGTCACCGACACCCGCCGACATCCGCGTCCGAGACACCAAAGACCGCGCCTCTGGCTCCCTCACCTTCGCCGCCCTCCCCTGGCACGCCTTCCTCACCCACGTCACCCGGTCGGCCTAGCTAAAGCGGCATCAAGGGATGTTTACTATCGCCAAACGGCAGTAAACATCCCTTGATGCCGCCTCCACGGCCGCGGGGGTACCCCACCAGCCCCACGCGTCACAAAGTGCCGCCCAGGTAGGCGAGGACGGCGAGGACTCGGCGGTTGGTGTCGTCGGAGGGGCCGAGCTGGAGTTTCGAGAAGATGCTGGCGGTGTGCTTGCCGACAGCGCCTTCGCTGACGAAGAGTCGCGCGGCGATGGCCGCATTCGAGCACCCTTCCGCCATCAGGCCGAGCACTTCACGCTCTCGGGGAGTCAACGAAGACAGCGGATCCGTGGCGTTCCCGGCGAGCAGTTTCGCGATCACCTCTGGATCCATGACCGTTCCGCCACCGGCGACCCGGCGAACGGCGTCGACGAATTGCTCGGCGTTGAAAACCCGGTCCTTCAGCAGGTAACCGATCGCGCCGCTCCCGTCGGCGAGCAGCTCGCGCGCGTAGAGCTGCTCGACATGTTGCGACAGCACGAGAATCGGAAGGCCGGGGATTTCGCGGCGGACGGCCAGTGCGACTTGCAGGCCTTCGTCGGTGTTCGTCGGTGGCATCCGCACATCGACCACTGAGACGTCCGGCCGGTGTTTCAGCAACGCTTTGTGCAGCTCCGGACCCGAACCCACCGCGGCGACCACGTCGAAACCGTGTGCTGCCAGCAGGTGCGTCAGTCCGTCGCGGAGGAGGTATTGGTCTTCGGCGAGGACGGTACTGAGTCGAGCCGGCAAGGAATCTCCAATGTCGCTGTCGTGGTGCCTCCCGGTGGGCTGACCAGCGTCAACTTACCGTCGAATGCGCCCAACCGGCGTTCGATTCCGCGCAAACCGGTGCCACGGGCCGGATTCGCGCCGCCGATACCGTTGTCCGTCACCGTCACCCGCAAGGCGCCGCCGTCGTGGCGAAGCTCGATCGTCACCGCGCGGGCTTCTCCGTGCTTGACCGCGTTGGTCAGCAGCTCACACACCGCGAAGTAGACGCAGGATTCCACCGGACGCTCGACCCGTCCGTCGAAGTCGACGGAGACCTCGGCCTTCAGCGGGCTGTCCATCGCAGCCGCGCGGACCGCGTCGACGAGCCCGCGTTCGGAAAGGACCGGCGGCTGGATACCCCGGACGAGTTCACGCAACTCCGTCAACGCGGTCGACGACGCCTGCCGCAGGTCGGCCGTCAGCTTTTTGGCGGCAGTCGGATCGGTGTCGATAAGTGCTTCCACCGCACCGAGTTTCATGCCCATCGCCACCAACCGGGACTGGATGCCGTCATGCAGGTCCCGCTCGATGCGCCGCAGCTCTTCGGCCTGCGCGTCGGTCGTGTCGGTGCGGGTCCGCTCCAACCTGCTGACGCGCTGAGCCAGTCGCGAGGCTTCGGTCGAGCCGAGGAAAAGCCGTCCGAAGCGTGCCTGCAGTTTCACCAGCCATGGCGAGAAAACCACCGGGATGAAGATGAGCGCCAGTGCGATCGGCGTCGCGAGCAGCGCCTGGCCGTTCGTGGTGATCTCCGGAAGCCCGAGCAGGCTGAACATGGTGATTGTGTCGGTGTCGCCGGTACCCCAGATCTGGCTGATCGGCCGCCAGAGCCAAAGCGTCTGCAGCGCGATGAAGCCGTAGCCGACGAGCAGGAGCACCGGCAGAGACAGCACCGCCGACACCAGCGGATTCAGCACCGCCGACACGACGTCACGCCAGGTCGCGCGGTCCTGGATCATCGATTTGAACCGCGACATCCGCGCCGGCCACCACGGGTCTTCGCTCAGCTGCTGGCCGAACTGGTACATCCCGTCCGCGCGCCGCACCGGAAACGGCGGTGGCAGGAGGTACGGCCGGTCGATACGCACGCCGATCCACTCCGTCGACACCCGCCGGAACGTGTCGGCGACCGCTCTGGAGGATTGCGTCATCGTCGGGAAAAGTGGCCAGGGACCAAGGAAAACGACGAACTGCGGCGCCAGCATCACGAGCTGGGCGAGACCCAGTCCGAACAGCGCGAGCTGGTGCCAGAACGCCTCGAAGTGCTCGTGCAACCACCGCCGCAACCCGGATCGAGTGCTCGACGGACGCCGCGGCACCTCCCTGAGCCGCCACGAGGTCCATCGCCCGTACCACCGCAACGCGAGCGAGCCGGTCAACCCGGTCAGCACCGGAAGAAGCACACTCACCAGCGGATTCAGGATCAGCCAGCCCAGATCTCGAGCGGTCGCCGGATCGTCGCTGATCCAGTCGAGCTGGAGGAAGAACTTGGGCCACCGCGGGGTCTTGTAGAGGCTGTTCTCCCTGCGGTACCAGCCGTCGGGTTCGCGTTCGGGTTCCGGCGGCTCCGGGCGGTACGGCGCCGGGATGTCGATCCCGCACCACCGCCCGGCGAGCTCCCGGGCGGTGACGGCTCGACGTCGCGCGTAGAGCACGGCCGGGCCGAAAAAGAAGAACAAGCCCGAGCACAGCAGGCAGAACGACACGAAGGCGACCGCCAGGTCGAACACCCCGGCGAGCGCCAGTCCGAGCAGCGCGAAGGCACGCCCGATCGACTGCCAGTACTTGGTCACGCCCTGAAGTCTGGCTCATCGTGGCCGGTGGGCGCAGTAGGTCGAGGCCCACAGCGGGGGTGGGGCTAGCCCCACCCCGACCGTGGTTTCAGACGGATTCTGCCGACGTCCGCCGAACCTTAGCTTTTTCGTATGCCCATCGTCGAAGTCAAGAACCTCCGCAAGAGCTACCCGGACAAGATCGCCGTCGAAGACGTTTCGTTCCACGTGGAACGTGGCGAGATCTTCGGCATCCTCGGTACGAACGGTGCCGGGAAGACCACGACCGTCGAGTGCCTGCAGGGGCTGCGCCGCCACGATTCCGGTTCGATCTCCGTGCTCGGGCTCGACCCGCACAAGGACCGCGCGGCACTGCGCGAAAGGCTCGGCGCGCAACTCCAGGCGAGCGAACTGCCCGATAAACTGCGCGTCAGGGAGGCGCTCGACCTCTACGCGGCGTTCTACCGCGACCCGGCCGACCCCGTAAAGCTCCTGACGCAGCTCGGCCTCATCGACAAACGCCACTCGTACTTCAAAGACCTTTCCGGCGGCCAAAAACAGCGGGTCTCCATCGCACTGGCGCTCATCGGGAATCCCGAAATCGCCGTGCTCGACGAGCTCACCACCGGCCTCGACCCGCATGCCCGCCGCGACACCTGGAAGTTGATCGAAGGCATCCGGGACAACGGCGTGACGGTCATTCTCGTCACCCATTTCATGGATGAGGCACAACGTCTCTGCGACCGGATCGCCGTCATCGACGCCGGCCGCGTGCTCGCGCTCGACACCCCGGCGGGCCTGATGGACCGCGCCGGTGAATCCACTTTGGACGATGCCTTCGTCACCCTGACCGGCCGAAACTGAACGGAGAAACACCATGAACGCGCTCGCGAAAATCGCCACGACCGAACTGAAGCTCTACCTCCGCACACCGATGTGGCTGATCCTCGGTGTCCTGTTCCCCGCCGCAATCCTGCTCGCCGTCGGCATGATCCCGGAGATGGACAAGCCGTACGAAGGCGGCGCGCGGTTCATCGACGCTTGGGCGCCTTCACTGATCGTCATGTCGGTGACGATGCTCGGCCTGCAGGCGATTCCCGTCTATCTCGCCGCATATCGCGAAAAAGGCATCCTCAGACGCCTGGCGACCACCCCGGTGAGCCCGGCGAACATCCTCATCGCGCAACTGGTCATCAACGTCGTGATCGCGGT
Source organism: Actinomycetota bacterium (assembly GCA_032230695.1). GTDB lineage: Bacteria > Actinomycetota > Actinomycetes > Mycobacteriales > Pseudonocardiaceae > Amycolatopsis. Next base: position 107,340 of record JAVXWP010000034.1, on the reverse strand, counting down.
CATCGGCACCGCGCTGCTCCTGGTGGTCGGCGCGGTGGTCTTCGACATCCCCGGCCCGAAGGATCCGCTGGGGTTCCTGCTCGCTTTCGTCCTCGGCACCGGCTCGGTGTTCGGGCTCGGACTGCTGGTGGCCGCGGTCGCCCGCACCAGCCGAGGCGCCACCGGGCTGGCCATGATCGCGTACTTCCCGATCATGTTCCTCGGCGGTGTGTACCTCCCGCGGCAGTTCCTCCCCGATGTCGTCCAGCGGATCGGCGAGTTCACTCCACCGGGCGTTCAGGCTTTGCAGGATGCCTGGACCGGAGCCGGTCCGCAGCCGCTGCAACTGGCTGTGTTAGCCCTGTTCACCGTGGGAATCGGCGCATTGGCCGCACGAAGCTTCCGCTGGGAGTAGGGCCGTTCCACCAACCTGGTGATGATCATCGTTTTCTCTTGTGGGCGGGACCAGGGGCGGGTAGCCAGGTATAGAGCGGCCGCCTGCCAGGCGGTCCGCACCATCCTCAGGTCGACCACGGAGGTTCGATGTCTCTCGATGTTTCGCCCGCATTGCTCGAAAAGGCCGAGCGCGGCGAGGTGGACGACGCCGAGTTCGTCGCCTGCGTCCGGGATTCCCTCCCGTACGCCTGGGACGTGATCACCACAGTGATCGCCGACCTCGAAGGCGCGCCGGACGGATTCGCCGACCACGAAACGCCGCCGCCCACCGAGGCGGAGCGCGGCCAGTTGCTCCGGGCGCTGGCGTCGGACTCGATCCGCGGTGGCCTCGAACGGCACTTCGGCGTCAAGCTGGCGTTCCAGAACTGCCACCGGGTCGGTGCGTTCGCTCCGTCCCAGGTGGACAGTGACCGCTATCGCGCGTTCATCTCCGCGCGAGGCCAACTGCTCAACCAGAGCCCGGAACTCAGGGACTGCTAGGGCGCGTCCTAGCGCGCAGCACAGGCAAGACCTCTGCGCCGATCCGCTCGATATTGGCCAGTGTGCTTTCCGGCGCACCGGTGGCTTCCACCATCATGATCACGTGGGAGACGCCGGTGCGCCGCATGCTGCGACCCAGTACCTCCACGCAGTATCCGGGGCTGCCGACCGGATGGATGCCGCACAGCATTTCGGTGTACGCCACCGGATCGCGCGTCGGCCCCGGCCGCCCGTCGACGGTCACATGCGCGTCGAAACCGGCCTTCAGCCACCCCGGCAGCACCTCCCGGACCTGCCGGACGGCGGTTTCCCGATCGTCCGCGACCTGGCACAGCACGGTCGACACGTGACCGACGCCGGGAATGCCGTACTTTTCGACAGTCGCTCGCTTCGCTTCGTCGCCGGCGTGCATTCCCAGCAACATCGGCAACCCGCGCGCGGCCGCGAGCCCCACCGCGCCGGACTCCGCGCCACCACACGCGACCACCACCGGCTGGCGCTCCCGTGACTCCAGCCGGGGAACCATCGGCACCTCACGGAACGCGAAATGCTCGCCGCTCGCCTGGACATCCCCACCACGCATCGCCCGCAGCAGCAGATCCAAGCTCTCCTCGAACCCGCGCTCGTAGCGGCCGAGCCCGGTGCCGAACACTTCGAGGTCCTGCCACGCCCCACCGCGACCGACACCAAGCCGGAACCTCCCGCTCGCGACGGCGTCGAGCATGGCCCATTGCTCCGCCAGTGCCACGGGATGCGCCGTGGACAGCACGCTGACCGCGGTACCGATGCCGATCGACCGCGTCCGGCCCAGCGCGTGCGCAGCGAGCGTGACGGCCGACGGGCACACGCCGTACGGCATGAAGTGGTGCTCGGCGAACCACGCGTCGTCGAACCCGGCCCGCTCGGCGGCCGCCACGGCCTCGACGGAACGCCGCAGCGCGTCGGCGTCCTCCTGTCCCGGGAACCGTCCGGTCAGAAGGAAAACACCGAACCGCACTACTGCACGGCGACTTCGTTGAACGGCAGCATCGGCTCCACCCACGGGAACACGACGAACATCAGCAGCGCCACGACGCCCAGGACTAGCACCAGCGCCGTCACGGCTTTCACGGCGATCGACCCGGGCAAGATCCGCCAAATCCAGGCATACATCAGATGTTGTCCCCGATCTCCTTCAGCACGTCCTGGTAGCTCGAGCCGGGCGTCTTCTGCCACTGCTTGACCAGGACCGATGTGATGATCAACCGCTCACGCGCCGAGAACTGCGGGTTGCAGGTGGTCAGCGTGAGCAGTGCGACCTGTGAAGCGGGCGGCAGGACGTCGACGGGCCGATACGGAACCGGCGAAACGGCGTCGCCGCGTGTCGGCAGTACGACCTTGCGCCCGACCGTGTCGCCGTACGGGCCGCCATCGGGGGCATTGGGATCGCGCAGGGTCGAGACGCCCTTGCACTGCGGTTCGGCGCCCTTGCCCGTCGCCCAGTCCTTGACCTCTTCCTCATGCGGCAGGACGCGGTAGAGGAAGAAGGCTGTCTGCGTCTCCACGACGATCGCGTTACAGGAGCTCAACTGGTCGAGGTCGTTGAACGGCGCGCCCTTGCCGACGCGGTGGCCGGCGACGCCGAAGTTGCCGGGCTCCCCCGGAAGGGCGGTGCCCGGGTAGTGCCCGGGCCCGACCTCGAGCGATTTCTCGCCGACGCCTTCCTGGATGGTGAAGTGGTAGTCGGCGCCGAACGTCGGTATGTAGAGGCGCGCAAACGCCGCCCCGTCGATCAGTTCCGGGTGGAGTTGCCTGTTCTGGTCCCACTGCTGGTCGAGGGTGCTGCTGGCCTCCGCCTGCTTTTCGGCGGAGAACAGATCCGTCACGTAGAGCTCGTAGACCACGAAGAGAAGCACCACCAGCCCCGCGGTGATCAGGAGTTCGCCGATCGTGCGGACCGTCGTGGCGACCGCGCCCGAACCTCGCTCGGGTTCGGCCATGGTCGCCGTGGCTCCAGGCCCCTCGAACTCTCTGTCGCCGGACTCGTGCGTGGCCACACAAGCTCCTTTCAGGTATCAAAGGTGTGCCCTGAGTCACATCGATGTCATAACTAGGACGAAAGGACCGCTCATCCCTGATGCTCAGCCGGCCTCGATTACGTTAACGTGTGCACGAGGCGCTGGTTGCGCACCCGAAAGCGGGAACTTCGTTACCAGCCGAGCCACCAGCACGCGAGGATTCAGATGCCGAAGTCCAAGGTCCGCAAGAAGACGGCGTACACCCCGCCGACCGACCGCCGCACGCCGGTGAAGCTCCGGGCAGCAGGCCCGTCACCCATGATCTACAAGATCGTGATGTTCGGCCTGATGTTGATCGGCCTGACCTGGCTGGTTGTCAACTACATCGCGGGCGACAAGATCCCGTTCCTGATCAGCCTTGGCAACTGGAACTTCGCCATCGGCTTCGCGTCGATGATCGCCGGTCTTCTCATGACGATGAAGTGGCGCTAGTACTGCCCAGTCGTCACGCGAACGGCCGCTTGACAGCGAATTACACCGGTGTGACTCATCCCCACTGTGGATAGGTCCTGTGGATAACTCCTCGACAAGCTGGGCTCCTCGCCCAGCGCTTCTTGGTGCCGCTTTCGGCCTCGCGGTCCTGACGGCAGGCGCCGCTGTCTTCAGCGCGCTCTCGGACAGCGAGCCGATGGGCGCCATTCTGTTCGGCCTGGCCGCGATTGCCTGTGGGGCGTTCGCGGCTCACGGAACCCTGTTACGGCCGCGCCTCACGGCCGACTTCCACGGCATCAGTACCCGCACGATGTCGGGCACGGTCAAGCTCGACTGGGCGCAGGCCCGCGTGCGCCTGCGCACCACCCGGCGGCTCGGCCGAGACACGCTCACCCTCGAAATCGACGGTGACGATCACCTCGTCGTGCTGGGGTGGCTGGAACTCGGCGAAGACCCCCGAGACGTTCTGGACGTACTCAGCGCCCTACGCGCCCACAGCTAAGTCGACTGGCCCGGAGCGTCGACACAGACGACTTCGTTGCTCACGAGTGTGCAGGTCTGATTGCTGAGCTGGTCGTTCCGATACAAGAACATCCCAATGAGCGCCACCGTCACCAATACCAGCGCGCCGGCTTGCCACGCCGCCCGCTTCTTCAGCGGCGCGAAAACCAGCGCGGCCATCGCGATCGCACCGATGACGAAGCCGCCGAGGTGGCCGAACAGCGAGATGCCAGGGATCGACACGGTGATGATCAGGTTCAGCGCGATCACACCGATGACCTGGGTGGGGTTCAGCTTCAAACGCAGGATCGCGATCAGGATGGCGCCCAGCAGCCCGTAGATCGCGCCGGACGCACCGGCTGTCCCGGTGCCGGGGTCGGCGAAGAGGTACACCGCGACCGAGCCGCCGATCAGCGACATGAAGTACACGATGGTGAACCGGATCTTGCCGAGCAGCAGCTCCAGATCTTTGCCGAGCATCCACAGCGAAAGCATGTTCACCGCGATGTGGATCAAGCCGTAGTGCAGGAAGCCCGATGTGATCAGGCGCCACCACTCGCCGTTGAACGCGACCGACGGGGAGAACATCACGCCGTCGGTGAACAGCTGGGCGGAGTCGTTGTTCATCGGGCTCTGCGCCTGCACCGCGGTGATCAGGTAGACGAGCACATTGAGGGCGATGAGCACCGGCGTCACGATGGCGCGCTCGGAGAACCGCGCGCCGACTATCGTGCGGGAGGTCAGCCCGGCGTCGTCGTGGTGCTTGCGCTGGGCGCGTTGCTGCCGCTGCCCGCTCTGCACGCAGTCGATGCACTGGAAGCCGACGGCGGCCTCTCGCAGGCAATCTGGGCATGCCGGACGTCCGCAGCGCGAGCAGCTCAGGCCGGTCTGCCGGTTCGGATGCCACCAGCATCCGGGCAGCGCGGATTGCTGAGGGGGCTGGGGTTGGGGAGGCTGGTTCACGATAAAACCAACCTACCCAAAAACGCCCGAACCAGCCTCCACGGGTGACGAGGCCGTGTCACCCGTGACGTACGGAGATCAGCGGCTGACGCTGACCTTCTCGATCACGATGTCGGACAGCGGCCTGTCGGCCTGGCCCGTCGCGGTGCGCCCGATCGCGTCGACGACGTTGCGCGACTCCTGGTCGGCCACCTCTCCGAAGATCGTGTGCTTGAAGTTGAGGTGGGTCGTCGGCGCGACGGTGATGAAGAACTGCGAGCCGTTCGTGCCGGGCCCGGCGTTCGCCATCGCCAGCAGGTACGGCTTGTTGAACTGCAGCTCCGGGTGGAATTCGTCGCCGAACTTGTAGCCAGGGCCGCCGCGGCCGGTGCCGGTCGGGTCCCCGCCCTGGAGCATGAACCCTTCGATGACCCGGTGGAAGATCGAGCCGTCGTAGAACGGTCCGCTCTTCGAGCCCGAGGCATTCGCCTGGGTGTATTCCTTGGTGCCCTCGGCGAGACCGACGAAGTTCGCCACGGTCTTGGGGGCATGGTCGGGGAAGAGATTCAGGTGGATGTCACCTTGGTTGGTGTGCAGCGTGGCCTTCAACGCCCCACCAACGAGGGATTCATTGCTATCAGTCACAAGACTCATCGTGCCATCTACGGCAGGATCCCCCGGAAAGGGGCACGATAGGTTACGAGCATCGAACCAAATTCAAAACGAATGATGAGGTGAAGACCATGACTCGGGCAGCGGATACGGCGAGTGAGTCGGTCAAGACCGGCTTGCTTGACCTGCGTAAACGAGCCGTTGAGGCTGGAAAGGCCGGCGCCGAAGCGGCCGCTGAAGCCGTGGGGGCGGCTGAACACAAATTCTCCGAAAGCCGGGGTGAGGTCGTAAAGACCGGGCGTCGTGCGCGTAAGAAACTTGCCCGCAAGACGAAGCAGACCCGGGGCGAGCTCAAGCGCAGCTCGGCGGCAGCCCGTAAAGAAGCCGTCGCTCGCATGGCTGACCTGCGCAAGCCAGGCCGCAAGGCCAAGAAGGCCGCGATCAAGGCCGCGAAATCGGCAGGCCAGTCCAAGCGTCGCGGCAAGAAGGACTTCAAGAGCGCCAAGAAGGACTTCCGTGCGGCTCTGATCGAGGCGAAGTCCTCGGCGAAGGGCACCCGCAAGCGTCGTCGTTGGCCGTGGCTGCTCGGCCTGGGTGCGGTCGCCGCCGGCGCCGCGTACCTATTGCGGGCCAAGCAGGAACCGCCCGTCGCACCGGCGCCGCCGCGCGCCACCCCGCCGAAGCCGGCGCCCCCGGCCAGGCCCGCGCCTCCGGCTGCCAAGCCCGCCCCCGCCAAGACGGAGGCGAAGACCGAAACGAAGCCGAAGCCGCCTGTGCAGCGCAACGGCCAGCAGGCGTCGACGGCGACCAGCTCGGAAAAGAAGAACTAGCGCTCCGAACGCAATCAGGGCCCGGGAGGCGGATCCCGGGCCCTAATTGCGTTGCGTGCTGGATCAAACAGCTCAGACGGCTGCGGCGTGCTTGTCGATCAGCTGGCCAAGACGGGGAAGTGCCTCTTCGACGTTCTTCTTGCCGTTCGGGCGAAGCTTGCCGTAGACCTTCTTGATGCTGTCGCGGCTGCTCTTCTCCGCGCGAGCGTCGGTAACCCCGAGCAGTGCGTCGGATGCCTCGTCCGAGCGGCCGCTGAGGTAGGCACCGAAGTCGTTGCCACCAGTGGTCTTGTAGTCACCGTAGAACGGCTCGAGCGCGACAGCGAACTCGTCGAGCAGAGTGTCCACGGCGGCGGGGATGATTCCCGGCTTGATCTTCTTGACCGCTGCGAAGCCGGTCTTCACGACGGCACCGGAAACGCCGCCCTTGTCCGAGACCTCATCGTCGACCAGAACCTGGAGGTCGGTCACGACGGCCGGACGCCTGCTGGAGTCAAGCAGGATTTCCTTGAGGGTGTCAGCCACGAATATCTGTCCTTAACCGATCGAAAGTGCACGATTTGTTCCGCCACTCCGGCACACCGTATGGGATGCACTTGGCGTGACCGGACACAGGCGGTGCGCTAGTCCTCGACGTCTGCGCGTGCGCACAGGGTAGTACAAGATCAACTTCACTCTTACGTGTGGAGGCAACTACTTACAGCTTCAGCCCGGCGATAGCCTGCTTGGCCACGGTGCGCGCTTTGACGCTCTGCTCCTGGTTCGTCGTGACGACCACCGCCGCCCCTTCCTTGGAGACCGCGTACACCGCGCCGGTAGCCGTTGTTTCGTAGCCGCCACGCCACCCCGCGGGCTCCGTGGCCGGGTTCGAGGTGGCGACGGGCGCGACCTGATCGACCAGCGCCATCGCCACCGCGGGCTCGCCGACGTAGACGCGGACGGTCAGCTGAAGGTTTCCGTTCAGGGCGAAGAAAAAGCACGCCGGATGCGGCTGATCAGCAGAGGTCTGGACCTTTGAAACGTGCTGCCCGTTCGCCTGCGCGACGAAATCGCTGGTCAGGTACGGACAAGGGCCACCTGCCACCGGCTGGGGTTCGGGTGGAACGACTGCGGGGGAGCTACTCGCGGGGGCGGTTAACGACGTCGCAACAGGCGGCGAGGACGGTTCGGCCGTTTGGGTACAACCGGCCAGCAGCAGTCCCGCAACCGGCAAGAAGATCACTGAGCGTCGCATAACACGGCCAATCTGCCAGATGTACTGCCTCAAATGGACCAGATGGATGGTTCAAAATTCACCAGGTATCGGATCAATCACACAAAGTGTCGCGATGTGATGTTCGACACTTCTAGCCTGAGCGCTCCCCACCACCGACTCACTGGGAGCGTCCCATGAAGATCGTCGACCAAGGCCGCGAACACGCGGTAGCCGTGTTCCGCCTCGTACTGGGCTTCCTGTTCTGCTGTCATGGCGCGAAGCTGCTTTTCGGCATCTTCGGGGCGAAGGCTCCGGTCGCGTTCGGCGTCTGGCCCGGCTGGTGGGCGTCGATTATCCAGCTCGTCGGCGGCGCGGCCGTCATGATCGGCATCGGCACCCGCATCGCAGCGCTGCTGTGCTCCGGCACGATGGCGTACGCGTACTTCTCCGTGCACCAGTCCAACGGATTGCTGCCGATCGAGAACGGCGGCGAGGCCGCGACCATGTTCGCCTTCGGCTTCCTGCTGATCGCGATCCTCGGCGCCGGCAGCTGGGCGCTTTCTTCGGCGTTCCGGCGCTCTCCGGCTGACGCCGTGGCCAGTAAGTCACCCACTGAAATGGAACCTGCGAGCTGACCTCAGCACCACAGGTGGGCGTGGGACGATGACCGACAGCGAAATCGTCGTCGAGGAGGCCCACGCGCGTGCTCACCCCGGAGCAGTACCTCGGTGCGGTCGCCGAGCGCATCCAGCGCAGTGGCGGCAGGCTGAATTCGGTGCAGATCGGTCCGGCGACCGCGGTCGTCGGACTCTTCACCGAGTCCGTGATGATGTCGACGATGAACTACTGCGTGATCGCTACCGCAGTCCCGGAAGTCAGCGCGGCCGCACTGCACGACTTCACTGGCCGCGCGACGCAGCACGCGCGCGCGAACGTCATGGGCACCGTCGGCTGGACAGCGGCGTCGGTGGTCATCGCCGGCTTGGTCAGCCCACGGGTGTATCCGGACGCGGCGCAGGTGGCGTCGGCGAAGACCGGCAACCAGTTCGGCGGTGAGACCAGGATGGTCGCCGTCGACACCACAGCAGGGCAGCTGTACGCCTTTGTCGGCAAGAAGCTCTGGGGCGCGGCCGTGCACGGCTCGATCAACGCGAAGCTGCAGTTCTGCTTTCCCCACCCAGTCGAGGTCCACGCCCAGATGCAATGGCAGGCACAGCAACAGCTGCCGCCGGGCCCCTACCCGCCGCCGCAACAGCCCTACGGAAACTGAAATGGCCACATTGCGCGGGTGGCCTTCGTTCCCCGAAGAGCTACCGGCCTTCGAACCGCTCGAAGCTCCACGGACGCCGCAGCAACTGTTCCTCGGCTGGCTCGACGAAGCCGGCGAGCACGTGCTGGCCCCGCATGCCGTCACTCTGTCCACTGTGGATAGCGAAGGAGCGCCGGACGCCAGGGTGGTGATTCTGAAGGACGTCGACCACGCCGGTTGGTACGTTGCCAGCAGCGCCGACAGCCCCAAAGGCATCCAGTTGGCCAAAGATCCCCGCGCCGCGCTCACGTTCTTCTGGCCGGGCCGCGGCCGTCAGGTCAGGCTGCGCGGCCGGGTGACGCCGACGTCAGCCGAAATCTCCGCCGACGACTTCCGCAACCGCCCGCCCGCTTCCCGCGCCGAGGCACTCATCGGGCACCAGTCGGAGGTTCTCGAGCACCCCGACGATCTGCTGCGCGCGGCCGAAGCCGCTGCGCGGCGAATCGAAGAAAACCCGGACCTGGTCGCGGAAGGCTGGACCCGCTACCTCATCACGCCGGATTCGGTCGAATTCTGGCAAGCCAGCCACGACCGTCGGCACGTGCGGCTGCGCTACCGGCGCGACGGCGAAGACTGGCTACGCGAAAGACTGTGGCCTTAAGGTCACTTTGCGGCATTTTCGCCGTTCAGAGGTATCGCGCGGACTATCGGGTGTGCGCACAATCGGTACGCCTGAAGGTGCTCACGCTCGCCGCACTCCTCGTCGCTGTTGCCACGACCGGTAGTTCCGCGCTGTAGCGTGCCGCTCCGCCCCGCTATAGCGGCCAGGCTCCGGGAACATTGAATCTCCAGGTCGCCACCGCCGACAACGCCGGCGCGCCGGCTGTTCGACCTGGTCGTCAGCTACGAATACGTCGACCCGGCCTACCGCGACCTCTTCACCGCTTTGCGCGGACATCCCCTTCTCGGATGGGAATGACCGAGATCAGCCGATCGTGGCGCCAGGCGAGTTGAACTTCCGCAGCTTACTGTCGGAAGGAAAGAGAACCACCTGCGTGACAATGAGATCGACGATGGTGATCGATGCTGCGACGACGGGCAGAAATATGTACACGATGGTGCCTGCGGTAAACCGGAGCCTAGGCTCTCCGGGATAGTCGACGGAGCCCGCTATCGAACTGACGTAGAAGAGCAGAAAGATGCCGGCAGTAAAGAGCGACGCGGCACAAAGACCTGCCTGAACAGCCCTGGCTATATTCGCCTTTTTTCGATGAAGGTACCCAGCAGAGACGGAAGCCGACGAAACGGATCGCCGCGACCGGCGGCTCGATCACACCCTGCCCGAGCGTCGACATGATGATGTGTATCGACGAGTTCGCGACTTCGCTAGTCGGGACGCTACGCGCCTTCGGCTTGGCGGCGATCGGCACGGAGGTCCACCTACATCGGCGACTGGATAGCCGCTTTGGACCTCGGGGACACCCGAGGTCCAAACCGGCTGGTCGTCCAGCGTCCCTGGCCGAAGGTATGCGGCTAGTTGGCGCCGACGACCTGGAAGCTCTGGTTGACGAAGATGTGGTGCGGCCAGTTGACGCCGACGTAGTGGACCTCGTACTCGCCGCCACTCAGCTGCACAACACGGTCGACGACGCCACCGGGGTAGGCGGGCAGCGCAGCTTCCGTCGCCTGATCCGCTACCGTTCCGCTGACGATCGTTCCCTCCCCCTCGGTGTAGGCCGGGATCTGACCGATCGACTTCGCCGGGCTCGGTGTACCGCGCTGGAAGGGAACCACACCTGCCGCCGTGGAAGCCGCCGCTCCACCGCCATCATTCGGCTGCACGACGACCTGCGAGGCCGTGATGGTCGTTCCGTCGGTAATCCCAAGTACGAGGACGTTTTTCCCGACTGCAATGTCACTCGCCGCGATCGAGGTCGTGCCGTCCAAATATGTCGTCGCGGACCCCTCGTTGACCGTCACCTTCTGACCTGCTGACGTCGTCATTGTGAAGGTCGGCGTGGACACGCTGTCGACCACGCCGATTGATCCCCCTTCGGATGGTGCGGTCCGAACGTTGGTTCCGCCGCTGGCGGGCCCGGGCTTCCCTGATGGTGCCGCTGATGGGGCCGCCGCTGTCGACGAGGGGGCCGCAGCTGTCGCTGTGGGGGATGAGCCGCAGCCGGCGGCAAGTCCGATCACCGCAGTCATCGCCACCGCAGTCATGATCCATCGCCGTGCCTTCGGCCGGTGTGGCTGCTTGGCCATGGTTACCGAGGTCGCCGAGTCTGGCGAAACGGGGCGTGCGGGAACGGACTCGTGGGGGCCTGTCCGGTCGTAATCGTTCATGGTGACGCTCCTCTTGCTTTGGCAGCTACCAAGAGAATGCCAACCATTTATGTGACGGCCATATAAGCGGGCTGTGATGCAACTGTGACCGCCCCTATTCCCGTTTTCTCACGCTTTTGATTCCGGCTACGGGCGTTCATTCACCGGCGCAGACTGGCCAACCTTGCGCCTTGTTAGAAATTCACAGGTTAACTACAGCTTCCTCCTAGGAACTCTCGGCAAGCTCCAGCAGTTGAAAGCAGTTGCCTAATGAGCGGAGCGCCGTCATGAACGACTACGAACCGACAAGCCACTCGCCGGCCGGGTCAGGCCCGGCGACCACGGCCGTGCAAGAACACCGGCCGAGCGCGCGGCGTTTGCTGTCGAAGAAAAAGGGTGCATGGATCATGGCCGTGGGGCTGACCTGCGCGGTGACCGGACTTGCCGGTGCCGGCACGTCCTCCGCGGCGGATCTCGCGTCGTCCGTTTCGGCGCCCACAGGTGGGCCCGTGGCTCCGCCGTCAAACGGCGGTGCGACCGGCATCGTCGACTCCGAGTCCACGTCGAGCTTCACCTTCAAGACGGCGACGGGTGTAGAGGTGACCGTCACCGAGGATTCCTCCACGAAGTACAAGGTGGGAATCCTCCCCGCACCGGCGAGCGTCGTGAAGAACGGCGAAAGCGTCCTCGTCCTGGGGCTGGTCAACAACGCGACCATCACGGCGACGCAGGTCGTCGTGCAACCCCGAGGCGACGGCGGAGCTGCGGCTTCCCAGGCGGCCGGCGTGATCCCCTTCCAGCAGGGAGTGCCTTCACCGGCGAAGTCGGTCGGTCAGATCCCGGCGGACTACACCGAGGGAGCGGGGACGATCGTCAGCGGGACGACGGCGGACAAGGCGACGGTGGCCGCACAGGCCGTCGTACCCGGAGGCGTCGCCAACCGTGTGGTGCAGCTGAGCGACGGCGAGTACGAGGTCCACAACATCAGCATCAACTGGCCGCACCACGTCTTCGTCAGCAAGGACTTCAAGGTCCTCGGCTACGAGTAGCCGTCGCGATATAGCGCCGGGGTCCGTGTCCGGCTCGGGTTGCCCTGGCGGCGTGCCGCTGGGGCAACCGTTGCCACCGTTCGTCGCTCTGGTCGGCGTCGGCGAGGACCCGCTTGACCGTGACCGTCGATGGCGCCGACGGCCGTGACGCCGCGGCCGGGTTAATGGAGCTCACCGAGAAGTTCTTTCACCAGGCCAGTCCCCTGATTCGCGCCGAGCGCGCCGAGTTCCTCCGGACTCGCATAGTCGGGCTCGCCGCGAGGAATACCCCACCTGTAAGGGGCGAAGCACCTCAGGCGAGCCTGACCGGACCCAGAGCTAGAGCGCCATCCCCATATCCGGCGGCCAGCACGGCGTCCCACCCTGAAAATCACTCGAACCGGCAATGGCACCAAAACTCGTTGCCATGGTGGCACCCGAATTTCCTCTTAGAAACGTATTCGCCGAAGGTCGCGCGGGCCGGGGCAGCGGTCGTGGTTCGCAACGAGCATCAGCTCGACCCTCCATCGGCCGTGCGCCGGGACCGATTCCCCACCGGCAATGACCCAGTCCAACTCGTCCGGCGCCAGGTCGGGGGGCGCTATCGTCTCCGCCATGGCCGAACCCTCCGCCCTGCATGACACGAGGGCTGCCTACGACGCCGTTGCGTCCCTCTACGCCGAGCGCTTCAGTAACGCGCTTGAGACCAGACCGATAGAACGTGCGCTGCTGGCCGCGTTCGCCGAACTTGTGCAGGCCCACGACACCGGACCGGTCGCCGACATCGGATGCGGTCCCGGCCACGTGACGGCACACTTGCACGCGCTCGGGCCGACCACCTTCGGCATCGACCTGTCCTCCGCGATGGTCGCCCTGGCCCGCCAAGCGCATCCGGACCTGCGATTCGACGAGGGGTCGATGACCGCCCTCGACCTCGCCGACGGAGTTCTTGGCGGCATTCTCGCTCTCTACTCCGTCATTCACACACAACCGCAGCAGCTGCCGGTCGTGTTCACGGAGTTCCAGAGAGTGCTGGCCCCGGGAGGGCACCTGCTGCTCGGGTTCTTCGCTGGTGACGATCCGCTGCCGCAGGAATTCGACCACAAGGTCTCGCTCGCCTATCGATGGTCGCCCGACAGTCTCGCGGAACTGTTGCACCAGGCCGGGTTCATCGAGGTCGCCCGGTTGGTGCGTGAGCCTCACGAGGACGAGCGGTTCCAACAGGCCCACCTGCTGGTCCTCAAGCCAAAGGAGCCCTAAGCGCCGCGCGAGGCGTCGTCGCCGCGCATCCACTCGATCTTCGTTGCGGCCGGTGAGACACTGCACGGCGCCATCACTGAACCGCTCGACAAGATCCGGGACGGCCGGCTTCGGCCGGAATCGCTGACGGTGCGGTTGCTTGTGCCTGATCCTGGTCAGCCGTGGACGCTCCCGGCCAGGGTCGACAACCTCGCCGACAGCCCAGCCTTCCGTGCACGAGCATCCCGCATCATGCAGCGACACACACTCGCCGTCATCGACGCCGTGAACGAGCTCGCCGAGCTCGGACTTGTGCCGAATGTTCGCGCGCATGTACGGATCAACCCCGCAGTGCCGCTGTTCAAGCTGTATCTGATCAACGACAGCGAAGTGTTCTTCGGCTACTACCCGGTCCAAGAGCACAAGCTGAAGCTCGACGGCGAAGAAGCGGCCATCTGGGACCTGATGGGCAAAGACGCGACTCTGTTCCACTACTCCGCAGACACCGACGAGGACAGCCTCGCATCGCAGTACGTTCGCCAATCCCGCATGTGGTTTGACTCGATCTGGACGACTGTCGCCCGGGACTTTGAGTCGTGAGCAATGACGCGCTCACCGCTGTCCTCGCGCGCACGTCACATGTGTTGCTCGACTTCGACGGGCCGGTCTGCTCGGTCTTCAGCAACTTCACACCTGGCGCGGTCGCGAAAGAGCTGCGGGCGCGGCTTTGCCTGAATGAAGCGACGGAGAGCAACGAGCCGTTCGACGTCCTCGAGTACGTCGCACACCACGAACCATCTGCTGCGGTTGAAGCTGAAGCCGAACTCGCCCGCTTGGAGACCAAGGCAGTAGCCACTGCCGCACCCACTCCGGGTGCGCTCGATGTCCTCAGGCACTTCGCCGACATCGGACGTCCGATCGTGGTGGTGAGTAACAACTCGGCTGCGGCGATCCATGCCTATATCGATCAGCATGCCCTCGCCCGCTACATCGCAGGCGTATCCGCCAGGACTGCGCCAGCTCCAGACCTCCTCAAGCCCAACCCGCATCTCCTACTTCGCGCAATCGAACTTCTCGGAACTACTCCAGTGTCGTGCTTGATGATCGGCGACTCCGAAACAGACATTGCAGCTGCTCGCGCTGCTGGCACCCCCGTAGTCGCATACGCCAACAAGCCAGGCAAACGTGCCCGCTTTAGCGTTACCAACCCAAATGCGATCGTGGACCGAATCACAGAGTTTCTACCTGAGACGACTGCGCTCCGATAGGGCCGCCATAATCACGAGCACGATTTTCGGTGTAGTCAGACGTATGTGAACCTGACTACACCGCGACCTTTTAACCGACATGTCTTGAGTTCGCGGGTTCCTCATGGGGAGGCCGAGGGTCTGTCACCGCCAGGAACAGGGCGTTCGGCGGGTTCCCAGGCAAGACCGCAGCCGAACGTGACCACGGCCCGTGAGATCATCACCGAGGAGGTGCGCGGATGACCACTCAGGAGGAACGCGCACGACGACGCCTGCGTGATCACCTCAACGCAAGCGAGGACGTGGTGCACGCGGTGCTGGCGTTCCGGATCGGCGGTGCCAAGGAGCACGTATCACTAGGCGGCGCCGGGCTCGCAGGAGGCCTGGGTCGCCTTGCCTCGAGCGCCGTGACCTCAGCCGACGCCGGACCCGCCGACGCCCCCGAACTCCCAGTGCCGCAGCGGTGCTTCATCGTCCTCACCAACCACCGCCTACTCGTGATGACGTTGGGCGGATTCGTCGTCGCCGGACCGAAGAAGGTGCTGCATTCCCTGCCGTTCTCGGCGATCGACCGGGTTTCCGACCCGGTGAAGGACGGGTACCTCGCGGGGACGTCGCGGGTCATCGTCGGGCTGACCACCGGCATGGTCCTGCGCTGGGAGTTCCCGCGCATCCAGATCAAGCGCGGCGACGCACTCCTGGCCGACCTGCGGCATCACCTCTCCGCACCCTGATCCGACGGTCACGAGTCACTCCCAGTCTCGTCGGCAAGCACCACCGAGCCGACCCACTGCACCTAGCCCTCGTGTTCGGCCTCGACGAGAAGACCGCCATCCGCTACGCCAACTCCGCGCGCCAACTTCTGGCCACCGCAGCCGACTGCGACACTTCCGGTTGAGCACGAACCCACGGCACGAGCCCTGTTCCTGGCGGTGGTAGACCCTCGGGTTCCCCATGAGGAACCTTCACTCTCGCTGAACCCACGGTCTTCAAGGGGTCGCCGTAGTACTCAGGAAAAATCGGACGGATATCGCCGACCAGCGATATCCGGGTTCGAGACGGCGACACAGCCGACGGTGTTAAACGCTAGATCCGCAGATCAGGGGTTCTTGTGCCAGGGCGCTTCGGGGTCGGCGAGGGTGTCGAGCAACAGTTGGCACCAGGTCACTGCGGCGTTTACGGCGAGATGCGCGTGGCGGGGGCGAAGTCCGGTCCGCGTGGCCGCCGGGCCGTGCCCGGTTCCGTAGCCGCGGTTGCGTAGTTCGCCGAGGCCTGCGGCGATGGTGGTGACCGCCCCGAGGATCTTCTTGACCGCGTCGCTGCCGTCGGGGCCGGGCGTTGCGGACGACGGGTGCAGCCCGAGGGCGTCCTGGGCGGCCCTGGCCAGCGCGGGAAGGTCGTCTTTCTCGTTGACCGGGCGGCCTCGCTCGACGAGCACGACCTTCGCGGTGCTTTCGATCAGCTCTTTCGCGCTGCCGATGGCCTGGGCGGGGTCGTCGATGATGGCGCACTGGATCCGGTCGAGCTGCTCTTGGATCGCGGACGGATCAGTCAGCGAGGCCATGGACTCAGCGATCGCAGCGAGCCGTGGCCGGTCGGTGGAGTGATCATCCCGTCGGGGTCAAGCGTGCAACCGTCCCGGCGCAGCGCGCTGTAGAAGCGCTGCAGGTAAGGCCCGTCTTGCCAGTCGATCAGCAGTCGCTCGAACACTCGGCACGCACGCACGACGTGTTCTGGGTCGGACCAGGCAACCGTTTCCAGGTACTCCTGAGTGGTGGTGCGTCGAATACTGGAGTCGTCGTAATGACAGTCAGGATTGGGTGCGAAGCCTTCGTCATGGAACGCCGAGCTGATGGCGCCCACGGTGCTGCTGGTCATGAGGTCGCGAAACTGACCGCGAGTGCTGGAGCTGATCAGGTCCTTCATCGTCTGGCCGCCTGTCGTGTGGGTGCGGGAGCTATCGCGGCAAATTCGGCGCGGGCTTGGTCGACGGCATCGGGGTATGCCTGTGCCTTCTCGTATTCGCCGAGGGCCCGGTAGATGCTGGCCAGGCCGGGGTTCTGCCCTTTGCGTTTGCCGGTAGGGATGATCAGGTCACCGCGGATGTCCTCGACGGACTCGCCGTTCGCGCGGCGGCGCAGCACGGGTGTGCAGCATGTCTTCGATGATGACCGGCGGCCGACCGCCGTGGTTTCCCTTGCGGGCCGCGGCTTTGAGGCCTTCGGCGGTGGCTTCGCGGATGTTCTCGCGCTCAGTTTCGGCCATCGCGGCGAAGAACGCGAACAGCACCCGCCCGGTGGCTCAGGTCGCTCCGATGTGGCCGTCGGTCCTCTCCGCGGAGACCAGCCCTCGGAGTATCTCCATGTCGGCGATGTCCTTCTGCCGCCACGGCCGGCCATAGCGCAGGTGCGGGAACTGCTCCTTCATGGCGAGCATGCCGGAGACGCTCATGGCCAGTACCGGCGTGCCATCAAGCGTCACGGGCTCGTCGCCGAAGGATCCTGGCGGGAACAGCCAGTCGGAGAATCGCCCAAGGGGCTGGCTGAACAAACCCTCTGACCGCCGATCAAAGTAGGCGGTACTAAACAGAACATTGTCCCACGTGAATTCGCAGGACTCCTCTGGCGGCTGAGTCGTGAGAGCTGTGGCGCCAGATTCTATGAGCAGTGCCTTTGATCGCTCGGCGTGAACGCGCTCAACCCAGAACTCCACGTCGCCGTGCTCACGCATGATCCGGCCGATCCTCGCATCGAGTCCCCAGCCTCCGAACAGCCACGCTGAGATGGCGTCTGCCTGCAAGACCGCAACGACCTTGCGGATAACACGCAATTGCCCTTCGGTCTTTTCATCCATGGCTCGATCCTGCCATGCAAGATGGATTGTCCACGTCTACCGCGTCCTGGCCGTGCTCAAGTACTACGGCGACTCCTTCAAACCCGAGCGGCAACCGCAACCACGCCCCACGCCTCCGCCCGGTTAACATCAACTTCCAGACATCGAGCCATTTGGTGAATGCTCTGACCAGCCTTGAGAGCAACGACAGCGGAGTCGTATTCGACGTCGCCCGATACTGCGCGGGGATCGATCAGCTGGAGGCCATGCGGCCCACGCAGAACGTTGCCAGATGAGACATCGCCGTGACACAAGGAATGTGACTCCGCGGTGACCAGGTCATCAAGGATCGGCAGCGCTCGGGCGCGCTCCTCGGGGCTGGCAACTGGGACGCCTGGCGGGAGGTCAGCAGCTCCATCGTCCAGGAGGCGTTCGCGGAGCCATGCAGAAATCGGCGGGAAGTCGGGCGCCGGCGACGCGGCCACGAGTGGGCGAAGTAGCTCTGCGAGTTCATCGAGTGACGACGATCTGATGGCGCGCGTCCCGGGCTGAACCAGATCCATCACGGTCCACGTGCCGACGTCGGACCCGACAACCTCGTGAACCGTCGGGCCGATGGCGAGCTTGGCGAGCCGCTCAGCTGCGGCTGCTTGGAGCTCGCCGGCGGGATCAGGAGTCGACTTCAACACCAACGATCGACCATCGGCAGTTTCCACCGATACAACGAAGCCATAGCGGGCTTTCAAGATTTCCACTGGTCGAGCACGGTATCGGCGACACAGCTCGGTGAACTCGGCACCGACCGACGTCACCCACGCTTGGCCACGGTCCGGCCAACGTGTGCATACCCCTTGCACGACTTCGTGGGAGACGACTATCGAGCCGGAGGCATGCAGGGGA
Organism: Actinomycetota bacterium; assembly: GCA_032230695.1. Taxonomy (GTDB): domain Bacteria; phylum Actinomycetota; class Actinomycetes; order Mycobacteriales; family Pseudonocardiaceae; genus Amycolatopsis. The sequence continues at coordinate 89,036 of JAVXWP010000034.1, read as the reverse complement.
CCTTTGTCAGTGTCCAAGTTTCAGCCTTCCGGGACGACCGGCGGCGGTCGGGTGAGGCGACTGCCGAGGATCTCGGCGGCGCGGCGGTCGGACTCGCCAACCCAGGCGGCGTACACCCGCAACGTTGTTGCACCTCCGCCGCCGTGGCCAAGGCGGCCGGCGACAGTACGGAGGTCGACCCCGGCCGTGAGCAATTCAGTTGCGGAGTAGTGCCGGAGGGCGTGCAGGTGGCTGTCGATCCCCAGCTCGGCACACATCCGTGCGTAACGGCGGCTCAGCCCGCTCGGATCGTAGGGACGGTCGTGAGCGACTTCGTACGAAAAGAGGTACGCCTCGTCCGTCGGCTCGACGCCGGCCTTCCGCACCATCTCGTCGTACCGCTGACGATGCTCGGTCAGGACCTCGACCGTCGCGGGGTCCAGCGAGATGCGACGCATCTGATGGGTCTTGGTGTCCTTCTCGACGGGTTGCCTCTTGATCCGCAGGTAGTTGCGGCGGATGGTGAGGTGGCCGGTCAGCAAATCAACGTGCGACCACCGGAGCGCGAGCAGTTCGGCGCGTCGCACGCCAGTCACCATGACGAGCCAGACCAGTGTTCCCCAATCGGGATCCTGTTCCCAGGCCGCGGTGACGATCCTCCCGGCCTGTTCAGGTGTCGGCGGTTTCGGCTGCGGAGTGGGCTGCCGCGGCGTCTCGCCACGTCAGCGGGGTTGCTGGAAATCCAGTCCCACCGAACCGCGGCAGAGAGAGCGCCACTCATGATGAAGTGGATCTTTGCAATCGTCGCGCTGGCCAGCGGTCGGCACTTGTGAGGCAGGCACTCCTTGATCGAGCACCCGGTCTGTTCGCAGTCGTGGTCCGGGTAGCCGCCTGCGGGAGGCCGACCTGGCGGCCGTTTGTGTCGCACGACGCGGCACTCGTGCGGCCCGTCCTCGCGGTGGTCGATCGCAGGCCGGCCATCACAGCGTGTGCGGCATCGGCGGAGCTCGGCATAGAACTGTTCCAACACCCGCGCCGAGATCTTGCTGACCGGCTCATTGCCGAGCGCGGGGTTGATGTAGTTCCGCGCGTACATCTCGTACCCGTCACGCGTGGTTTCTTCGAGCTCGTGGACCTTGAGCCACTCCTCGATCGCGACACGAAACAGAGCGCGAGTGCGAGCATTGAGCTGGTCATCAACCTGTGCCCGGAACTTGTTCAAGATCCGTTTGGCTTCGGCCTCATCGGTCGTCGACTCCGACAGATACAGCCGCCGGCCGGTCAGCGGATCGAGACCGGAGTAGACGAGGACCTGAAACGAGTTACCCCGACGACGAATAGACTCCTGGGCTCGGGGCTTCTTTTCTGGTTGTCGGGCCACGCGTATGAGCGACTCGCCGTCACTGTGATTGACAGACGTCAGAACCAAGATCAGAAAAGCAACCTGAAACCGCTGGTCAGACTATGTGGAGCTGAGGGGAATCGAACCCCTGACCCCCGCCTTGCAAAGGCGGTGCTCTACCAATTGAGCTACAGCCCCGCGTGCGAACGGCTCAGCGGCCGTTCGCGCGGAAGATTAGTTGTTGGCCGCGTCCGAGGAGCTGGCCCTAGTGGGCGCGCTCCCGTTGGTGGAGACGGCGCCGAGTGGGCCGGTGGGAGCGGTGGCCTCACGCCACAGGTCGGCTTCTGCCTTCGCGGCCTTGTTGCGCTTGACCACGAAAAGCACGCCACCAGCGATCGCGGCGAGTGCCAGCAGCTTCTTCACTTGAAGCCCCCATCTCTGTACTAAGGCTTACCCGGCTTGCAGGCCAATGCTACTTCACCGCCACCATCGCCTTTCCGCCCGGTCCGGACGGCGTTCCACGTGGAACAACGACCTCAGTCGGTGACGACGACTCGGAACGTCTGCTGCTTCTCGTGCAGCTGCCACAGCCGCTCCGCGAGCGCGTCGGGATCGCCAAGTGGTTCGCCGGGCGCGATCGGCACCGGGACCACCAGGTGCCCGACGTAGACGCCCTCGCCCGCAAGTGACTCGTGCAGCATCCTCAGATACGCCGCTTCGGCCGCCATCGCCATGCTGGTGCCCGCGACGTGGAGGTTCGGGACGAGCGCGGAGCCACCGGTGGTGAACAGCAGTGAACCTTCGCCGGCGGCGCGCATTCCCGGCAGTACCGCCGCGACGGCGGCCATCGGGCCGAGCACGCTGAACTCGAACGCCGCCTGGGCCTGTTCCCGTGTCGTCTCCAGAACCGGCTGAAGGAAGTCGTCAGCGGGCAGTGGACTGAACTCCAGGACGTCGATGCTGCCGAGCCACTGGTCCGCATCCGTCAGGGCTTCGGCCACCATGTCGGTATCCCGGACGTCCGCGGTGAATCCTTCGGCGTCGATGCCTTCGTCCCGCAGTTGGGCCGCCAGGCCGTAGACCTGGTCCAGGTCACGGGAGATCATCGCGACCCGGAACTGCCGTCGCCCGAAAGCCCTGGCGATCGCCATACCCAGTTGAGGCCCTGCGCCGACGATGGCGATGTTGGGCATCCGCACCTGCTCCTTGCCGCAAAGTTCCCAAACAGCACCGCAGCCCCGTGACCTTTTGGGTCACGGGGCTGCGGTTTGGGTGGGCCCACCAGGACTTGAACCTGGGACCTCTTCGTTATCAGCGAAGCGCTCTAACCACCTGAGCTATGGGCCCGTGGAACGAAGAGAAGAATACCCAACGCCCCAGGGGCACCCGCAACCGGGTTACTCACGCTCCGACAGCGTCACCTCGAGGCCGCCGGCGAGGTCCGCCGAGACGTTGTAGATGAAGGCACTGACTGTCGCGAGAGCCGACACCAAGACGATGTTGATCGCCCCGAGGATCGCCGCGATACCGAACACACGCCCGGCACTGATCAGCTGAGTTGTTGACGCCGTGGCACTTTCGCTGCCGACGAGCGAGGTGTACGTCCCGTTGAGCTTGTCCCACACGCCCATGCCGTCGAGCACCGTGTAGAGCACGCCGACCGCCACGAGCCACACGAAGAACATCGCGACGCCGAGCACCAGTGAGAGCTTCAGCACAGACCACGGGTCGAAACGCTTGATCTGTAGGCTCGCGCGCCTCGGGCCGCGGCCGGGACGGCGCAGCGCGGTGGGGGCGGGCCGGGCGCGACCGGCGGACGCGGGCAGTGGGACTTCCCGCGTCTTCGCTTCGCTGTCTTCGCCGCTGTCGCCGAACAGCTTTCGCGCGGCTGTGCCACTCACGACGGGGTAGTCCTGCTCGCTCACTGGCGGTCCGTCCTGCTCGGGCTTCGAATACAGCGTGGCGTCACCGGTCAGTCCTGGTGAGACCCGGACGGTGTCCGGACCGGCCTCTCCGGCCGATCCGGACGTGGAACCGTCCTTGCCCACACGCTGCCATGGCGGTGCGGACGAACCAGCTGTCGTGCCGTTCGAACCGGACGCGTCGGGCTTGTCGGGTGGTGTCACGAAGTGTTAATCCTTACCCTGCGTGGCGGCGCTAGTTCTCCGGCGCCGCTGTGTTGTCCAGAGCCGTGTCATCCACGACTGTGCCATCCAGCCCTGTGTTGTCGGGTGCTGTCGCGTCTGGCTCGGCACCTGCTTCTTCGGTACCTGCAATGGCGACGTCTGAGGGCTCGTCCGCGTTGCGTGCGATGGCAAGAAGAGTTGTTCCTTCGCCAAGATTCATCAACCGCACCCCCTTCGTCTGCCGCCCGGCCTTGCGCACCTGCTCGGCCATCGTGCGGATGACGCCGCCGGACGACGTGATGGCGTAGAGCTCGTCGTCGACGTCGACGATGACCGCTCCCACCAGCCTGCCACGCTTTCGGTCGTACTGAATGGTGAGCACGCCCTTGCCGCCGCGACCCTGCACCGGGTAGTCGTCGATCGGGGTGCGCTTCGAGTAGCCGCCATCCGTCGCGACCAGCAGGAACTTGTCCTCGGCGACGACGTTGATGCCGAGCAGTTCGTCACCGTCGTTGAACCGCATCCCAAGCACGCCCGAAGTGGCGCGGCCCATCGGGCGCAGTGCCTCGTCGGAGGCGTGGAAGCGGATCGACTGGCCTTCGGACGACACGAGCAGCAGGTCGTCCTCGGCCGAGACCAGCACCGCACCGACGAGTTCGTCGCCTTCGCGGAGGTTGACGCCGATCAGTCCGCCGGAGCGGTTGGAGTCGAAGTCGCTGAGCTTGGTCTTCTTGACCAGGCCCTTCTTGGTCGCGAGCACCAGGTACGGCGAGACCTCGTAGTTCGGGATCTCGATGACCTGGGCGATCTTTTCGTCCGGCTGGAACGCGAGCAGGTTGGCCACATGCTGGCCGCGCGCGTTGCGGTTCGCTTCGGGCAGCTCGTACGCCTTCGCGCGGTACACGCGGCCCTTGTTCGTGAAGAACAGGATCCAGTCGTGCGTGGAGCAGATGAAGAAGTGCTGGACGATGTCGTCCTGCTTCAGCGTGGCGCCCTGCACACCCTTGCCGCCGCGCTTCTGCGAGCGGTAAAGGTCGGTCTTCGTGCGCTTCGCGTAACCCGTGCGGGTGATCGTGACGACGACGTCTTCAACCGCGATGAGGTCTTCGACCGACACCTCGCCGTCGAACGGGATGATCCGGGTGCGCCGGTCGTCGCCGTACTTGTCGACGATCTCCATGAGCTCGTCGCGGATGATCTGCCGCTGACGTTCCGGCTTCTCGAGGATGTCCTTCAAGTCCGCGATGTCGAGCTCGATCTCTGCCAACGTGTCGATGATCCGCTGCCGCTCCAAGGCCGCGAGCCGGCGGAGCTGCATGTCGAGGATCGCGACAGCCTGAATCTCGTCGACGTCCAGCAGTTCCATCAGGGCGGGGCGGGCGTCCTCGGCCGACGGTGAGCGCCGGATGAGCGCGATGACCTCGTCCAGCATGTCCAGTGCCTTGACCAGGCCGCGCAGAACGTGAGCGCGTTCCTCGGCCTTGCGGAGTCGAAAACGGGTCCGGCGAATGATGACGTCGACCTGGTGCTTCACGTAGTGCCGGATGATCTGGTCGATCCGCAGCGTGCGCGGCACGCCGTCGACCAGCGCCAGCATGTTGACGCCGAAGTTCTGCTGCAGCTGGGTGTGCTTGTAGAGGTTGTTCAGCACGACCTTCGCCACGGCGTCCCGCTTGACCGTGATGACGATCCGCTGGCCACTGCGGCTGTTCGACTCGTCGGCGATGTCCGAGATGCCGGTGAGCTTGCCGTCGCGGACCAGGTTGGCGATGTTCTCGACCAGGTTGTCCGGGTTGACCTGGTACGGGAGCTCGGTGACGACCAGGATCGTGCGACCCTTCGCGTCCTCTTCGACCTCGACCACCGAGCGCATCCGGACCGAGCCGCGGCCGGTGCGGTACGCGTCCTCGATGCCCTGCGTGCCCAGGATCAGGCCGCGTGTCGGGAAGTCCGGGCCCTTGACGCGCGTCAGCAACGCGGCCAGCAGCTCGTCGTCGTTGGCCTCGGGGTTTTCCAACGCCCAGACGACGCCCTCGGCGACCTCGCGGAGGTTGTGCGGCGGGATGTTGGTCGCCATCCCGACCGCGATCCCGGAACCACCGTTGACCAGCAGGTTCGGGAAGCGGCTCGGCAGGACGTCCGGCTCCTGCGTGCGGCCGTCGTAGTTGTCCGAGAAGTCGACGGTCTCCTCGTCGATGTCGGCCAGCATGTGCATGGCCAACTGCCCGAGGCGCGCTTCGGTGTACCGCATGGCGGCGGCGGGGTCGTTACCCGACGAACCGTAGTTGCCCTGGCCGTCGATCAGCGGGTACCGCATCGACCACGGCTGGGCGAGCCGCACGAGCGCGTCGTAGATCGACGAGTCACCGTGCGGGTGGTAATTGCCCATCACCTCGCCGACGACCCGCGAGCACTTGTTGTACCCGCGGTCCGGCCGGAAACCGGAGTCGTACATCGCGTACAGCACGCGTCGGTGCACCGGCTTGAGCCCGTCACGCACATCGGGCAGCGCGCGGGAAACGATCACGCTCATCGCGTAGTCGATGTAGGAACGCTGCATCTCGTGCTGGATGTCGACCGGCTCGATACGGTCGTGTTCCGGCGGCAAGGTTTCCGTCATATCGTCCTTCTCGGGGCACAGTCCAATATGGACAAAAGAAGCAGGGGTGGACTAAACGTCCAAGAAGCGAACATCCTTGGCATTGCGCGTGATGAAGGAACGACGTGCTTCGACGTCCTCACCCATCAGCACGGAGAACAGTTCGTCGGCCTGCGCCGCGTCGTCCAGGGTTACCTGGCCGAGCAGGCGGTGCGCCGGGTCCATCGTGGTGTCCCACAGCTCTTCCGCATTCATCTCGCCGAGACCCTTGTAGCGCTGGATCGCGTCGTCCTTGGGGAGTCGCTTGCCGGACTCGACGCCTGCCTTGATGACGGCGTCGCGCTCGCGGTCGGAGTAGACGTACTCCGGCTCGGCCCGCGGCCACTTGATCTTGTACAGCGGCGGCCGCGACAGGAAGACGTGGCCGTGCTCGACCAGCGGCGTCATGAACCGGAACAGCAGGGTGAGCAGCAGGGTGGTGATGTGCTGGCCGTCGACGTCGGCGTCGGCCATGAGCACGATCTTGTGGTACCGCAGCTTCGACAGGTCGAACTCGTCGTGGATACCGGTGCCGAGCGCGGTGATCAGCGACTGGACCTCGGTGTTCTTGAGGACCTTGTCGATACGGGCCTTCTCGACGTTGATGATCTTGCCGCGGATCGGCAGGATCGCCTGGTACATCGAGTCGCGGCCTTCCTTGGCCGAACCGCCGGCCGAGTCGCCCTCGACGATGTAGAGCTCGCACTCTTCCGGCTTGGTCGAGCGGCAGTCCTTCAACTTGCCGGGCAGGCCACCGATGTCGAGCGCACCCTTGCGGCGGACCAGGTCGCGGGCCTTACGCGCGGCCATCCGCGCCTGCGCGCTGGAGACCGACTTGTTGATGATGATCTTGGCCTCGGCCGGGTTGGCCTCGAACCAGTGCCCGAGCCACTCGTTGGCCGTGGTCTGGACGAAGGTCTTCGCCTCGCTGTTGCCCAGCTTGGTCTTCGTCTGGCCCTCGAACTGCGGCTCGGCCATCTTGATCGACACGATCGCGGCGAGACCCTCACGCACGTCGTCACCGGTCAGGTTGGTGTCCTTCTCCTTGAGCAGCTTCTTGTCGCGCGCGTAGGCGTTGACCACGCGGGTGAGCGCCGCGCGGAAGCCTTCCTCGTGCGTGCCGCCCTCTTGTGTGTTGATCGTGTTGGCGAAGGTGTACACCGACGGCGTGAAGCCGTTGTTCCACTGCATCGCAACCTCGAGCTCAAGGCCGGGAGCCTTGGCGTCGAACGAAATGACGTTCTTGTGGATCGGGTCCTTGCTGCCGTTGATGTGCTTGACGAAGTCTTCGAGCCCACCCGGGTAGCAGAAGGTGCGCTCTTTGACGCGTGCCGGACGGCCCGCGGCGTCTTCCGCGGTGTCTTCGTCGGCGACCCGCTCGTCGCGCAGGACGATGGTGAGTCCCTTGTTCAGGAACGCCATCTCCTGCAGGCGGCGGGAGATCGTCTCCATGTTGTAGTCGGTGGTCTCGAAGATGTTCGGATCGGCCCAGTAGGTGATCGTGGTGCCACGCTTGTCGCTGGGGCCGACCTCGATCAGTTCCTCGGGCACCGAGTGGTTGTAGTGCTGCCGCCACTGCTTGCCGTTGCGGTGAATCTCGATGTCGAACGCCGCAGACAGCGCGTTCACCACCGACACGCCGACGCCGTGCAAGCCGCCGGAAACCGCGTAGGAATCGCTGTCGAACTTTCCACCGGCGTGCAGCACGGTGAGGACGACCTCGACGGTCGGCTTGTGCTCCGTCGGGTGCATCTCGGTCGGAATGCCACGGCCGTCGTCGATGACGCGGACGCCACCGTCGGCGAGCAGGGTCACATCGACCTTGGTCGCGTGGCCCGCCATCGCCTCGTCGACGGAGTTGTCGACGACCTCCCAGATGAGGTGATGGAGGCCGCGTTCACCGGTGGAGCCGATGTACATGCCGGGGCGCTTGCGAACTGCGTCGAGGCCCTCGAGCACGGTGATGGATTGCGCGTTGTACTCGTTCTCGTTCGGTGCCACCGGCTTGTTTTCTCCTCGTCTCGCCCGACAGGACGGTTACTCCGTACATCCTACTTGGCCACGTCTGCTCACATGCGGCAAGGACACCGCTAGTTTCCTCACAGAGCCACGAACGCGCCTCGGGATGGGAAAATCCGTAGCCGAACGTCGGTAAAACCCTTCTGGAAGCACTCTCGCCGTGTCAGCCGTACGTGTCACGAGGACCGCGGCCGGACACGTGCCGGTACCCCTTCCGCCAACTCGGCGCCGTCGGGCCGTGGATGCGCATCTTCTTCACCACGCCGTGGCCGACGACGGCCGCGATCTTGGCCAAGAGCTGGCTCTGGAGGGTGCGTAGCTGCATCGCCCACGCCGTTGAGCTGGCACGAACGGTCAGTTCGCCGTCTTTGAGCGCCACCGGCTGGGCGTGTTCGGCCACGTCTTCACCGACGAGCCGCGCCCACTGCCCGAAGACCTGTCCGTTCGCGAGACTGGCGTTCCAACCGCGTTCGTTGGCGATCCTGGAGGCGATCCGGCCGAACGGCTGAGGATCGCGCTGATCCGCGCCGGACCCTGACCAGCGACGACGTCGAGGACTCTGGCCACCGACCCCACCTTTCCCGCCGACGACCCGTGGCCGCCGTCCCGGCTCGACGCCGCGGGCCTTCGCCTTCTCACGAGCGCCTTCCAAAGCGGCACGGACAAGATCACGCCCTGGGGATTGTGGATTGTCGTTCTCGGTTGGCCCAATGACATCGTCACGCTGGGTACTCGAACGGGGGTCCCCAGCCGGGTGAGATCCCTCGCGAGGGATGTCAAGACCCCCATTTGGCCTTTTCGTCACTCGCGGCGATAACTCGTTCACGGTGTTATCCACACTATCCACAGGTTTGTCCCCAGTTCGGGGAGAGTCTGGGGACTTGGCGGTCACCGCGCGTGGTCGATTTGATCTTGTGGGTGGTTGGCTAGACACGGTTGACCTCACCATCCGCGACCGAAAAACGAGATCCGGCCAGCTCAGCGGGTACGTCCTCCTCTACCGCGGCGGTCACGAGCACCTGTTCGGCACTCGCGGCCACCTCCGCGAGCCGGGACCGTCTCCGGCGATCCAGCTCGGCGAACACATCGTCCAACAGCAAGACCGGTTCTCCGGCTTCGCCACGCAGGAGTTCGTAGGATCCGAGTCGCAGCGCGAGCGCGAACGACCACGATTCACCATGGCTCGCGTAGCCCTTCGCCGGCGCGTCGCCCAGCACCAGTTCGAGCTCGTCGCGATGCGGGCCGACCATGCTTACACCGCGCTCCAGTTCGACCTTTCGCGCGTCGGCCATGGCCTGGACCAGGAGATCGGTCAGCTTCTGGATGTCTGCACGTTCTCCGTTGGGCATTCCGTAGTCCGACGGCATCGCCTCGCCGAGGCTCGAACGGTAGCTGATCTTCGCCGGCCGCGAGTCCGGGGCGACCCCCGCGTAAGCCGCCGCCGTATAAGGAGCCAAGTCGGCGACGAGGTTCAACCGGGCCGCGAGCAGCTGCGCTCCCGACGCGGCCAGATGGCCGTCCCAGACTTCGAGCGTCGACAACGCGTACGGGTCTTCGCGACCGGTGCCCTTGCGTTTTCCCGCGGTCTTGAGCAGCGCGTTCCGCTGCTTGAGCACCTTCTCGTAGTCGGCGCGGACACCCGCATACCGAGGCGCGCGCAGCACCAGCAGCTCGTCGAGGAACCGGCGGCGTTCCCCCGGGTCGCCGCGCACGAGCGCCAGGTCCTCCGGGGAGAACAGCACCGTGCGCAGGATGCCGAGGATGTCGCGAGGCTTGCCGACGGCGCCCCTGTTGATCCGCGCTCGGTTCGCCTTGCCCGGGGTGATCTCCAGTTCGACGGTCAGCTCGCGATCGTCGTTGACCACCGCGACCCGGACGAGCGCCCGTTCCGCCCCGTGTCTCACCAGTGGTAAATCCGAGGAGACACGGTGCGAGCTCAGCGTCGCGACATACCCGATCGCTTCGAGCAGGTTGGTCTTGCCGCGGCCGTTCGGCCCGACCAGTACGGTCGCGCCCGGCGTCAACGCAAGATCAGCGAGCTCCCACGAGCGGAAGTCGGTGACTTGGAGATGTCTTAGATACAAGTCCCTCGATACCTAGCGCGCAGCGTTTCGACGGCGGGGATGGTCGGGCAACGGGTGGCCTAGCCGCCGACCTTTTTCACGGCATGCCCGCCGAACTGGTTGCGCAGCGCCGCGACCGCGCGCATCGCGGACGAGTGCTCCTGCCGCGAGGCGAACCGGGCGAACAGCGCGGCCGAGATAACCGGCGCCGGCACCGCGTTGTTGATCGCTTCTTCCAAGGTCCAGCGGCCTTCGCCCGAATCCTCGACGAACCCTTCGAGGTCATCGAGCTCCGGGTCCTCCTCCAGCGCGCGCACCAAGAGGTCGAGCAGCCACGACCGGACGACGGTCCCGCGCTGCCAGCCCTTGATCACGGCCGGCACGTTCTCGACGACCTTCGACGCTTCGAGCAGCTCGAAGCCCTCGGCGAAGGCCTGCATCATGCCGTACTCGATGCCGTTGTGAATCATCTTCGCGTAGTGCCCGGCACCGACCGGCCCGGCGTGCGAGAAACCTTCCTCGCGCGGACCTTCCGGACGCAGCGCGTCGAAGATCGGCATCGCCCGCTCGACGTCGGAGGCGGTGCCGCCGACCATCAGGCCGTAGCCGTTGTCCTTGCCCCACACGCCACCGGAGACCCCGGCGTCGGCGTAACCGATTCCCTTGGCCGCCAACAGGTCGGCGTTCAGCTTGTCATCGGTGAACTTCGAGTTGCCGCCGTCGATGACCATGTCACCTTCGGCCAGAAGGTTGCTCAGCTCGACGATGGTCTGCCGCGTCGGGTCACCCGACGGGACCATGATCCAGACGATCCGCGGCGCGTCCAATTTGGACACCATGTCCTCGAGCGAGGACGAATCCGTGACGTCCGGGTTCCGGTCGTAACCGACCACCTCGTGCCCGGCCGCGCGAATCCGCTCGCGCATGTTGAAACCCATCTTGCCCAGGCCGATCAATCCCAGCTGCACCATGAGATCCCCTTTGTCCGCAAGTAAGAATTTGGTCTGTCGCCGCGCGATCAGCCAGGGAGGCGGACCGGCATCAACAGATACAGATAACCCGGAATGACGTCGCCCTGCTCGTCGGCGGGCTTGATCAGCGCCGGGCGGTTCGGCGTGGTGAAGGTCAGTTCGGCGCGGTCGGCGTGGAGCGCGCCGAGACCGTCGACGAGGTAGCCCGGGTTGAACGCGATGGTGACCGGCTCGCCTTCGTACTCGACCGGCAACTCTTCTTCGGCGCTGCCTTCATCGTCGCCACCGGCGGACAGTCGCAGTGAGTTGTCCGTGAACTCGAGGCGGACCTGGGTGCCGCGCTCGGCGACCAGCGAAACACGCTTGATCGACTCGGTGAGCCCGGAGACGTCGATGACCGCACGGGAGGTGTGCTGAGCCGGGAGCAGCTGACGGTACGGCGGGAACTCGGCGTCGAGCAGCCGGGTCGTCGTCGATCGGCCGGAACCGGTCAGTCCGAGAAGGCCTTCACCGCTGGCCAGCGCGAGCTGGACCGTGGCCCCACTCGACCCGAGCGACTTCGCTGCTTCGGCCAGGGTTCGGGCCGGGACGAGCACGGCCGCGTCGGCGAGGCCGTCGGCCGGTTCCCAGCTGAACTCGCGCATGGCGAGCCGGAACCGGTCGGTGGCGACGAGGGTCAGCGTGCGGCCCGAGATCTCGAGCCGCATGCCGGTGAGCATCGGGAGCGTGTCGTCCTTGCCGGAAGCGATCGCGACCTGAGTGACCGCCTGGCCGAAAGCGTCACCCGCCAGTTCCCCGGCGAACGCCGGCTGGGCGGGCAGCTGCGGATAGTCCTCGACCGGCATCGTCGGCAAGCTGAACCGGGCGCTGCCACAGGTGATCGACGCACGGGCGCCGTCGACAGCGATCTCCACCGGCTGGTTCGGCAGCGACTTGGTGATATCGGCGAGGAGCCTGCCGGAAACCAGCAAACGGCCACCGTCGGCGATCGTTGCGGCGACACCGACCGTCGCGGAAACCTCGTAATCGAAGCCGGAGACGGTCAGCGAATCGCTGGATCCATCCGAACCGGCATCGAGCAGCACTCCACCGAGCACCGGCACCGGAGGTCTGGACGGCAAGCTTCGTGCCACCCAAGCCACGGCGTCGGCGAGCCCGTCACGCTCGACGCGGATCTTCATCCTCGCATCCTTTCGACAGCCGAGCTCTTCAGCTCGAGAAGATCAAACGGGTCTGGGGACGGCGCCCGAGTTTCGAGCGGCCAGAGACCTCGCCGTGTGGTGGCCCGGCGTCAGGGATCGGCGCGGTGGACCTGGTGTGGGTTCCCACGTTAGGCCGTCGCCGGGGTCGGCGTCACTTCGGCCTCGCCATCGACATGTCGACAAAAAGACGCTTCGAGCCGAGCTGTCCCCAGTTCGGCCCCAGCGTTGTTTTTGTTTTGTTTTTTCTTCAAGAGATTTTTTTAACAGCAGTAATAGTAAGTGTTGTGGATTGTGTGGACAGGTGCCGTATTCGCAGGTCCGGTGCCGTGCGGCCGTGTGGACATGTGGGGCCCCACCCCGTGGATGGTTTCGCGCCGCCGGTGGATGAATTTTTCCCGCGTTCGCACCGTCCACAGATTTTCGGGTTTGTCCCCACGGTTGTCCCCAGGTTTGGGGACCGTTTCGGGCCCCTCCTGTGCATGAACAGCGTGATCCGGATCGCTCTGACGGGTGATGTGCACAGGATGTGCATGGCGTGTGGAATCCCTGTGGAGTTCGTGGGGACAGACCTGTGCACACCCTGTGGATTGCTTGGGGACGGATTGTGGAGCAAAACCCGTTGGCGCTGTTGGGAGATCCGCGCAGCCTGTGGGGCAACTGTGCACACGGTGGGGAGAAATCCTTGTGGGGCAACAGGTTTCGCGGACTCGGCAGACTCCACGAACGGGTCCGGCCGCGTTAGGTCACAGATTCGTACATATATAAGGAGAGGGACTGTGGACGCTGCTACGCCGCTTCAGGGGCGATCGGGCACACAAGAAAGGGGGTCCCGAGCACATGGTTCGTGCCGGAGACCCCCTTGTGGAGCCCTGCCTACTGGCGTGCGCGCTGCTTGATGCGGGAGGTCAGTTCCTGCACCTGGTCGTAGATACGGCGGCGTTCGGCCATTTCCTTACGGATCTTCTTGTCCGCGTGCATGACCGTGGTGTGGTCGCGGCCGCCGAAGGTCTGCCCGATTTTCGGCAGCGACATGTCGGTGAGTTCGCGGCAGAGGTACATCGAGATCTGACGGGCCGTCGCGAGCGCTTTCGTTTTACCCGGGCCACATAGGTCTTCGAGTGAGACGTCGAAGAACTCGGAAGTGACGCTCATGATGGTCGGTGCGGTGATCTCCGGGGCGTGCGAATCCGGGATCAGATCGCGCAGGACGATTTCGGCGAGACTGATGTCGACGGGCTGCTGGTTCAGCGATGCGAACGCCGTCACCCGGATCAGTGCGCCTTCGAGCTCGCGGATGTTCGCCTCGACGCGCGTCGCGATGAACTCCAAGACGTCGCCGGGGGCGTCGAGCCTGTCCTGCGCGGCCTTCTTACGGAGGATCGCGATGCGGGTTTCGAGCTCCGGCGGCTGGATGTCGGTGATCAGGCCCCACTCGAACCGGGTGCGCAGCCTGTCCTCGAGGGTCTCCAGGCGCTTCGGCGGGCGGTCCGAGGACACGACGATCTGCTTGTTCTGGTTGTGCAGGGTGTTGAAGGTATGGAAGAACTCTTCCTGAGTACCTTCCTTGCCCTCCAGGAACTGGATGTCGTCGACGAGGAGAATGTCGATATCTCGATACCGTCGCTGGAAGGCGACCTTGCGGTCGTCTCGCAGGGAGTTGATGAAGTCGTTGGTGAACTCCTCGGTCGACACATACCGCACGCGCATGCCGGGGAACAGTCGTTGGGCGTAGTGCCCGACGGCGTGCAGCAGGTGTGTTTTGCCGAGTCCGGATTCGCCCCAGATGAACAGCGGGTTGTACGCCCGCGAAGGAGCTTCGGCGACAGCGACCGAGGCCGCGTGCGCGAACCGGTTGGACGCGCCGATGACGAAGGTGTCGAAAGTGTATTTCTCGTTCAACCGCGTCTTCGATGTCTGAGGCTGCGCGGGCGCCGTGTACGGCTGGCCCGCTACAGGGCGTCCGGAGAAGGAGGGCCAGATGTCGTGTACCGCGGCGAGCGCGTCGCCTTCCTCGTCCACTTCTTCATCACCGTCTTCCACCTTGGCCAGTTCGGCTAGTTCCGCCGGCGTGCGCCGGGCGGACTGGTGCAGGATCTTCTCCGGCTGAGGGAGGGGCGACTGTTCTGTTGTAGAGCCGGAGCCGTTTTCCCGAGGATCGGGCAAGTCCGCCCGACCGGGTGAGGTCGTGTAGCGGGGTATCGGCGATGGCGAACTCACGACGGACTCGGTGCTGTCGACCTTCACCGCCAACGAGACGTCGCGGCCGAGGCGCCGTGAGAGGGCCTCGGTGATCGCGCCGCGCAAGGCGCGCTCGATGGCTTCCTTCGCGAAGTCGCTGGGGGCTGCGAGAAGGGCCGTGCCGTCGAGGAGCCCGATCGGCCGGGTCACCCGCATCCACGCCCGTTGCTGCGGGGACAGGGTGCCGTCGGACAGCTCCCTGACCACCTGCTCCCAGATGACACCCAGATTTACCTGGTGTTCGGACACCTGCTGGCTCCCCTCCCCTCGCCGGCCATTCATCTAGTCGACCCTGCCGCTTTAATGACGCTGTAGATGGCCCATCAGAACTCGCTGTGCATGCCGAGCATCACTCCGCCGGTGCCAAGACCACCCCAAGGAGTGCTGTAAGACGCCTTTTGGGACCCCAAACGTTCACTGAAGCAGCAGGTATCCACATAGTTGTCCACAGCTGTGCACTAATGTACGGCGACCCGCGCGGACTCCCTCCGCGGGCTCAACGAACGCGGTCGAGGCCTCCACTTCCTCGACAGCGTCTCTCGTACAGCACCACCGGCACGGACTGTTCTGTGCACGGGGACCGATAAGTTCGAGACAGGCACGTTAACAAGCCCTGCGCTCTGCCACAAGACGTCCTGGTAGGAGAGCATTTCACGGCACACGGCGTGTTGCCATTCGGTGATCGAACAGGCGGGACCCGTCCGTGGCGAGCTTGTCGCGGTGCGTGGTCGAGGGGCCGGTTTCGCAGACCCTGAAGCGGGTGCGTACCCTCGTAAGGTCTCCCGCCTGCAATGGGTGAGTTTTGTGTGCCCTTGTTTGTCGTCGCTAGAAGTGACGGGACCACACGTTGGTAGGAGACACCACAGACTGCCGTGCGTCTGCACGACACGCCTGACGACGGGCGAGACGAAGTCGAGACCAGGAGATTTTGAGCCGTGAGCAAGGGTAAGCGCACCTTCCAGCCGAACAACCGCCGCCGCGCTCGGACCCACGGGTTCCGTCTGCGCATGCGGACTCGCGCCGGCCGGGCCATCTTGGGTGCCCGCCGTCGTAAGGGCCGCGAGACGCTGTCCGCCTGATTCGGCCGTCTTCGAGGCGCGCCGTGTTGCCGGCTGCCGCGCGTTTGCGGCGCAGTGAGGACTTTCGTGTCGTCATGCGTCGCGGAGCGCGGGCCGGGAAGCGCCGCCTCGTCGTACACGCACTGACCACGGACCCGCCAGGGCCTGCCGAGGCAGCCCGGGCGGGTTTTGTGGTGAGCAAGGCCGTGGGAAACTCGGTGGTGCGCCACCGGGTGACGAGACGTCTTCGTCATCTCATTTCTGAGCGGATAGGAACACTGCCGCCGGGAAGTTCGTTGGTGATACGGGCCTTGCCTCCGGCCGCGAACGCGACCAGCAGGGAACTCGGCTCGGATCTCGATGCCTCCCTGCGACGGCTCGGCCTGTTGCCGGGGCGTGCGCCGGAAGGTGGCGCGCCGGTCAAGTCGACGCGCCCGCGCGACGCGAACCATGACAACGGATCAGCGGTGTGAACGACGGTGTGAGTACAGAGCAGAAGATCCTCACTGACGAGCCCGCGGGCGAACCCCGGCCGGGCCCGGTGGCATGGGTCCTGCTGCTGCCGATCAAGTTCTATCGCAAGGCGATCTCGCCTTTCCTGCCACCGGCTTGCCGGTTCTATCCCAGCTGTAGCGCATACGCGGTGGAGGCGTTGACGCGGCACGGTGCTGCTCGCGGCTCCTATCTCGCGGCGCGCCGGCTCTTGCGCTGTGGCCCCTGGACCATGCCTGGCCGCGACCCGGTGCCGGAGAAGTTCTCGTGGCGCGCCCAGAGACCTGCTACATCAACCGAGGAGTAGTTCCGTGTCGCTCGAATTCATCTACTACCCCGTGTCCTTCATATTGTGGTGTTGGCACAAGGTCTTCGGGTTGGTATTCGGGGAAGCCACCGCGATCTCGTGGATCCTCGGCATCATCTTTCTGACGTTCACCGTCCGCGGCATCATGTTCAAGCCCTTCGTCAACCAGGTCCGGTCGATGAAGAAGATGCAGGACTTCGCGCCGGAGATGAAGAAGGTCCAGGCGAAGTACAAGAACGACCGGCAGCGGCAAGCCCAGGAGATGCAGAAGCTCCAGAAGGAGCATGGCGTCAACCCACTCGGCAGCTGCCTGCCGATGCTGCTGCAGATCCCGGTCTTCATCGGTCTCAACCACGTGCTGCGGACGTTCACGAACCTCCCGCTCGATCAGAAGACCGAGAACTACTTCTTCGGCAAGTCCGATGTCGAGTCCTACGTCAACGCGAAGCTCTTCGGCGTCAACCTCGGTGAGGCCATCCACAACGGCGTCAGCGCGGTCGGCGGCACCGGCGGCGACGGCTTCCACTGGAACGTCGCGCCCGTCGCGATCCCGCTGATGATCGTCGCGGCCGCCGCGACCCACCTGACCGCGCGCCACTCGGTGAGCCGTCAGAACCCCGAGTCGGCCACCAGCCAGACCGCGATGATGAACAAGCTCACGATGTACATCTTCCCGCTCGGCGTCCTCGTGTTCGGTGCGCTCTTCCCCCTCGGGCTGCTCTTCTACTGGTTGGCCAACAACGGCTGGACTCTCATGCAGCAGCGTCTGGTCTACACGAAGATCGACAAAGAAGAAGAGATCAAGAAGACCGAGGCCATCGAGAAGCGCACCGCGCTCGGCCCGAAGCCCGGACAGAAGCCGTCCGTCGGCCAGAAGCCCGCTGTCGGACAGAAGCCGGTCCAGGGAAAGAACCAGCCAGGCAAGAAGGTCGTCAAGCCCGGCTCGCCCCATGGTTTCGCTCAGGCCAACACCGCGCCCAAGAACGGCACAACGCCGAAGCAGCCGACC
Source organism: Actinomycetota bacterium (assembly GCA_032230695.1). Lineage (GTDB taxonomy): Bacteria > Actinomycetota > Actinomycetes > Mycobacteriales > Pseudonocardiaceae > Amycolatopsis. The sequence continues at coordinate 71,592 of JAVXWP010000034.1, read as the reverse complement.
GAGGACGCGACCAGCGCGACCGAGGGCGCTCAAGAAAACGGCACGGGTGTCCCGGGCCTGATCCACGACTCAACTAAGAAGTCGGGCCGCAAGCGTCGCTGACGCTGCCGGGTCTGGAGAGGAGACGAACAATGTCGGAGACGATCGAAACGATCGATGCCGAGCAGGACGACGCCGCGGCTGCGAAGGCAGCTGGCGAGTCGGCCGAGGTTTCTACTGAGGGCAAGCCGAGCCGCCGGAGCGGTGTCGATGACGATGTACTCGTGCATGAAGGCGACGTCGCCGGTGACTATCTTGAGCGGCTGCTCGACTTGCTCGACTACGACGGTGACATCGATTTGGACGTCGAGGCCGGACGCGCGATCGTCAGCATCGACGGTGGCGAGGATCTGGAGAAGCTCGTCGGTGGCCGTGGCAACGTCCTCGAGGCGCTGCAGGAGCTGACCCGCCTGGCGGTCCAGCAGGAGACCGGCTCGCGCAGTCGGCTGATGCTGGACATCGCGGGCTGGCGCGCGGACCGTCGCGAGGAGCTTCGCGAGCTCGGCCGGTCGACGGCGGAGAGCGTCGTGTCGTCGGGCGAGAAGGTTCGCCTTCAGCCGATGAGCCCGTTCGAGCGGAAGGTCGTGCATGACGCGGTCGCCGCGGTCGACGGTGTTCACAGTGAGAGTGAAGGCGAAGACCCGAAGCGGCGCGTGGTGGTCTTCCCCGACGCGTAGCGGTTTGGTTCGAAACGAGAAGCGGCTCACCGGATTCGGTGAGCCGCTCTTTTTTTGTAGGTGGGCGGACGCGGTTTCACGTGAAACTGGGTAGATGCATGTGACGGATCGACGGACGGCGAGTTTCACGTGAAACCGCGAAAGCGGTCGGGCTTCGGCGCGGTTCGACTGCGCCGGGCGACCGACCCCCCGATCTTGCCCTCAAATGACGCGAACGGCCCAACCGTGCAGTGGAGTTGTCCACACTTGCGGTCTGTCGCTCCGCTTTGTCGTCGGCTTCGGGGACAATCAGGCGAACCGGGTTTCACGTGAAACCGGGACTGTTGAGGAGTGGTCAGTGAGCTTGGACGGCGTCGCAATCTCGGTCCGATCGGCAGCGGCGCGGGTGTTCGGTGAGCACGTGGAGCTGGCCGCGCGATACGTCGAGATGCTGGAGAAGCACGGAGTCGAGCGGGGGCTCATCGGACCGCGTGAGGTGGAGCGGCTCTGGGAGCGGCACGTGCTGAACTCGGCGGTGATCGGTGAGCACATCCCGAACGGAGTCCGCGTGGTCGATGTCGGTTCCGGCGCGGGACTCCCGGGGATACCGCTGGCGATCAGCCGACCGGACCTGGATATCGTTCTTCTCGAACCGATGGCCCGCCGGGTGGACTGGCTCGCCGAAGTCATCGAGACACTGGAGCTTCCTATCACCATCGTGCGCGGGCGCGCCGAGGAGCGAGAAGTGCGTAAGCAGGTTGGCGGCGCTGATGTCGTCACAGCCCGAGCGGTCGCCCCGCTCGCTCGCTTGGCTGGTTGGTGCCTGCCGCTGGTTCGCCCTGAAGGGTTCCTGCTCGCTCTCAAGGGAGCGAGTGCGGCCGAGGAGATCGAACGTGACCACGACGCCGTCCGCAGGGCCGGTGGCGCTCAGCCGGAGATCGCCGAATGCGGTGCCGGGATTCTCGAAGTACCCAGCACGGTCGTCGTGATCAAACGACTACCACCCAAGTCTGCTCGGCAACGAGGCAAGCAGAGCTAACGCACCACCAAGAAAGCAGCAGAGCACGAAGCCGCGATGTTCCACGTGAAACGGCGCGGTCCTGAACGCCAATGAGCCGTCTATATAGAGGAGGTGTCTCGACCGGTGAATCTGCCGTCACAAGACTCCGCGAGCACCGGCCACGAGTTGGGCTGGACGCCGATCGGCGAGGAAGCGATGCGAGCCGCTCGCATCCTGCACCCGAAGGCGAACACACTCCCCCGCCCAGATCACCGCCGCGTGCTGACCGTCGCGAACCAGAAGGGCGGCGTCGGTAAGACCACCAGCACCGTCAACCTGGCTGCCGCGCTCGCCGTCCACGGACTTAAAACCCTCGTAATCGACCTCGACCCTCAGGGCAATGCGAGTACCGCCCTGAACATCGAGCATCGGTCCGGCACGCCGTCGATCTACGAAGTGCTGATCGGTGAGGTGTCTCTTGCCGAGGCGTCGGCGGTCAGCGAGCAGTCCCCCAACCTCTTCTGCGTGCCGGCGACGATCGACCTCGCCGGTGCCGAGATCGAGCTCGTTTCGATGGCCGCCCGGGAGCACCGGCTCAAGGAGGCGCTCTCCAAAGAGGTCCTCGACGAGATCGACGTCGACTACGTCTTCATCGACTGCCCGCCTTCGCTCGGTCTCCTGACGGTCAACGCGATGGTCGCCGCGCAGGAGGTGCTGATCCCCATCCAGTGCGAGTACTACGCACTCGAAGGGCTCGGCCAACTGCTCAGCAACATCGAGCTCGTTCAGGCGCACCTGAACCGTGAACTGACGGTCTCCACGATCCTGCTCACGATGTACGACGGCCGCACGAAGCTGGCGGACCAGGTGACGCAAGAGGTCCGCAACCACTTCGGCGACACTGTCCTCAAGACGGTCATTCCGCGGAGCGTAAAGGTCTCTGAAGCCCCCGGCTACGGCCAGACAGTCCTCGCCTACGACCCGGGATCCCGAGGCGCCATGAGCTACATGGACGCCGCTCGCGAGGTTGCCGAGCGCGGCTCAACAAACGGATCGAAGGGCGGAACATTATGACGGAACGCAGGGGCGGCCTCGGCCGGGGCTTGGCGGCATTGATTCCGACCGGTCCCCCACCGGGTTCCAGTCCGTCTCCTGCTCCCCATGACCGCACGGGCAATGCGGATGGGCGAGCCGACTCGTCTCACCGTGACGGCGAACGGGCGACGTTCGGCGTCAACGGATCAGCTGCTTCGAGCAGCGGCGAGGTGGCGGGCGCGGTCTACCGCGAGGTGCCCATCACCTCGATCAAGCCGAACCCGAAGCAGCCGCGGCAGGTGTTCGACGAGGAGGCGCTCGCCGAACTCGAGCACTCGATCCGCGAGTTCGGGCTCATGCAGCCCATCGTCGTCCGCGAACTGCCGGGCGGTGAGTACGAGCTCGTCATGGGTGAGCGGCGGCTCCGCGCGTCGCAGCAGGCAGAGCTCGAAGCGATCCCGGCGATCGTCCGGCAGACCGCCGATGAGGCGATGCTGCGGGACGCGCTGCTCGAAAACATCCACCGCGTTCAGCTCAACCCGCTCGAAGAGGCCGCGGCATATCAGCAGCTGCTGGACGAATTCGCGGTCACGCACGAGGAGCTCGCGAGCCGCATCGGCCGCAGCCGTCCGGCGATCACCAACACGATCCGCTTGCTGAAGCTTCCCCTCGCGGTGCAGCGGCGGGTCGCGGCCGGGGTGCTTTCGGCCGGGCACGCGCGGGCGTTGCTGTCTTTGGAAGACGCGGGAAGTCAGGAAGAGCTGGCGGCGCGAATCGTCGCGGAGGGCATGTCTGTCCGCGCCACCGAAGAAGCCGTCATGTTGAACAAGAACGAGAAGCCGGCCAAAGCGAAGCCCGCGCCGCGCAAGCCGATCCAGGCGCCGGGGTTGCAGGACCTCGCGGATCGGCTCTCGGATCGCTTCGACACTCGCGTCAAAGTGGACTTGGGACGCCGCAAAGGCCGGATCGTCCTCGAATTCGGGTCCGTTGACGATCTTGAACGCATCGTTCAAATCATCGACGGAAAAAAGACAAAAGAGACATCTGAAAACGACTAAGGATCATACTGGGTCGTTTCGTCACGGTGATGATTGCTCAGTGCTGCAAGATCCACTACGGTGAGTAGTGGAAAACTGGGCAGTCTGAACTAAGCGCGACGCTCGACCGCGCGCGACACCAGCTCGCCGAAAACCGAGCCGAGCGACGAACCGGACGCTTCGACGGCCATCGGCACCGTCGAGGTTTCGGTCAGTCCCGGCGAAAGGTTGACTTCGAGGAAATGCACCGTGCCGTCGGGGCACACGATGGCGTCCGTGCGGGAGATGTCGCGGAGTCCGAGCAAGCGGTGCGCCGCGACGGCCAGTTCGCCGACGGCCTTCGCGGACTCGTCGGAGAGACGAGCGGGCGCGAAGAAGTCCGTCAGCCCGGCGGTGTACCGCGAGGTGTAGTCGTACACGCCACTCTCGGGAACGATCTCGACTGCGGGCAGTGCAACAGGACCGGTCTCGCGCTCAATGACCGTGACGGCGACCTCGACGCCTTCGACGAGCCGCTCAGCGAGCACTGTGTCCCCGTAGGCGAAACAGCCGACCATCGCGGCCGGCAGCTCGGACGCCTCACGGACCACCTGCGTGCCGAGCGCGGAGCCACCCTGGTCGGGCTTGAGGATCAGCGGCAGGCCGAGCCGCTCGACGATGGCGTCCAACACATCCTGTGCACCCAGTTCCCGGAACGTGCTGTGCGGCAGCACGACCCACGCTGGCGTGGCGTAGCCGGCCTTCTCCAGCAGCGCCTTGGCCGTCGGCTTGTCCCATGCGCGTCGGCAACCCTGCGAGCTCGTGCCGACGTACGGGACTTCCAGCATCTCCAAGATCGTCTGAACTGAGCCGTTCTCCCCCTCGCCACCGTGCAACGCGACGATGACGGCGTCCGGGCGGTGCTTGCGCAGCCGCTCGATCAGCCCGGCGTCGGTGTCCCACTCTTCGACTGTGAGCCCCTGGCCGCGCAGCGCGACCGAAAGTCGCCGGCCGGAACGCAGGGAAACGTCGCGCTCATGGGACAGTCCGCCGGCAAGCACGGCGACGGTGCGTTCAGCCACTGAGGGCTCCTTCATCAAATGTCTATTGTGGACGGACGAGCGCTGTCATGCGTCGAATGCAGTCACGCCGTGTCCGGGAAAGGCGACTCCGGCCCGGAGATCGCGCGCGACTTCACGTTACCGAAGGTACGCACCAAGTCCATTTCGGACTCGAGCACCGCGGCGAGCCGCCGGACGCCCTCGCGGATCCGCTCCGGTGTCGGGTAGCAGTAGGACAGCCGCAGCTGACGGCTGCCGAATCCGTCGGCGTAGAAACCCGTTCCGGACGCATACGCCACCCGTGCGGTGACCGCGCGGGGCAGCATCGCTTTGGTGTCAACGCCTTCCGGCACGGTGAGCCACACATAGAAGCCGCCGTCCGGATACGTCCATGTGCAGCCGGCAGGCATGTGCTGGTCGAGTGCCGAGATGATCGCGTCGCGCCGCTCGCGGTAGCTCTCCTGGAACTTCTTGATCTGACCCTTCCAGTCGTGCGTGGAAAGGTACCGGGAGACGATCATCTGGTTGAGCGTCGGAGGGCACAGCGTCGCCGACTCGGCCGCCAGCACGAGTTTCTCGCGCACCGCGTGCGGCGCGAGGACCCACCCGACCCGCAGGCCGGAAGCGAACGTCTTCGAGAACGAGCCGAGGTACACGACGTTATCCGGGTCCATCGACCGCAGCGCCGGGTACGTCTGGCCGTCGAAACCGAGTAGCCCGTACGGGTTGTCTTCGACGACGAGCACGTTGTACGCCCGGCAGATCTCCAGGATCTCCGCGCGCCGCTCGACGGCCATCGTCACGCCGGCGGGGTTGTGGAAGTTCGGGATCGTGTAGAGGAACTTGACGCGCTGGCCGTGCTTCTTCGCCTGGGCGAGCGCCTCGCGCAGCGCCTCGGGCACCAGGCCGTCGTTGTCCATCGTCACGTGGAGGACGTTGGTCTGGTACGCGGTGAACGAGCCGAGCGCGCCGACGTACGACGGACCCTCGGCGATGACGACGTCACCCGGGTCGCAGAACAGCCTGGTGACCATGTCGAGGCCCATCTGAGAGCCGACCGTCACCACGATGTCGTCAGGGTGGGCCGAAATACCCTCCAGCGCCATGATCTCGCAGATCTGCTCCCGCAGCACCGGAATCCCGTGTGCGGAGCCGTACTGCAGTGCCACCAGGCCGTCCTCGGCGATGATCTCCGCGACTTGCGTCGACAGCGTCGCCAGCGGCAGCGCGGCGAGGTTCGGCATGCCTCCGGCGAGCGATACGACTTCGGGCCGGCTCGCCACGGCGAACAATGCCCGGATCTCGGAAGCCGTCATCCCGGCGGTACGCGCGGCGTACCTGTCGAGGTGCGGGTCGAGGTTGTGGTGGCCGGCTTGCGGCTTGGCGGGGTGGTTCTCGGTCATCGGACACTCCACCAGGATGAGAGGCGATCCCTGGTTCACTCGGTACTGGTTTCAGAACTGCGGCTACCTGTGGGTAGATCCACCCGAGTGTAACCACCCCACCCTGTGGGGTTCCCGACCTTTCGGTGCTCATCACATCGGCCTATCCTCGGACAGGTCTTCGGGGTGCGGTCGGACGCGCCGTAGCAGGTTTTGCCGGTCAGCTGTTTCGTGCGGGGAGGTCGCGTGTCGCGACGCGTTGTGGGCGTCACGCTGGACAATCTGGAGCAGTTGCCCAAGCGCTGCCGCAGGTGCGTCTACTGGGAGGTGGCGCCGCATCTGAAGGCGCAGGCCGAGGAGTACGGCGCCACCGAGATCGAGAAGGAAGCCTGGGTCTCGAGCGTGCTGCTCGAATGGGGTTCGTGTGGTCGCATCGTCTACAGCGACACTCTGCCCGTCGGATTCGTCTTCTACGCCCCGCCGAACGCCGTGCCGAGGGCTCAGGCCTTCCCGACGTCTCCGCCGGGCACGGACGCCGTGCTGCTGACCGCGTTCCAGGTCCTGCCGGAGTTCCGTGGTGGCGGGCTGGGGCGGATGCTGGTCCAGGCTGTGGCGAAGGATCTGACGCGGCGCGGGGTTAAGGCGATCGAGGCCTTCGGCGACGCGAAACCGGACGAGGATTCGCTGGAGGAGCACAGCTGTGTCCTGCCGGCGGAGTTCCTCCAGGCGGTCGGGTTCAAGACGGTCAGCCCGCACCCGAAGTGGCCGCGGCTCCGGTTGGAGCTCCGCTCGGGGATCTCGTGGAAGGAAGACGTCGAGGCCGCGTTGGAGCGTCTCCTCGGTCAGGTCACCATCACGACAGCCGAACCGAGCCTGAACCGCGCTTGAAACGAACAAAAGGGACCTTCCGGGCCGAGAAGCCCGGAAGGTCCCTTTTGTTGTCCACATCCCCTATTAGAGTGGCCTCTACCACATCTAGTACCCCCGTGCCGTTCGCATCCCCAGGTTGTGTATGGCTGTGGACGAAAGGGCAAGTTATCCACAGATTGCTGATGAGCGCGTCACGCAGCCTGTGGATGGATAGACTGGATCCGGGGCCGCCCCCCTGGGAGGGCGGGGGGCTGTCCGGGGCGAGCTAAAACGGACCGGCAGAAAAGTGTGGGCGGATTACTCCGCTTTGGCCAGTTCGTAGGCCAGGACGTCGGCGAACGTGAAGGTGCCGGTGGGCTGGTCCCCTTCGCCGAGCAGGTACAGGCGCTTGACGGCGATCAGGATTCCTTCGGCGACAAGATCGCGGAAGGCCGGATCGGAGAGGCGGCGCTGGTCGCCGGGGTTGGTCAGGTAGCCGACCTCCACTCGCACCGCCGGGCAGCGGGTCCGGGTGAAAATGTCCCAGGTTTTGGGGTGGGTGCGGCAGTCGAGCAGGCCCGTCCGCGCCGCGACCTCACGCTGAATGAAGCCGGCGAGCAGTTCACCGATGGTCGACGTCGCGCCGGTACCGGTGCCGAAGTGGAAGCTGGCGACACCCTGCGCGTCGGGCGACGAGTTCTGGTCGCTGTGCAGGGACAGGAAGAGGTCTGCGCCGGCGTCGTTGGCGAACTTCGCGCGCTCGACCTCAGTGGGGCTTTGGTTCGGTCCGCGGGAGATCAAGGCCTCCATGCCGGTGGCCTTCATCCGGCCTTCGAGCCGCCGGGCCAGGTCCCAGGCGATGTCCGCCTCACGCAGGCCACCGGCGACGACACCGAGGTCGACACCGCCGTGGCCGGGATCGATCACGATGCGCTTGCCACGAAGCCTCGGGCCTGCCCGGCGGACCTGCTCCTGCTCGCGCAGGAACACCGGGCTGCCGCCACGGGCACGCGGCGAAGAGAGCCGGTGGAGCTCACGGATCGTCTCGGCCCCACAGATGCCGTCGGTGACGAGACCCATGTCGCGCTGGAAGTTCCGCAGACCGAGCTCCGTCTGCGGGCCGAACATGCCGTCCGGCCGTCCGGCGTTGTACCCGAGTTCGGTGAGCCGCTCCTGCAGCTTGAACACGTCATCACCGTGCAATGGGGAAGAAATCAGGTAGGCGAGCGGGCGGCTTCCGAGGTGAAAGCTCGCGCCACGCAGCGCCCGGTAGGTCGTCGGCCCCACCATGCCGTCGGTGATCAGCCCACGGCGCTGCTGGAAGGCACGAACGGCCTGCTCCACAGCGACGTCGTAGGTTCCGAAACCATCGGCTCCGGTCACCGGGGGAAGCAAGTCCAATGCCGCCAGCACAGACCTGATCTCGGCGACGTCCGGTCCGGCGTCACCGCGGCGGAGTACCCGCATGCACTCCTCGCTCTTTCCTTGGGCACCGGGCGTTCCCGGTGCGGTACAAAACCATTGCTGGGCTGACCCAGCGCTCTCTATTGTGCCTTGCGAACTCAGGGTGAGCGCGCAGGCCCGGTCGGTGCGTCAACACGCCGAATGTAGTGAATTACCTACACTCGACGTAACGGCCAAGCCGTCCGGACGTGACGATATCGCCCTAAACGAGTAAAACCCGGGTGCACCGTGTCGTCAAACACGTAACACCCGGGTTTCAGCTGGTTAAACGGTGGAGATCAGTTTCAGAGAACGTCTGCGAGGTCGTTCAGCAGGGCAGCCTTCGGCTTGGCGCCGACGATCGTCTTGATCGGCTTGCCGCCCTGGAACAGGATCAGTGTCGGGATCGACATCACCTGGTAGTCACGCGCAGTGTTCGGGTTCTCGTCGATGTCAAGCTTCGCGATCGTCAGCTTCTCACCGTTTTCCCCCGCGATCTCTTCGAGCACCGGCGCGACCATCTTGCACGGGCCGCACCAGGTCGCCCAGAAGTCGACGAGAACCGGCTTTTCGCTGGTCAGCACGTCGTCGACGAAGCTCGAATCGGTCACCTTGACGGTGTTGGTCATCTTGTCTCCTTCATGGTTAAAGCTCAATTGCCCGAAATCGAGGTGGCGTAACCGCCGCCGACCAGCTCAGGTGCCTCGTGGGCGTTCTCGACACCCGCGTTCTCAGCGAGCCAGCGTTCCGCGTCGATCGCCGCGGTGCAGCCCGAACCGGCTGCGGTGATGGCCTGCCGGTAGGTGTGGTCCACCAGGTCACCGGCCGCGAACACACCGGGCAGGTTGGTGTACGAGGTGCGTCCCTCGGTCAGCACGTAACCGGCGTCGTCGATGTCGACCTGGCCGCGCACCAGCTGGCTGCGGGGGTCGTGCCCGATAGCCACGAAGAACCCGGTGACGGCAAGCGTCTTCTCATCGCCGGTCACCGTGTCCTTCAGCTTCACTCCCTCGACCTTGCCGTCGCCGATGACCTCAATGATCTCCGAGTTCAGCTGCCATTTGATCTTGTCGTTCGCCCTGGCACGCTCGAGCATGATCTTGGAGGCGCGGAACTCTTCCCGGCGGTGCACCACGGTCACCGACTTGGCGAACTTCGTCAGGAAGGTCGCTTCCTCCATCGCGGAGTCGCCACCACCGGCGACCACGATGTCGTGGTCGCGGAAGAAGAACCCGTCACAGGTGGCACAGGACGACACACCGCGACCGAGCAGTTCCTGCTCGCCTGGCACGTTCAAGTACCTGGCCGCCGCCCCCATGGAAAGAATCACTGCCCTGGCGGCGTAGCGGGTGCCGTTCGCGGTGACGTACTTGACGTCCCCGGTCAGCTCCAGCTGCTCGACGTCCTCGGAGCGCAACTCGGCGCCGAAACGCTCGGCCTGCTTGCGCATCTCCTCCATCAGATCGGGACCTTGGATGCCGTCCCGGAAACCGGGGAAGTTCTCAACCTCGGTGGTCGTCATCAACGCGCCACCGAACTGGGTGCCCTCGAATACCAGCGGTTCGAGCTGCGCTCGCGCCGCGTAAACGGCAGCTGTGTATCCGGCAGGTCCTGATCCGACAATGATCAGGTTCCTGATGTTCTCGGCAGTCACCCGTGACCTCCGCTCGTAGTGACCCTGTACCAGGCTCAACACGATCGTAGGTGCCGGTGTTCCCGTGCGTGACAGGCGGCGCATTCGTAACGCTGTGGGGGCTATTTCTCGCCTATCACCCTGTCGAAGAGGACGGACGGGTTGCCGGGGCCACAGTCCGGGCCGAAGGCGATCGTCCGGTACTGGGCGAGCTTCCCGGTGGTGAGGATGATCAGCACCCCGGTCTGGCCGTCGACGGTCACCGGGCGGACCCCGGCCGGCCTGATCTGCGGGTCGAGTCCGGCCGCGGTCAGGCAGGCGTCGAGCCGGGCTTCGGTGGCGAGCGGGCCGAAATCGCGCACGCCCAGCGCCTTGCCGATGAGCGTCTCAGCCCCGCTGCCGTCACTGCCGACAGAAGGTTGACCCAAGCCGGGCTGGGCCGACGACGGTGCCGGTGCCGCGACCGTGTTGTCACTCGCCTTTTGGCTGGACGGCACCGCTATCGCGACGGCTGCGATCGCCGCGGCGGCCACGGCCAGCACACCGGTGCCCCAGCCGATGCGCTTGTTCCGGCGCTTTCGGGCCGCGTCGAGACTGACGACCGGGGCGACGGCGGGTTCTCCCCGCTGTATCCCGGCTTCGTTGGCCAACGCGGCGTCCAGCCGGGCGGCGAAATGCGCCGGCATCGGCTCGACGGGCCCCGCTGTCAGCAGGGCCAGGTCAGCGGTGGTCGATTCCAGCGCTTCGATGATCGCCAGCGCGTTCGGATCGGCGTTGACCAGCGGCCACAGCTCGGCCGCTTCCTGATCCTCCAGCACTCCGGCGTGGAGGTCGGCGAGCAGGTCGACAGACCACGGCGGACCCACGGCCCCGCCGATCCCCCGACTTTCGTCCGTCATCGTCCCTCCCCGGCTCGTTTGCTTTCGGAAGTTGGGACGTTCGCAATCGCATCGGGGTTCCGAAGATGACCGAGAACCTTGGCCAGCTTCGCGCGGCCTCGGGCACACCTGCTTTTGACCGTGCCTTCAGCGATGCCGAGCATTCTCGCCGTCTCGGCCACCGAATAACCCTCGACATCGACCAGCACGATCGGGGCGCGTTGATCTTCGGGCAACTGGTCCAGCGCAGCGGTGATGACCAGCTTGGTTTCTCGGTCGGACATCGAATCGCGGGGAGAGGCGGGCTCGTTGAAGCCGGTCTCGGGCAACGGGACGGTCGGCCGGGCCTGGCGGCGGCGGATCCTGTCAAGGCAGGCGTTCACCACGATCCGGTGGAGCCAGGTGGTCACCTGGGATTCGGCGCGGAAGTTGCCGGCGGCTCTGAACGCGGAGATGAACGCGTCCTGGAGGGCGTCCGCGGCTTCTTCGGGATCTCTGACCGTCCGGAGCGCGACCGCCCACATTCGATCGCGATGTCGACGTACCAATTCACTGAAGGCGTGCGGATCCCCAGCAGCATGTGCCGCTATGAGATCCGCGTCCGTGGGTGCGGCTGCGGTCACCCGCCAGAGCTTACTGACACCGTGGTGCAGCTCACGCGGCAGCTGTGAAGCTCATATCGTCGATCTGGGTGATGAATTTTCCGCCGGAACCGTTGCCCAATTGGGTGATCCAGACGATGACGTACTTGGTCTGCTGCGGCTGCTGCAGGGTGACGGTCGTTTCGGGGTTGTTCAGGTCGCCCGAGCCGACCACCTTGGTATCGGCGAGCTGGGGTTTGTTGCTGTCCGCGGTCCGGATCTCGACCTTCGTGCCCTTGGTGTCACCGTTGATCTTGACCTGCGAAAGGTTCACCGCGTCGGTGAAGGTGAGGACCAGACCGACACCTTCCTTGAGCACGGGGAACTGCTGCTTGTACTCGTCGGTGCGCCAGAACGTCGACGCCTTGGCGTCGATCGTGTACTTCGCGCGCGCCGGGTTGTCGCCGTTGCCGTCCGGGTTGTAGACCCCGACGGTCGTCGGCGTCACCGGCTGGCCGGTCGTGGCGGGCGGTGCCGCAGGGGGCGCCTGTGAAGGCGCCTCTACGGAGGACGCGGCGGGCGGGGCCGCCACCGAGGACGGGTCGGCGACGTTGACCTTCGGGCCGGTGGACGCCGGATCGTTCTGGAAGAAACTGATCAGCATCAGGCCGATCCAGGCCAGGATGCACACCACGGCCACCACGAGCACGGTCACGCCGAGCGCGAGCTTGCGCCGGCGCGAAGCGTCCTTGACCGGTTTTTTGGTGGTCCAGATGGTGCCGTCTTCCTTGACCGGCTCGCCGCCGACGGCCTTGATCAACTGGGTGCGTTCCTCGGCCTCGGCGACCTGGCCAAGCACGCGGAGGATCGCGGAGCTGGTGCGGATGCCGCCGTGGCCGCCGTCCTCGACCGTGCGGACGGCCAGCGACGACAGCTCGGGCGGTACCGAAGGCACCAGCGTGCGCGGCGGTACCAGACGGCCGGCCGGGGACAGCGGCGCGACCGGAATCGCGGGCGGGCCGCCGGGCAACGCCCAACGCCCGGTCAGCAGCAGATAGAGAACAGCGCCGAGTGCCTTGACGTCGTCGCGCAGCGTCGCGTCGGGCAGCGGACCGGGGAAAGCGAGCTTCAACGCGCCGTCGGGAGTCAGCCGGAGCCGTTGTGGATGGTCAAGCCCGAGCACGAGACCGGACTGGTGTGCCTGCTCGACGGCTTCCGCGAGCGCCTGCACCATCCTCGCTGCGGCGGCTGGCGCCACCGGACGCTCCGCGATGAGGTCGACGAGGTCGCTGCCCTTGGTCCATTCGGCGACGACGACTCCCAGCAGACCCTCGCTGGACGTCACCCCGCTACCAAGACTGAGGACGTCGAGGACCCGCGCGACACCGGGGTGGCCGAACTTCGACGCGTGCGTGGCGCGTTCGAGTGTGCGGCGCGCGAGCCGAGCCGATTCGGCGTCGGCGGGGTCTCCTGCCAGCAGCGTCAGCGCGACGTCGCGGCGGAGCTGCCCGTCACGGGCGCGCCAGAAATGCGCACCTGCGCGCTCGTCAATACCGAACTGCGCGAGCAGGCGATAGCGGCCATCGCCCACCACGCGGCCGGGCGCCAGCGAACCCCCGCGAGCACGGGTGCCCGCCTGGTCGGCACTCCCCGCTTGTTCGCTCCGTCTCGTATCCACGCACTCTCCCGTTATCTCCCTGACTGAGGGTACGGGAACACGCCGGGTGAACGCGCGTTATCTGTGCGTGAATCGTTATCCCCGCTTGATCAACCGGGTGATTCTCGCCGTGGCCGGAGCCACCTCCTCGACCTTCAGTGCCATCAGCACGCCGAACGACACTCCGATGCCGACGATGCCCTGCAAGATCAACTTGATCCAGGCCTGGAGGACCACGCCCAGCGAATCCGGAACGACGAAGCCGACGAGTATCGCCGCACCGACGCCGAGCCCGCTGGCGACGACCGTGAAGAGGATCACCCCGAGTACCCGCTTGCTACGGAGGTTACCCAGCGTTACCCAGAGCCAAACCTGGCCGAGCATGGCGCCGACGACGTAGGTCAGCCCGTTGACCATCATCACGCCGAGCACGATCTGGGCCGGGGCGAGCAGCGCCTGGCACAGGTAGAGCATCGGGATCTTGACAATCGTCATCACCAGCATGATCAGCGTCGGCGTACGGGCGTCCTTCATCGCGTAGAACACGCGCAGCTGGAGCATCACCAGCGCGTACGGGAGCAGCGCGAACGCCGAGATGGCCAGCGCGTCACCGAGTCGCGAAGCGTCTTCGACAGTGCCCTTGCCCACGCTGAACAGCGCCAGCCCGATGGACGAGCCGATGATGGTCATCACCGCGGAGATCGGCACGAGCATGACCGTCGAGATCCGTGACGCGTAGGACAGGTCGCCGATCAGCTTCTTGTTGTCACCGTCGGCGGCCGCGCGGCTCATCCTCGGCATGATCGCGGTCAGCAGCGAGACCCCGATGACGCCGTAGGGCAGCTGGAACAGCAGCCAAGCGTTTGCGTACGCCGTCACGCCGCCGGCGCTGCCACTGGTGAGCACCCGGGTAGTGATGACATAACCGACCTGGCTCACCGCGACATAGCCGAGGATCCAGACGGCCAGGCCACCGAACTCCTTCATGCGCTTGTCGATGCCCCAGCGCCACTTGAAGCGGAATCCGGAGCGCAGCAGCGGTGGCACCAGCAGGACAGCTTGAGTGACGATCCCTGCCGTGACACCGATACCGAGGATCAGGACCTTCGGGTCGGTGACGCTGACCGGGTCGAGCGAGATGTCGCCCGGCACCACAATCAGCACGATGATGGTGAAGATGACCACGAGGTTGTTGACCACCGGCGCCCAAGCCGTGGGGCCGAAGATGCTCTTCGCGTTGAGTACGGCCGAGATCAGCGCGAACATGCCGTAGAAGAAGATCTGCGGGAGGAGCAGGTACGCGAATGCCGTCGCCAGCGCCGGATTCGCACCATTCGTCTTGTTGTCGATGTAGAGCGATGTGAAGATCGGCGCGGCCGCCACGGCGACCACGGTCCCGATGACCAGCAACGTCAGCGCCACGGTCATCAGCCGCTGCGTGTACGCCTCGCCGCCGTCCTCGTCGTCCTGGGAACGCACCAGCAGCGGCACGACCACGCTGGAAAGCACCCCGCCGAGCAACAGCTCGAAGATGATGTTCGGGAACGTGTTGGCGACGTTGAACGAGTCGTTGGCCACCCCCGCGCTGATCGCCGCGACCAGCAGCACCTTCCACAGGAAGCCGGTGATCCGGCTGATCAGCGACGCGATCGCCATCCGGCCGCTCGACTTCGCCAGTGAAGGCGCCTTCGCCGGTGTGAGCGGCTGTTCGCCGGTGTGCCCGGGCGGCTGGACCAGGGGGGTGTCGACCCGGTGCATGACCTGGGTTGCGAGGGCGTCGTACGGCCGCAGGAAGTCCGGGTCGGCCGTCGGCCAGCGGCTGCCGACCGGTGCGCCTTGGACGCGCGGGATGAACTGGGTCGCGTCCGGCACCGACGGCTGAGGGCCGTCTTCCCATGGGCGCACCGGCGGCGGTGGACGGCGAGGTGGCTGGGGCGGCAGCGGTGGCGGCTTCCGCGGCGGCTCGTTCGGCGGACGCTGGCGCCCGCGCGGAGGGGGCGGCTGCGCGGGTGGCGGCTGCTTCCCCTGGCCGGAAGGCTGGGGCAGGGGCCTGAACCGGCGCGTCTTCTCGGGATCGGGCGCGGGCGCGCCACGACGGCGGCCGTCCGGTGGGGGCGGCGGAGGTGGCGGCATGGGCCGCCGGCCGGACGGCTGTGGCAGCGGCGGCTGCCTCGTGACGCGTGGAGGCGGGGGTTGCGCTCCGTCGGGACGAGGGGGGCGCCCGGCACGCTCGGGCGGTGAACCCGGGTCTCTGTCCAACGCCTGCCCAATCATCAACGGTCTGTGGCTGCGCCCTCGGTGAGCGCGTTCGGTCGACCCAGGGTAATCGGCGCGCGCGGAAACTTCTCGAACCCAACCCGATTAAGCCGACCAGGTGACACGAGCGGGTCAGGCGCCGCGCTGTGCCTTGCTCTCCTTGATCCGACGATAGATCCGGCGTGACGACAGCAGCAGTAGCGCTCCACCAGCGCTCGCGGTGACGATGACGGTGATGACGCCGAAGTCGTTGGACGTCAGTTCGAACCGCGCGGGCGCGCCGAGCTGGTTCCCGGCGGGCGTGGTCAACGCCACATCGACGCTGAACCGGCCCGCCCGGAGTGCCTCGATCGGAATGTATTGGGGCACCGAGCCGTTCGCCGGGATCGGCCGGTTCAGAGTCTGATCCTGCTCGCTCATCCGCAGCCCGGCGTTGTTCAGCAGCGCCACCCGCACAGTCATCGCCACAGGCAGTGAGTTCGAGACGAGTACCGGCAGTGGTGAGGTGCCGGACGCCAGCGAAAGCGTTTGCGGTGGGGGTAGCACCGCCACCCGGCTGCTCAGGGAGGCCAGTTCGGCGCGGGCGTTGAAAGTCGCGGCGGGTGAGCCCCCGGCGTTTTCCTGCCACGCCACCGCGGCGGCCCGCACCAGCCCGGTACGGACCGGGCTGACGACGTCCGCCGGCTTGACCTGCGACGTCGAGTCCACGGTCATCGCGGCGGTGAGTCCGGCCGTTGTCGCGTCGACCGCCGAAATGGACTCGCTGAGGTCGTCCGTCCCGGTGGACGTCTGGTCCGCGGCGCCAGTGGTCATCGTGGCTTGGCTGGTGGCTGAGGTCGCGAGAAACTCCGGCAGCGTCTTGGGCGCCACCAGGCCCGCGGTGGTGTAGTCGTCGATGGTTTGCAGGAGGTTCTGCAGTTCTTCGAGTGGCACGTCCCAGCGGCGCGGCGGCGCGAGCAGTAACTGCCCCGGCGGCTGCGTCGACTGACCGAGGCCGGCCCGGAAGGCCAGCGCCGCGAGCCCGTTCTGGGCGGCGACGGCAGGCTGGCTGCTCGCGTTGGTGGTGACGGTCCCGTTCTCCGGCGGCTGGGCATCGGTCCTCCCGGCCAGCGCGGACGCGAGCAGGGAATCGATGGGCTGCGCGCGGAGCTCGGTGCCGCTCAGGGACACCCCGGTGCTGACCGGGGTGTCCGACTGCAGCTGCTTCGATTCGGTGAGGATGGTGCCGACCCCGGCTCCCGAGAGCATCGCGAGCGTCTTGGTGTCCATCACCCCGTCCGGCCAGAGCACTCCGCGCTGGGGTTGCACGCCGAGAATCCGCTGGATCACCGCAGCACCGGAGACCGCGGTGGTGACCAGGTCGGTGTCCGGTTGGTCACCGTTGTGCACCTTCGAAAGCACCGACAGGTCGGCGTCGGCGTACGGCATCGCGACTACACAGTGACCGGCCGTCAGCTGCTTGAGCGTGGCCAGCCACTCTTTCGCCGCTTCGACCCCTTTGCCGTCCGCCGTGCCGGAACCGGTCCGGAACTGGTAGCCGTGCGTCATCAGCTCGACGGTGTCCACGAGATCGGGGTCGAGCGCGAAGCACATCGAGTCGAAGAGTGCCGTGTTGCCCTGCTGGAGCTGCGCGGCCGTGACCAGCGAATTCAGGCGGCCCCCCGGGGCGAGCTCGGCGGCCAGGTCGTCGTCGGTGAGCAGGAGCTGCCCACGGAACGGCATGCTCGCGACCCTGGGCACGGTGTTCGCGATCGGCCACAGGATCGATAATCCGGGGGTCTTCGAAAAGTGTTCCGGGGTCTTGCCGGGTACGCCCAGCACGGGCAGCAACATGCTCAGTGCCGCGAGCCGCGCCGCGCCGCCGAACTCAGGTGTCCCGTTGACGTTCACCAGCAGTGGGTACACGCCCGGCTTGCTCACCTGTAGCGCGTTCGCCCCGGCGCCGAGCGGAACGGTGATGTTGAACGGTGCCGACTGGCCTGGCTCCAGCGAATCGACGACCGGCAGAAACCGCGGCGGGTCGGAAGTAGTGGGCGCGCCACCCGCGATCGTGTCTGTGAGCTGGCGTTCGGTCGTCAGGCGGTCACCTAGTTCGGGGCGCACGACGAGCTTGGTGATCCGGCGGTCGCCGACGTTGGTGATCTTGCCGGGGATGTTGAGCGTGGTGGAGTTCGAGGTCACGTACCTCGGGTTCATCTGGCTCACTTCGAGCATGAGCCGCGGGGTGTCCGGGGAGGGTTGCGCCGTGGCAGGCGCGCCGAGCAGTCCTTGACCCACCAGGAACAGACCGGCAAGACCGATGGCGGCAAGCCGCTTCACTCAATAGCTCCTTCAGCAGCTGGCTCTTCTTCGGCGGCGAAAAGGGCGCGTGCTTTGCGCACCAGCTTCCGCTCGTCGGCGTACGCGAGTTTGGTCTCGAGCTCGGCCACCGGGACCCACGCGACCTCGGTGACTTCGACGTCTTCGTCCGAGAGCTCGCCACCCTCGGCTGTCAGCAGGAAATGATGCACGGTCTTGTGGACGCGGCGGCGGTCGGCGACGAACCAGTAGTCGATACTGCCGAGCGGGCGCAGGACTCGCGCCGAAATGCCCGTTTCTTCCTTCACTTCCCGCACCGCTGTCTGCTCTACCGTCTCGCCGTCTTCGATGTGCCCTTTCGGCAGCGACCACAGCAGCCGGCCGTGGCGATCCAGCCGTCCGATGAGCACCGCATTTTCCAGGCCGTCGTCCATGACCAGCCCCCCGGCGGAGGTCTCATCGACGGTGGTCAGCCTCCTGCCGCGTTGGCGCCGGCGCCGGCGACCCGGCTTAGCGGCACCGGAGCGACCGGCCGATCCTGACATGCTGCGATGCTAGAGCAAACGGTTACGCCGGTACGCTGGCTCTCCGTGTCCGTGTCGTTCGGTCTACGTAGTAAGTGGACACTCTTGTTGGTGGGATCTCGGTGAATGAACCAGTAGCGCGCAGCGTTTCGGCCGGGGGTGGTGGTCGGGAGACGGGTGGGCTGGTCGCCATGCAGAACGCGGTGACCGAATTGATGCGGATCTCCCCACTCGCGGATGAGCTGGCCCAGTTGTTCGCCAAGGCCGGGCATCGGCTGTACCTCGTCGGTGGGAGCGTGCGGGACGCGCTGCTCGGCCGGTTGTCGAGCGATCTCGACTTCACGACCGACGCGCGGCCGGACAAGGTGCTGGAGATCGTCCGACCGTGGGCCGACGCGGTCTGGGAGATCGGGATCGCCTTCGGCACGGTGGGAGTGACCAAGAAGGGTCACACGCTGGAGATCACCACATTCCGGGCGGACAGCTACGACCGCGTGGGGCGCAACCCGGAGGTCACCTTCGGCGACAGCATCGAGGGCGACCTGCTGCGGCGAGACTTCACGGTCAACGCGATGGCTATCGACTTGTCGACAAAGACCTTCGTGGATCCGCACGGCGGCCTGGCCGCGGTGCGCGACAAGGTCATGGACACGCCGGCGACCCCGCAGGAGTCGTTTGCCGACGACCCGCTGCGCATGCTGCGTGCCGCCAGGTTCGTCGCGCAACTCGGCTTCACCGCCGCTCCGCGTGTGGTCGAGGCGATGACGTCGATGGCGGGCGAGCTCAGCCGGATCACCGCCGAGCGGGTACAGGCCGAGGTGTCGAAGCTGCTCCTTGCCGACAATCCGACGCCGGGAATCGAGCTGATGGTCGACACCGGCCTCGCCGACCTGGTGCTGCCGGAGGTGCCGGGCATGCGGCTCGCGATCGACGAGCACCACCAGCACAAGGACGTCTACCAGCACTCGCTGACCGTGCTGCAGCAGGCGATCGATCTGGAGAAGACGCACGAGCCGACGTCGGACCCGGACCTGATCCTGCGCCTGGCCGCCCTGCTGCACGACGTCGGCAAACCGGCGACCCGCGAGTTCCAAGACGGTGGCGGCGTGAGCTTCCACCACCACGAGGTCGTCGGCGCGAAGATGGCGCGCAAACGCTTGCGCGCGCTGAAGTACTCGAAAGAAATCATCGACGACGTTTCGCAGCTCGTCTTCCTTCACCTGCGGTTCCACGGCTACGGCAAGGGTGAGTGGACCGATTCGGCCGTCCGCCGGTACGTGACCGACGCCGGTGACCTGCTCCCCCGGCTCCACAAGCTGGTGCGTGCCGACTGCACCACGCGCAACAAGCGCAAGGCCGCCGCGTTGCAGGCGACGTACAACGAGCTCGAGGAGCGGATCGCGCGGATCGCGGCCGACGAGAACCTCGCCCGCATCCGGCCGGACCTCGACGGCAACGAGATCATGAACCTGCTCGGCCTGCCGCCGGGCCCGATGGTCGGCCAGGCGTGGAAGTTCCTTAAGGAGCTACGCCTGGACCGCGGCCCGCTCGACCACGACGAAGCCGTGGCGGAACTTCGTAAATGGGCCGCCGAACAGGCCTGACTCCGCCGGATTAGCTCAGGTGGTCAACGTCCCCAGTCTGCTCACCATCGCCGAGTCCTGACGCCCCAGCAGGGGATCAAGGGACCTTTACTGCCGGAAAACGATAGTAAAGGTCCCTTGCTCCCGCTTTTAGGCCCGGGGTGGACCGACGCGGGACGCTAGGTCATTTGGGGAATCTTCACCGCTGGCTCAGTATTGTGGGCAACAATCGACAGATACTCGATCACCTACCAGGGGTGAACGGAGATCCGTTTTGGCCGAAGCGCCTGACAGTCCGCGGCCCGCCAGCTTCCTGCTGACGCTGTTGCGCCGGGGTGCCCCGGCGCTGGCCACAGCCACCTCCGAGCTGTCCGACGAGATCGCCGATCCGACGCCGATGCGGGCGTTGCGGCGGATCTCGAAGATGGCCGGGCCGGTGGATCTGGTGCCGAGGGACGGGCTCCTGCTGCGGGCGGCTCGGTATATCGCGATCGTTCCGTTGCTCTACCGCGTCCTGGCGGTGCCGGGCGCGATGGCGGCGTTCCTGGCCGCGCAGGGTGGCCGTGGCGCGGTGCCGGTCGTGCTGATCACGGTGGTTTCGGTGGTGTTGAACGTCTACGGCGTGTTGTGGCTGCTGCGCTCGGCGCCGTTCCGCAGCGACAAGGCCGCGCGCCTGCTCATCATCGACGCCGTGTTCACCATGGTGTCCGGGCTCGTGGTCGCCGTCTTCGTGCCGTCGGACGTCTTCGCCGACGCGATGCTGGTGCCCGGTAAGCAGCTGTTCGGCGCGGTGGCGTTGCTGACGCTCGCGGTCGGGGTGCCCTACGGGCTCGGTATGGCTGTCGCGAGTTTGCCGGTGCGGCTGTTGGGGACGTGGATCAACGGCGGCACCCCGGACCTCTCCGGCGCGCTGGCCGGCTACGGCTCCATGCTCGGCGTGCTGTTCACGGCCTGCGGGGCACTGGTGCTCATCGGCCTCGGCACCCGGCTGGCGCTGGCGTACGGCATCCGCAACGGACGGCTCGCCGAGCGCGCGCAGCAGCACCGGATGCTGCACGACACCGTGTTGCAGACGCTCGAAGCGATCTCCCTATCCGGTTCCGGGAACGCTGAACAGCAGCTCGTCGAGGTCCGCAGGCTGGCCAGGGCGCAAGCCATGGAACTGCGGCACAACATCGAGAGCGCGGCCGTCGAAGCGGCTGAAGTCGGCACGCGGCCGCTCGGGGAGAAGCTCGCCGCGCTCGCGGCCGAAATGGCTCGCGACGGGCTGCGTGCGCAGTTGGTGATCGCCGAGCTCGACGACGAAACGTTCTCCGAGGTGCGGCAGATCGCCATCCGTGACGCCGTGCGCGAGGCGTTGCGGAACACGTTGAAGCACGCCGGGACCGATCAGGTCGTCGTCCGGGTGGAGGAGCGTGACGGCGGCGTCGCGGTGATCACGCGGGACCACGGCACCGGGTTCAGCACCGACGCGCGGCCGCCGGGGTTCGGCATCAGCGAGTCGATCAACGCCCGGCTGACCGAGGTCGGCGGGACCGCGCTGGTCGAGTCCACTCCCGGCAACGGCACCCGCGTGACGTTGTGGGTCCCGTTCTAACGCGCTGGCGCCCCGCTCCTCGCCTGCCCCGGCTCGGCCACCGGCAGCGTCACCAACCGGTGCGGCTCAGCGGGTCCGGTAGCGCGCGTAGATCAGTCCGCTGTCGAAGGCACGCTCCTCGACCAGCTCGAGATCGAGGCGCACGCCGTCGGGGAAGAACCGCTTGCCGCCGCCGACCACGCTCGTGGTGATGAACAGGTGGTACTCGTCCACCAGGCCGGCCGCGATCGCCTGGGCCGCGAGGTTCGGGCCGTCGACGGTGAGGTCGTGATCAGCCTCGGCCTTGAGCTTGCGCACCGCGTCCGGGTCGAAGGTCCGCTCGATCCTGGTCTTCGCGCTGGACACCGACTCCAGCGTCGTGGAATACACGATCTTCTCCGCGGCCTGCCAGTCGCGGGCGTACTGCAGGATGTGCGGCGGCACGTCGGGCTCGGTGTGCGCGGTCTCCCAGTAGACCATCGTCTCGTACATCCGTCGGCCGTAGAGGTACGTGCCGACGGGGCGGAAGAGGTCGCCGACGAAGGTATGCACCTCCTGATCCTCGGCCCCGGTGCCGAGGTCGCCCTCCGCCGCCTCGGCGTAGCCGTCGAGCGAAGTGATCATCGAGTAGATGAGCTTTGCCATGCGTCTCCTTCGGGTACGAGCGCGTCAGTCTGCCAGCGGTCCTGCAGGCTGTGACCTCCGCACGAACCGGACACGCCCTCGTGTCCTGCGCCGGACACTGAGGAACTCACGGACGGCCGTGGGGGTTACTACCGGCATGAACGACTCCCTCGACGCACTGCTGGCCAAATACGGCGCCGATGCCGACCGGCCCGTCTACGACCAGCCCGCGGCGTTCACCGCGTTCGTGCGCGGCGGCGGCAACGTCAACCTGTACGAGCGCTTGAGCGAGCAGCTCGCGGCGGGGTACGACGAAGCGCGGCCCGAGGCGCTGCTGGACATCGGTTGCGGTGACGGGCTCGCGCTGGTCCCCGCCCTCGAAAGTGCCGGTCACGTGCCGTCCAGGATCGACCTGGTCGAGCCGTCCGCCCCCCTGCTCGACGCGGCGACAAAGCAATTTGCCGACATCAACACCGAGGTGCATGCCTGGCAGCAGTCCGCGCAGGAGTTCTTCGCACAGCTCGACGAGCGGCAGTGGGATCGCGCGCAGGCGACCTTCTCACTCCAATCCGTCCCGCCGGACGACCGCGCGAGCGTGCTGAAGGCGTTGCGAGAGCACACGGACGTGCTGACGATCGCCGAGTTCGACGTCCCGGTGCAGGTCGAAGGCACGCCGGAACAGGTGCAGTCGCTGGTCAGCCGGTACGAACGCGGCATCGCCGAGTACGGCGAAGAAGCCCAGCTCGTCGCGCGGGGCTTTTTGCTACCCGTCCTGCTCGGCCAGGTCGACCCGAAGGTCGCGCGGACGAACTGGGAGCAGCCCGCGGCGAGCTGGGTCGACCAGCTCACCGAAGCGGGCTTCACCGAGATCGACGTCGAGCCGCTCGCCGACTACTGGTGGGCACCGGCCGTGCTGATCACGGCAAGCTGACCCGTCCCAGCGAACCCGTTTCGAGGTGCTGGCCGAGCGGCCGCGGGAGCAGGTACGCCACGGCGCCGCCGGGCATGCCGCTCCACGGCGCTGTAACGCCGGTCAGCACCCGAAGCGGGCGCTGCACGCGATACGTCCGCCGCTCACGTTCGCGTTCGAACGCCAGCGAGGTCTCGACGAACCGCGCCGACTCCGCGTGCACGAGGTTCCCGGCTTCGTTGCCGAAGCGCTGGACCGTGGTCCCTGTCGGCAGCACGATGATCCGCTTGCCGCGGTAGAAGCTCAGCGGCGGCTCGCCCCGCAGCGGCACGATCGGCCAGTCCGCCGCGGACTCGCGCAGCTCCGGCTCTTCGCCAGCGCGGCCCGGGTACATCATCAGCGTGCCGAGCAGGAACCGCGCGGCCTGCTCGAGGTGGCCGAAACCGATCGGCTCGTCCGTCGGTGGCCGTGCGACCTCCCAGCCGGACTCCGACTTCCGAAGCCACCACACGCCGTCCGCGGGCGCGGTCTCCCCGCCGATCCGGTACGCGGACGCGTTGACACCCTGCTCGGCGAGCCGCCGGTGCAGCACGGTCAGGACGTCGGCGGCACGCAGGTCCTGGGCTGGTTCGCCGCCGCGCTCGATCATGGCGGGCGCGGACTCGTCCGGAAGATCGGCCGGGGTCTGCGCCGGACGCGGTCTCTTGACCAGCTCGGACTCGGCCGTCGCGCGCACGAGCTCGCTGACGTACGGCGACCGGAACCCGCTCGCGCGGATGTGCTCCACGAGCTCGGCTTCCGGCGGGACGCCGTATTTGCGCAGGTAGTGCGGCACCGCGGCGGGCCAGATCCAGGTGCCGTCGGTGTGGAACGCGTTCGGCACGTCCGGCGGGCCGTTGGGGGTGAAGATGTCGGGCCCCGGCGGGCCGGGGATGGCCACCGCGACCGGCGCGCGGAACAAGTAGTCGAGCACGCCGCGGAGCTGGTCGGGCGGCACGGGCGGCCGGTTGACCACGGGCCGCTCGCCATCGTTGTGGGTGTCGACCGGCCTCGCCAGCCGGAAGCCGACGTCCAGTGGCAGCCCAGCCTTCGCCGAAAGCCACGCCGGGACGTGCTTGGCCTCGCGAGGGAACAGCGTCAGCTCGGCCACATACGCGCGAGGGCTCGGCCTGCCGCCTTCGTTCGGCGGAAGGCGCCAGTTCGGCTCCGCGTCGGCGTCGAAGTCGAAGTCGAACTGCGAAGCCGCGTCGAGGGTGAACGTGCCTTGGAACCAGGTGCCGGTGCCTGGCTCGTACATCGCCGACCGCAGCCGGGCGAACAGGCCACTGAGCTGCGGCGGCGCTGACAATGACACCGACACTCCCCCGCCGACCTCATCGCCGACCGAGCGGATTTCCAGCTCGGCGTAGTCGCCGACCTGGCGGAACTGGGCGCCGACACGCTGCCAGCCCGCCGGCAGGACCCGCAGCAGGGTGCGGCCGATCGCGCGCAGCAACGCGGACTGGTCCTCCGCCACCGGCTCAGGCCGGCCTGGCGTTTCGGCGAAGTCGTGGCGCGCCTGCCAGATCGCGGTGAGTTTGTCCGGTGACGTGTTCGTCGAGAAGTCGACAAGTCCGAGCTCACGGGCCCGGGTCTCGTCGTGGCCGACCCAGCGCAGGGTCAGTTCGGTGCCGCTGGTCTGCGGTGCGACCTGGTAGATCTCGTCGTCGTACCGGCAGTGCGTCTGGATGCTGAAGGTGGAACTCGCCTCGGCGTCCGGCACCACCTTGGCCGGCGTGCCGTTCCAGTCGATGTCGAACCCGGGCGGTGCTTCCTCGCCAGGCAGCGCTATCAGCAGCAGGGTGCCGTCCGCCGTGGAACGTTGAGCGCGGAACACCCCGCCGCCCCACGCCGCGTACAACGCGTCCGGCCGGTCCGCGGCCTCGACTCGATAGCGCAAGATCCCTCCCAGGTCCCCATACCCGCACAGCAGATAAAGCCTGAGTAAATCTAGTCGGCCGGATACCGGCGGGACCACCGGTCGTCACTTGGCGTGTCCGCGCCGAATTCCGTGAGCGCGTCATCAGCGAGGTTTTCGATGACTTCGCGCAGCTCAAGACGGTCGAGCCAGCTCTTGCGCAGTGCTTGCTCCCCGTACATCGCGCCCACCAGGTTGCCGCACACCGACCCCGTCGAGTCGCTGTCTCCGCTGTGATTCACTGCGGCGAGCAACGCCGTGTCCGGGTCGCTCGTCGTCAAAGCGACATAGACGGACATCGACAGCGCGGTCTCACCGACGTTGCCATGGCCGAGGGTTTCCAGCTTTTCCGGCGTCGGTTGCCCCCGTTCGGCCAGCGCGAGCGCCTGATCGAGAGCCGCGGACTGCTCCTCGTGGTCCGGCCTGCGCACGAGTTCGGCGGTGGCGATCATGAGCGCGTCCAGCAGCGGGTTGCCCCGCAGAAGCTGCTGCACGATCACCGCGAACGCGCCGGAAGACAGGTACCCGCTCGGGTGGCCGTGTGTCAGCGCCGCGCTCTCCGCGCCTAAATCAAACACAGCACTCGGGTCGTCCGACCACAATGCGATCGGCGCGGCCCGCATGACCCCGCCGCAGCCCTTCGAGTTGTTCACCGGCTTGGCGACGCCCGAGCGGATGCCTGTCCTGCCGTACATCTCCAGCTCGCTGAAGCAGGTCAGACCCGGCGCGCGGCGGCTGTACAGCTCGCGGCGGGTGACCAGCCAGCCGTCGGCTGTGACCGTGTCATTTTCTGGGCCACGCGCGCGGTCCCACGGGATGCCCTGGGTGTGCAACCAGCGCTGGTAGGCCATCTGGAGCGACTGCCGGACGTCGGCCGATCCCGTGCGCCGCCGCTGTGCGTGGGCCCTGATCAGCGCTTCGAGGGTGAAGAGCGTCATCTGGGTGTCATCGGTGATCCGGCCGACGCCGCCGTACGCCGGGATGAAGTCGGTGATGCCGTCGGGCCCGGCGATCTCCCGGATCCGGGCGATCGAATCGAACTCCGTCTTCGCGCCTAGCGCGTCACCGATCGCACCGGCGAGCAAGCTCCCGCGAAGCCGGCCTCCTTGAGTCAGCACAGTGGGGCTACCACCGCGGATACCGCTGTTTCCATACGTCGGGGTAGCGGAACAGCGCCGAGTGCCGGTCGAAGTGGAAGAACGCGTCGGACGCGAGGTTTTCGATGGCGTAGCGCAGTTCGAGGTGCTCGACCAGCTTTTCCGGCAGGCCGGGGATTCCCGTCCTCGCCCCGATCAGTGCTCCCGCGAGCGCACCGGTCAACGCGGTGTTCCCCGACTGGTCGACCGCGCGCTGCAGCGCCCGTTCCGGGTCGTTCTCGTAGCCGGAGATGGCCGCGAAAGCGCGTCCCAGAACGGAAAGAGTGCTCTGGCCGTCGCCGATCTCGTCGACCTTCTTCAGTTCGGGCAGCCCTGTTCGGGTGAAAAGCGGCAGCGATTCTTCGGCCATCGCCTTGAGCCGCGGCCAGGCCGGTCCCTGCTGGAGCGGGTCGGCGCTGTCGAAGACCTCCCGGCCGAGGGTCCAGACAGGGAAGGAAAAGTCGTCCTTGGTGAGCGCCTTCTGCAGCAGCCAGGTGAGGTAGGTGGCGGCTTCGAGATCCGTCTCGTCGGAGTGGGTCAGCCCGGCCAGCAGCCGGACGGCCTCGCGCGCACCACCGGACAGGCCGCTGCCGGGTCCGCCCTCGGTGAGTGCCGCTGGAAGCGCCGATATCAACGCCCCTGGGCCGATCACCTTTGCCATCGGACGGCCGGTCGACAAGTCGACAATCGCGGCGAACTCGGCGGGATCCGGGTGACGCCGGGCATGCAGTTCGGGCACCTTCACGAGCCAGCCGTCCGCCCGCTCGTACGGCACGCCCTGGGTGTGCAGCCAGCGAAGCAGCCCGTTGCGCGCGACCGCGGTGAACCGGTTTTCGGCGTTCGAGTCCTCGCGATGCGGACTGCGGATCACCGATTCGGTCTGGAACAACAACTGCTGGGTCAGCGGCCCGATCTGGCCGGGCCGAGAGAACACGGAACCGAGAGCCTCGCCGATCGCGAAACCGACGTAAGCGCCGGTGACACGCTGCCAGCCATAGCGGAAACCGGGGAGATCCTCGACGAAGTACTTGCCGAACGTGTCGACACGCGGCACGACCCGGCCGTCGTTGTCGTACGCCGGAGCCAAGCCGTTGGCCGCGAAGTCGGCCGGTGGCTCGGACGAGCTGCGCTGCCACGACTCGCCGACCACGGTCTTCCGGCACTCTTCGATGGTCAATTCGTAGCCACGCTTGCGGGCTTTGGTCGCCGCTCCGAGCGGAGGCCGGACGGGTTCCGGTAGGCCAAGCCGTGCGGCGGTGTCCGCGGCGAGGGCCACGAGTTCCACTTCGGCCTCCGGGCAACGGCCGTCGATGTCGACCCTGGGCGCGAACCGCGGGAACTGCTCCAGGGTCGCCACCAGCTCGGCGCCGCCGACCTTGTGCGCGGCCGTTGCGGGACCGCCGTCGATGATCAGGTTGGGCGCGGGTGTGAAACCGGCCGAGGTGGCCAGTGTCGCCAAGTCGACCTTCCACCAGCCGTGTTCGTTCGGCGGCAACCGCTTCGGCGAGCTGAAAACCTGCAGTTCGGAGGTTTTCGCGTTCCAGTACGCCGGGTGGGTCTTGCCGGTTTCGACGTCGCGCGGCACGAAAACCTCGGTCGCGGTCAGGCCGATCAGGAAACGCTCACGGCTCAGCCACCCCGCGACATGGAACAACAGCAGGGTTTCGAGTGCATTCTCCGGCGCCGGGTAACCTCGCCGGATCGGGCCGGCCTTGTACTCCGGATTCGGCTTTTCCTGTCCCGTCTTGTTGCCCTCGGCGTCGAATCTCGCCCATCCGGCGACAGCCGTGCTCGGCACCCCGAGCCTGCCGAGGCCGGCCGCGGCGTAATCCGGGTCGACGATCTCGCGCCACGACTCCCGCCCCGGCCAGGTGACCGGGATGCTCAGGCCACCGGGCTGCGGATGTGCCTGGCGCAGATCGTCTTCCGGGACGCGGACGATCAGCGCCGGTGGCGGGAAGATCCGCTTCTCGGAGCGGCCTTCGTCGAGGTACGCGATCGTGTTGTACGGAACCAGCCAGCCCTCGGGAATGCGCCGGACGCCGTCGACGTCTACCCGGACCCCGCCGGGGGCGGCGTCCATCTCGTGAGCCCGCAGCCACTGTTCGACCTTGGCTACCGCTTCCACTACTCAGTCCTCTCAACACTGCCGTCGGCCAAATGCTCGGCCAGCGTCTTCGGTAGTACATACGTCACCGCGCCGCCCGGCATGTTGGCCCACGGAATGGTGATGCCGGTGATCACGTACAGCGGCCGCCGGACGACGTAGCTTCGCTCCTCGTTTTCGCGCTCCAGCGGAAGGGACGTGGTGGCGAACCGGACCCCGCGCCCGTGCACCAGGTTCCCGCCCTCGCCGCCGAAGTGCAGCACGGGTGTGCCCGCGACGAGCCGGACGAGCCGCTTGTTGCGCAACAGCGTCAGCGGCGGCTCGCCCTCGGCTGCCTGGACGGGCCAGTCACCGAGTTCTTTCGCGGTCTCCAACGGGGTTTCGTGCCCAGCGGTCATCCGGGCCGGGTGCAGCAGCAACGCGCCGAGCAAGTGTTGAGCGGCGTCTTCGCGTCTTGGGAAGTACTTCGGCTCGACCGGCTCGCCATCGGCGTACCGGGCGACTTCCCAGCCCTCGTGGGTGAAGTTCAGCGACCAGGCGCCGTCGGCGCGCTCGCCGAGCCGGTACGCCTCCGGCCAGACGCCGAGCTCGCCGAGACGCCGGACGAGCACCACGAGCACGTCTTCTTCGGCCAGCTCGGGATTGGGCTGGGTCTCCCGATCGGCCGCGATCTCGCCTTCGCTCTTCCGGAGATCGGCGGGATCCGGTGCGGGCTTCGGCCTGCCCAGCAGCTCGGCCTCGGCCGTGCGGCGCACCAGTTGCTCGACGTACGGCGGGTGGAACTTCTGCACCCGGATGTGCTCGATGAGCTCGGTTTCCGGTGGTGTGCCGTACTTTCGCAGGTAATGCGGCACGGATGCGTGCCAGATCCAGGTGCCGTCGGTGTGGTAACTCTCCGGCACGCTAGGCGCGGCGTCCGGCGCGAAGATGTCCGGCCCGAGCCCGCTGCCGGTGAGCACGGCGGGTTCGCGTTCGAGGTATTGCAGGATGAGCGGGATTTCCTCGGCGGACAACGGAGTCCGGTCCACCACCGGCGGCTTTCCTTCGGCGTACGCGTCGACGACCCTCGCGTGGAGGAAGGTGACCGGCAACGGCAAACCCGCCCGTACCCGCCACCATTCGGGGATATGCGCCAGCTCGCGCGGGAACGCCGCCAGTTCGTCGGCGAACACCGCCGCCTCCTCGTCGAGAACCGCGTGCCATTCGGGCTCGGCGTCCCGCGCGAATTCGAAGTCGAAGGCGCCCGCCGCGGACAGCGCGAAATGCGCGTCGAGCCAGGCGCCGCGGCCGGGTTCGTACATCCCGGCGCGTAGAGCGGAGAACAGGTCGCCCAAGCCCGGCGGCGGTGCCATGACCTGTCCGTCGACGGAGGGTTCGAGTTCGGCGTGCTTGCCGATCTGCCGGAACGAGACGTCGATCCGTGACCAGCCTTCGGGTGCGTTGTCCCGCACGAGCCGCCCGATGCTGGTCAGGAGCGTTCGTTGGTCAGCGGGTGAAAGACGTTGTTCCACGGGAAACATCAACCGAGGATCGTGGTGGCTCGGAACGTGGGTGGCTCGCCGGCCGCGCGCCGGGCGAGCTCGTCTTCCCACAGCTGATACGTCTTGCGCCGCAAAGACTTGATGAGCGCGAGTTCGTCCTTGGTGACTCGGCGCCCTTCGCTTTTCGCCTGGTCGTAGAGCCCTTTGATCGTGTCGTACAGCGCGAAGATCGGCCCGTCGCCGCGCAGGTACCGCGCGCGTTCCCGCTCGGTGGCGTCGATGAATTCGGCTTCGTCGACAGCGTCGATCTCGCCGGCCCGATTGAAGAGCACGGTGTCGATGAGCCGGTTGTTCTCCTTGAACTCCCCGGTCTCCAGGTCGAGCAGATGTCCGGTGAGCCCGCCTTCCGGCGTCGCGTCGATCCGGTACGTCTTGTTGTAGTAGGTGAAATAGGACGGCGTTTGGACCATCACAAGCCTCCTTGCAGCGCGGTCCAGAAGAGGTCACGTTCGCGCGCGATCAAGGCGTCTCGCAACGCCGCCTCATCGGCGGTCAACGGACGGTCGCCGTCGTCGAACGCGGCCGAGTCGAGGTCTCGCCGTACTTCGTAAACGGCGTGCTCGTACACCGTGATCTCGTCCAGCGACTTGAGGTGCAGGCGCAACTCGGCGATGTGCCCGTTGGACATCTGGACACTCATCTGCAGATCCCGGTATCCGCTGCCCATCGGTTTGGCGAACCTGTCCTTGAACTTGACGATCTCGAGGTTCGGTTCGGCGGCGAGCACAGCGAGCGCCGCGTAGATGTCCTTGACCTTGTCGAACTGGATGTACGCACCGGCGACGTCCACAAGCCTCGACGCGTCACCGTCGTAGTCCTTGTCGATCTTGTCGTTCGCCCGTCCCAGTTTCTTGAGCTCCTTGCGGGCGTGGGCTTCACCGTTGTTGTCCTCGGCGAGCTGGTTGACGATCCGGGTGAGCTCGGCTTGCGCGTGCCCGGCCTTTTCGTACAGCTCGGCCATGTATTCGGCGCGATAGGCCTCGTCGCGGCGCTTCTCCGGCTCGAAGTCGGGCTGCACCCGATCTTCGTCGGTGTAGGTACTCGCGGATTCAGCCACCTCGCGGCTCGTTTCGCGCTGGTTTGGCTCGAGCGGTGTCGTCTCCGGGGCATCTGCCAGCGGCGGCGCTTCCGGATCGGGGTTGTTGACCTCCGCGACCGCGCTTTCCAGGATCGGCATCGCCTCGGGATGCTGCATGAGCCCGACCATTGTCTGGGGCCTGGCGAGCAGAGACCGCTCGAGGTAGTCCGCGTTCTGCATGACCCGGACGAGTTCGGGGTGGTCCGGCAGCATCCGGCGCACCGCGTCGCCGAGCGGCACCCCGTCGACCCTGGGGACTTGACCGCTCGAGTCGGGCTCGTTCGCCCTGGCCAGCGCTTCGTCGACGCGGGGGTCGGCGAGATAGCGGGCGACGTCCTCGCGCGTCGGCAAGGTGGACGCGCCGTCCTGCTGGGGCATGCCGTAGCCGCTGTGTTCCGGCGCGTGGTCGGGCAGCGGGTGCGAAAGCGTAGGCACTGGACGTCCGTCAGGACCGATCCGCGACGGCTGGACGTCGTAGCCGTGGTCGTCGGGCCGGGCGAAAGCGATCCGCGGGTCGACCGGCGGATCCGGCAGCTTGTACGCGATCCGGGGATCGACCGGGGTCTCCGTCTTCTCCGGCGCGGTCTGCTCGGACGGCTTTGCCGTTTCGGCGTCGTTCTTCAGCGGGTCGAACGGCAATAGATCGATCTTGGACGGCGGCTGCGGCAGGTTCAGCAGCGAACCGGACTGCGGATCGATGAACGCCACGCCTTCGTCGGTGTGCACCACCATGGCGACGTGGCCGAAGGTCTGGCCGTCCGCTCCCGGGAACAGCACGCCGATGACCGCGTGCGAGCCGACCGGCAGCTCGTTCATCGCCCGGATCACGCTGTCGTAGTCACCGTGCGACTGCCACTCGCCGCCGAGGTGCCGCTGGACGCTGTCGAGTGTGCCGAACTCCGCCATCTGATGCGGGAGCAGCGGGACGGCGTGGACGTCGAACCCGGCCATCCGCTGCGCGTAGGCGACGACACCGCGGGTGCAGTTGGTGACATAGCCGTTGGTGAAGGCGTCCGGGGCGTGGAAATTCGGGTTCACCGCGGTCAGTTCCGGATGCCGCTGCGCGATGTAGGCCGCCTGCTGCTCCGGGGTCGCCGTGCCCGCGTGGATGGCGGGCTCGCTCGGCGGGTTGGTCGACCGGGCCAGCGACGACCAGTCCGGCTCTTCGGTCCTGCCGGGCAGCGCCGGGGTGTCGTCCGGCGTGTGTTCGCCGTCGAGCCGATCGGTGATGGTGGAAGAGTCGTGCGTGTCCGGGGTGTGGTGCGGAGGTGGCTCGGCCGGGCCGCCGAAGATGTCGGCGATCCGGCGGGAGTTGCGCTCCTTGACCTCGGCGGCCTCCTCCGCGAACCGTTCGCGGCGCTCCGCAATCTTCTGCTTCGCGGTGTCGGGGTCGAGGTACCGCGGGTCGCCGGGCGTGACTTCTTCGGCCCGGATGACCCACTGCCGCTTGCCGTCCGGCGTGACCACGAGCGTCTTCTCGTGGACGTACAGCTGCGTGCCCGCCTTGGACAACGCCTCGTGCTCTCCCGCGTTCTCCGCGAGCGACGAGATGTCCCGGCTGGTCTTCGAGTCGATGTGCAGCGCGACGTCGTCCCCGAACTTGAACTTCTGGTCGTCGCTGAGCTTCATCGACGCGCTGGTCAGCGTCGGCTCGATGGTGACCTGGCCCTCGACGTAATGCGCCGCTGCCAGCTCGGCCAGCCGCGGGTCGCCGTTGAAGTCGAGGCCACGAACCACCGGGCCGACATGCGGTGGGAGCTCGTTCAGCGCGCCGTCGATCGCCCGGTTCTGGCTCTGGGCGGCCTCGAAGTTCGGGTCGGCCCCACCGAGCCGGTTCGGCGTGTTGACCACGTCGTAGAGCTCGCGGCTATAGGCGTGGATCGAGACGGCGGCGTTGTCCGACACGTGCGCGAGGCTGGGGTCCGCGTCGCGCCGCGCCAGTGCGGTTTCGCGTAGGCGGTCGAAGTTCTCGTCGTTGCCGATGCCGCGGCGGATGCTGTCGTGATCAGCTGCGGAACCGCGGTGGTTCGGGTCGGAGAGGTAGTCCTCGCTGAGATCGGGGCGGTCCTGGTTGCCGTCGAGCCGATCGGAGACCGACTGTTCGGCGACCGAGCTCTCCTCGGGCTTGGCCGGCTCGGGCTCGCGCTGGGGTTCCGGCTCGGGCCGGCGAGAAACCTCAGGCTCGTGTGCGGCGGGCGCTGCCTCCCTCGGCTGCTGTACCGGTGCGGGCTCGTCGAGCGTGCCCCGGTAGCCCTCGGACGCGCGCGGCGGTTCCTGGCGCGGGCCGGGAACCTGCGGTGGCGGCTGACGATGGTCGAAGCCTTGCGGCGGTATGGGTCGCTGACCGGGCCCCGAGGGCGGCATCGGCGGGCGCTGCGGGGGATGCGGTCCGGGTCCGTACGCCTGAGGCGGACGCGGCGGCTGCTGCGGATAGCCCCCCGGGCCACGCTGTCCGGGCGGTCCTGGTGGCGGGCCGGGCGGGCGCGGTGGCTGGACCGGTCCGGACGGCGGCCCGGAACGATGCTGTGGCCCGGGTCCTCCCCGTGGGTCCTGCTGGAAGTAGTTGCCACGCCGCGGATCCTGCGGTGGTTGCCAGTTCGGCGGCGGACCCTGTCGGGGTGGCTGGCCCGGTGGCGGGCCTTGCCGGGGCTGGTTCGGGCCACCAGGATGTCCCCCGCCGGGTGGCGGCGCGAACCCGCCGGGCGGAGGTGGCTGCTGCCCGGCGAAGGGTGGCTGTTGACCAGGCACGGGCTGGCCGAAATCGGGGCGCTGACCGGGATTCTGGGTGAAACCGGCGGCGTTGACACTGTCTTGCGGACGGGCACCTTGCTGTCCCGGCGGCACATTCTGGCCGCTCGAAGCCGGACCGAAATTGCCGGGTGCCGGCTGAGCCATGCCGTACCCACCGGACGGGCCGTGACTTCCGTTGCCGCCGGCTGGAGGTACCGAAGAGGCGGGAGCCGGGGAGGAGCCACCCGGCGAAGAACCTCCGTGGGAGGACATCGGTGCCGGAGTTCCTGGCGACGAATGCGTGGGCGAAGAAGGCGCCTGTGAGGAACCTGCGGGAGACGACTGTGCGGGAGACGACTGTGCGGGAGACGACCCTGCCGGGGTTGATCCTCCCGCGGGAGGTGAGCCCGCGGCTTGGGCCGGAGCTGCCTGCGCGGGCGCCGAGTTTCCTTGCTGCTGCGGGCCTTGCTGAGCGTTGCCGCCGTCCGAAGCCGGACCCTGCTGCGGCTGATTCGCCGGACCGGCGACACGGTTGGTGTCACCGGGCGCGGCATCGGTGCGCTCGGGTGCCGGTGCGGATTGCTGCGTGACGCGGTCGTTCCCAAGCGAAGGTGAAGGCGAGGGCGAGTTGTCAGGCCCATTCGACCCGGTGCCCGGACGCTGGCTGCTCGGCGACGGATCCGGCTGCGGTGCGGGCGAACTGCGGGGCTGGTCGGCCGGACCGTTCGCCGGCGGGCTGTCCGGCCGGTTCGGTGTCGGCGGGTTGCCACCGGGCTCGTTCGCCGGCGTCGGCCCGTCTGGTGCGGGCGTGTGCGGCGCTTCGGGGCTGTTGACCGACTTGAAGTGGTCCTTGGCGCCGTCGACACCGGTACTGACCGCGCCACTGGACGCGCCGGTCAGGATGTCCTTCGCCGTCAGGTTCCCGAGATCGCCGGTGACGGCGGCCTGGCCGACAGTGCTGGCGACGCCTTCCGTTGCACCCTGCACGGCCTTGCCCGCGACGCTGAAACCGTCTTCACCGGCCATTTTCTTGCTGAGACCGCCACTGGCGGCCCCGACAACACCGTCGACCGCGCCGCCGATGGCACCGTCCTTGGTCTTGCTCCAGTCCCAGCTCTGGCGGTCACCCTTGGCCATCTGCAGGCCCTGGATCCCGGCGTCCATGGCGACGTTCATCGCCACGTTCGTCGCGACCTCTTTGGCGATCTTCTTGAGGCCCTCTTTCAGGAACTGTTCGAGGAGTTCCTTCGCGAGCTGCTTGAACCCCTGCTGCGCGAGTTTCTGCAGCAGCTCGCGAAACAGCATCTGCACGGTCATCCGGGTGGCGATCTGCGCCGGCGCGATACCGGCTGTCGACGCGCCGAACGACGGGGCCGCGGCGGCGATCATCGCGACGATCTGCGCGGCCAGGATCACCAGCGAGATGATGATCATGTACTTCGTGTACTCGATGTCGAGCGCGGTCTGGTCGCACGAATCCCCGAGCGCCTGCGCGGCGTCGGCCAGCGACTTGAAGTAGGCCTCGTCGCCTTCGGTGAACTTCTTCCACTGCTCGGCGAACGCCGTGGCGCTGTCACCGGTCCAGTTCGCAACGACCTCGCTGGCCGCCTTCGAGCCGATTTCGGCGACCGGCGTGATCGACTTCGACGCGACAAGCCACGCGTCACGCAGCGCGCGGAGCTTGTCTTCGTCGCCCTCGGGCCAGCTCTCCCCGACGACGATCGGCAGCAGCCAGGCGACCTCGCCCGGCATTTCCATCCCCAAGGGTCACTGCCCCTTTGTGAAGGTCGACTGGGCTTCGCCTTCGGCGGCGGTGATCGTCTTCATGGCCGTGTCGACGTTCTTGTACATCCCGCGCAGCCCTTCGACCAGCGAAACGAACGCTTCGGCAGCCCCTTCCGAGCCGGGGAGGTAGTCCTTGGAGAACTCCTTGCCGGAATCGTCGTTGCCCCAGCATTCGCCCTGTGCGGCCAGGGCGTTCTTCAGTTCGTTGCCCGCGTCTTCGAGTTGGTCGGCAGCGGTGTTCAGGCCGCTCGCGCCAGACAGGATCGCATCGGGATCCGCGGTGAAACCACCGGCACCGTCAGGCATCAGTTGCCGCCCCTGGTCATCCAGCTCGACGGCGGTTCGTCGTCTTCGACCGGCGCGGGACGCGCCCGCCTGGCCACTGGAGGCGTCGGTGATGGTGGTGGCTGTTCGCTGCGCATGATGGGGTCCTCGAACGACTCCGCGCGCGGCGGTGCGGCGGTCTCTTCCTCCTCGAGGAAGCGGGGGATCTTCGGCAGCAGACCTTGGAGCGACGGCGCGCCCTCGATGAGGTCGGACAGGTTCGGCAGGTCTTCGGTGATCGGCGACATCAGGTCGGCGACCTGCTGCTTGACCTGCAGCGTGCCGTTCCGGACCAGCCCCAGCACGGTGTTCGCGAGCGCGGCGGGCGTGGTGCGTTCGAACGCGGAGGGCACGAACTCCAGTGCGGCGAGCGAACCCGTCGAGTCGATCGTCGCCCGGACCAAGCCGTCTTTCGAGGTCAGCGTGGCCGACGCTGTCGCGGCCGCAGCCTGGGCGTCACGAAGCTGCGCCGTCTGCTTTTCGAACTTTTCGAGCAGCGAATCGACCTGGTCCTTCATCGCGGCGTTGCGTGCTTCGAGCCGGGCACGGTCGTCGCCGGGCGCTGTCACAGAACCCCCCGAAAGTAGGTACGTCTCTCTCGGCGTCACCCTAATGCCAACGTCGAGAGCTCACTTGAGTTCGGCAGAATTTGCGTCCGCGAATCACTCGATGTCGTTCCGGCGTACCGCGAAGAGGTAACCGAGTGCCCCGACCAGGTACATCACGGTCGCGAAGAGCAGCAGGCCCGGCGAGTGGCCGTCGACCGGGACGAGGGCCGCCGCCACCGAGACCGCGGCGACCTGCACGATGTTGAAGAGCGTGTCGTAGAGCGCGAAAACACGGCCGCGGGATTCGTCGCCGACATCCAGCTGGATCGACGAGTCCACGCTGAGCTTGAGCACCTGACCGGCGCAGGTGATGACGAACGAGGCGGCCAGGACGGTCGACAGCTCCATCGGCAGACCGAGTCCGGCTTGCGCCGCGGCGGCCAGCAGCAGCGATCCGAGTACCACGCGAAGGCGGCCGAAGGTTGCGATCAGCCGAGCGGTGACGAGCCCGCCGACGAAGATTCCGACGCCCGCGAGGGCCGCGACCTGGCCGATGCCGGGCAGGCCCGCGCGCAGAAAGCCGTCGCTGGTGAACGAATTCCGCATCAGGAGCAGCGTGACCAGCAGCGAAATACCGTAGGAGGCGCGATGCGCGAACAGTGCGATGAACCCGGCGGTGACCCTCGGCGCGCGCAACGCGGCTCGGGCGCCGTCGGAGAGTCCTCTGCCGACGGCGAGTAGCGCGCTTGCCGGCTCGTCCACAGTGGACGGTCCGAGCTTGCCGGCGGCGAACCGGCGCGCGATCGCTGCGGAGGCCAAGGCCCCGAAGGCGGCGAAGGCCGTCGCGTACGCCGAACCCACGTTGCCGGCACCGAAGAGCTCGCGTAGCCCGATCGCGCAGCCGCCGCCCACCAGTGCCACCAGCGAACCGGCGGTGGTGGCGAAGGCGTTGGCCGTGACCACCGACGACGTCGGCACTACATGCGGCAGCGACGCCGAAAGCCCGGAACCGATGAATCGCGTGATCCCTTCGGCGGCCAGCGCGAGGGTGAACAGCGACAACCCGGACGCGCCGAGCCCGACCGAAGTGGCCGACGCCAGCACCGCGAACGCCCGCAACAGGTTCGCGAACACCAGCACCCGGCGGCGGTCCCAGCGGTCCAGCAGCGCACCCGCGAACGGGCCGATGAGCGAGTACGGCAGCAGTAGCGCGGCGAACCCGGCCGCGATGGCCAGTGGATCGGTCTCGCGCTCGGGGTTGAACAGGATCGCGCCGGCGAGCCCGGCGCGGTACACACCGTCGCCCCACTGCGCGACGAATCTGGTGAAGATCAGCCGCCGGAACTCCGGGTCCCGCAGCAGAACGCGAGGACCGACTCGTGGAGTGGTGGAGTGGGCGCTGGTTGTCACGCCCTAGAGAATAATGCGGCGCGCAGCGTCTCGGTTGAGGGTGGCGGTGGGGAAGTGGCTGGCGATAGCGGCTGACGCACTCGGTCGCCTCACGGCGGCTATGCGCAGTGTGGCTCCAGCCGAACTGGTATTCCACAAAGGCGGTTCTTCAGTGAGCCCGGGGGACACGGAGTGCGCCAGCCAATGTTTGTAACGGGACAAGAGTGTTTGTTGTTCCCGTGCCTGAGAACTTCTTGGGCGGGCAGAGTGGGATCATGTACAGCGTGCCTGCGGACGCCGAGGTTGAACCGGGAACGCTCCTGGTCGCCGCCCCCACGATGTTCGACGCCAACTTCCGGCGGACGGTGGTCTTCGTCATCGACCATCGCGAAGAGGGGACGCTCGGCGTCGTGCTCAATCGGCCAAGCGACGTGCCGGTCGAGGACGTCTTGCCTGCTTGGGGCCGTCATGTCGCCGAGCCGCAGTCGGTGTTCGTCGGCGGCCCGGTGGAGAAGAAGACGGCGTTGTGCCTGGCCGCGTTGCGCACCGGCGAGACGGCGGCAACCGTTCCGGGGGTGATCGCCGTCCGCGGCCCGGTGGCGCTCGTCGACCTGGACACCGATCCCGAGTTGCTGCTGCCGAAGGTGCGTGGCGTGCGGGTCTTCGCCGGTTACTCCGGTTGGGACGCGGGGCAGCTCGCGAACGAGATCGACCGTGAGGACTGGCTCATCGTGCCGGCGTTGCCGAGCGACGTGTTGGCCTCGCCGAACCAGGATCTGTGGGGTCAGGTTCTGCGTCGACAGGGCATCCCGACGAGTTTGCTGGCCACCCACCCCGGCGACCTGCAGCGGAACTAAGCCTCAGCGGTGGTGGTGGCTTTCGTCAGCACGCCACAACCACCGGCGCCACAGGCGCAGCCAGTGCAACCGGCGGGGATGTTCGACGGCTCGGGCACTGCCGAAGCGGCCTTGTTGCCGAGGACCGCGCCGCCTACCAGCAGTGCGAACAGCCCGATCAGGCCGACGACGGTGGCGACGATCAGCCCGCCGGTTCCGGGCATGAGCAGCCCGGCGACCCCGCCGATGACACCGATGACCCCACCGGCCAGCGTCGGCAGCCCGGCGATCTTGTTGCCGACACGGAATGCTTCGTCGCTGCGCATGGTGGCGGCGGTGCGGACACCCGCACCACGGTCACGCGGCAACTTCTCTCGCCAGCCGAGGAAACCTCCCCAGCCCACGAGCACACCCAGCACTATCGGGACCAGCGCGAGTACGAACACCCCACGAGGATAAGCGTGACCTCGAAGCAACCGGCTCGATACCCTGATGGACTGTGCTACACGCCATGTCACGACGCCTGTTCGCCTGCTCGGCGAGCAGATCGTACCCACCCGTCGCCCGACAGCTAACCGCTTTGACCAGGAAGTTAAGATGGACTGCATGAACACGGCTCGGCTGCTTCTTAGCCTGCCGCGCTGAACCAGCCATCTGGAGCAGCGCGGCGACCCCTCATGCCCACGGGCTGAGGGGTCGAGTTGTTTCTGGAGCACCCACACGGAGGATTTCGGCGATGACTGAGGCGACCGACGCAACCCCCCACCGCTATACGGCGGAACTGGCGGGTCAGATCGAGAAGCGCTGGCAGGACTACTGGGCTGACCACGGCACGTACAACGCGCCGAACCCCGTCGGCCCGCTCGCTGAAGACGGTGTCCAGGTCCCGTCGGACAAGCTGTTCGTCCAGGACATGTTCCCGTATCCGTCGGGCGCGGGCCTGCACGTCGGGCACCCGCTGGGCTATATCGGCACCGACGTCTACGCCCGGTACCACCGCATGATCGGGCGCAACGTCCTGCACACGCTGGGCTATGACGCCTTCGGGCTGCCCGCGGAGCAGTACGCCGTGCAGACGGGCACGCACCCGCGTACCACCACCGAAGCGAACATCGTCAACATGCGCCGCCAGCTGCGTCAGCTGGGCCTTGGCCACGACGAGCGCCGGTCCGTGGTGACCACCGATCCCGCGTACTACAAGTGGACGCAGTGGATCTTTCTGCAGATCTTCAACTCCTACTACGACGAGACGCAGGCAAAGGCCCGTCCCATCGTTGAACTGGAGAAGCAGTACGCCGGTGGCGAGCGTCCCACGCCGGACGGCCGCAGCTGGAGCGAGCTGACCGGCGTCGAGCAGCGCAAGATCATCGACTCGCACCGGCTGGTCTACATCTCAGACGCGCCGGTGAACTGGGCGCCGGGCCTGGGCACGGTGGTGGCCAACGAAGAAGTGACCGCGGACGGGCGCAGCGACCGCGGGAACTTCCCCGTCTTCCGCAAGAACCTGAGCCAGTGGATGATGCGGATCACCTCGTACGCCGACAGGCTGGTCGACGACCTGGACCTGCTGGATTGGCCCGAGAAGGTCAAGTCCATGCAGCGCAACTGGATCGGCCGCTCGAACGGCGCCCGGGTCCGGTTCAGTGTCAACCAGCACAGCGAGGCCGGTGACGAGAGCGTCGAGGTCTTCACCACGCGCCCCGACACACTGTTCGGCGCGACCTACCTGGTGCTGGCCCCGGAACACCCGCTGGTCGAGAAGCTGACCGCCGCCGATTGGCCCGACGCTGTCGCGGAAAGCTGGACTGGCGGCGAAAAGACCCCGGCCGAAGCTGTCGCTGCCTACCGTGCGGCCGCCGCCCGCAAGTCCGACATGGACCGCCAGGAGAACAAGGAAAAGACGGGCGTCTCCACCGGCATGTTCGCGGTGAACCCGGTCAACGGCAAGCAGATCCCGATCTTCGTCGCCGACTACGTCCTGATGGGCTACGGCACCGGCGCGATCATGGCCGTGCCGGGCCAGGACCAGCGTGACTGGGACTTCGCGAAGAAGTTCGGCCTGGACATCATCCGCACGGTCGAGCCATCGGAAGGGTTCGACGGCGAGGCGTTCACCGGCGCCGGCGCGGCGATCAACTCGTCGAGCGACGCGCTGAGCCTGGACGGGCTGAACGTCACCGACGCCAAGAAGACGATCATCGGCTGGCTGGAAGAAAACGGCCACGGCGAGGGCACCGTCCAGTACAAGCTGCGCGACTGGCTGTTCGCGCGGCAGCGGTACTGGGGCGAGCCGTTCCCGATCGTCTACGACGAGTCCGGCCTGCCGATCGCGCTGCCGGAAGACCAGCTGCCGGTCGAGCTGCCCGAGGTCGACGAGTACACCCCGCGCACCTTCGACCCGGATGACGCCGATTCGGTGCCGTCGCCGCCGCTGTCCCGTGCGACGGACTGGGTCGAGGTGACGCTGGATCTGGGCGACGGCCCCAAGAAGTACCGCCGCGACACCAACGTCATGCCGCAGTGGGCCGGTTCCTGCTGGTACCAGCTGCGCTACCTGGACCCGACGAACCCGGAAGCGTTCGTCGACCCCGAGAACGAGAAGTACTGGGTTGGCCCGCGCCCGGCAGAGCACGGTGTCGACGATCCCGGCGGCACGGACCTGTACGTCGGCGGTGTCGAGCACGCCGTGCTGCACCTGCTGTACGCGCGGTTCTGGCACAAGGTGTTGTTCGACCTGGGTCACGTCTCGTCCAAGGAGCCGTACCGCCGCCTGTACAACCAGGGCTACATCCAGGCGTTCGCGTACAAGGACGCCCGCGAGATCTACGTGCCCGCGGACGAAGTGGTCGAGAAGGACGGCAAGTTCTTCTACGGCGACGAGGTCGTCACGCAGGAATACGGGAAAATGGGCAAGAGCCTGAAGAACATCGTGACCCCGGACGACATGTCCGAGGCCTACGGTGCCGACACTTTCAGGTTCTACGAGATGTCCATGGGCCCCCTGGACGTCTCGCGGCCGTGGGCCACCAAGGACGTCGTCGGTGCGCAGCGGTTCCTGCAGCGGATGTGGCGCCTGGTGGTCGACGAGACCACCGGAGAGCTACGAGTGTCCTCTTCGGACGGTGCGACGGCGACCGAGGCGGATCTGAAGCAGCTGCACCGGGCGATCGCCGGGGTCCGCGAGGACTACGCGGAGCTGCGGTTCAACACGGCCGGCGCGAAGCTGATCGAGTTCAACAACTACCTGACCAAGACCTACGGTTCCGGCCAGGAAACACCGCGTGAGCTGGCCGAAGCATTGGTGCTGATGCTGGCCCCGATGGCGCCCCACATCGCCGAAGAACTGTGGAAGCGCCTGGGCCACGCGGATTCGCTGGTGCACGGGCCGTTCCCGGTCGTCGACGAGAAGTACCTGGTCGAGGACACCGTGGAGTACCCGATCCAGGTCAACGGCAAGGTGCGGTCGCGGGTCACCGTGGCCACCGGCGCGGGCAAGGACGAGGTCCAGGCCGCCGCGCTGGCCGAGGAGAAGATCGCCGCGCTGGTCGCCGGTGGCACCCCGCGCAAGATCATCGTGGTCCCCGGCAAACTGGTCAACATCGTTCTGTAGCGCGAGGTGAATGGCCCTGAACGCCGCGTTCGGGGCCATTCTCCATACAGCACCCGTGCCTACCGGTAACGTGCTTCCTGTGCGTAGTCGATCAGTAACTCTTGTCGCCGCGGGTGTGGCCGCCATGGTCCTTGCCGGATGCTCGATGGCCGGCCCGACGCCCGCGAAGCCGGCTCCGCTCTTACCCGCGGATTCCATCGCCTACGACACGCTTCCAGTGCAGACCGCCAGGCCGGATCCCTTCACCGGGGACTGCAGCCAGCTGCTCACCAACCAGGAGCTGGCGGCGAAACTGGGCATGACCGGCCAGCCATCCGCAGACACCCAGACCTGCATGCTGAAGACGTCAGACGGCTACGTCTACTTGAGGTCCACTCCGCCCTCGAAGGACGACCCGGATCCGTGGGGTTATGCCTGGCGGGCGATAACCACCTTCAACCAGCATTTCCGCCGTATTCTGCTCGACGGCCGTTATTACGCGACGACAGCCGCCTATCTCGGTGGCTGTGCTCTCTCCGTCAACACCGGTTCCAAGTCCATGTTCAGCGTGACGTACCGTCCGCCCGAAGGCAGCGGTACCGCCGTCGGCTCTGACTCCGACTACAAGGGCATGTCCGACAAGTACTGCCCGGTGGTAAAAAAACTGGCATTGGACTTCCTCGACACCGTTGCCCCGGGCGGCGGTTCGCTGGCGCTTCCCGACTAGGACTCAGACCGCGTCGCGTCGCAGTCCTCGCACCACACCCACCACCAGCAGCGCCAGCCAGAGCACGCCAGAGGTGACGACCGGGAGCAGATTGTCCGGCAGGGACTGCCCGGCCAGTGCCATCATGGGCTCGGAAGGGTCGACCCAAGCGACTGCGTCAAGGCTGCTTCTGAGGATGACAAAGCCCAGCGCCAGTACAAAATACGTCGACAGCGCTCCGGCTGTGTTCGGCACCAGCAGGCCGACCGCCAGCGCGATCAGGGTCAGCGAGAACGAGCCGAGGACGCACACCCCGATCACCCAGCCGGTACGGAAGCCGAGCAGGCTTTCGGCGTCACGCGTCTCGAGG
The DNA here is from genome assembly GCA_032230695.1 of Actinomycetota bacterium. Classification (GTDB taxonomy): domain Bacteria; phylum Actinomycetota; class Actinomycetes; order Mycobacteriales; family Pseudonocardiaceae; genus Amycolatopsis. Next base: position 28,495 of record JAVXWP010000034.1, on the reverse strand, counting down.
AAACCGGGAAGCAGACTGAAGGTCAGCAAGACGTTCAGCGCCGCGCAGACCAGCCAGGCGATCAGCGCGACGGTCGATTGGGCGAGCAGGTAGCGGATACGCGACGGCTGGACCAACAGCGTCGGCTGCACGCTGCGGTAGTGCCATTCACCCGCGATCAGCTTGACCAGCGCGAGATGCACCAGGAGTGGACTGAGACGGATCGCGAAGGTGACTGTCCCGATCTGCTTGACCATCGTGTAGGGATCGTGCAGGTCCGACATGATCCAGACCGAGAGCAGCACCAGCACGATCGGCGCGGCCACCAGCAGGATCCTGTCCGCAGTGGTGCCCACCAGCTTGCGGAACTCGGCCAGCACCAGCGTCCGGAACGGCGTGCGTTTGTTCGCGTGGTGCAGCCACGCCGGCTGCTGCTGGTACATCGGCGGCGCCATCTGCTGCGGGTTCATCGGTGTCCACCACTGGTCAGCCGGAAGAAGAGTTCTTCCAGATCATGCTGTTCCTCGGTCAAGCCGAGTACGCGCGCGTGCGCTTGGAAGGCGATCTCGGAGACCCGTTCGGTCGGCGCGTCCGCGGAAAGCTCGTCTGCCCCGACCTGCCGGACAACGACCCCGGCCCGCTGCAAAGCCTGTGCCAGCAAAGGAAGATCCGTGGTGCGCACCCGCGTCCTGGCCGCCCCGACCAGGTTCCGCAGTGGCCCGTCCGCGACGAGCCTGCCTTGTCCGATCATGAGGATCCGGTCCGCTGTCTGGTCCACTTCGGAGAGTACGTGGCTGGACAGCAGCACCGTCCCGCCGCGTGCGGCGTAATCACGCAGAAGCTGTCGCGTGGAGCGGATACCTTCGGGGTCCAGCCCGTTGATCGGCTCATCGAGGATCAACATCGGCGGGTTCGTCAGCAGCGCGTGGGCGAGCCCCAGTCGCTGCCGCATCCCGAGGCTGTACTTGCCGATCCGCCGTTTCGCCGCGTCCGCGAGGCCCACTTGGTGCAGCACCTCGTCCACTCGCGCCGTAGGAAGGCCCACCAGTTTCGCCGAGGTCACCAGGTGCCCGCGTCCCGTGCGGCCGGGGTGCACCGCGGAGGCGTCCAGGAGCACACCGGCGACATGAGCCGGGTTCCGCCAGTCGACGAACCGCTTCCCCGCCACGGTGGCCGTACCACGCGTAGGAATCGTCAGGCCGCAGATCATGCGCAACGTGGTCGACTTGCCGGCGCCGTTCGGCCCGAGAAACGCCGTCACCGTGCCTGGTTCCAGCCGGAACGACACGTCGTTGACGACTGGACGGCCTTCGTAGACCTTCACCAGCCCTTGCGTTTGCAGCACAGCGTCTCCCCACAGTCCCCGTTCCCCGGACGGCAGTTTGTCACATTGGGTTTCCGATCGTGCGCAACGTGCAGCCAAAGGGTGACGGCCGATAAGCGCCAGCTCAGGCGCTTCGCTCCCGCTTCGATGGGGTTGTGCGGATTTCCCGCTCAACCCCATCGAATGGAGAAGACATGACGCTCGACGGCAAAGTCGCCTTGGTGACCGGCGGCAGCCGCGGCATCGGCGCGGCCACGGCGGTCCGGCTCGCCGCTGACGGCGCCGACATCGTCCTTACCTACCAGCACAACGAAAAGCTCGCGGCCGGAGTCGTCGACCGGGTCAAGGAGCTCGGCCGGCGCGCGCTCGCCATCCGGGCGGACAGCGGCGACGCGGCCGCGGTCGTCGCGGCCGTCGAAACGACCGTCGCCGAGTTCGGCAGGCTGGACATCCTGGTCAACAACGTCGGTGTCGGCGTGATCGCGCCGATCGACCAGATCGAGCTCGAAGACGTGGACCGCGTGCTCGCCGTCAACGTGCGCGGGACGTTCCTGGTGACCCAGGCCGTCACGCCACACCTCGGCGAAGGCGGCCGGGTGATCACCATCGGCAGTTGCGTGTCCGACCGGGTGCCCAGTCCGGGGATGACGCTCTACGCGTTGAGCAAGACAGCGATGATCGGCCTGACCAAGGCGCTCGCGCGGGAACTCGGCGCGCGCGGTGTCACGGTGAACCTCGTCCAGCCAGGACCGACCGACACCGACATGAACCCGGCGGACGGCCCTTACGCGGCTGACCAGCGGAGTTTGACGGCGGTCAACCGGTACGCCGATCCGGCGGAAATCGCCGACACGGTCGCCTTTCTCGCCGGTGACCAGGCCCGCTACATCACTGGGACGTCGATCTCCGTGGATGGCGGCCACGCAGCCTGATCAGGCAACGGGCAGGGAAAGGCCGATCTCGCGGGCGAGGTCGAGCAGCATCGCGTCGAACAGGATGTCCGGCTTCGACACCGGGATCGGATAGTTGCCGAACACCTCGAGGGTGACGTGCCCGTAGAGGCGGGCCCAGAACTGGATCATGAGGTACGTGGTGCCCAGGTCGAGTTTCTCCGCGGGGAACGGCTGCCCGGTCGCGCTGAGCACGGCGAGAAGCTCGGTCTGGAACGCGGCGAGGTCGTGACGCAGTTCCGGCGGCACGACGTCGTCGGGTGGGGTCATCAGGTCCTGCTTGGCGAGGATCTGTCCGGCGGTGGCCAGGAAGATCCGGCCGAACGGCTCGTCGATCCGGCTCAGCGCGCTTCCCGGTGCGGAGCCGACGTCGCCGGTGGGCGACGCGAACACCAGCGTGAACTCCTTGGTGTGGGTCAGCGCCCAGCGCCGGAACCCCTTACAGATGGCGAAGAGCTGCTGCGAACCGTCGTCTTCCAGGCCGGCGACGTCCTCGGCCAGTTCGGCCGCGAGATCGGCGCACACATCGAGCCGGAGGTGCTCGACCAGGTCGTCTCTCGAGCCGTAATAGCGGTACAGCGCCGGCGCGGTGATGCCCAGTTCGCGCGCGATCGCCCTCAGCGTGACGGCCTCCGGCCCCTGCTCGACGAGAAGCGTGCGGGCGGTCCGGCGGATGTCCTTGTCCGTCGCCGCTCGCACGCGAACCCTGCGTGTGGGGTTGGTCATACCAGCAGTCTAGGAGTTTGCCCTCACGGTTTCGGTGGGCGCGCCGGTCACGACTGGGGCGAGAAGTCGGTTTTGCCACTTTGTCAAGGGTCGCAGAGCCCAGAAACTCGGCAGGCTCATGCCTCCGGAAAGTAATTACCGGTCCTACTCGCCCCGGCGCAGGAGCGAGTAGGACCGGTTAGGCGCCGCCGACGCCGATCACTCGGGGGGCTACGTGATCGACGCCGGCGACACGATGCCCCGTCCCCGATCTCCACCGGTTAAGGGGCAACGTCACCGCGCGAACGCGGCAACGTGTCTGGAGAGGGCCCTTGCGGCTCGAAGTGACGGCTGGGGGATGCATATCCCCCGATCGAGTGACGCGTTCGGGCGCTTGCCTGATTGTCGCACCAGGAGCCGGATAAGTTACAAAAACCTTCACATATACCTACGAAGGGTCGTTCAACGGATGAACGGGCTGGTCATGGCATGGTTCTGGGATGACTGCCGACATCCTCGTGGTGGGTTCCGCCAACGCCGATCTGGTCGTTCCCGTCGATCGACGTCCGCAGGGCGGGGAGACCGTCCTCGGCGGCGACACGGAAATTTCGCCTGGCGGCAAAGGGGCCAATACGGCTGTCGCGGCCGGACGGCTCGGCGCGAGTGTCGCGTTGCTGGGCGCGGTCGGCGATGACCCTTATGGCGCCACCCTGCTCGGCTCCCTGCGCGAGTCCGGGGTGGACACTGCCCTGGTCCGGACCACTGAGCGGCCGACGGGCATCGCCTACATCACCGTCACCCCGGACGGCGAGAACTCGATTCTCGTCTCGCCCGGAGCCAACACTGCGCTCGAGCCCGCTGACGTAGACGGCGCGTTGGACGGCGTCAAGGTGATGGTCGCGTCCATGGAGATCCCGCTGCGGACCGTTGAATACGCGGTCGCTGCGGCGGCCAGGGCGGGGGTGCGGGTGCTGCTCAATCTCTCGCCGGTCGCGGAGGTCTCCGCCGCGACGCTTGGCGCGCTGGACGTCCTGCTCGTCAACGAGCACGAAGCGGCTTGGCTGCTCGGGGCCGAGGGATACGACCCCGCGAAGCTCCTGGACCTCGGTCCGGCGTCCGCGGTGGTCACGATCGGCGCTCGGGGAGCGATCGTGGTTACGCCGGACGGGCTCACCGAGGTCGGGTCCCCGCAGGTCGAGGTCGTCGACACGACCGGCGCCGGGGACGCGTTCGCGGGTGCGCTGGCGGTTTCGCTGGCCGAAGGGGCGAGTTTGGCCGACGCCGCACGCAAGGCCGTGCAGGTCGCGGCGTTTTCGGTGACACGCCGCGGCGCGCAGCCGTCCTATCCTCGGGCCGACGAAATTTGAGCGGAATGGGGTCCTCGCGGGTTGTGTTGTACCTCATATGAACAGCGCGCCGGATACTTTCAGCGCCGCCTGGCGCCGGGGCTACCTCGCCCAGCTCAGGGTGGCCGCCGGTGTTCGCCCTCCCGACGAAGTCGCGATCATGCCGTTGTCGGACGCGCTTTCCGCGCTCGGCCAGAACGGCGAGACCGACCTCGGCAGGCAGGACGTCCCGGCGGCCGCGATCGTCGGCACGATGGCGCGGATCGGGGACTTCGACCGTGACTTCCGGCCGCTCAACAGGTCACTCCGGCACCGATGGGAGACGCTGGCGCGGACCGACGCCGACCTCCCGCCCGTCCGGCTGGTGCGGCTCGGCGAGCTCTACTTCGTCGAGGACGGCCATCACCGGGTGTCGATCGCGCGGGCCAGGGGCGTGGTGAAGGTTTCGGCGTGGGTGCGCGAGATCTGCACGGTCGCGTTCGGTATGGGGTGCCTCACGGTTGCCCACCTGCGGTCGAAAGCCGCCGAGCGGAAGTTCCTCGAACGTGTTCCCCTTGAGGAGCAAGTCCGGAGGGGACTCTGGCTGGACGACCCGAAGGACTGGTTCCGGATGGCGGATTCGGCGGAGGCATGGGGCTTCCGGAGTGGTCTCTCCGGCCGGGACCCCGACGCGCGGGCGCGGTTCGCGGCGGCATGGTGGGACGAGGAGGTCATGCCCGTGGTGGACGAGCTACGCGACCGGTGCGTGTGCACTCCGCCTCGGGATATCGAGATCTATTTGAGCTATGGTCTAGACCATGTCGTCTAAAGCTCTCTCCGGTGTCGCGGTCAGTCCTGGCCGCGCGAGCGGTCCCGTCATCCGTGTCGCCGAGCCTTTCGGTGAGCCCGCGAACGGTCCGGCCCCGGCCGATCCCGCCGCCGAAGCGGCCAGGATCGCCCCGGCGACACAAATCGTCGTCGGCAGGCTCGAAGCGCTCGCCGAGACGGCGACCGGCGAAGCGGCCACCATCCTGATCACCACCGCCGCGATGGCAGGCGACCCCGCGCTCATCAGCCAGGCCGAAGACTTCGTCACGAGGGACCGGCTCCCGGCCGCCCGCGCGATTTTCCAGGCCGCGGAAGGGTTCGCCGAGGCGCTGCTCGCGGCCGGCGGTTACATGGCCGAGCGCGCCCGTGACATCCGTGACGTCCGCGACAGGATCGTCGCCGAGCTCCTCGGGGTGGAACCTCCCGGCGTTCCCGAGTTCGCGACGCCCAGCGTGCTGGTGGCCCGTGACCTCGCCCCCGCCGACACGGCCGGGCTCGACCCGGCGAAGGTGCTCGCGCTCGTCACCGAAGAAGGCGGCCCCACCAGCCACACCGCGATTCTTGCCCGGGCGCTGGGCATCCCGGCCGTGGTGGCCGTCCGGGGTCTGCTCGCCCTCGATGCCGAAGCCCTCGCTGTCGACGGCGACACCGGGACGGTCCAGGTCGCCGATCCGAACGCTCCCGTGGTCACCGCGGCTTCGGCCGCCGCGATCGAGTGGGATGGCACCGGCGCGACCAAGGACGGGCACCGCGTCAAGGTGCTCGGCAACGTCGGTTCCGCCACGGACGCACAGGCCGCGGCGGACGCCGGTGCCGAAGGCGTCGGGTTGTTCCGCACCGAATTCTGTTACCTGGACGCGCCAACCGAGCCGACCGTCGACGAGCAGCGCATTGCCTACACCGCCGTGCTCGCGCCGTTCCGTGGCAAGCCGGTCATCGTCCGCACGCTCGACGCGGGCGCAGACAAGCCGCTGGCCTTCCTCTCCCCGGAGGCGGAGCCCAACCCCGCGCTGGGCGTGCGTGGCCTGCGCGTCGCGTTCGACCGGCCGGAGATCGTGGACCGCCAGCTCGAAGCCATCGCCGGTGCGGCAAAGGATTCCGGCGCCGAGGTGTCGGTGATGGCGCCCATGGTCGCCACGGCCGAAGAGGCAGCCTGGTTCGCCGAGCGCGCTCGCGCGGCCGGTATCCAGCGGGCCGGGGTGATGATCGAGATCCCGGCCGCGGCACTGATCGCGCGGGAGATCTTCGCCGTCGTCGACTTCGTTTCCATCGGTACCAACGACTTGGCGCAGTACACCTTCGCTGCGGATCGCCAGCTCGGCGCGGTCGCGAAGCTCAACGACCCGTGGCAACCCGCGTTGCTGCGCCTGATCGCGCTCATCGGCGAGGCCGCCAAGGCGACCGGGAAACCGGCCGGGGTGTGCGGCGAAGCCGCGGCGGACCCGAAACTCGCCCTGGTGCTCGCGGGCCTCGGCCTGACCAGCCTTTCGATGAACGCCGCCGCCGTCCGTGGGGTCGGCGCGAGCCTGGCCGCGACGACCTTGGCTCAGTGCGAAGCCGTTGCCGAAGCAGCACTCGCCGCCGCGGATCCCGCTGCGGCGCGCATCGCCGTCAAAGAAGTGTCTAGCTGAATAGGCCCCGTCGTGGGTGCTTGATGACCAACGAGCCGCCGTGCACCCGCCCGGACACGACGAAACGTGGGTTTCCTTGCCGGCCGTTCGAGCGGGTCTTGTCTTCGAGTGAGCCGAACTTGACCTCGGTGATCGCATTGACGTCCACGGCGGCGTGCTCGGGAATGATGATCTCGACCGAGCCCCACTTGGCGTTGAGCTCGATGTAGACGACCGGGAAGTCGACCCGCGCCTGGCTGAAGTCGAGTTTGGTCGAGCCGTACCTGTTGTTGACGACCAGTGCCTGCGGCACGATCCACGGGCCGCTCCGGACCAGCGACGAGTACTTCGCGTTGAGCTCGAGGGGCCTTCCGGGCAGCTGGCTGCCGAAAGCGGGCGGCGGCCCGTATCCGCTGGGCGCGAACTGACTGATCGCGTCGCGGTGGACCAGCCCCGGCAGGTCCGCGAGTACCGCGTTCAGCTCGCCGCGGGTACGGGCGGCGAGCGCGAGGTCGGTGCGCTCGGTGAATTCGTCGAGGTCGAGCATGCCCCGGCCGATGGCCTTCTGCAGCACCCCGACAACGTGCTCACGCTCGTTGTCCGACACGCGAAGGTCACGGTCGCTCAGTGGTTTGGTGGCCGCGCTTGCCGAAACCGTCTCGTCCTCGCCCATGACACCAGGTTAGGTCGCTTCCAGCGTCAGGTGGATCCGGGAAAAACCCTGAACGGACCCTTACTCCTCGTCGAGGCCGTGCTCGATCGCGTAGCGCGCCAGCTCGACGCGGTTGTGCAGCTGAAGCTTGCGCAGGGTCGACTGCACGTGATTTTCGACCGTGCGATGGGAAAGCACGAGTTTCTCCGCGATCTGCCGCGCGGTCATTCCCTTGGCGACAAAACGCAGCACGTCCGTCTCGCGCTCGGTCAGCTGCGGCGGTTGCGGCCCTTCGGAAGGCGAGTCGGCCATCCGCCGGTACTCGCCGAGCACCAAGCCCGCCAGCCCGGCGGTGAACACCGGGTCGCCCGCGGCCGTGCGCAGAACGGCGTCCACCAGTTCCGTCGCCGAAGCCGACTTCACCAGGTATCCCGACGCGCCCGCCTTCACCGCCTCCAGGACGTCGCTGTGCTCGCCGCTCGCGGACAGCACGAGCACCTTCGTCGACGGGAGTGCCGCGGTGATCGCCCTCGTCGCGTCCACCCCGGACGTCTCGCCGAGATTCAGGTCCATCAGCACCACATCCGGGCGCACCGCGCGGGAAATCCGTACCGCCGCGTCCCCGTCGGGCGCGGTCGCGCGCACGTCGAAGCCGTTCTCCGTGAGGTCACGGGCCACTCCGTCGCGCCAGATCGGGTGATCGTCGACCACCATGACCGACACCTTCGACTTGTCAACGCCGGTCATCGTTTCCCTCTCGCTTTCGTCGGCACCCTGACCTCCCATTCCGTACCGCCCGCCGGAGCGGTGTCCAGCGTGACCGTCCCCCCGAGGTCGCGGGCGCGGCCCTTGATGGACTCCACCACACCTAGATGTCCCTGCGCCGCCGCGCGTTCCAGCCGACCGGGCTCGATCCCCGGGCCGTCGTCACGGATGCTCACCACTACCTCCGTGCCGAGGTCCTCCAGCAGCACCCACGCGCTCGCACCCGGTGCATGCTTTTCGACGTTCGTCAGTGCTTCCCTGGTGAGCGCGAGCAGTTCGGCGGTCGTGCGCGCGGGCAGGGCGACGTCGCCGGCCGGAGCCGAGACGTTCACCGTTGGCGTCGCGAGCAGCTGCAGCGCGGCCCGCAGATCGGTGGTGCCGCTGATACTCGGGACTATCGGCTCGGTAGTGACCAGCGCCCGCAGCGCGATTTCCTGCTCCCCGGCCATCTTCGCGAGCTCCGCGGCTTCTCCGCCCAGTTCACCGCCGCGTTTGCGTACCCTGGCGAGCACCTGCAGCACGCTGTCGTGGATCGACCGCGCGAGCCGTTCGCGTTCCGCCGTCGCCGCTTCGGTGCGCAATGCTTGTTCGAGCGTGGCAGCCGACCGCCTGGCGATGGTCGCCGCCATCCCGACCAGCAGGCCGCTCGCCGTCAGCAACACGGCGTCACGGGCGACGTCGAGGTCGAACTGCGTCCGCGCGATCCCGGTCGACACCGCGACGGCGAGCCCGGCCAGCACGCCCCCGGTCGCACCGAACCTGGCGCCCACGACCAGCGGGGGCACCGCCGCCCACACCGTGGTGACCAGCGGATCGTCGACGGCGTACTGCGCGTCGGAAAGCACCCACGGCGACGTCATCATCAACGCGCTCGTCAGCAGCACGTCGGTGATCACGAGCGAGTGCCTGCGCCAGGATTCGCGCGCGTAGGCCAGGCTTGTCGCCGCGGTCCACAGGACCATCACGCCGACCACCGCCCAGGCGAGCCAGGGGCGGTCGAAGTCGGCGCGGTGCACGAACACCGCACCGATGGCAAACAGCAGGGTGACCACACGCAGCGCGATCGTGGCCCACCACAGCGGTGTCGCCGGATCAGGCTTCGCCACGCCCAGCCGGGTCATTTCTTGGTGTCGGACTTCTTGTCGTTGTAGCCCTTGTCGAGCTTTTCGACCAACGGCTTGTCGTCGTTCGGCTGCGCGGCCTTGTCCGCCAGTACGTTGACGGCCTGCGGATCGGGGTTGACCTCGTGCAGCAGCGACCGGATCCCGGCGTTCAGCACGGCCAGCAGCGGAACCGCGAGCAGCGCGCCCGGGATCCCGGCGGTGACCAGGCCCGCGGTGATCGCCAGCACGACCGCCAGCGGATGCAGCCGCACAGCCCGGCCGAGCAGCAACGGCTGCAGCACGTGGCCTTCCAGCTGCATCACGCCGACCACCACGGCCAGCACGATCAGTGCGCCGACCAAACCGTTGGTCACGAGCGCGACGAGCACCGCGACCCCACCGGTGATCACCGCGCCGATGATCGGGATGAAGGCGCCGATGAACACCAGCGTGGCCAGCGGAACCACCAGTGGCACTCCGATGATCGCCAGTCCGATGCCGATGCCGACCGCGTCCACCACGGCTACCAGTGCGGTGGCCCGCACGTAACTGACCAGCGAGGCGAAGCCACGGCGCCCGGCCACGTCGACGCGGGTGCGGACACGTTCAGGCACGCCGTGGACCAGGAAGTTCCAGATCTGGTCCCCGCCGGAGAGGAAGAAGATCAGGATGAACAGCGTGAGCACGAACCCGGTGAGGAGTTCGCCGACGGTGCTGGCGGTGGTCAGCGCGCTCGAGGTGATCGCCGACTGGTTGTTCTGCAGGAACGTGATCGCCTGGTCGAGGAAGTCCCGGAGCTGCTCCTGGCGCAGGTGGATCGGTCCGTCGACCAGCCAGGTCTGGATCTGGTGAAGGCTCTCGTTGAGCTGACTCTGCAACTGCGGCAGGCCGTCGGAGAACTGCACGACGACGAACGTCAGCAGGCCGCCGAGGATCGCCAGTCCGGCGATCAGCACGATCGCGGCGGCGAGTCCTCGCGGGACCTTCACACTGACCAGTTGGGAAACGGCAGGCGCGAGCAGTGCCGCGAGCAGCAGCGCGATCGACAGCGGGATGACCACCACGGACAGATAGCCGATGACCCAGATGACCACGTACAGCGCGGCGATCACCACGAGGAAGCGCCACGCTAACGCGGCGCTCACGCGCAGCCCCCTCGGCACCAGTCCGGTGACGCCAGGATCCTCGGAGAGGAACGGGTTTTCCGCGCTTCCGCGCTTCGAGTCGCTCACCCGGCAACAGTATCGGTCCGGGCGAATCGGACTTGGCTCTTCTCGCTGTGTCCGCGGAATTCGTGCGGTCGCTCCGAAATTAGCCCGAAGAGACGCTTGACGTTTCGGTATCCCCCGGGGTCGGAGGTAGCGCTCCGGCCAGCCTTGATCACTCAACGTGAAAGTCATGCACACTCTGTGTTCTTCACACGATCGTGCCATCAAGTCCCTTCAAAGGTGCGCGGGTGAACTGCAATTTGCTTATCTCATAGGGCACACAGCGGGGCCGGGCCAGAGTTGATCGAATGAAAGTCACGGCCGCCCCCCAAATCCTTCTCAAAACTTCTAGGAGATCGAGTGGCGCACGACCCGATGACCGAGCGGCAGGGCGCAGCGCGCCTTGTCCGCTGGGCATCGCGTGCGCTACTCGTTGTCAGCGGTGTCGCAGTCGGTACGGCCGCCGCCTGGGCGGTCTCCGCCGCCACCGCGTCCGCCGCTCCCGTCGACGAGCCGGCCGCTCCTTCCGTCACCCCGATCACCGACGCGACTGCCGCGAACCTGCGTGGCATCACCCGGAGTACCGCGGAGCTCGTCGGCGACACCAGCGGCGCCGCCTCCGCGGCCATGTCGAACGTTGCTTGCCAGCAGGAAGCCACCAGCTGGTCGATCCCGTCGAGCGAGTCCGCGCGCCCCGCCGCTCCCGCCGGCTGCCGCGAGCACGGCACGCACCGCGTCATCGACAGGGACGTGTCGGACAGGGTCAGCGACGCGGTCGGCAACTTCGCCGACACCGCGGTCGTCGCTCCCGTCGAGCGCACGCTCGGCGCGGTCGAGCACATCGCCACCAAGCCCGAAGACGCGCCGAAGGTCATCCAGGACACGCTGAAGCCGTCCGATTCCCCGGACTTCGGCAAGGATCTCTGGGACCTCCTCAACAAGCAGAACGGCCAGGGCGGCTTGCTTCAGCTTCCCGCGTTCCCCGGCCTGCCGGTCGAGCACGGTGTGCTCCCGGAAAACCCCGAAGCCGTCGGTGACGCGGAAACGCCGAAAACCGGACCGGCCGCGATCGAACTGCCGGGTGCAGCTGAGGCTTACGCTTCGCGCCTCGCACGCAGTGCCGGTCTGACCGAAACGAACAAGACTTCGCTGCACAGCGACGACCACGGCGATTTCCCCGCCCCCTTCGCGCCGGCCGGGCTGCCCATCGCCCCGCTGTCGGCGCCCACTGTCCCCGGTGGCACAGGCCCCGGTGGTCATCTCGACGGTCCGGCCTACGGCATTCCCGTCTGGTCCTCGGCCGGTTACTACGACGCCAAGACCGGAACTCTCCGCGTCGGCGTGCGGCACATGCCGCTCACTCCGGGCTCTCAGCCCGGTGTCACTCCTGACTGAACCACACTTCGCGGGGTAGCTGACGCACCCGAGATATCCGTGCTTTCTGTGCGCCGATATTCGCGTCACTCCTAAATCCCGCGCTCATAGCGGTGCGCCCAAGTGCGTCCGCTTGTCCCACCCCGGTGCTTCGTCGCCTCCGATGGAGCACCCCATTAACCCGCAAGGGAAACCAATATGAAGGAGAACTCCCACATGCAGTCCTGGGCAAAGCGCGGACTCCAGACCGCGTTGGTCACGGGTGGCCTGTTGATGCTGGGTACCGGCATCGCCTCCGCCGATGAGAACGTCAACCCCGACGTTCCGGCAAGCCCACTCGACCTCAACGTCACCGTCCCGATCGACATCGAAGGCAACGCCGTCGGTACGCCGTTCGGGCAGCTCGACGTGCCGAGCGTGCACACCGAGGTCAGCACCAAGCCGGTCACGAAGCCGGTCAACGCTGCACTCGGAGAGCTCAACAAGAACATCAGCCCGGTCAGCCCCTCGAAGGTTGGCGACGGAGGCTTCAGCCCGACCGAGTCCGGTCTCAAGGGCAACAAGGTCACCGGCGACGTCGTCGTCCCGATCCAGATCAGCTGCAACGCCATCGGCGTGATCGGTGACGCTTCGGTCTCCGACTGCAGCTCGACGCAGAGCTGGTCGCACAACCAGGACATCGCCACTGACGGCTCCAAGTCCGGCATCGCCGGCAACGCCGTCGCGCTGGACTGGGCCGCGCCCGTCCAGATCGCGGGCAACGCGGGCGGTCTCGCCGGCGGCAGTGGTTACGCCAGCGGTTCCGCCAGCCAGAGCGCGACCGAGACCGGCAACGTCTCGACCGACGGCACCGGCTCCGGTCTGTCCGGCAACGTCGTCGCCGGACAGTTCGCCACGCCGGTCCAGGTGACCGGCAACGCCGCGTCCTGGATCCTCGGCAACGCCTACAGCGAGTTCGACGCCGACACCTCCGCCACCTCCGGTGGCTCGCTCGAGACCAACGGCAAGGGTGGCGCCGGAACCGGCAACGTGGTCGGCGCACCGATCGCCCTCCCGGTCAAGTTCAACTGCAATGCGGGCGGTGTCTGGGGTTCCGACGCCGACACGGGCCAGTGCAACACCTCGAACGACGCCAAGGCCGGCGCAGCCGGAGACTCGGGCTCTTACGCGTCGACCGGTGGTGAAGACTCCTTCCTCGCCGGCAACATCATCGCGCCGCAGGGCGGGCTCATCGCCAACGTCGCCGGTGTCGCGGGTTCGTGGATCGGCAACGCGACCACCAAGGGCGGCTCGTCCTCGAGCACCGTCGAGTCCGGTGGGCAGGTCAACACCAACGGTGAAGGCTCCGGCGGCTCGGGCAACATCGTCGACCCGGCAGTGGCCCTGCCGGTCGAGGCGTTCGGTATCGGTGGCACCTACATCGGTAACGCGCACGCCAACCACGACAACACCACCGACGCGACCGCCGGTGGCGAGGGCTACTCCAACGGCAACGAAGCCGTTCTCGGTGGCAACATCATCAACACCCAGGACGCGCTGACCGCCGAACTCTTCGGCATCGGTGGCTCGCACATCGGTAACGCCACTGGTTCGGCGACCGAAGAGAAGACCGTCATCGCCGGTGGCCACGACGGCACGCAGGGCAACGACTCGTCCGCCTCGGGCAACCTGGTGCAGGTGCCGCTCGCGGTGCCCGCCGAGGTCTTCGGCATCGGTGGCTCGTTCATCGGACAGGGCTCCGGCTCGGCCGACGAGACCAAGGTCGTCACGGGCGGCGGCGGTGGCAGCACGGACGACGACAACGGTGCCGCCAGCTCCAACCTCGTGACCGCGCCGCTCTCCATCCCGGTGCAGCTCTTCGGCATCGGTGGCTCGTTCATCGGGCAGGGCCACGGCAAGGCGTCGGCCGACACCACCTCAACCGCGGGTGGCGACGTCGCGGCGTCCGGCCCGCTCGGCGCAGTCGCCGGCAACATCGTGCAGGTCCCGGCTTCGCTGCCGGTGCAGGCGTTCGGTGTGGGCGGCTCGTTCATCGGCGCCGGTACTGGCGCCAGTGACAGCCTGACCGACTCGAAGGCCGGTGGCGACGCCACCACCGACGGCCAGGTCGGCGGCGTCGCAGGCAACATCATCCAGGCCCCGATCGCGGGTGCCGCCACGGTGTTCGGCGACGGTGCGGCACTTGCCGGCCTCGGCCACGGCACCGGTACCAACGACATCATGACCACCGCGGGCGGCGACTCCGCCACCAACGGTGACGGTGGTGGCCTGGCCGGCAACATCATCGGTGTCGACGCGCTCCCGATCGCTCAGGTCTTCGGCGTGGCCGCGGCCGTGGGTGGTGTCACCAGTGGTGACGCGACCAACACCACCGTTGCCACCACGGGCGGCGACGTCACCACTTCCGGTGTCGAAGGCGGCTTCTCCGGCAACATCCTCGACGTCCCCGTCGCGGCTGTGGCCCAGGTCTTCGGTGACGCTGTCGCCGTCGGCGGCGTGGCCAACGCGTTCGCCGACAACCAGACCACCGGTGTCACCGGTGGCCTGGCGTCCACCGCCGGCGACGCGGGCAGCATCTCCGGCTTCAACCTGCAGGAGCCGATCGGTGCGCTCGTCCAGGTCTACGGCCTGGCGCTCGACCTGTTCGGATCGGCCAACGCCGAAGCCACCAACGCCACGGTGATCGAGCCCGAGACGCTGATCGACCTCCCGATCAACATGTCGGAGCTGGCCGCCACCGAGCTGCCGTCGCTGCCCGCCGCGATGCCGACGTACGCGCAGCGTGCGGACCTCCCCGAGGGTCCGGCTCTGCCGGCTCTCCCGGTGGCCCTGCCGTCGCTGACGGCGCTGCCGTCGCTGACGGCGCTGCCGATCCCGGTGCAGCTGCCCACGCAGCTGCCGACAGTGTCGGCCCTGCCGACCAAGCTGCCGACCATGTCGTCCGTCCCGGCTCTGCCCACCGAGCTGCCGACGCTGCCCGCCGTGTCGGCCCTGCCGATCGTGAACGGCATCTCCGGCACCCCGCAGGTGCAGGTTCCGGCACTGGCACAGATGGACAGCAGCCCGCTGGGCATGTTCTCCAAGCTGGTCGCCACCCTGACCGGCAAGAAGTTCCACACCCAGTGAAACTGAGCTAGTCGGTACGAACACCTTTTTGACAACAGCCGGGTCCGGAGCAAAGTCGCTCCGGGCCCAGCTGTGTTTGTTGGCTGTGTTTGTTGGCGGCGCGCGAGACCAGGGCGTGGCGTAAACCTGGCCTTCGGCGAGCGCGCGCGGTGAAGACTTTCGGCCGTGGCCGGCCGGAAGTCGTGGTGACCGGCTTTACGACTAAGGGCCCGCGTGGCTGGGGCTGGGTTTACGAGAACTGCAGTGAGCGCTTCGCGAGGCCGTACCAGTAGCCGTCGATGACCGTTTCGGACTTGGTGCCCTCGGTGCTCGCGCCGAGTGAAACGAACAGCGGCGCGAAGTGCTCGATACGCGGGTGCGCGATCAGGGCGGCGGGTGCCTTGTGCTGGAAGTCGAGCAGTGTGTCGAGGTCGCCCGACTTCAGTGCTTCGTCGCCCCAGTGGTCGAATTCGCTGGACCACGCGGGTGGCGTGCCGTCCCTTCCGGACACCGAACGCATCGCACTCAGGTTGTGAGTGAAGAACCCGCTGCCGACGATCAGCACGCCTTCGTCCCGTAGCGGCGCGAGTTTCTGCCCGACGTGGAACAGCACCTGCGGGTCCAGGGAAGGCATCGAAACTTGGAGTACCGGGATGTCGGCGTCGGGGAACATCTCCACGAGCGGGACGTACGCGCCGTGGTCGAGTCCGCGCTCCGGTGCGTCGAGGACCGGGGTTTCGTTGGTGTGCAACAGTTTCCGCACTCGGGCGGCCAGCTGTGGCGCACCGGGTGCGGCGTACTGCACCTGGTAGTAGCGCTCTGGGAAGCCCCAGAAGTCATAGATCAGCGGCTGGGTGGTGGTCGCGCTGAGCGTGAGCGGGGCTTCCTCCCAATGCGCCGACACGATCAGGATCGCTTTCGGCTTCGCGAGGCCGGCGGACCAGTCGGCGAGCTGACGGGTCCAGGTCTTGTCGTCGGCGAGCGGGGGCGCGCCGTGGCTCAGGTAGAGCACAGGGGTCCGGATGTCAGGCGCGGTCATCGCTGCCTCCAGTGTTTGAAGGTTCAACTACTACTCTACTGGACGTCGACGCCCGGTGAGATATTCCCGCTGCCGACAGTGCGCCTGACCCATGAGAAATGCCATCGCCATCCGCGTGGGACGTGTGGTCAGAGTGCCTGGGTGCATGTCTGGGCGACGTGCACGTCCTGGTCGGCCGTGCCGCCGGAGACGCCGACCGCGCCGAGAGTGCGGCCGTCGGCGTCAGCGATCGGGAGGCCGCCGCCGAAGGAGACCAGGCCGTCGTTGCTCCACTCGATGCCGTAGACCGGCCCGCCTGGCTGGGAGATCTCGCCGAGGACGGAGCTGGGCATGCGGAACAGGACCGAGGTCTTGGCCTTCTTCATGGCCAGGTCAATCGAGCCGAGCCAGGCCTCGTCCATGCGGGAGAAGTGCAGGAGGTGGCCGCCAGCGTCAACGATCGCGATGTTCATTGCGGTGCCGATCTCGGCTGCGGCCGCCTGCCCGGCAGCGGCGATGCGGGCAGCGGACTCCAGCGTCAGTGCGGTCATGGGAATGCCTCCGATGAGGTGGGATGGGGTCGGTACGCGAACCAGCCTCATCACCGCGGCCAAGCCCAACCAGAGCTGTGTCGTGGCCGGTCACCGCGTTCCTGGGGACAACAGCACCAGGAACCGGCCGACCACCAGTGCGACACTTGAACGTGTGAGCGAGCTCGGAGAGTTCCTGAAGGCCAGGCGTGCGGCGATCACGCCCGAAGAGGTGGGTCTGCCGCCGATCGGCAACCCGCGACGCGTCAAGGGTCTGCGACGCGAGGAGGTCTCGCACTTGGCCGCGGTCAGCGTCGATCACTACACCCGCCTCGAACAAGGTCGGGTGAACGCCGCCTCCGACAACGTCCTGGCCGGCATCGCCCGCGCCCTGCGGCTGACCGACGACGAGCACACCTACCTGCGCATGCTGGCCCAGACCCGCCCCGAGCGCGGGACGCCCTCAACCGCCGTAAAAGTCGCCGCTCCCGTTCAGGATCTGCTGGACGCGCTCGGCCACACCCCCGCCTTCGTCCTCGGCCGCCGCACCGACATCCTCGCCTGGAACACCGCCGCCACCGCGCTGTTCCTCGATTTCGCCGCACTACGTCCGGAGCACCGCAACCTGGTCCGGCTGGTCTTCCTCGAACCCGAGGTCCGCGCCCTGTACGCGGACTGGGAACAAGTCGCCGCCGAAGCTGTCGCCCGACTGCGGATGGACGCCGTGCACACCTCCGGCGACGCCCGCCTCGCCAAACTGGTCGGCGAACTCTCGGTCCAGGACAATGACTTCCGCCGCTGGTGGGGCGGCCACGGGGTGCGCGCCGCAAGTGCCGGCCGCAAGCGCTTCCACCACTCCGTCGTCGGGACTCTCGACCTCGACTGGCAGGCAATGCAACTCGGCGCCGCACCGGACCAGACCGTCGTCACCTACACCGCCCCCATCGGCAGCCCCAGCCACGACGCGCTGCGCATCCTCACCTGCTGGACAGCCGAGAGCCTAGCCAACACCTAGCCGTGTGCCAGGTCCGAGAAGCGGCTGTAGTGCAGCTGGTGGGCGACGACGACCGTGCTCGTCGGACCGGCACGGTGCTTCGCGAGGATCAGGTCCGCCTCACCGGCGCGCGGGTCGTCGCGCTCCCACGCGTCCGGGCGGTTGATCAGCAGCACGATGTCCGCGTCCTGCTCCAGCGAGCCGGACTCACGAAGGTCCGACAGCATCGGGCGTTTGTCGGTCCGCTGCTCGGGACCACGGTTCAGCTGACTGATCGCGATGACCGGGACTTCGATCTCCTTGGCGAGCAGCTTGAGCTGCCGCGAGAACTCCGAGACTTCCTGCTGCCGCGACTCGACGCGCTTGCCGGAGCTCATCAGCTGCAGGTAGTCGACGACCACGAGCCGCAGGTCGTTGCGCTGCTTGAGCCGCCGCGCCTTCGCCCGGATCTCCATCATCGTCATGTTCGGCGAGTCGTCGATGAACAGCGGCGCCTCGGAGATCTCGCTCATCCGCCGCGCGAGCCGCGTCCAGTCGTCGTCGGACATCTTGCCACCGCGCATGTCCGCCAGCCGGATCTTCGCTTCGGCCGAGAGCATGCGCATGACGATCTCGGTGCGGCTCATTTCCAGGGAGAAGATGACACTGGTCAGGCCGTGCTTGATCGAGCAGGACCGCATGAAGTCCAGCCCCAGCGTGCTCTTACCGACACCGGGCCGAGCCGCGACGATGATCATCTGGCCGGGATGGAGGCCGTTGGTCACCTCGTCGAGCTCGATGAAGCCGGTCGGGATACCCCGCGAAGAGCCGCCGCGCGACGCGATCGCGTCGATCTCGTCCATCGTCGGCTGCAACAGGTCTTCCAGCGCGGCGTAGTCCTCGCTGGTCCGCCGCTCGGTGACGTCGTAAATGGCGGCCTGTGCGCGGTCGACGACCTCGTCGATGCTCGCGCCGTCGCTCTGGTTGGCGCCGTAGCCGTACTGCACGATCCGGGTACCGGCCTCGACCAGGCGCCGCAGCACCGCCTTCTCCGACACGATTTCCGCGTAGTAGCCGGCGTTCGCGGCTGTCGGGACCGTCGCGATCAGGGTGTGGAGGTACGGCGCGCCGCCGACACGGCCCAATTCGCCCCGCCGTTCGAGCTCGGCGGAGACGGTGATCGGGTCGGCCGGTTCGCCCCGGCTGTAGAGGTCGAGGATGCAGTCGTAGACGGCCTGGTGCGCCGGGCGGTAGAAATCGTCCGGACCGAGTGCCTCGATGACGTCGGCGATGGCGTCCTTGGACAGCAGCATCCCGCCGAGCACCGACTGTTCGGCCGCGAGGTCCTGCGGTGGCTGGCGGTCGAACTCGGATCGCGGGCCGGGATCGCTGGGTCCAGGATCGGACGCCGCGAATGCGGGACCGCGGTCATCGGTGAGCGCCACCGCTGAAGACACCTCCTTGTAAAGCGAACATCTGTTCGACTCTGCCGCAATTTCAAGATACGCCCCGAGTCGCCACCCTGCCGGCAACTCGCCCAGTGGAAATGCTCGAGCTTGCCAACCCCGATCGAGCGCCTCCGGGCCAGGCCGGAAACCCCGATTTCGTCCTCCGGCGGCAACGGTGAGTACCGGACCGCTGGGGCACGCTATGTCCCCCAGAAGGACGAGCGCAAACCGGCTGGGGACCGTCCTGTGTACAACCTGGGGATGAATGGGGGTATCCAGTCACAGGTCAGCGTTACCCTGTGCACAACCTGGGGACAACAACCGTGGGCGATCGTGAAATGCCTGGTCAAAGGCTGTGGGCAAGCTGTGGAGAACTTTCTTTTTGCCCGTGCGGCGTGTCGCACTCCGCGCCGTGTTCGGCGTGTCGCGAATGGCCACTGGGGACGATCTAGGGCGAGCCTGTGGATGAATACTACGGAGCGTAGGGCGACCACTCGCTCGGCTGAACGGCCAAGCGGTGTGCTAAGCGAAGAGCTTGCTTTGTGCGCTCTGTAGTCGCTCAGCGAGAAGCTGCTGGTTGGCGGGCGCGAACGAGATCAACGGTTCGCCACTACCAGGTACTTCCTCGGTCAGCCAGCGGCCTTCCGTCGTATCGATGTAGTTCACCGGGCGTTCAATGCGCCGGCGGCTGCCGCTACGGCCACGCGCCGCCACGTAGAGACTGCCGCCACCCATTCGGCGTAGCCCCAGGATGCGGCGGAGTTCATCGGCGTCCCGGCTGCCGGCACTCGGCTTTGCGCCGCGCATCACCGAGTAGCCGTCGTCTTGGGCAGTCGCCGTGCTACCCGAGTTCAGGACCTGACTCTTAGGCACCGCGAGCGACGCACCACGCCCCGGCGCGAGCTTGGGAATCTGGTTGATAAAACTTTCGAGCAGCTCCGATGGCTTCAGGGAAGCGAGCACCACAGTTTCGTGGGCCGGGTTTCGGGCGAGCATGAAAGCTTCACCACCGGCGCTGCCCGCGAGCAGGGTGTAGCTCAGTGCCTTACCTTCGTACCCGCCGTCGATCCACCCGTAGTACTCGATCTGCGGGCGCACCACTGCCTCGATGGTGGCGACCAGCCCGGGATGCAGGCCACCGCGCCCGCTCAAACCACTGTGCGCCAGCTCGTCGTTCGCGATCTGGGATTCCTTGCGCAGCGCTTCGTCGCTGTACCAGGTCGGCGTCTCGGCCAGTACCGTGTGCGGCTGGCCGTCCCGCCTGCGGATCAGGTTGATCAAGGTGCTGGTCGAGATCGTGACCTGCTTGTCCAGCACCGCGATGTCCCCCTTGTGGATCAAGCCGTGTTTCTTCGAGCTGTGTTTTCTTTGAATCGGACACGTATTTTGGCATGTCCCCGCACGAGTTCGCCGCGTTACTCGCCGATGACCGGCGGCGCGGTCAGCTCGTCGGTGCCGAACAGGTCGTTGGGGTCGTCGCCCATCAGGTATTTGGACGAGCGCTCTTCGTCCTCGCCGCCCTGGCCGCCGCGGGCTCCACCCATGCCACCCATACCGCTCGTGCCCGCCTTGCCCATTCCGGCGCCACCGGCCGCCGCGGCACCGGCCCCACCGCGGCCCATCCCGGCGCCTGTGCTCGAACCCGGTGCGGCCGCGCCCGTGCTCGAACCCGCACCGAGACTCCCGCCGGAGCCCGGCCCGAAACCACCCGCGCTGCCGGGACCGAAACCGCCACCGCCGTAGCCACCGCCGCCGAGACTGCCCGCGCCACCAGGACCGAAACCGCCACCAGTTGTGCCGTAGTCGGAGCCAGGGCCCGGAATGTTCGGGGGTGTGTAGCCGGCGGCGCTGGTGCCGTCGTAACCAGGCATGTTGCCGGGCTGGTAGCCACCAACGCCCGGGGTGCTCCCGGGCTGATATCCGCCGCCACCCGGAATGTTCGGCGGCGTGTAGCTGCCAACGTTGCCGGAGCCCGGAATGTCACCGGGCTGATAGCCGCCGCCCGGGATGTTGCCCGGTTGATATCCGCCGCCACCGGGCAGGTTGCCAGGCTGGTACCCGCTACCGCCGGGGATGGTGCCGGTGCCACCGTCTCGGCCGGTCCCGTCTTGGCCATTGCCGTTGCCGTCGTTGCCGTTCTGCCCGTCGCCGGAGACGCCGACCTTTTCGAGCGAACCGTCGAGGGCGCTGTAGTTGGGTAGACCCTTTCCGTTTTCGCTGCTGGCCTTGAAGTACTCGTTGAACGCGTCGACGTTTGCCTGGCCGTTGCGGTTGTAGTCCTCGATCGCGCGGTCGGTATCGGTCTCCCACGGCGTGATCGAGTTGAGGAAACCGTTGCCCGGCGGCTTTTCCGGAACCTGTTGCACTTTGGACGCCACGGTGGTGAACGCGCTGTGCTGGTCGCCGAGATATTTGTCGCTGTCCGCGAGCTTCGTGCCAGAATCGGTCATCCACGCCTTCAGTGGATGGGCACCGGCGTCCTGCGCCGCGGCGGCACCTTTGCCCGTCCAAGCAGCGTCCATGTCACGCGACAGCTTGTCGATCGTAGTGATGCGATCTTCGTAGCTGCCCTTGAGCCGGGTGGCGGCCCGCTGCCCGTTTTCGATCGAACCCGGTCCGGGGCCGTGGGTGATCTGATCCCAGATCTGATAGCAGTCGATCTTGCGGTCGCCGTCACCCGCGCTGTACGAGCCGGACTCGTCGCGACTGAGGTAGGCGGCGCCGGCGGCCACGATCGGGATTAGGAACAACATGCGATCAGCCTGCCTTCAACGTCTGGACCATCGCGGCGCCGATCTTGTCCGCCACCGGGCACGGGCTGCTGGTATCCGGCCCGTCGTCGAGCTGGGTGAAGATGTACACCGTGAGCTGGTCGGTGACGCCGACTTGGAGGCTGCACCGGCCGCGGTTCCTGTCGTCGGTGATGTCGGTGTAAACGGCCGGGTAACCGGCGATCGTGGTCTCTTCGAAGTAGGCCTTTTCGGCCTTCTGGTCGTACAGATCGCTCAAGCCGTTTTTGTTCGCCTCGATCGGCGAGATGTTGATGGTGTTGGTGCTGCCGTCGGCATAGTCCCAGGCACAGGTCGGCCCGCTTTCGATCGTGCGTGACCTGCCGGTCGTCTCCAGCCCGAACGAGCTGAGCTGCGCCGGCGAAAGCGCGGCGCAGGCGTCGGCCAGTATCGGCGCCGGATTCAGCGGGTCGCTCACCTTGGGCGCGGAACCCGTCGAACCCGTCGCCCCGCTGTCACTGGTCGACGGCTGAAACGGCGACGGTGGTGAAGACATCGGCCCGATGTTGCCGGCATCGCCCGGCTTGACGCCGCCGCATCCGGCCAGCAGCACACCCGCTGCCAGTACCGCGAAAGTGATGGTCAAACCCCGGTGCATGTTCACTGCGCCCTGTTGCCCGTCGTCGTGATGTCCGCTTGGACTTCGGCTTCCTTGGTCTGGATCTTCTTCTTCGCGTCCAGCAGTGAGTCGATGTACTTCTTGACGTAGTCCTGCATCCGCGCGTTCTGCTCGAGAAACGCCTTACCGGAAGGGTTCGCGGACTTGGCGAAATCGCCGCTGGCGAACTCCTTGCCCGGCGCTTTCACCGACGCCATCGCCCGCGCGTCACTTTCATCGCTGCGAAGGTCGGTTTGCAGGTCTTGCCACTGCCGGATGACGTCGTCGATCTTTTCCGGGTCGAACTCGTAACCGCCACCTGCCGCGGTACCCGAGGCCGTCGCCGGCGAGGACATGCTGATACTTCCGCTGGAGCCGCCGTCGGCCGCATTCACCATGGTCGGTCCCCTCTCGAAATCCCCATAACGCCCAGTTTCCTCAAGCCCCGCAGTCGCCGTCAACCTGAAGGTTCGACGCGTCGCGCGTGCCGTGAGTTCCCGGCAACTCGAGTACATCGCGAACACCGCGGTGGACACGAAAAAGCGGGAACCCTTCCGGTGAAGGAAGTGTTCCCGCCTTTTCGCGATACCTGATCAGGCTATTACTGCTTGGCCTTGACCTCGAGCTGGACGTTCACCTTGACATCGGGGTGCAACCGGGCGCTGACCTGGTGCTTGCCGACGGTCTTGATGTGCTCGCCGAGCTCGATGACGTGCTTGTCGAGCAGCGGTCCACCGGCGGTCTTGATCGCGGCGACGATGTCGGACGCGGTCACCGAACCGAACAGCTTCTTCGAACCCGCAGCGGCCTTCGCGGACAGCTGGACGGCGCCGAGGCCCTCGAGCGAGCCCTTGAGCTCCTTGGCGTGGTCGAGGTCGCGGATACGGCGACCCTCCTGCGCGCGGCGGATGGTCTGGACGTTCTTCTCGGAACCCTTGGTCGCCGGCATGGCATAGCCGCGCGGCAGCAAGTAGTTACGCGCGTAGCCGTCCTTGACCTCGACGATGTCGCCGGGGCCACCGAGGTTGGCGACGTCGGTGGTGAGAATGATCTTCGCCATTGACGTGCCTCCTTATCGGGCGGTCGAGGTGTAGGGAAGAAGCGCCATCTCGCGGGAGTTCTTGACCGCGATGGCGATGTCACGCTGGTGCTGGCTGCAGTTGCCGGTGACACGACGGGCGCGGATCTTCCCGCGGTCCGAGATGTACTTGCGCAGCAGGTTGGTGTCCTTGTAGTCGATCGACTCCGGACGGCCCTTTTTCACGGCCTTGCAGAACACGCAAACCTTCTTCTTGGGCTTGCGAATGGGTGGCTTCGCCACAATTCACTCCTGGGATACTAAAAAATACAAGTGGTTGATCAGAAAGGAGGCTCTTCGGCGAAACCGCCGCCGCCGCCACCGGAAGTCGCGGGCGCGGAACCCCACGGGTCGTCGGAAGGCGCGCTGTTACCGCCGCCTCCACCGGAACCGGAGCCGCCACCGAAACCGCCGCCACCGCCGCCGCCACGGGAAACCTTGTTCACCTTGGCGGTCGCGTACTTCAGCGAAGGGCCGATTTCCTCGACCTCGAGCTCGACGACGGTGCGCTTCTCACCCTCTTTGGTCTCGAAAGACCGCTGCTTGAGCCTGCCCTGCACAACGACGCGTGCGCCCCTGGTCAGCGACTCGGCCACGTTCTCGGCCGCCTGCCGCCAGATGTTGCAGCGCAGGAACAGCGCTTCGCCGTCCTTCCACTCGCCCGACGCCTTGTCCAGCGTGCGGGGGGTGGACGCGACCGTGAAGTTGGCAACGGCCGCACCGGACGGGGTGAAGCGGAGCTCCGGGTCGGAGGTCAGGTTGCCGATAACCGTGATTACGGTGTCTCCAGCCATGACGTCTCCTTACCTCAGGCCTTGGCAGCCGCGGTCTTGGCGGGCTTGACCGGCGGGCGACGCAGGACGCGGGCGCCCGGCTTCGGAACCTCGCGGCGCATGACCTTGGTGCGAAGGACGGTCTCCTGCAGGGAAAGCTGCCGGTCAAGTTCCTTGACGGCTTCCGGCGAGGAGTTCAGGTCCAGCAGGGCGTAGATACCCTCAGCGTGCTTCATGATTTCGAACGAGAGCCGCCTCCGGCCCCACACGTCGACCTTTTCAACGCTGCCGCCGGACGTCCGGATCACGTTGAGGAACGTGTCCAGCGTCGGGGCGACTGTGCGCTCGTCAAGCGTGGGATCGAGGATGACCATTACCTCGTAATGGCGT
This sequence comes from Actinomycetota bacterium, assembly GCA_032230695.1. GTDB lineage: Bacteria > Actinomycetota > Actinomycetes > Mycobacteriales > Pseudonocardiaceae > Amycolatopsis. The sequence goes on along the minus strand of JAVXWP010000034.1, from coordinate 3,970 downwards.
GACACAACCACTCACCTCCTATGGGCTCGCGGTCACGGACTGTCCGTAACAGGAGGGTTTGTCGAGGTCAGCGTACCTGGGCAAAGATTGGCGGCGCGCAGCGCCTCCGCCAGAGGCTGGTGGCGGGCGACGGTGCGGGCTTACGACACGTTTCGCAGCACCCAGGTCCTGACGAGTGCGGCGGTGACTCCGGCCAGCGCCAGCACCGCGAGAAGCATCGGCAACTGTACGTCGTCGGCCGACGCGGGCGCGGCCAGCGCGTCGGCGTTTCCGGCGTTGCGCACGTCGGCGGACTGGCCGGGGTCGGCGTTTCCGGCGCCGAGGACGCCGAACTCCGGCGACTGCTGGCCGGGCAGCGGGCTGCCTGCCGGGTACTTTACGCCCGGCGGCACCGCGAACCCACCTGCTGTGGCCACCGGGATGTTGCCGTAGTCGCGCTGCGGGACGGTGAGCGATGGGCCGGGGTTCGGCAGCAGCTGGCCGCCCGGGGTGGTCGGGAGGAGCGTGCCGACGCCGTTGCCGGGCGAGTAGTCGGGCTGGCTGGTCGGCGCGACGTAGTTCGAAGCGATGCTGGTGACCTGGCAGCTGGCGGCGACAGTGCGGGCTACGTTGTCCAGCGTCTTGTTCCGATCGAGCCCGAGACCCCAAGTGCCGGAGCTGTCCAGCGCCTTGCGGACCGCCGCGCCGACGCTTTCACCGCTGATCGTGCCGCCGACAGTTTCGGGGATCTGCCCGATCACGATGGTGGGGATCTTGGCGATGTCGCTTGCCGCCCAGTCCCCCATTGCCAGTGTCCCGGCGTCATTGGCGCCCTTGCGGACGAGTTCCTTGACCGAGTCACCCGTGATGGCGAGCTGGTCGCCCATGTTTCCGGTGACCGTCGACGCGCAGCCCTCAGCCAGCATCGTCCCGGCCGAAGCGGTGCCGCCTGTCAGGAACGCCCCTCCGGTGACCATGGCCGCCATCGCGGTGACCGTGAGCGCTTTGCGGGTGGTCGGCCAAACGAGGTTCTTCCGCACGAGCGTGGTCCTCCGGGACATGGGGGCGTGAGTCATGGCAACAACTGGTTGAACGAGGTGGATAACGAAAAGATACTAGGCGGTCGGCCTAAGTCGCAGCGGCCATTCGGCGTAGTACCCAAGTGCGAACCAGGACAGCACTGACCGCGGAGAGTGACAAAACCGCGATGAGCAGGGGCAAACCGGCGCCATCGACCATTCCGCCGCCCGTGCCGGGTAGTGCTTCCGCCTGTCCCGCATTCTGGACACCGCCGCCCAAGGGCTGCTGAGCCGCCTGCCCGAGGATGCCGAATTCGGGTGCGTAGCCAGGAACTTGGCCGCCGTAGCGAAGACCGGGCGACGGTGAGTAGAGGCCGGCGTTGACCATCGGGATAGTGCTGTAGTCCCGCATCGGCGCGTAGCCGGTGAAGGTGAACGGCAGCCCGCTGAAGTTCGGCGCGGTGAAACCACCGGCGAGGACCGGGCTGTTCGAATCGGGGATCGGCGTCACCCCGGCAGGGTTTCCGCCCGCGGGGGCGTTGGGTGAGCCGGGCGACTGCGGATTCCCCGGTGCGCCGCCGGGCTGCTGCTGGGCGGGCGGGTTTCCACTCAGCGCGCGCTGAGTGGCGTCGATTCCGCCCGACACACCGTTCGTGACTCCGGCGACACCGTTGTTCAGGGCGTCTGCGGCTGGGGCGCCGACGACCGGAATCGGGGCAACGACGGTATTGACGACAGTGACCGTCACCTGGCAAACGGTGCCCAGCAAGGCGTTCACGGTGGCGGTCAGAGTTTTGGAGACAGTTACGACACCGAGATCGATGAGAGGCAGGCCGAGGAGCGTTCCGTGAATGGTGTCGCCGGGGTTGGCCTCGACCGTGCTGCCACAAGGGACCGTTTTCGTCTCCGCCGCGGACGCTGTGCCGGGCATGGCCAATGCGGCCGAGCCCGCGAGCGCGAAGGTCGCAGCACCGATCGCCGTCGCTCGCCGTATCCGACCCTGCATCGCTTTCGACCCCTTCACCGTGACGCGTCTATCCGGATAACGACGTTAATAGACAGCAGTGACGCCCGCTCACTCGAAATGGCCTGGCAATCGAGTGGAACAGGCGCCACGGGAGATGACTGCGGGTAGCCGTCAGGCGGGGTTGCGGCGCAGCCAGGTGCGGATCAGTGCGGCCGCGACGATGGCCAAAGCGAGCACCGCGAGCAGGAGCGGAAGGCGCGCCGGGGCGTTGGAGGCGGGCATGGCCTCCGCGGTGCCGGAGCGGTCCGCGATCACGACCGGTGCGACGCCGGCCTCGCCGATGATGGGGGCCTGACCTGGCGGAACGATCGGAATGATCACCGGCGCGCCGAGGCCGCCCGGTACGAACGCGGCGCTGATGAACACACCGGCGATCGCGTCGAGGTCGCCGTTCGGGCCGGTCACCACGGGGCCGACCTCGTTACCGGGGCCGGGGTTCGCCGGTGGGGTACCGGGATTGGTCGGCGGAGTACCCGGCTCCGTCGGCGGCTGGCCGGGGTTCCCTGGCTGGTTGCCACCGAGCAGGGTCTGGGTCGTGTCACCGAGCGCGTTGACCGTGCCCTGGAGTCCGGTGCACGCCTCCGTCACGACCGGGACCTTGCCGAGGCCGAGCCCGCGGACCGTGTCACCGACCGGCAGTGAAAGTAGCGGGGCGCCTTCTTGGCGGGCTCCGCCGTTCTGGGCGTCCAGGCCGACGGTGAGCAGGCCCGGCACGTTGAGGGGTGCGCCAAGGTCGAGGGCAAGACCTTGGGCACGGGCACCTTCAAGGGTGGTCGCGCAACTCCCCGACAGGGTGTCATCAGCGAAGGCGCTGCCGGGGAACGCCAGCGTCGCCGAAGCGGCCACTGCAAATCCCACTGCGCACAACCGTTTTGTGTAGAACCACTGCGCGTTCTTCCCCATCGAGTCGCCCTCCAGCGTTCGCTGCGTGATGCGCAGATGACTGCGTTCGGTCTAACGTGATCACGGAACGCACCCACGGTACTCCACGAGCGTCACCAACTTCGCGCTCAGGCTCGGCTCTTCAGCGGTAACGTGCTGTCCATGCAGATAGGCGCCCACATCCACTCGGACGATGTACTGGCCGCCGCCCGCGAGCGCAATGCGGACGTCGTCCAATTCTTCCTGGCCGACCCGCAGAGTTGGAAAACACCACCACCGTTGCCGAACGCCGAGGAAATCCTGGGCTCCGACATCGAAGTGTTCATCCACTCGCCCTATCCGGTCAACATCGCGTCGCTGAACAACCGGATTCGCATCCCGTCACGCAAGACCGTCCTGCAGCACGCCTCAGGCGCGGCCGCGATCGGCGCGAAAGGGCTTGTCGTGCACGGCGGGCACGTCCGGCAGGGTGAAGATCCCGAGACCGGGCTGTCCAACTGGCGCAAGATGTTCGAGCGCCAAGCCGACCAGGGCGGATTCCCGGTGCCGATCCTGATCGAGAACACCGCCGGCGGTGACGCCGCGATGGCCCGCGAGCTCGACATGATCGCGAAGCTGTGGGACCAAGTCGGCGAGTTCGGTGCCGGGTTCTGCTTCGACACGTGTCACGCGTTCGCGGCGGGCTGGGATCTGACCAAGGCCGTCGCGCAGGTCAAGGCCATCACCGGCCGGATCGACCTGGTGCACCTCAACAACTCCCGTGACGAGTTCGGTTCCACCCGCGACAGGCACGCGAGTGTTGTCAACGGCGAAGGCACGATCGACCCCGAGGTGCTTGCCGCTGTCGCGGCCGAGGCAGGCGCACCGGTGATTGTCGAAACCCCCGCCGACGGCCAAGCCGCCGACATCGCCTTCGTCCGTACTGGTTTCGGCGGGTCTGCGCGCTGACGGTTTCGCGTCGCCAGGGCGTGACCAGGTGCGGAAGTCGCGGTTTTGTGGTTGGACGCCCTGCCGCCGTGAAACCGTGGGCCTTCGGCCAAAAGAGGGCGCGCGCTGTGGTTCT